>DAIOSV010000093.1:0-1012 GCA_036752345.1 Bacteroidales bacterium | reverse complement strand
AAAAAAGGCCGCACCGATTGCTCAGTACGACCCCACGAAACAAATGTAAAACAAATATTTTAATGTATAGAAACCAGTTTTTTTCGTTGTAATGCAGCTTTCACAAAATTAACGAAAAGCGGTTGCGGATTTTCTGGTGTACTTTTTAACTCTGGATGAAATTGAACACCAATAAAAAACGGATGCCCGGGTATTTCAACTATTTCGGCCAAATTGCTTACTGGGTTGATGCCACTAACAACCATTCCTGCTTTTTCTAGATCAGGAATAAATACACTGTTCAATTCATAACGATGGCGATGACGTTCCGAAATATCTTTTTTCCCATATATTGATTCAGCCAGACTTCCAGCTTTTAAACGACAGGGATATGCACCCAAACGCATTGTTCCACCCTTGAGTGTAATACGTTTTTGTTCCTCCATCATATCTATCAACGGATGTTGTGTTTCTGTAGTAACTTCGGTAGAATTTGCATCAGTCCATCCAAGCACATCGCGAGCATATTCTATCACGGCCATTTGCATTCCCAAACAGATACCGAAAAATGGTATTTGCTTTTCACGGGCATACCGAACTGCCAAAATCTTTCCTTCTAATCCACGACTTCCAAATCCCGGAGCGACAAGAATTCCATGCATTGAACCAAGATTTTCCTCGATATTTTCTTCAGTCAAATATTCACTGTGAACGGTATGAACATGAACTTTACAACTATTGGCGGCACCCGCATGAATAAACGATTCTAAAATTGATTTGTAGGCATCTTGCAATTCTACATATTTTCCCACAAGTGCTATATCAACATCTTGTTGAGGATTAAACAAACACTGTAAATATTTTTCCCATTGCGTCAAATTTGCCGGAGGCAATTCAAACTTAAAATGGTTGGCAACAATATCATCTAATCCTTGCTGATGCATAAGAATCGGCACCTGATAAATACTTTTTGCATCCACCGACACGATGACAGCTTCCGGGCGAACATTACAAAACATTGCAATTTTTCTGC
>DAIOSV010000092.1:0-1052 GCA_036752345.1 Bacteroidales bacterium | reverse complement strand
CCTTCGGTAAACAAGCTATCGGTAAATTCTATGAGTTTTAGGTGAAGTTTCAATGCTTCGTCGTATTTGTTGGCCATACACAAGCGAACCATGTCGGAATACATGCGTGGCATTGCATTGGCAGTAACCGAAATAGCTCCCCATCCGCCAAGTGACATGTGTGGTAGCACAATAGAGTCATCGCCACTAAGTAGCATAAAGTCTTTGGGCAAACCTTTCTTGATGTAGGTGAATTGTTCAACCGAAGGTGATGCTTCTTTGAGTCCAATTACGTTGGGAAGTTCATTGGCAATCTTTATGGTTGTTTCGGCTTGCAAGTTGCATCCTGTTCTGCCCGGTACGTTGTAGGCAATCACTGGTAACGCGCTTGCTTCCGAAATTGCTTTATAGTGTTCAAACATTCCGCGTTGATTTGGTTTGTTGTAGTATGGCACAACCGAAAGTATGGCATCAAAACGAGTGTCGATGTTTGCTGCTTTCTTTGCTATTTCTTCGGTATTGTTGCCACCGCACCCAACTATCATAGGAATGCGTTTCGCATTACGTTCGTAAATGAAATCCAATACTTCGTTTTTCTCGTCTTCCGACAGTGTGATAGGTTCACCGGTAGTGCCAAAAACGACAAGAAATTCAACTCCGCCGTCAATAACGTGGTCAACTAATTTGCCTAAAGCGTTGAAATCTAATTTGTTATTGTTTGTAAAGGGAGTGATGAGTGCTACTCCTGTTCCACGAAATTTGTCTTGAATTCTCATTGTTTATTCTTTAACTTTAATTTTTGTCAAATATACGTTTATTTGGGTGATTAAGTATGCGATTGTGTTCTCGTTTTTTATGTCGATGAGCAAGTCGTGTCGTAAATCGTCTTCTATATATCGCCCCACTTTGTACGATGCTTTTGAAAGTAGTTGTATGTATTGTATGGGGTAGGTTGTTTCTGTAGTGAGATCCAAGAGCATGTCAAATCGTTCTTTTGCAAAATCGTAAGCCTTGCCACGTTGCAAACGACCGCTCCACGTGAAATCGTCGGAAGAAAAATAGTCGGTAGGAAC
>DAIOSV010000091.1:0-1284 GCA_036752345.1 Bacteroidales bacterium | reverse complement strand
ACCTATGGCGAGTTTGATTTTAAACGATTCCGCGAGCTATACGAAATTGGCTATACGGCCGCAAAAGCACAATTGCAAGCAATACAAAAGTAAACGAGATTTATATATATTTGCTAAAATTGAATTGGGATGGATATAGTAGAACTTCAACAAAAGATACGCGATGAGAAAAAGCGGAGAAACATTTGCATTCTTGCCCATTCGTATCAATCAATGGAAATAAAGGAAATTGCCGATTATGTTGGTGATTCGTATGGGTTGAGTTTACAAGCACAAACCACGCAACAACAATCTATTTTGATGTGCGGTGTGCGTTTTATGGCAGAAACAGTCAAAATTCTTTCTCCCCAAAAAACGGTGATTCTTGCCAATTCCGAAGCTGGTTGTCCTATGGCAGAACAAATAACCAAAGAGGAAATTTTAGAAATTAAAAAACAACATCCCGAATATGCTGTGGTGGCATATGTAAACACTACTGCGGCGCTCAAAACCGTGTGCGATGTTTGTGTTACGTCGTCATCGGCAGTTGAGATTGTGAAAAAAATAGATGCTACCGATATTTTATTCATTCCTGATTGCAATTTGGGTAGCTACGTGGCTCGTATGGTTCCTGAAAAACGCCTTCATTTTATACAAGGAGGTTGTCCGGAACATGCAAAAGTTACGGTTGATGATGTAAAACAAGCAAAACAACGTCACCCTAATGCACAATTTCTTGTGCACCCAGAGTGTACGTCGGAAGTTACGCAACTTGCTGATTATGTGGGTTCAACAACGGGCATTGTGTCGTACGCAATGAAGTCGGATTGTAATGAGTTTTTGATAGGAACGGAAAATAGCATTGCAGAACAGCTTTCGTATGAATGTCCTGAAAAACGTTTTTATCCTATTTCAAAACAATTAATTTGTTCAAATATGCGTCTTACTACGCTTGTTGATGTGTACCATGCTATAACTGGGGCGGGTGGAGAAGTGATTGATTTAGATAGTGATACGATTAAAAATGCTCGTGTTTGTATTGATAAAATGATAGCATTGGGATGAAAAAACGAGTTCTCATGGCCATGAGCGGCGGAATTGACAGTAGTGTCGCCGCTATCTTGTTACTCGAGCAGGGGTATGAGCTTGTTGGTGTTACATTTCGCACGTTTGATTCTGAACAAGAGCCCGGAGCGGCAAGCGGCAAAGGTGGTAGCACGGAAGATGCAATTACCGAAGCTCGTCAACTTGCCGAAAAACTCGGTTTTGAACATCATGTTCTTGATGCGCGTAAAGAGTTTCGCG
>DAIOSV010000090.1:0-1380 GCA_036752345.1 Bacteroidales bacterium | reverse complement strand
GGTTTGCCTTGGCGCCACTATTCCAACCACTTGTTCCCCAACCAAACAAATCTATATACCCACTATACGTTGATGAAACGTTTGAATTGGCGGTACCAATCATATCATATTGCCGTTCGGCAAATCGCCACGTTTTAGTACCTGCATTGTACTGCAAGTTACCCATTGAAAAATACACTTGTTTGTCGGCAGAAACGGAAAAAGGAGCTTTTATTACGCCACTTTCAACCACAACGTTTCCCGATTCTCCATAGCCTGTGCCTGTGCCACTCTCTTCAATAATATCAATTTTTGTATGTATTTCAGCCAACAACGAATCAACCTCAGCTTTGGTGTAGGTGTTTGCTGTTTTTTCGGAATACAAAGCATACGGAACACTCAACAAGAGTGTTGTGCCACTAATTGTGGCAGCACCACCACCAAGGTCGGTTTTCGTCTCCAAATAATAATTGCCCGTCGACCAGTCAATGCTGGCAAAATCACCGTTTGTTACGGTACCTTCACCAATCACAAGCGTAACCACACCATTGGCATTGGTAGTAACACTATGCGATTCACCATAAACAGGCGTGTTCGAGTTATTCAACACGCTTACTTTTATCGAAATAGTTTGGTTTGTCACCAATTCGTCTTCACTATTACGTATCAATGCCTGAAAGTTCATTTTTTGTGGTACTTGTGCCATTGCAAGAATAGACATCACCACTATTACAAAAACTAAAAAAACACGTTTCATAATCTTCTCATTTTTTAAGCGAAAGAGACAGCATACCAAAAGTACAGACAAATTGCTTCGTGCGCTTTCTTGTTAAATTCTTCTCATTACTAATAATGAGAAACACAATAAATATCACTATTCGGCTTCTCTTACGTTATGAACCTCACGGCAATAACATTCATAATCATAAGCAAGTATAGCAATTTACGATTATAAAAAACACTTTTTTGCAGAAAATATTTTAGAGGGGGAAAGTATTCCCACACGCAACACTATTTTTTGATAATCAACGACTTTTTTTCAATGAAGGTTCCCCAACTCTTTCCTTTTTTGTATTATTGCACTAATGAAAAAAATGGGTATCATACAAGAACGTTTAGGCAGTATTCTGCTTTCGCTCCGAACGAGTCGAAACGACCGCACGCCGAAAGTGTATACCTTTGAAAACGCAAAGACTATTGGCATCATTTATAACGCCGTTGATAAAGACACTCACCAACGCGTTGCAAACTTTGCCGAATATCTATCGAAAACACACATAGGCATTAAAGTTTCTATGCTCGGGTATCTTACCATGCCCGAATTGGAAAAATGCTTACCTACAACTGTTCCTACCGACTATTTTTCTTCCGACGATTTCACGTGGAGCGGTCGTTTGCAAC
>DAIOSV010000089.1:0-1447 GCA_036752345.1 Bacteroidales bacterium | reverse complement strand
CCAACAAACCAAATAGAAAAAATAGTTGTGGTAAACCCGGGAACTTGAATAATCCCCAATATATGTGCGAGCACGTTATACAGTGCCAACATAAACGAAAATATAGAAATAATAAAACCTAATTGACTCGTTAGGCGTAATGGTTTATTACTATTAACAATTATTACATCGAGGGCTAATTGTATCAGTTTTTTCAAAGAATAGGAACTTGCCCCTTGGTATCGCTGCGCATGAGCTACTGGCACAGCACACGAACGAAACCCTACGTATTGCAACAACGTTCCAAAGGCACGAGCTTGGTCTTTCATACGCACACACTCTGCTATTACACGCTTATGATACACGCCAAAATTTGCAACAGATTCATCGCTCTGAATTCCACTTAAATATCGATATACCGCATGAAATAATTTTGAAGATAATCGTTTAAAAAACTTGTCTTTCCGAATCGTTCTCTGCGCTAAAACAATATCCCAACCTTCTAATGCCTTATTGTACAGTTTTATAATTTCTTCGGGTTGGTCTTGCAAGTCGCAATCCATAACCACCACCCATTCGCCTTTGCAATGATCGAGACCTGCGGTAATGGCATAATGTTGTCCGAAATTTCGTGAAAGGTTTATGCCTTTTACTCTTACATCTTTTTTTGCAAGTTCTACTATCGTTTCCCACGCACCATCGGGGCTGGCATCGTTTACCAATATAATTTCGAACTCGGGGTTTATCTGTTCGAGCGTGCTTTTTAGGCGTAAATACAATTCCGCCAAACACGTTTTGCACCCATACACTGGGGTAACTACTGAAATATGTGGAAGATTCGTTTGCATAGACAAATATAAGAAATAATTGGTACTTGGTACTTAGTAATTGGTAATTGTTTGCCAGAAGTCGCTCTTAATACAGGTTTTTACGCGGAACAATTTCGGCGCGTAACCCACAGTAAACAAACAAAAAAACAACCAAAACCGCACTATAAAGAGTAAAGCAAAGAAACCAAATCATTTATTTTTCTACATTTGCAAAAACAATAAATACGTATGAATATGATTGATAGTCCATTGATTGACGCAACGATTGACATTGCATTCAGAGAAGATATAGGTGATGGCGACCACACCACGTTATCGTGCATACCTCACGATTTAGAAGGACGTGCACGCTTGTTAGTAAAACAAGACGGAATACTCTGCGGAGTTGATTTGGCTCGCAAAATTTTTGCAAAATTCGACCCAACGCTCAAAGTAACGCAATATATGAACGACGGCGATGCAATAAAAAAAGGTGACACCGTGTTTGTGGTTGAAGGCAAAACAATTTCTATTCTCCAAACAGAACGATTGGTGCTCAACTTTATGCAACGCCTAAGCGGTATAGCTACGCAAACGCACAACTATGTAAAATTGTTGGAAGGCACGAACACCAAAATCCTTGATACTCGCAAAACCAC
>DAIOSV010000088.1:0-1465 GCA_036752345.1 Bacteroidales bacterium | reverse complement strand
GGCGATGAGGTTATTACACCTACGTTTACGTTTATTGCAACGGCTGAGGTTGTCGCCTTGCTTGGATTAACCCCAATTGTTGTGGATGTTGAGCCAGGCACGTTTTGTATGTCAGTTGAAAGTGTGGAGAAGGCAATTACTTCTCGAACAAAAGCCATTGTTCCTGTGCATCTGTTCGGACAAAATGCCAACATGGAAGCGATTACTGCAATAGCAGAAAAACATCATTTGTTTGTGGTTGAAGATGCTTGCCAGTCTATTGGAGCAGAGTATCGGTTTGCAAATGGAGACGTTAAGAAATCAGGCTGTATGGGTGATTTTGGTTGTACCTCGTTTTTCCCTTCAAAAAATCTCGGTTGTTTCGGCGATGGCGGTGCATTGTTTACGAATGATGATACATTAGCAGCGGAAGCGCGTTGCAGAGCAAATCATGGCATGATTGTTCGGTATCATCATGATAAAATCGGGGTAAATTCTCGTTTGGATAGTATTCAGGCGGCAGTGCTCGATGTTAAACTTAAACATTTGCATGAATATACACAAAACAGACAACGGGCAGCGGTGTATTATGATTCGGCATTTTCATCATCTCCTGAAATTACAATTCCTGAGCGAAATCCTCAATCAACGCATGTTTTTCATCAATATACCATTCGTCTTCACGAAAGCATAGACAGAGATTTGTTGCGTGAAAAATTGGCCGAAAAAGGCATTCCTTCCATGATATATTATCCGATTCCCTTGCATTTGCAAAAAGCATATCAAAACGATCGCTACAAACAAGGCGATTTTCCGGTAGCAGAAATGTTATGTAAAACGGTACTTTCGTTGCCTATGCACACCGAACTTACCGAAGAACAATTGGAATATATCACAACATCAGTATTGACATTACTAAACGAATGTAAAAAATGAGCGTAGAATATGTTGCACACCCAACGGCGGTGATAGATGAAAACTGCACAATAGGCAAAGGAACAAAGATTTGGCACTTCTCTCATATCATGTCAAATTGCACTATTGGTGAAGATTGTAATATCGGACAAAATGTGGTTGTTTCGCCGAATGTTGTGTTGGGGCGGAATGTGAAAATTCAAAATAATGTGTCGGTATATACCGGTGTGGTCTGCGAAGACGATGTGTTCCTTGGCCCCTCTATGGTATTTACCAATGTTATAAATCCACGTAGTTTCATAAGTAGAAAAGACGAATACAAACTCACTATTGTTCGCCGTGGAGCATCAATAGGGGCAAATGCAACTATTGTGTGTGGTAATGAAATAGGACAATATGCATTGATAGGTGCAGGTTCCGTGGTAACAAAGCCGGTAAAACCGTATGCGTTAGTTGTTGGCAATCCCGCTCGTCAAGTGGGATGGGTGAGCAAAGGCGGCTACAAACTTCATTTTGAAAATAATGTTGCAACGTGTCCCGAAACTGGCGAAAAATACGAACTTTGTAATGG
>DAIOSV010000087.1:0-1498 GCA_036752345.1 Bacteroidales bacterium | reverse complement strand
TTTGGATTTGGGAAAACGGTGGAACAGAATTATACGCTGTTCAATCATTTAGAAGATTTTGTTGCTTTGAAATATCCGGTTTTAGTTGGCATTTCGCATAAATCTATGATTCAAAAAGTGCTGGACTGCTCTGCAAAGGAAGCCCTCAACGGAACTAGTATACTGAACACAATTGCCCTACTCAAAGGAGCCAAAATACTTCGCGTGCACGAGGTAAAAGAGGCTATTGAAGTCGTGAAAATTGTGAAAAAATTTCAATAATTATTGACGATAGGTAATATTCCGAACAACCGTCTTGTTTTTTCCATTCAAGACTATCGTTTGCTTTGTCCAATTACCGTGTGCGTCATACTCGTATGAACACTGGAAAAGAGAATGCCCGTTAACTGATTTTATCACATTGTTATGCGTATCATAATTGCACTGAAACAATGGTGTAGGTTGTCCATTCTCCTGCTTCTTTTGGATTTTTACGATACGATTATTTTCATCGTACTGCATTTCGCAGAAATCGTAGCGATATCCATCTTGACTCGTGAATTCAATTAAATTTCCTTGCGAATCATATTTCATCGTATTGGTTTCGGAACTAATCAATTCCGGATTTTTCTTGGCTGACTTAAAATACCCTTTATTTACCTTCACAAGTGCACCATTTTCATAGAAATATGTTGACCCTTCAACCATATTATTGTTAGTGTATGACTTATCTTGTTGTTGCAACTTGCCGTCTTTGTACTTAAATTCATACACTGCGTTACGAGCTTTATTTGTTGCAGTTATCATTTTCTTGGTTACTTGACCTTTTCCGTTATAATCATAGACATACATAATATCTATTGCCCACGTACGAACCTTTGAACCATCATATATTTCATACATGTAAATTTTAGGTAAACTATCATTTAATGATTGGCGTTTCCACTGATCAGAATACGCAAAGTCTCCTGACATTACAATGTCTTTCGACATTAAAGTGGTATTCCCGGTTGTTGCATCATTTGCCAATTGGTACAATTTTGCTTCACTTACAACACGCCCTTTTTTATCGTACGTAATTGCATATACATGGTTGCCAAAATGTGCTATTTCCAATTGTGATTTTCTGTTGTAAAAGAATTTACAGAGAGTATCTCGGCCAGAGAAAATTCGTGATAATTGGTTTTTAGTATTGTATGTGCATACAATTTGAGTGGTATCTGTTGTTATCTCTACTTGCGAAATTGAACCTTGTAACGATGCCAAGCCGAATCCAATAGGTTCAATCAAAGTACTCATAGTATATTCGACACGGTTTGACTCTAAATTTTTGGGAGAAAACACTGTTTTAACTTCGTCTGCTGTCATGATTTGCGAAAAGGCAAAATATGCTGACAACATAAGAGCCACAGAACAAAATAATTTTTTCATACCACTTTCTTTTTTACAAAAGTAAAAAGGCTACCCATGTGGATAGCCTTTTGCTGTATTTAGTTTTCAACTATTTCTTTACAAATGC
>DAIOSV010000086.1:0-1514 GCA_036752345.1 Bacteroidales bacterium | reverse complement strand
CATTTCCGGTAAGAGAAATTTTATGTTCGTTTACGCCAATTACCGCATTGGTTAGCATAATTTTCAGAGAATCTAATGTAGCATCCAATGGGAGAATGGCGGACAATCGTAATGAATCGGCATATTTTACTCCTCCCATAGTGGCATTTACATCGTTTGATTCAAGTTGTAAAGTTCCATTCAAATGGTTGTAGTCGTTAAAATTACCACCAAATTCAATAGACAATGGCCGAATATCAGCTTCAAGTTGTGTAGAATCGGTCAGAGCAAATACAATGGCATCGGTTGTAAGTTTCATGTTGGTTGCAATGTCGTCATTTTCCATAGCCACATCAGCATCGAGCATAATATTTTGCACGGCTGCATTCATTTTCCCCGGGACATCATTGTAGGTAGCCGAAAAATTCTTAACCTCAACATTGCTGATGTTCATTTTTTTGAAGAGAGCAGCCGACGATGTATCTGTTGCAGTAGTATCAGTGACAAAAATATCATAGTTTGCAAGGCTATCGGCATTTACATAGACATTTGCCCGGCTATTTGCCATATAAATTCCATTGATAATAATGTTGTTGTTTGAAAGATATTCTTTAACATCAATGGTAGCAACAAGCTCTTCTACATGAGCAAGAGTGTCGGATTGCGCACCTTTCATGGGATTTATAAGGTCTAAGTTGTGAATGCGAAGACCAAAATGTGGAAACGTGCTGAAAAATGTTAAATCAACCGTATCAAGCTCCGCCTGGCAGGTAAGGACTTTAGGAGCAAAATTTTTGACTATAGGTGTAAGTTTTGCAGGTGTAAAAACGAACCACACTGCAATGCACACTGCTATAAGAGCGACAGTAATAATTGAACCAAGGGAAATGCCAATAATTTTTAATGCTTTCTTCATGTGAATTATTGTTTTTTGTATGAATACGTTTTACCACTAGCCTCATATATGAGTGTTGTTTCAGTCAATGTGGTAATGGTAAAGAGTTCTGGAGAAACTGCAGCACCGACTTCATGTTGTTTATATAGGGTGAGTAGGTCTCCCTCAATTTCCCACGTAAACGATTGTGCTTCCGACTCATTAACATCCTCTGCCGTATCCCAATAATAGCCCGACCCCGTTGATATATATTTTTCATGATACGTTCCCGATGCCCAAGTACCATAAAGCAGTGTTTTGTCAAAGTTTTTCTTTGTACATCCCGCAACGATGAGAAGAACCGCAGAAATTGCTATTATTATTTTCTTCATATACTATAGAAATTATTCGTTTGATATTTCATCTGGAGAAAACTCCATCTCTTCTTGTTCAATTGTTTCTGTTTGCAATTCCGACTTGCGGAATACATACGATACGCCATATTCCACGCAGGCAGCACGACGTTCTTCCGGTTCAAGATTTTGAAAGTGCAACTCAACCTCGTTCCATATTTCAACTATTATTGCATCACCTTTCTTGCGCAAATTTTCAATATATTCTGCCGTACGCTGATCATTAGTAAGGCGGAAAACATTGTTGC
>DAIOSV010000085.1:0-1549 GCA_036752345.1 Bacteroidales bacterium | reverse complement strand
TGAATCTGTACAAAAAACAAACCCTCGTAAAACGTAACGTCCCCGAAAAAGATGCCGTACAAGCCTTGGTAGACTTGATACGCGAGAATGGAGAGTGGAGGTAGTTATGTGTTATGAATTATGTGTTATTAGTTATGAGTTCGGGGTTAATCGGTGAGTTGGTTAATTGGTTAGTTTTTAATAGGGTTAACAGATTTTTTTACTAACCGATTCACTAATTAGCCAATTCTTCACCACAGATTACACCGATATACACCGAAAAACGTTTTACGTAGAACGTTAGACGTATAACGGTTAATCGGTTAGTCGTTGCTCGTATTACGTTCAACGAATAACGAACAACGTATAACGTAAAACGTCCAACGTTTTTCCTAAAAAAGTTTATCTTTGCGTAAACAAAGGAGCTTTTGGTTTTTCCTCTAACACTAAAAACAGTATGTCAAGAACTAACAAAGAACTTACGGGTATTTCGCTTTTGGGCAACGGTGCCACTAACTATGCGAATGATTATTCTCCCCAATTATTAGAAACGTTTCCAAACAAACATCCTGAAAATGAGTATCTGGTGACGTTTACCTGTCCGGAATTTACCTCGTTGTGCCCAAAAACAGGCCAACCTGATTTCGGCGAAATTATCATCAACTACATTCCCCGCACAAAGATGGTGGAAAGTAAGAGTCTCAAGTTGTATCTATTCAGTTTCCGCAATCATGGCGATTTCCACGAAGACTGTGTAAACATCATCATGAAGGATTTGGTGAAGCTTATGGACCCCAAATATATTGAGGTGGTAGGTCTCTTCCGTCCACGTGGCGGTATTGCTATTCTACCGTTTGCAAACTATGCCGATGCTGAGCATGAGGCTATGAAACAAGCGCGCATGCTTGCTCAAATGAATTCCGTAGTACGATGAAAGACAATGTGTTAATTCTTTCGGGTGGCATGGATAGTGTGACCATGCTCTATGAATACCGTGATGCTATTGCCTTGGCGGTTTCGTTTAACTATGGTGCCAATCACAATCAGAAAGAAATAGCGTGGGCAAAACTTCACTGCGAACGTCTGCACATTCAGCATATGGTGATTGATTTGGCGTTTATGAAACAATACTTCAAAAGCTCGCTGTTAGAGGGTGGTGATAAAATTCCCGACGGTAATTACAACGAACAAAACATGCTTTCGACCGTGGTGCCATTCCGCAATGGCATTATGCTTTCGGTGGCTGCTGGTTTGGCCGAAAGTAAGCATTTGAAAAAAATAATGATGGCAAACCACTTTGGTGACCACACTATTTACCCCGATTGCCGAAAATCGTTTGTTGACGCTTTCAATGCTGCCGTGGGCGAGGGTACGTGCGACCACATTGAACTCGTAGCTCCTTATACTGGCATTACCAAGACCGACATTGCTCGCAAAGGCAAAACGCTCGGCATTGATTACGCCGAAACGTGGAGTTGCTACAAAGGTGGTGACATACACTGCGGTGTGTGTGGCACCTGTCGCGAGCGCAAGGAGGCTCTCAAGCAAGCCAATATTGTTGACACTACGC
>DAIOSV010000084.1:0-1564 GCA_036752345.1 Bacteroidales bacterium | reverse complement strand
TGTTGCTTGTGTCCACACCAATGTGGTGCGAATCGACACGAAGGACAATTGGGCGTTTGCAAATTGGATGCAGGTTTGCACATTGCAAAAATTTGTCTGCACAAAGGCGAGGAGCCAATAGAAGGAAGTGAAAATGGGGTATGTAACGTCTTTTTCTCGCATTGTAATTTGCGTTGCCAATATTGCCAAAACTATCAAATAAGTCAGCCGCAGTCTGTTATCGTTTCTGAAATTAATGATATAGAAGATGCTGTAAGTCAAATAATTGCAATATTGGACACCAATGTGCATTTTCTTGGATTCGTTTCTCCATCAAGCCATATACCGCATATGCTTGCCATAGTTGAGAGTTTGCATGAAAAAAACTATTTTCCCAAGATTATATACAACACCAATGCCTATGATTCAGTAGAAACATTGCAATCAATAGAATCGGTAGCCGATGTGTATTTGCCTGATTTCAAATATGCTACGGATTCTCTGGGAAAGGAATTGTCGGGGATAGACAATTATTTTTCTGTGGCAAAAAAGGCTTTAGCCGAGATGTATCGACAGAAAAAAGAGAGTATATCCGATGAGAATCCGGCTCTGATAATTCGCCATTTGGTCCTGCCAAATCATGTTGCCAATAGTTTAGATGTGCTGCAAACTATAGCCGACATTTGTGGGAATAACGTGTTCATTTCTCTTATGTCACAATATTTCCCTGTCTACAAAGCGTTGAAAAACGATACTATTAATCGCACACTAACCGAAACAGAGTACGAAATTGTACTTGATATGTTAGACGATTTGAATTTTGAACGTGGATGGACTCAATTGCTTGACAGCAACGATTACTATCAGCCTGATTTTGGGAAAGGAAATCCGTTTGAACCTTAGTAGCGACGTTTTGCGCGGTCCATATCTCGTTTGGCATCTTTTTCTTTGAGATCTTCGCGTTTGTCAAAATTCTTTTTACCGCGAGCAAGTGCAATGTCAACTTTTGCTAAACCGCGTTGGTTCACATACATACTCAACACAATGATAGTGATGCCTTTATCTTTGAGTTTGTCTTCCATTTTGAGTAATTCACGTTTGTTGAGCAGTAATTTGCGCTCACGGTCGGGAACGTGGTTGTTGTAGCTCCCGTAGAAATATTCCGAAACGTGCATTCCTTTGCACCAAAGTTCACCTTTGTCGAAATAGCAAAAGGCATCGGTTACATTCGCTTTACCATCGCGAATTGATTTTATTTCGGTTCCCGTCAACATGATGCCTGCCGTATAGGTTTGAATGGTGTCATAATTGAACGAAGCCTTTTTGTTTTTTATGTATGTGTTTTTGTCTGCCATTTCTATATCTTTGTCGGTGAAAATTTGACACACAAAAATAATATTTTTTCACATATCACAGCAATGTCTCAGAATCTTCGCACATTACCTATAATTATTGGTCCAACGGCTACGGGCAAAACGCGTTTGGCAGCTTTGGTTGCAGCAGAAATTGATGCGGAAATTTTGTGTGCCGATTCACGACAAGTGTACCGCAATATGAACCTCGGAACGGGTAAAGATTACGACGA
>DAIOSV010000083.1:0-1586 GCA_036752345.1 Bacteroidales bacterium | reverse complement strand
CAATCGGTTCCATTTTGCCACGGTAGCGCACCTTACAATTAGCACGGAAGCCGTCTGGAATGGTAGCTAACTTCATATACTCAACATCGTGGAGCGTGAGCGAATCAATCAGCGAAACCGATTTATCGGTGCCTACCATCACAGTATTGTTTTCCGTGTTAACCTCAAGCACGTAGGCAGGAGCACCGAGAGCAATTCCCAATCCTTTGCGCTGGCCTATGGTGTAATTGTATATTCCACAATGTTTTCCCAAAATTTTTCCATCAACGCCCACAAAATTTCCTTGTGGCATACGCTGGTGAAGGTCGGGAACTTCTTTTTCTAAAAAATTGCGATAATTATTGTCGGGAATGAAACAAATTTCCTCGCTTTCCTTTTTCTCCGAAAGTTTCACAAAACCGTGGTCGAGTGCAATTTTACGCACCTCTGCTTTGGTAAGACCGCCAAGCGGGAAAAGTGTTCGTTGCAAAGCTTCTTGCGAAAGTCTCCACAAAAAGTACGATTGGTCTTTGTGAACATCGGCACCCTGACGCAAAAAATAACGCCCGTTTTCGTGTTCTATTTGCGCATAATGACCGGTTGCCAAATAGTCGCAACCAAGCGTTTTTGCCATTTCAAAGAGCAAGCCCCACTTTATCACTTTGTTGCAAAGCACACACGGATTTGGCGTATGGCATTGCATATATTCATCTATAAAATTCTGGATAACCGTTTCGCGAAATTCCTTCCGTGCGTCAAGAATATGATGCTCAAAACCAAGTTTTTCGGCCAAATGTTTCGCCTCCATAATGGAATCAACAGAGCAACACCCTTTTTCCTTTGCAATACAACTTTCTTTTATAGAATCGAACGTGCGAAACGTAACGCCAACAAGTTCGTAGCCCTGTTCGAGGAGCAATATGGCGGCAACACTGCTGTCAATTCCGCCACTCATAGCCATGAGAACTCGTTTTTTCATCCCAGTGTTATCATTTTATCTATACAAACGCGCGCTTTTTGAAGCGTGTCGGTGTCTAGTTCAATGACCTCGCCACCAGTTCCTATCAATGCACTATAGACATCAACAAGTGTGGTAAGACGCATATTTGAGCAAAGCAATTGTTTTGAAAGAGGATAAAAACGTTTGTCGGGGCATTCATACGAAAGTTGCTCAGCTATGCTATTTTCCGTTCCTATCAAAAACTCTTTACAATCAGACTTCTTTGCATACGACATAATAGCAGATGTGGAGCCCACAAAGTCAGCCAATTTTACCACTTCGGGTTTGCATTCGGGATGTACCAAAAATAAAGCTCCGGGATGTTGTTGTTTTGCCTGCTCAACGTCAAGTGCCGAAACACGAGCGTGTATAGGACAACCTCCTTGCATGAAATGGAAACGTTTTTCCGGAACCATACGAGCCACATAATCACCCAAATTGCAGTCTGGAATAAATAAGATATCGGTTGCATCCATTTTTTTCACAATCTCAACTGCCGACGACGACGTAACGCACACATCGCACACGGTTTTGAGCGCGGCTGTGGTATTTACATACGCCACAACGGCATATTCGGGATGTTCTTTTTTTATAAGCAAAACTTGTT
>DAIOSV010000082.1:0-1634 GCA_036752345.1 Bacteroidales bacterium | reverse complement strand
TATTCTGTTACAGTAACAGATGTGGTTGGGTGTGTGGTAAAGGATACGGTGGCAATTACAATACAAGGAGTGGCTCCGATTGCTGATTTTTCATATACGAATGCGTGTGAAACAGAATCAACCGTGTTTACATCTCAGTCATATACTCTTGACAATGCACAGATAGTGAAAAACACGTGGATATTTGAAAATGATACGATAAATGGTGATACCGTAGAACATACCTTCTCAAAGTATGGAGCGCATATCGTACAATTAATAACCGATAATGACGAGGGGTGTTCCGGCATATTGCATGATACCATATATATCAATGCAATGCCCCAGGTATCGTTTTCACCAAGCCTTGTGTGTCAGTATACACCACGAGAAATTGTGTCAACATCAACTATAGCAGAAGGTACTATTGTGTCACAAACATGGAATATAGCCGGTGAAACTACGCAAGACTCCGTGGCGGTAGTTTCATCCGATACTGTTGGTATTATTCCGGTTACTCTTTCGCTCACGTCTAATACCGGGTGTACCGCATCGTTTTCCGATGGTGTACGTGTTGTGGCTTCTACCAAGATAACTATAGAGCAAACCGGTCATTGTATAGGTGATACCTTGTTATTCGCTGATGCGACTGAATATTCTGCCTACAATCAAATGCAAAGTGCCTATTGGCTTATGGATGATACATTGAAAGCGAATTATTCCAATATGGTATGGTATAAACCTACAGATACGCTTTCTCATACTATAGCATTGTATGTGAAAACAATGAATGGTTGTACCAATGTGCGAGAACATTCATTTTTTGTACATAAAATTCCTCAACCGGCGCTCGATACGGTGTTTGCTTGTGTTAATAGCGATATTGTTTTGAAAAACATGGGTACAAGTGTAGATTCTATTCGTGATTATCGTTGGAGTATTGCCGATAGTCTGCGGTATGATATAGAACACCCAATTATAAGTTTACAACATCCGGGAACATATTCGCTTTCGTTGGAGGTAGGAACGAATGTTTCTTGTTATAATAGTGCAACATCCGTAATTGTAGTTGACGAACCTCCCTTGGCAAAATTTACATTTTTCCCGGAAAAGGGAGCAGACCCATTGTTTGTCACGTTTACCAATAAATCAGAGTCTGCATCGTCATACAAATGGGTATTTGCCGATTCGGTTGAGAGTGAAGAAGTGCATCCAACATTTTTGTATCTTGACAAAGCTACATCGTATGCTAAGTTGATAGCCTACTCAGATCACATGTGTGCCGATTCGGTAATAGTAAAAATACCATTAACATTAGCCGATGAACGATTACAAGTAGTGGATCTGCAGACCACTATTGATGCTGATGGCTTCATATCTAATACCGTGCAAATATTGAATAGTGGAAATGTGTCAATTACAAATATAGACTTAGTCGTCTCTAGTTCCGACATACCAGCGGTAATGGAATCATGGGAAGGCGAGTTAAAACCCAATGAGGTATTGGTGTACACGTTTGTTTCTAAGCAATATGATATGCAAAAGTCAATGCCGTCGTATGTGTGTGTAGATGCCGAAATAGTGGATCCACAAGGCTATCAATCGTATTATTCCAATAAATATTGTCTCGACAAAACAAATGATTTTATGATCTA
>DAIOSV010000081.1:0-1923 GCA_036752345.1 Bacteroidales bacterium | reverse complement strand
AATTATAGGGAAGGCTACATCTTAATATATACATGTATAATATTCGTCATAATTACTATACCATTCAGACATACCGCTAATTGTGTAGCCTTCTCCAAATTCGGACTGATTGTGTTTTTATTGTTGTAACTATGTAAAAGTAGGAAATAAAAACATAGTTAAAAAATTATAGCACAACATAGTAAATGATTTTTATCAACCAAAAGCAGTGCACAACTTTGAAGTATGCCCCGCCTATGCGGAAAGCTCTTTTTTCCTATTTTACTCCCTACCAAACCCTACCCAAGTCCTATATAAGTCACCTACAAGTCTACTACCTCTCTACTTCTTATAAGTAGGGAGATAGAAGGGTTGTAGTAGACTTGTCCCGAAGTTGGTCCGAACTTGGTAGCTATCTTGTTGGTATTTTGGAGTGTACGGCTGCGGTTTCTACTCCTCGTCAAACGTAGGCAATTGGTTTTTGCCACGTACTCCTAGTTCTTCCAACCGGTGGCCTGCACCCAATATAGACTGCGAGCCGTCTTTTACCTTATCGGTTACCTTCTTATATTCTTTTGATGCGGCATCAATCTTATCGCCTACCGATTTAAACGCATCGTAAAATTGATTCACACGGTCTATCAATTTCCGAGCTTCGTCCATCACCTTTTGCGTGTTCTCGTTTTGCTTTACGCTTACCCATGTGAGGTCAATAATGCGCAATGCGGCTGCCAACGTTTGACTGCCGGCTATAAACACTTTCTTTTCCAATGCCTCGCGCCATAGTTTCGGTTCTAACGACATAATCAACTGCAATGCGCCTTCGTTAGGCACAAACAGTATGACAAAATCAACGCTTTGGCGTGGAGGTGCAATGTATTTGCTGTATTCTTTTTTCATCAATTCATTGATGTGGTTTTTAATTGACACAATATGCCGTTGTGCCGCATCCTTGCGGGTAACATCATCATCGGCATTCATGTACTCAACAAACGCAGTAAGCGACACTTTTGAGTCAACCACCACATCACGATTGTCGGCAAGATGCAAAATCACATCGGGTATCATACGTGAGCCGCTCTCTTCGTGCAAGGCGGTGCGGCCTTCACTGTCGCGTAAGGTTTGTTGCACCTCAAAGTGAACACCTTTCTGCAATCCCTGGCTTTCCAACAACTCGGTAAGCACCAATTCGCCCCAATTTCCTGCCGTTTTATTCTTATGTTGCAATGCGTTGCTCAACCTGTCAGCCGATTCACCAATAGTCATGGTTTGCTGCATCATATCTTTCATAGCCTGCTCAAAACTTGAGGTAGCTTTGATGTGCGCATTTTTGTTGTCGTCCATGCTTTTTTGCATCGTAAAAATATTCTCCTTTATTGGTTTCAGAATGGTATCTATTTGCTGCACATTGGTCGATTGCAGTTCTGCGCTTCGGTCTTTGAGCAATTTCTCGGTAGCAGTGGTAACCTGTTCGCGAAACAATTTGAGTTGTTCGTCATAGCTCGTTTTCAATGCGGTGAAACCTTTTTCACGTTGCTGTTCGGCATCGTCTTTTACCTCCTTCAAGCGTTTTTCATAGTCCGCTTTGGTAGCTTGCAGCACCTCAGCACTTCGCTGGTTGTCAGCTGCATGAATTTGTTTCTCCGATTCAAGAAGCATTGTAGCTTTCGATGCCCGGTTCATAAACACTATGCAAACAATGGCAAGCACCACCACACAGACAATTGCAATTATACTGATTGTATTCATACGTAGAGAGTTTTTGATTTTTTCGTTTTAATTGTCATTTCAAAAAGAAATATACACAAAAATTTGAGATTTATACATTTTTGAAGAGGTATTGTTATTATTGTCGATAGCCAAAAAACAAACGAACTTTTAATTCTCAAAAAAACTTATTAACAATTTTTGTTTCTTCTATTTAATAAGTTTGAAACAGCCAAA
>DAIOSV010000080.1:0-2297 GCA_036752345.1 Bacteroidales bacterium | reverse complement strand
TTACTTTACCTCTTCAAAATCTACGTCAGTTACCTCTTGGTCTTTGCCACCGTTGCCTGCGTCTTGTTGTTGACCTGCATTTGGTTGCGCTTGTTGTTGCTGACCTGATTGTGCTTGCGCGTTATACATCTCTTGTGATGCAGCTTGGAACACGGTGTTCAATTCGTTGATAGCAGCTTCAATAGCAGCGATGTCTTGTTTGCTATGCGCATCTTTCAATTTAGCCAAAGCAGCTTCAATTGCAGATTTTTTCTCTGCCGGTAATTTGTCGCCTATTTCCTTCAACTGTTTTTCAGTCTGGAATATCATGCTATCTGCTTGGTTCAATTTGTCGATTTTCTCTTTTTCAGCTTTATCGGCAGCCTCATTCGCTTTGGCTTCGTCACGCATACGTTTGATTTCGTCATCGCTCAAACCTGATGAAGCTTCAATACGGATGGTTTGTTCCTTGCCTGTTCCTTTGTCTTTTGCCGAAACGTTTAAGATACCGTTTGCGTCAATATCGAATGTTACTTCAATTTGAGGAACACCACGTTGTGCAGCAGGAATTCCGTCTAAGTGGAACTTACCAATAGTCTTATTGTCTCTTGCCAATGAACGTTCACCTTGCAATACATGAATTTCTACCGAAGGTTGGTTGTCAACCGCAGTTGTGAATGTTTCTGACTTCTTGGTTGGGATAGTTGTATTTGATTCAATAAGTTTTGTCATTACGCCGCCCATTGTTTCAATACCCAACGAAAGTGGAGTTACATCAAGCAACAACACGTCTTTTACTTCACCGGTCAATACACCGCCTTGAATAGCTGCACCCAAAGCCACAACTTCATCAGGGTTTACACCTTTCGAAGGAGTTTTTCCGAAGAATTTCTCTACGGCTGCTTGAATTGCAGGAATACGAGTAGAACCACCTACCAAAATTACTTCGTCAATGTCGCTCTTTGATAAATTTGCATTGTCCAAAGCTGTCTTGCAAGGATCAATAGTACGTTGAATCAAATCGTCAATCAATTGTTCGAATTTTGCACGAGTAAGTGTACGTACTAAGTGTCTTGGCACACCATCAACCGGCATAATGTATGGCAAGTTGATTTCTGACGATGTTGTATTTGAAAGTTCAATCTTCGCTTTTTCAGCAGCTTCTTTCAAACGTTGCAATGCCATAGGGTCTTTGCTCAAATCAATACCTGAGTTTTCATCTTTGAACTCTTGTACAAGCCATTCTATAATTCTGTGGTCAAAATCATCTCCACCAAGGTGTGTATCACCGGCAGTTGCTTTAACTTCGAATACGCCATCGCCCAATTCCAAGATAGACACATCATGAGTACCACCACCACAGTCAAACACAACAATCTTCATGTCTTTGTTGCTCTTGTCAAGACCGTATGCAAGTGCAGCAGCTGTAGGTTCGTTCACAATACGTTTTACCTTAAGACCTGCAATTTCTCCGGCTTCTTTTGTTGCCTGACGTTGTGCGTCGTTGAAGTATGCAGGTACCGTAATAACTGCTTCCGATACGCTTGTGCCAAGATATTCCTCAGCTGTTTTCTTCATTTTCTGAAGTATCATTGCTGAAATTTCTTGTGGTGTGTACAAACGTCCGTCAATGTCAACACGTGGGGTGTTGTTATCGCCTCTTACAACTTTGTATGGCACACGGCTAATTTCATTTGCCAATCTGTCATAGGTTTCACCCATGAAACGTTTTATAGAGAAAACCGTCTTTGTTGGGTTTGTTATAGCCTGACGTTTTGCAGGGTCACCTATTTTTCTTTCTCCGTTATCAATAAAGCCTATTACCGAAGGTGTAGTACGTTTTCCTTCACTATTTGGAATTACAACCGGCTCATTTCCTTCCATAACCGAAACGCACGAATTCGTGGTTCCTAAGTCAATTCCTATTATCTTTCCCATAATTGTTTAATTTTTAAGTTTCTAATTTTGCAGTGGATAAGTCAATGATTATGCCACGATATTTTTCTTGGCATTCAATGAAATTGTGTCAGAACAAATAGGTATTTTTCCGAAAGGTTGTCAGTTTTTGCTGACATTTAGGCACTGTGTGTTCCTATTAACGGCTTTTCTACGAACTGTATTCTGTCAATAATTTTTATTGTCAGTATCGTGGCCAAGAAACCGAGTATCATGCCAAAATAGGTATCAATAAAAAAGTGTTGGAGTAAGTATATGCGCGAAAACGCGGCAATGAAGGCGAAAAGAAACAAAAAGAGTTGGAACATGTGCGACTTGCTCAAATAGGCAAACATTGACATGACAGCAAATGCGCTCATAGT
>DAIOSV010000079.1:0-2495 GCA_036752345.1 Bacteroidales bacterium | reverse complement strand
TTTTTAAGTACGCCAAAAACATTTACTCTCGCCCGGGAAGTGACTCTGTAACAGTCTACTTCTCGTGGGAAGGGCAACGCGACAGCATTAGCTATCATTTGTTCACCAATGATTCGTTAGCACAAACAGCAACCGACATTCACATTCCTGCCCTGAACATTGCAGCACTTTCTACCACCGACATTGCCATGATTTCGGAATTGGGAGAAATTGGCACAATTAGCGGCGTGTGCGACCCGTTTCGCATAACAAACCAACAGATAAAACAACGAGTAACCGACGGAAAAATCCAGAATGTAGGCACCAGCATGGAAGCAAACATGGAATCGTTGCTGGCACTCAATCCCGACCTCATCATTAGTTCTGCGTTTGGCAAATCGGACTTTCAAAAGTTTACGACCTTGCAAGCTGCCAAAATGATTCCTGTGGTGTACACCATGAGTTGGCAAGAAACATCGCCCTTGGCGCGCGTGGAGTGGATTAAATTCATAGGAATGCTACTCAACCAATACGACAAAGCCGACAGCACATTTTCTCAGATTGAACGCCAATATCTTTCGTACAAAAAAATTGCCTCAAACGTAAAGCAACGCCCTAAGGTTCTTGCCGGATCGGGAACGAATGACATTTGGTACATGCCCGGCGGAAAAAGTTACATTGCTACATTTATTGCCGATGCCGGTGGCGATTTTATTGGGAAAGATGACAATTCTACCGGAAGTGTTGTGCTCAATTTTGAACAAGTGCTTGAAAAATCGGCAGACGCAGACCTGTGGATTGGATGCGATGAAAAAACCTATGCTGACATAGATGCGCTCAACAAAAACTACAAACTGCTACACGTGTATCAGAAAAAAGCGATTTACAACCGCACCAAGCGCACCAATGCCGATGGCGGCAATGATTATTGGGAATATGGTTACATTCGCCCGGACTTAGTCCTAGCCGACTACCTGCGCGTGATTCATTCCGAACTGCTTCCCGAATATGAAACAACTTTTTTTGAAAAACTAAAAGACTAAGGTGAACAAAATTTCTCTCCATAGCATTATCCTCGTTGCGCTTGTCCCGATTTGCTTCGTGTGCGACTTGCTGTTTGGGAGCGTTCACATTCCTTTCAATACATTTGTTGACGTAATTCAAGGCAATCTGGAAGGTTCGCTCTGGCAAAATATCATTTTCAACCTCCGTTTGCCACGCGCCACAAGTGCGTTGCTCGTAGGCATGGCGTTGCCAATTTCGGGCTTGCTTATGCAAACGCTTTTTCGCAATCCGCTTGCCGACCCGTATGTGCTTGGCGTGAGCACCGGCGCCAGTTTAGGCGTAGCACTTTTCACCCTCGCCGGCGGACTATCTCTCGGCATTTTTTCATCGTTGAGCGGAAGCGTGGGACTTGCTCTTGCAGCATTGGCGGGCTCTTCTATTATCATTTTCATCATCTTGGCAATTGCTCCCAAAATGAACGACACGGCATCGCTGCTCATCATTGGAATCATGTTTGGAAGCATTACCTCAGCAATTGTGAGCGTGTTGCAATATTTTTCTAACCCCAACGAGGTGCACGCCTTTGTGCTTTGGACTATGGGAAGTTTTGCAAACATTGACAAAACGGAACTCTTGCTCATGGCGTGTTGCATTATTCCCACGGTACTTGCTACGCTCTTCATTCACAAACCACTTGACGCGCTTTTGCTTGGAGAAAACTACGCACGCGGATTGGGAATCAAAACATCACAGTTGCGGTTTGTTGTGATTGTGTTTTCGGCTATCCTCGCAAGCATTACCACCGCATTTGCCGGACCTATTGGGTTCATTGGAATGACGGTGCCACACATTGCACGCTTTTTGTTTCACACCACGAGCCACAAGCGCCTCATTATCAACTCACTATTGATAGGAATAAACCTCATGCTTGTGTGCGACATTATCTCACAACTTCCGGGAATGCAAGCAATGCTCCCTATCAACACGGTTACTGCCATTTTCGGTGCGCCTATCGTTATCTTTGTCATTTACAGGGGAAAACGAAACATACAATAACCTCACATTTACGTTTGTTTTTTATATTTTTTGTTTGCAATACGCGTATTTTCAAAAGTGTATTCTGCACACCATCGTAAAAAAAATGCTATTTGTATTTTCTTCATTTACAAATAATTATTCTCCCCAGCATTTTTTGAGAATCAGAAAAATAATAAAAAACTCACAAAAAACATTGCAAGCAAGAGATTTACTATACATTTGTACCACTTAATCAATTAAAAAAAGTTTTATGAAAAAATCAATTATTAAAACAATGTGCGCGTGTTCTCTTGCCTTAGTAGCGAGTGCATGCAGTGAAAAACAAGTTAAAGTGGATGATGATCCAACCTTGACATCTAATGGGTTTTCAAGGTAAAACAATTGTGGTAAAAGATGCTGCAAACGATGACAATCTTGTATTGAAAGTCTACTCGAGAAATGAAGAAGCTCTAGCTCTTTGCAATGAAAAAAAT
>DAIOSV010000078.1:0-2571 GCA_036752345.1 Bacteroidales bacterium | reverse complement strand
GAAATACCCGTTGGTTTTACCGAAGGCGCTGGCACTTTTACCGTATATGTGGCAGCAATATTTTGATGCATCTTAGAGCGAGCTGTAATAATAGCCTCACCATATCCAACACCGATTACACGACCACGATAATCAACTTTTGCAACTGTCTCATCACTTGAAGTCCAATTTACTACAGGATATGTTGCATTTGTAGGAGTTGGTGTCGTTTCTAAATAACATGTATCACCTTGCGCACCGGAAGCAATAGGGATTTTCAATGGGTCAATATTTGCATGACATTTTTCTTTTGCCAAATCTGTATCAGTAACCAAAGAAATAGTCAAACCAGTTAATGCAGTTACTGGATTTGAACTTGCGGTACTTAAATGAATTTCATCAATATAGAAATTTCCTGCAGCTTGACTTCCTAATACAGAAGATTCCCACTGCCATTGTAATTTTTGTACGTGAGCAGGATTAAAAGGAACTGCCTTACACCAACTTGTTGGTTGTGACAAATTAGAAAATAAGAACGATACTTTTGTCCATGTTGTACATTCTGACACCGACCAATAGTGGAATCCACCGTCTGTTACATCAGTTGTAACAACTTGGAAAGAACAAGCAGGACCTTTATAATAGAATGAGATACCGGTATTTTGTGACCAATCCACTACCGAAATATTATCCTTGCTCATATATGTTCCGATACCAACAAATGCAGGGTTTGTCCATGAAGCACAAGTAGTTCCGCTACTATATGGAACATATCCTTTACCTAATGTGAACGATGCATATATTGAATATCCTTTTCCATCATATCCTGTTTTTGTTATTGAGAACGGATTGGAACTTGAAGTTAATGGTGTAATTGAACTAGAAGAACCTGAGGTGTAATTAAAAGACGCACTTGTACAATTTGGATTATAGTTGCTTACATCGTTGAACGAGAACCAACTTCCACCAAGGTTATTGTATTCATTAGCATCCTCAAAATCGTCTACTATAATTTCACTACCTGCAACCAAACTAATTACCGACAAATTTGTAAATGCTGCCAATGGAGCTGTTTTGCTTGCATCATCGGTAGCATAAATGCCACCATTACCATTGTAGGAAAGTTTAATTGTTTGTCCAGGAGTAGCAGAAGTCGCAACTTTCAATGTAATTGTAGTTCCACTTATTGTTGCCGTTGATATTGTTTGTGTTGTTCCATTATACGTTAACGTAAAATTTGATGCCGTAGTAGAAGTTCCACTCAATGATTTGCTTGCTGTTAAAAGAATGTTACCAGCCGCATCAGTCTCAGCATTGGTAATTGTAGGAGGGAATACTAACCCAGAAGCTCCAGGACCCCAGAAGTTTCCGGTAAGAACAAACATTGTAATACAACGAATTGTTGAATTGAAATATGCATCAACATCTGCCAAATTCGCAACATTAGTATAAC
Organism: Bacteroidales bacterium; assembly: GCA_036752345.1. Taxonomy (GTDB): domain Bacteria; phylum Bacteroidota; class Bacteroidia; order Bacteroidales; family UBA1715; genus UBA1715. The sequence goes on along the minus strand of DAIOSV010000078.1, from coordinate 1,139 downwards.
ATTTATTCAAACTGCTTTGTGCACTTGACGATGTCATTGGAGGCAAAGCAAATGTAGCATATGAACCATTCACATACGAACCGCTACTTGGGTTTGACACCGAACGATTAGAGAAAGGACCTTTTAATTGGCTTTCATAGCCATTAACAAAAGTAGTAAGTTTTCCTGTAATGTCTTTTGCAGCAGTAGAAGCACTTGAACCGTGCCACAAATAATCTACCGCCATACGCCAAGGGTTACGACAAGCATCAGCTCCATATCCATTTGCACCAGAACCGGTATTACCGCATGTGTTTTCTGTACCACCATTGTCACACCAGTTACTTACCAAACCTGAAGTAGCATTACGATTGGCTACTAGGATTGTATTTGTAGCCGAAATTGCTGTAGAAGACCAAAATGAAGCATGGTCTGTATCAACTTTCGCAAATTCAGTATAATATGCCGGGGCAAAATAACTCGGGTTACGACAGGTATTTGTACTTCCCCAAGCATCACCATTGAGTGTTTGTCCCGATGCTGCCATTTCCGTTGAATAAATTGCCTGTATAAGTGTTTTAGCATAGGCAAGATATGTTGCACTTGAACCTGACCACTGTTCTGCTGCAATAATTAATGACATAGCAGCATCTAGCTCAGCATCGGTAGCTCCATTGGATCCTGTAGTACCACTACATCCACCAATTTTCCAGTTCATGACGCCGTTGCCATTCCTATTGTTTTTGTAGTACTGCCAAAGACCATCAAAAAGATCTTTATCATCGGCATATACAGCAAGTAACATACCGTACGCAATACCTTCTGACACGGTTGAAGAACCATCATCAAATTTCACACGATACGAGCCGCTACAAGAAGCCACGTAGGCATTCTTCCATGCGTTGTATGCATCGGCTGCTTTTTGCGAACCTCCATACGTTCCTCCCGTAGGCAAGTTGGTTGGCATAATACCATTTTTATACTGTGTGTTACTGCCAAAAGGCACTTTTCCACCTCCAGTATTAATACCACCAGCAGCAAACACGCTGCTACCAATTAAAACACTTAGACAAAGTGTTAAAAGATTAATTAAAAATTTTTTCATAACTCTTTTGTAAGGTTAAAAATACAAGTGCGTAAAATTATAAAATATTTCTATT
>DAIOSV010000077.1:0-2805 GCA_036752345.1 Bacteroidales bacterium | reverse complement strand
CAACTGTTTTTGAACCATTCAAGAAGGTAAAATCAGGTTCACCAAAATTAGCCAACTCATAGTGTGAAGGACGGATAAACATATTGGTTACGAAGTGAGCTTGCCATGCAACTTCCATCACAAAACGTACTTTCATACGTGTGTCAGCATTAGTCCCACAGTAACAATCAACTACATAAAGTTTGTTTGCAGATGCCAATTGTTTAGTAACAAGACCTTTACAATCTGCATAAGCTTCTTTACTAACTGGTTTATTTATATTACCATCAAACCACATATTCTTTTCTGTGATTTCATCTTTCACAAAGAATTTATCTTTAGGAGAACGACCCGTAAAAATACCTGTATCAACAGATACTGCACCAGAAGTTGTTAATACACCTTTTTCGAAACCTTCGTTCTTTGGATCTATTTCTGCTTGAAATAGTTCTTCGTAAGTCGGGTTGTGTAGGATTTCGAAATCACCCGAAATGCCATACTTACTTAAATCTAAATTTGCCATTTTTGTTGTTGTTTATAAATTAATACTATTTTCTACTTATGAGGTTTTGACTTAAACCTTGCAAAGCTAATAAATTATTTGAATTATAAATACACTTTTAAAAAGGAGAATTCAAAAAAAAACAGCCGAATCAAAAAATTCTTTCTGACGTTTTTTATGTCATTTTCCGTGTATTAATTTTACGCTTATTACGGCAAAATAACATTAATTTTGTCATATAAGACACGAAACAAATACGGCAATAAAACGGGTTTTGAAACAATTTTAGTACATTGTTGCAGCTATAAATCGCAATTGCTTCTCAAGTATTTCTGTTTTTGACATTCTATAGCCATGGGCTTTTGCGATTGCAATTGGGTTGGAATACATGGTTCCAATTTCCATAGGTCGCTTTGCTTCGTAATCTAATCGCATACTTGGAGAATAGGGAGTCATTTTCTCAGTCATGTCAATCATTTTTGAAATGAACGTATCGGAAATTTTTGCACCACAACAACGTCCAGCTTCAACAACTTCAGTCATTAGGTCAATAATAATCTGACGTGAATCTTTGTTGAACGTGAGTTCGTTTGTCGCTGCGTTGAGCACCACCGTCAAACCATTGTATGGAATATTCCACACTAGTTTTTTCCAACGAATAGAGAGCAAGTCGTCACCAAGATTAACCGAAACTCCGGCTTTCTCGAAATCAGCCACTACTTGTTGCAACACATTGATATCACATTCGTTATACGGAGCAATTGTAAGCGTTCCGTATTCGGCATGATGCACAAGCCCCGGGCCAACCTTTGTGGTACAAATAAATGCCGTAGCTCCCACTATTGAAGCATGCGGAATCTCATGAGAAAGATTCTCCTCCATTCCTAACCCATTCTGCACCAATACCACAACTGAATGCTCATGAAGAATCGGTGTCAACAAATCTTTGAGCAAATGATTGTTCACCGTCTTCATACTTACAAATATCACATCGCATTTAGGCATATCTTGCGTACGATGGTATGCTTGTGGTGTAGGTAAGAGAAAATTACCATTCACAGAATCAACTTGCAAACCATGTTGTTTTACAAATTCGTAATCTGAGTGGAAAAGGAAATGTACGTCACAACCAATATGAGCAAGGCGGCCACCGTAGTAGCCGCCTATTCCTCCTGTTCCAATTATTGCGTACGATAAAGCCATGTTACTGAATTAGTACACGTGTTATTGCCGTACCGCATTTTACGATATAGACACCACATTTCGTGAGTGGTACTTCTGTATAATCACTGACCTCACTGCCAGCAACTGTAGCTACAGCCCTACCAGTGATGTCGTACACCGTAATGCCTTGATTTTCTGCATTTTCAATCACTACATTATATCCTTTTGTATAAATTGAAACTGCTTCTGAATCAACCGATTGTGTTGCCAATATTATACTACTACGATATGCATCAATTGCCTCACGCACTATTGTTTCTTGCAAATCAACATCTTCCTGCGTACTTGCGCTTTGATTTGCTACAATTTCTTCAGCAGTTTGTTTTGCAAGCCACAAATCCATATATGCCAACAATGAATATTGTCCGGGGTTTTCTCCCGGGTTTGTGGTATTAAGCAAATCAGAGGCTTCTGCTACTAAGACAGTTAATTCAGAATAGTCAATAACTACCGGATTTACGGATTGTAAAAAGGCTTGAATTGCATTCCGTAGTGTAATGGTTTCTGCATCAACAACAAGTTGCTCTCTTGCCGTGTTATAAATTTGTTGTGCGTTGTCTATTGCGGTTTGCAAAGTAGTAACTGCACTTTCAGGGTACTGACCAGAACCGGTTCCGGTATTCCCATCAGCTCTTGTAATCGCAGTATGCGCTTGGCCGAGAGCAATCAATAATTCATTTTTATCTACCGTGATTATCGATGCTTTAAATGTATCTATGGCACTGATAAGCGCAGCATTCGCTGCATCTATTTCAGATTGAGAAACAGATACCTTATTGTATAAGTTCTTTGCGGTTTGAATTGCAGCATTGAGGGCTGTCTTAGCATCAATAGGATATTGGCCTTTATTGTTGCCTATACTAGCTGTGGATACTGTTGATTCAGCAGTAGAAATAGTAGCTGCCAAAATAGTTCTATTCACATTTACGAGATTGGCAATAGCATTGGTTAATGCTGCTGTGGCATTATCAACGGTACTTTGACTTTCTACATACAAGTTTTTATCTACAGAATTTGCTGCAGAAAGTGCGATTTGCAATGCTGACCAAGAATCTGATGTGTACTTATTTTCAGCTAATGCACCGGCTTGTGCTATGGCT
>DAIOSV010000076.1:1813-3145 GCA_036752345.1 Bacteroidales bacterium | reverse complement strand
ACCATTAAATAAAAATCCTCAAATTTCAGGTACCGTTTTGACCATTAAGCCCAAATTTGAGTATGGCGACTAAATCTGAAATAACAACCTAATTGAAACCTGTTAAAACAGGTTTCAATTAGTGTTTAAATGAACAAATCAATTACTATTCTATCGAACAATAGAAAGTTGAAAGAAACGTTCGAGAACGGATGTTGAGCCTTCAATTTTTACAATCCAAATACCACTTTGTAATTGCCCTAATGGAATGGTAGTGACAGTTTCTTCTACGGGCACGGTAAATGCTTTTTTGCCTTGCATTGAGAAAAATGTTATAGTTGAAAATTGTTCGCTATCACATACAATATTCACATAATCGCTTGTAGGGTTTGGATACACAACTATAGCTGCACTTTCGGTTTCAGATGGTTGAATTGAAGTATGTGTAATTGGCAAAATTGGGTCGCTTGATGTTGTGGTTGTATCAATTATTTTCACATCGTGTGAAGAAAAATAATAGAAGTCTTTTGATCCGAGCACCAATCCTTGACCGTCAGCATAATAATAGTTTTCAACAATGTTGAGAGAATCGTCGGTTCTGTAATTATAGTTGGTCTTATACCCAGTAGACACGGTAAGGTCATTAGTATTCCAAAACTTCGTTGATTGAGATTCGAGTCGATTTTTAGAATCGTAAGAAGACTCATTTCCTTTGTTGAATATCCACACGTTGTTTGAGAAATCAAAAGTATATTCATTCGTCGAAAGCAGCACATTGGTATTGGTAAACGTTCGTTCTATTTTGGTATTACCAAACCAGGTATTGTTAGAACCGTTGAATAGCAGGTTTGCTTCAAGAATTGTGTTCCCATTTTGGTCGTAGGTATAGATTGTTTTCAAATAAGAATACCAACTGTCGGGTCCCATTGGTGAAGAAGAAATGACGGCGGTGTCGCGCCCCATTTCATCTCTGTAATAGTCTTTTTTAGCTGTACTATTCCAAGTCATTGAATTGTTGTCATAGTAATATTTTTTCACGGTTTCAAATGGGTTTTCCGAATTCATAGTATGCTCTTGTTTTTCACAGTACACAAACGTTCGAGAGTCGTTATTCCAAGCTGAAAGATATTCGGTATAATCGTTGCCGGGCTTAGAATAGGTATATGTTATCAAGCTATCTTTTAGAAGTGATTTAGTGCCGAATTTTTCTATTACAATTTGAGCCAATGTTCCATCAGAATTGTAACTGTATGTTCGCGAATATGTTTTGGTTGCATTTTCGTAATAATCATTCCAAGTATATTCGTTTACAGAGGTTATTCTATTGAGGCTATCAAATAGTGTTTCGAACTT
>DAIOSV010000076.1:0-1713 GCA_036752345.1 Bacteroidales bacterium | reverse complement strand
ATGGTAGTTCTATTGCCTAACGAGTCGTATGAAATACGTTTTGCTTGATACAAGGTTGAATCAACATTCGATTGAAAATTATAGCTTGTTATTGAATCGCAAAGCATCTTTTTCACGGTAAGCATTGGAAGCGGCTTTGGGGTTACGGTGTCTATTACCGGTATTTCAATTTCGTGAACCAGAACATTACCAAGAGAATGATAGAAATAGGTATTTGCAGTAAGTTTAAGTGTAAACGAATTATCCATATCGTACACCGATTGTTTATATAACACACCGTTTGCATCGTATTCATTTACTTTTCTGTTAACTTCGGTTTGTTTATTACCAATACTATCACCCACTTGTCGTCCAAACCTACTCTCCTTGATAAGCTTATTGTCTTGGTAGGTATAGGTATAGTGCGATGCTAAATACCAATAATCATATTGAGAGTTATATCCATACTCTTGCCAATCAATAACATTACCATTTTTATCGTATTTCCGAAGATCTTTCTTCATGTGATACCACGATAAGAAATCATTGCTTTTCGTGGTGCAATAGACGCTACAGGTGTCGCGATTGTATTTATCGTAAAAATACTCTGTTTTAAAAGCTATAACGTTATCGTCTTCTCCGTATGTAAAATAATCCGTTATGCGTTGGCGTTTACCTTGTGCGTTTGTTTTGATTCTATGAAATTTGTAAGGAATCCAATTCTTATTGGTATAACTCCAATTTCTTTCATATTGCACAGAGTCGTTTGCTAAGCTATCGAAAGAAAATTCAAATTTTGACTCTCCAATCCATTCTTTATCACCGGAATTCCAGAAATAAACAGCTCTACTGTCAAGAATATTATGAGCATTGTATGTTAAAACCGTTTTATATCTCATCTTATTTTCCCCGTAATCAATAATTGCGGTGTCACGCCCATATTGATCTTTATACACGCGATGAACGGACAGGGTATCCCATTTATTTGAATACACGTATAATCCAGTGTTTACTTTCAGGGAATCGGAACCGTCGGGATAATACCAATACTTATTTTGTGCAACTAACGTGGAGTCGGTCTTAGAGCTATAGGTATAGACATTTGAAGAATCGAGTCGTTGTTTAATTTTTGTTGTTGCTTGAGATGATGCATTAAGCGAGATAAGAAACAAGGGAAATAAAATCCCGAAATAATAATTCTTTTTCATGTATGTTAAGTTTTATTTGTTCTTTCACACAAGACTACACACTATGACAAATAGTTTCTTGCCACCAGATATTTTTTACATAAATTAAAAAATAACAAAAATGAGACTGAGTATGTAACCTTTTTCTGAGAAGGATTGTCTTAGTTGTGTTAAACCGCAAAACTATGAAAAGAAATCATAGTTAGAGCTGTAGGTTATTTGATGAGCAATCCCTTCAAATAATCTACATGCAACAACCATCCACAGGAGTAAAAACGACAACACAACCTGCTGCATTCATAAAACATTGCCGAGATTTTCATATCTTGGCCGCGAATTTAACTTCGTTATTGTTCAAGTATCGCTTGCTAGTTATGTGCTGGCGTAACTAACGCGAAATTCGAATTCAGAAACGTCACCGAGCGAAAAAACGTTAGGTGCAAACAAAAAAACTACTACATGAAGGAAAAACTTCTATGGGCTGACAATTTACGGGACTATCTAGAATTTTGTGTAAATGAAATTTGAGGTTAAAGAAAAAGGATAA
>DAIOSV010000075.1:0-3306 GCA_036752345.1 Bacteroidales bacterium | reverse complement strand
TTCTTGCTTACCGAGATATTCCCATTCGAAGCCATGCAAACGGTACAACAAACAGCTACGGCAACATTATAAATAAGTAATATATAAGAAAGGAAGTTGCAAGACTTCCTTTCTCTTTTTATAGAAAACAGTATGAAATCAAAAATTATCAAAACTACCGTTCCTTTATGTCTGTTGAGTTTGGCAGCAGTATCACAAACGGTGGAGACAGTGGCACCAAAAGAAGAAGTGACTAAGAAAGAAACAACAGCGGTAATTAAGCCGTATGGCTTTATTCGCAATTATTTTACGTTCGATTCTCGTGAGAGCAAATCGGGTACCGACGAGTTGTACTACTATTTGCCTTTAGATGAATCAATACAGGCCGACGGAACTGATATCAATGCACATCCAACAACAAAATGGTCGGCTATTACGTCTCGTCTTGGGTTTGATGTAAAAGGATATGAGTACGGAAATTTTTCAGCTACCGCAAAAATTGAGGCTGACTTCTATAGTGGATTAACCGGCGTTACCGGTACTGCAACATTTCGTCTTAGACAAGCATATGCGTTGTTGAACTGGACTGGAGAGGGAAATCATGCGTCTTCGTTGAAGATAGGACAAGCATGGCATCCAATGGCAGCCGATATGATTCACGGAACATCGTTGGAAATTGGTGTCCCATTTGCACCATTCAGCAGAACACCACAAGTTACGTATGACTATTCGGTAAACAAAGCCTTGTCGTTTACGGCTTCTGCGTTGTGGCAAATGCAATACACATCGGACGGACCCGAAGGAGCTTCTGCTAATTATATGAAATACAGCAACATACCAGAAGGATATCTTGGTGTTAATTTCAAGAAAAATGGCTTCCTAAGCCGCGTAGGTGTTGACGTGTTGAGTCTTAAACCACGATACAAAGGAGATGCGCTTAGTGCTGACAGTGTTAAGTATACCGCCTTAGTTTCAGACCGTTTGACTACGGTTACTCCGTTTGTGTACGTACAATATGAGCACAACAACTTTTCAGTAAAAGCAAAGAGTATCTATGCTGAAGCAGGCGAACACATGAATTTGCTTGGTGGTTATGGCGTTACAGAAAAATTCAACGGACAAGGAGAAGACGGACACTGGGAATATACTCCTACACAAGTGTCTTCATCGTGGGTAAGTCTTTCGTACAAAACCGACAAATGGCAATATCTATTGTTTGGTGGCTATGCCAAAGACTTTGGAACCAAAGAGGCCTTGGTTGCTGATACCACAATTCAAGGCGTTGCTTTGGCTGATGTTTCAAAGAATTATTTGGCAAAAAATACGTATGCCAATGTGAATAGCATGTGGCGTGTAGCTCCCGGAATTATTCGCAGTTGGGGTAATGTTGCAGTCGCTTTAGAATGGCAAATTACTGCAGCGCAATATGGTAAATACTATACGGCAGCAAAGAAAACGTATGTCAATGCCGAAAATGGTTTAGCCGATACTGACTTACATTGGATAACCAATCATCGTTTGCAGATGATGGTAAAATACACGTTTTAGGGTTATGAATTAAGAGTTATGAGTTATGAGTTGTTCTTAACTCATAACTCATAACTCATTTTTTTATTTTTAATAGAATATGAGCATTTCTGATTTATTGGTAAAAACCTCACTTGATGGTGATTTGGAGAAAATAGTAGAAAAGGTTATCAACAGCGAGCGCATTTCGTGTGACGATGCGTTGGTGCTCTACAAAAAAGCAGATTTGAATTTAGTGGGAATGCTGGCAAACCATATCAAGACAGAAAAATATGGGAACGATGTCTTTTTCAACAAGAACATCCATATAGAACCGTCAAACGTATGTGTACACAAATGTAAGTTTTGCTCATACTATCGCGAACCGGGCAATCCCGGCAGTTGGGAATATTCGCTTGACGAGATAGAACAGAAATTACGGACTATTCCCGCTGAAAGCCTCACCGAGGTTCACATTGTGGGCGGATGCCATCCTACACGAAAGATTGACTATTATTGTGATTTGCTCACGTTGGTAAAGAGAATCTTGCCACACGTGTACATCAAAGCTTTTACTGCCGTTGAGATAGAATACATGGCAAAACTGAACAATTTGAGCATTTCAGAAGTGTTAGACCAACTCAAACAGTGTGGTCTTGATGCCATGCCGGGAGGAGGAGCAGAGATATTTGATGAAGAATTGCGAGCAAAAATCTGTCCGCTCAAGACAAAGAGCGCCGATTGGCTCAATATTCACCGTTTAGCCCACCAAAAGGGGCTTACTACCAATGCTACCATATTGTATGGGCATTTGGAGTCGTACGAGCAGCGAATAGACCACATGAATCGGTTGAGAACGTTGCAAGACGAGACGCAAGGCTTCAATGCGTATATTCCTTTGAAGTATAAAAAAGAACATAATGCACTTGGCATAGCCCGAGAATTGCCATGGACCGAGGATTTGAAGAATTTCTCCATATCTCGAATATTCCTCGACAACATTCCGCATCTCAAGGTCTATTGGCCTATGTTGGGTAAGGATTTCTCGCAAATCACGTTGGATTATGGCGTAGATGATTTTGATGGAACTATTAATGATTCTACAAAAATCTATTCCATGGCTGGCTCCGTAGAGACGCAACCCATCATTACAAAAGATGAAATGATTACGCTTATACATGACGCCAACAAATGCCCTGTAGAGCGCGACACTGTTTATAAGGTTTTACAGAGATTCTGAACACAGAGGCAACGCAGATTAATGTTTTTGTAAATTCGTGTTGTGAGTATTTAAAAATACGTACTTTTGGAAAAAATAGATAAGCAGTCAAAAGTACCAAGCTATGCAGTTTCTCAGTGACGATCTCAAGAAATTTTTGAAAGATAATTATTTCTCGTTTGGCGTATATGCTTGTGTCTTGCTTGGCATTGTTCCGCTTATTCTCCTCAACAAATACGCTATCAATGTGTGGGTAAATCACAATGTAGCCAATTATTCAACCGACCCATTTTTCATTTTCTATTCCAACTGTTTTGAAGGCTACATACACGTGGTTACTATATTGGTGTTTGCGTTTATTTCACGGAGAAAATTTTTCTTATTCCTGGTTCAGGCACTATTGGTAGGCGTACTTGTATATGTTTTCAAAGAAGTAGTGTTTGGTAATATACCACGACCAACAAAATTGCTTGGATATGAGCCATTTACGCATCTTTTGAAAGATACTTCGATTTACAAAGAAAATTTCTCATTCCCCTCTGGACATACTATGAGCGCATTTGCTGTCATGTCAATGTTTGCCTATTTGAGCAAGTCGCACA
>DAIOSV010000074.1:0-3357 GCA_036752345.1 Bacteroidales bacterium | reverse complement strand
TCGTGATGCGCAACGTTCAGAAACCGGAAAATCATAAACCCGTTGAACCAGAAAAAGAAGCGTTTTCGGAAGTTTTCTTCCGTTGCTGAATTTTGTCGTATTTCACATATTTTGCTACTGAACGCATCGTAGCCCAGAAACTCCTGTAGTGTGGGGTGCAAACCTTCAAAAATGCCTTGCACGTCAGCCATTTGCAAAAGAGGAATGGTTTGGAAAAATTGGTGTAGCACCGCAAATCCTTCGTTGCCAAATGTGAGATAGTCGGCCTGTGTTTCGGTCATTTTCGAAATCATTGTGCCGGTGCCAAAAGGCACTCTGTCTGAGGTGCGCGACGAAGGCACAACGCGCGTGGTATTGATTTCTCCGAAATTTTCGGAAAGGAATAGTTTCTGCAAAAAATAAAAATCTTCGCCGGCTTGCCGTTTGTTCATGCCACCTTGGCGGCAATAGGTCTTTGCACGAAGTGTGAAGCACGAGCCCACCGTGTGGTAGGCATACGGAAACCCAATTTGTTTGAGTTGCTCCACGTAGTACCGCAGGTACAACTCATATTGCGCAATGGCATTATACTGGCTTTGCGGCAATTCGCCCTCAAGCGGATGCTCAAAATAACAATTGGCGGCAGCACAGTCGGGGTGTGTGGCGTAAAATTTTTCTATCTCCACAAAATAATTGTCGTCAACCAGCACATCGGCATCGCATGAGGTAATGATGCCCTCGGGGTTGTCTGTCTGCGCAAAGCGATGCACTGCCTCGTCCATGGCAATTTTGCGAGCCAAGCCTACGCCGGCAAATTTTGCAGGCAAGTCGGGCGCGAATATGGGCAATAGTTGTATGTGCGCTGTGCTTTGTTTTTCGGCATATTCGCGTATGGCTTCAAACGATTTCCGTTCGCGTTGTTTTACCTCGTCAGATGCTGTTTCGCTATAATTTACGGCAACAATAATTTCTACCGTGCACTGTGGTAATTGGCACGCACACAATGAATTAAGCGTGGCAAAAATATTGGGTTCGTTGTAGCAGGGAATGGTTACTATAATGCCCACTTTGGGGTTCACGGCTTGCTGCAGTCGCTGTTCGAACGCACAAAATCGAGTAAAGTACGTGTCAAATATGGCTGCCATTACAGTGAAAAAAGGTGAGATGCGTTTTCGGTTGTCAGGTCTACAACTTCCTCTTTGCGTATGCCCAAATCGAGTGCAAGCTTTTCGGCAACAAGCGCTACATATCCCGGCTCGTTGCGTTTGCCCCGGTGCGGAACGGGCGAAAGGTAGGGGTCGTCGGTTTCAAGCACTATGCGTTCGCGGGGAATGGCTCGCACTATTTCGTCAAGGTGCGAGGTTTTGAACGTAAGCACGCCGCCTATGCCAATGTGAAAGCCCATGTCAATTGCTTTGAACGCTTCTTCTTTTGAGCCCGAAAAACAATGGAAAATACCTTTGAATTCCGTAGCCGGAAGTGCGCGCAGTGCTCGATAGGTTTCGTTAAATGCTTTGCGTACATGAAGCACCACGGGCAAATTACGCGCAAGCGCCACCGCCATTTGTTTTGAAAAAACTTCTTCTTGTTGCTCCAAAAATGTTTTGTCCCAATATAAATCAAAGCCAATTTCTCCAATACCCACAATGTTGTGCTTGGGCAATTCTTGGAAAAACAAATCCAGCTCTGTCTCAAAGTGTTCGTTCACCGACGTTGGATGCACGCCGAGCATGGGAAAACACATGTCGGGATAGCGCGCAACGGTTTCAAACATGCGTGTGCGTGAACTTGCGTCAATGTCGGGCAATATGATTTTGGTAACGTTGAGGTCACGTGCGCGTTGCATTACTTCGTCGCGGTCGGTGTCAAAAGCCTCATCGTACACATGAGAGTGCGTATTGATTAGGAAATTATTCATCCTCGTCAGACTCATCGTCGTCGGCGAGTGCCATAGGATCGTCCTTGCCGGCTACCAATAGTACAAATTCTCCTTTAGGTTGTTTTTTTTTGAAATACTCAAGAACGGTAGGAATAGGTCCACGCACCACTTCTTGATAAATCTTTGAAATTTCGCGCACAGCGGCTACGTTTCGTTCGCCTATAAATTCCTGTATTTGCGTAAGCGTTTTAATAACGCGGTGTGGCGATTCGTAGAAAATGATGGTACGCGTTTCGTCTTTGAGTCCGAGCAAACGCGTTTGGCGGCCTTTTTTGTGAGGCAAAAATCCTTCGAAGCAAAAACGGTCGGTGGTGAAACCACTCATAACGAGAGCCGGAACAAACGCCGTAGCGCCCGGCAGACATTCTACTTCAACATCGTTTTCAATACATTTTTTCGTAATCAAATAGCCCGGGTCAGAAATTGACGGCGTGCCTGCATCGGAAATGAGTGCGGTAATGGAATTGGCGCGAATCAAGTCGAGCGTTTTGTCGAGCGTGGCATGTTCGTTGAATTTATGGTGCGCAATCATTTTGGTTTGTATCTCAAAATGTTTGAGCAAATTGCCCGAAGTGCGTGTGTCTTCGGCCAAAATGAGGTCGGCATTTTTGAGCACTTCAACGGCGCGAAATGTCATATCTTGCAAATTTCCGACAGGAGTCGGCACTACGATTAGTTTCCCCATTGTTACATAAATCTACGTTCAACGATAGACATGAAGTTTTGCACGTTTTTGTTCTCAAAATCCCAAGAGAAATTGCTCTTGATAAATCCGAGAGCGGTATTGAAATCTTTGCTTTCGTTGAGGGTATTGATGCTTTTCATGAAAAAGTCTTGGTTGTTGTTAAACAACTGAGAACGATACAGATAGCGTTCGTTTATGGTAAGCGCGCTATAAATGTCTTTGATTGGTTTTTGTGCCAATTTGCTTCCCAAGTCAGTCACTTGATTGAAAACGGGAGCGTCTTGTTTTGGCTCTTCCGCCTTTTGGACTGGCGCAGCCACTTGCTCTACCGGTTTTGCCGGTTCAGACACTTCGGGAGCTGTTGGTTCTTCTATGATGAATGTAAGTTCTTCTTTTACAGCTTGTTCTGGTTCTGCTATCGGTTCCGGTTTTGCTTCAACAACAGGTTCAGGTTCTTGTTCCACGATAGGTTCTTGTTTCACTTCTGTTATTGGCTCGGGAGCAACTTCAACCACCTTTGCAGGTTCTTGTACCGCAACAGGTTGTGGTTCTTCTACAACGGGAGCAGCCTGTGCAACTTCCATTGAAAGTATTCCTTCATATACTTGTCGCGTTTTTGCCAACAAAATATCGCGCTCAATGGCAGTAAATTCTTTGTTTTCGGTACATTTCTCAAGAGTAGAAGCAAGCTCGTTGAGACTTTTTTGAATTTGGGACAATGAAGTTTTCATAGCAAAAGTTTTGTACAAAAATA
>DAIOSV010000073.1:0-3526 GCA_036752345.1 Bacteroidales bacterium | reverse complement strand
CACTATTTTCACTACGATCCTGATACCACTGCTCATGTATTTGAAGCACAAATTGGCTACGATTTTGGCTTAATGGCGTTCAATTGGTATACAAACTTTGCTGGGGCCGATGGAATAAAAGAAGAAGGAGATGTTGCATATTCTTCGTATTTCTCTGTGGCCGCACCTTTTGATTTTGGTGGGTTAGTATGGGAAGCCGAGCTTGGTTTTGTACCTTGGAAAACGAGTTATTATGCCGATGTTGACAGCTTTGCATTTACAAATGTGAGTCTTAAGGCTACAAAATCGCTTAAGGTTTCCGAAGACTTCATTTTGGGCATGTATGCGCAAACTGTTTGGAATCCAACAACAGAGGGAGCGTATATGGTTTTAGGTTTTAATTTATAGTGTGTAACATAAAAATATAAGTGTATGAAAAAAATTGAAGCAATTATTCGTAAAACGAAGTTTGAAGAAGTCAAAGAGGCTCTTCTTGATGCAGACATTGAGTGGTTTTCATATTACGATGTACGTGGTGTTGGAAAAACTCGTCAGGCGCGTATCTATCGTGGTGTGGTGTACGATACAAGTTCTATAGAACGTACTCTGGTATCAATAGTTGTGCGTGATAAAAACGTGGAGAAAACCGTGCTTGCTATTCTCAAAGCTGCACAAACAGGTGAAGTGGGTGACGGAAGAATTTTTATCATTCCAATTGAAGATGCTGTACGCATAAGAACTGGTGAACGAGGCGACATTGCACTCTACAACGCTGAACAAGAAAAATAATAGTAGTATAAATTTAAAAAATAAAGATATGAAAAGATTCTCTAAAATAGGATTTCGAGGTTTGGTGGCAGCATTGTTACTATTACCTTTTGATCTGTTTGCACAAGCAGATGCTATTGATTCGGAGGCGGTAGTTGAGACGATTTCTTCTGGGGTTGAATTGGCTACCGGATTGGATACGGTATGGATGTTGTTGGCTGCTATGTTGGTCTTCTTTATGCAACCAGGCTTTGCGCTCGTTGAAGCCGGGTTTACTCGGACCAAAAACACTGCCAACATTCTTATGAAAAACTTTGTCGATTTTATGATTGGCTCGTTGTTATATTGGTTTGTTGGTTTTGGAATAATGTTCGGTACGGGTGGTTTTGCCGGTATGCCAAACTTCTTTGATATTGACAGTATGGCCAAAATTATTGACAATGGATTACCAATAGCAGGTTTCTTGATTTTCCAAACGGTATTTTGCGCTACATCTGCAACTATTGTTTCAGGAGCTATGGCAGAACGGACTAAATTCTCAATGTATTTGATCTATTCTCTTTTTATTAGTGTCGTAGTATATCCGATTTCGGGGCATTGGACATGGGGTGGTGGATGGTTGATGAATGGTGACGAAGGTTCTTTTATGATGGAAACCTTTGGAACAACATTCCACGATTTTGCCGGTTCTACGGTGGTTCACTCTGTAGGAGGTTGGATTGCATTGGTCGGTGCTATTATTCTTGGTCCTCGTTTGGGTAAGTATGATAAAACAGGAAATTCTCGTGCTATTCCTGGGCATAGTCTTACCCTCGCTGCTCTTGGTGTGTTCATTTTGTGGTTCGGTTGGTTTGGCTTTAACCCTGGTTCGCAATTGGCAGCATCTACTTCTGCCGATCAGATAGCCATTTCTAATGTTTTTCTCACAACCAACTTGTCTGCGGCAGCAGGTGGTTTGTCCTCTTTGTTTGTGAGTTGGATTAAATATGGTAAGCCATCGTTGTCATTAACATTGAACGGCATACTTGCTGGTTTGGTTGGCGTTACTGCTGGTTGTGATGTGGTATCTCCTATGGGGGCAGCCTTAATTGGTACCATATGTGGTTTTGTTATGGTATTTTCTGTAGAATTTATAGATCGAGTTCTCAAAATTGATGATCCGGTTGGAGCCTCATCAGTACATGGTGTATGTGGATTCTTGGGAACCTTGTTGACAGGATTATTCTCAACAACCGAAGGTTTGTTCTACACTGGCGATGCTCATTTCTTGCTTACGCAATTATTCGGAGCGCTTGTCGTAGGTTTATGGGCTGCAGGTATGGGTTTTGTTATCTTTAAATCACTAGATAAAATTTTTGGTTTGCGTGTAACAAAACGTATAGAAGAGGAAGGGCTCGATATTTACGAACATGGAGAATCTGCCTATAGTAATTAAGGTTTTAAATTTTTTGTAACGGAAAGCCTCTCCAAGAAATTGGGGTGGCTTTCATAATTTGTATAAAACGATGAAAATAGTATTGGCTCAACAAAATTATGAGATTGGTAATTTTACCTACAATCTTTCAAAAATCACAAAAGCAATATCCGAAGCTCGTCAGATGAATGCTGATTTAATTGTATTCCCCGAAATGAGTGTTTGCGGGGCGTTTCCGTTTGATCTATTGCAAAATCAAGCGTTTAAACATGACACGCAAGTTGCCTTGGATGAAATAGTGGCAGAATCGTATCAAATAGCCGTAGTGATTGGTTGTCCCATATATTCGGGCAACAAAATATACAATTCTGCAGTCGTGATAGAAAACGGAAGTATGGTGTCTCATCAAAGTAAGAAATCGTTATCGCAACTTGAATCACAATATTTCATTCCTGGTAGTGGTAAAAATGTGATAGAATTGAAACGTAAACGTATCGCAATATGCGTCGGCAATGATGTGCCAGATACCAAAAATATCTCATTGGCAATCAATATTTGTTCTAATGAGTTTCGTTATGGTACAAAATCACAAGAATTATCATATCAAGGGTGTGGGTTCCATGTTATCTCTTTAAATCAATGTGGGGCAAATACTGAGGCAATTTACAAAGGCCATTCGTTCGTGACCAATTCTGTAGGAAAACGAATTGTGCAATTGCCTTACTTTGAGGAATCGCTTGTTGTGTACGAAACAGAAAAAACGTATACGTCTATTGATGAAGAACAAAAACAAGATATTTCTGTTTTGCATGATGCCTTGGTGTTAGGTATTAGGGATTTTTTTGCAAAAAACAAATTCAAAAATGCAGTGCTTGGACTCTCTGGAGGTATTGATTCTGCGGTTGTACTGAGTTTGGCCGTAGAGGCTTTGGGAAATCAAAACGTCCGCGTATTGTTGTTGCCGTCGGAGTTCTCTTCATCTCATTCGGTAACCGACGCAGAAGCTTTGGCACACAATCTTGGTGTGGAATATTCCATAATCTCAATAAAGGGCGTGTACGACTCGTCGTTGGACGCACTTGCTTCATTGTTTAAACAGTTGCCGTTTTCTACTGCCGAAGAAAATTTGCAGGCACGCATACGTGGGGTGCTCCTTATGGCTGTAAGCAATAAGTTTGGCGACATTGTGTTGAACACTTCCAACAAAAGCGAAGTTGCGGTAGGATACGGCACGCTCTACGGCGACACCACGGGGAGCCTTTCTGTTTTGGGTGATGTGTATAAAACCGATGTATTCAAGTTGGCTCACTACATTAATCGTAAAAAAGAGGTAATCCCTATTTCTATTCTAACTAAAGCACCTTC
>DAIOSV010000072.1:0-3541 GCA_036752345.1 Bacteroidales bacterium | reverse complement strand
ATTATAGCTACACCTACAAAATTACAGATGATGACTATGAGCGAGCAGAATGGATAGTTGAATAAAGTTTTTCTCACAGAAGAACTAACACTCATTTATTTTTTTTATTTTTGACACAATCAACATCTTTACAAAATTTGGAGGCGGCTCCTCTTTTGATTGTTGAGAATCATTTTGTGTAAGGTAAAAAATCAAAACGTATGAAACACTATGTATCAAAACTCATTACAATTCCATTGTTAGGATTGTTATTAATCAGTTGCAAAGACAAAGAAGAAAAAATTGACGTAGCAAATATTTCTTGTTCTCAAGACTCGTTAACTATCTCTGCCAATGGTAGTGCAACTATTAGCGCAGAAATTGCTCCTGCCAATGCCAACGACACTACTTTTTATTGGCAAATTGGAGACAATACCATCATTTCCCTTGATGGAGAAACCGTATCGGCAAAAGCCATTGGCTCTACTTGGATTTACGCAATAAGCACAGCTCGTCCCGAAATTAAAGATTCAATTTATATCACCGTGAATGCAATTCCTCAAAAAACAATTTCGTTTACCGACGAAAACATCACCTACGAAGGTCGTATGATTATTGATGGCACATCAGCACAATATCTCTACCCGGGCAGTTCTATTTCTACCAATTTTACCGGAACATCTTTGTCTGCAAAATTCAACAAAGTAGTGGCATACTATTGGGTAGAAATTGACGATATGGAACCCTTTAAATTATACACTCGCTCTGCTGCTCGTTACTCACAGAAAGATGATGCATTTGTTCTCGCACAAGGTCTTGCAGAAGGTACACACACTGCAAAAATCACACTTTGTTCCGAAGGAATTTTCAAAAATCCTCAATTCTCTGGCTTTTTGATAGACGAAAGCGCTTCGCTTTCAAAACCTGCTGCAAAGTCTGTGAAATTTGAATTTATAGGAAACTCTATCACCTGCGGATATGGAACAGAAGTAACTGACCGTTCACCATTCAACGATTCTACATCAAACTTCTGCCACGGATACGCATACCTTACAGCGAAAGAATTTAACGCCGAAACTATGGTTGTTGCTCGCTCTGGTATTGGAGTGTACAGAAACTATGGCGATGCTACTACGGCTTCAAACTATGGCTCTATGCCTGACAATTATTCTAAATTATGGTTAGGATCTACTACCGCGTGGGATTTCTCAAAATTCACACCAGATGTCTTATTCATCAATTTAGGAACTAATGATCTCTGGCAATACTCTTCGTTTGATTCTGCTACGTTCGACAACAAATACCGCTCGTTCGTTGACAATATTATTGCAAACTATCCAACAACGTCTTTTGTATTGCTTACCGGAAGTATGATGAGCGGCTCAGGTTTGACAATGGTTAAAAGTATCTTAGATGGCATAAAAACTGATTACAATACTACAGCACATCCGTTCTATCGCTATGACTTTACGCCAACTGCCGGAACCGGTGCAGATTGGCACCCTTGCGCTGCACAACAAGCAAAAATGGCAACCGATTTGATTAATTTCTTAAAAACGAATAATGTGGTACAATAAGCCACGAAAGAGCATACAGAAACGCCGCACTGTGACGTTTCTACAGAAAAAAACCATACGATGTTTCGTATGGTTTTTTTTATCGCATATTCCAAATAGTGAGTGAATAATTTGCTTCAACGCTATTCTCTATAGCATCTGGCAAAAAAGTAAAGAAATCTATTCCTGACAGCGTTTCTACACTATCTACTGTAACTACATACGACGAAATAGGTTTATGTCCTGCTTGATTTTGAAACACAAAACCAATTGCATCATAGCCGGACTCGTTTTTCTTGAGCAACACTTTGTAAAAACTATCAGGCACAGCAACTTTATTATTTCCAATTGTTTGAGGATTTGCTGAAACTATAGGACCACAGACAATAAACAATTCATCGTACCATTGGGCATACAATCGAACACGTTCTTCCAAATCGCGCCAATCACCTCCATTGAGATTAGGATTTTGCGGGCACACGTTTGTCATATAAAAACTTTCATTCATTGCCTGTTTGCTCCATTTCATATCGCCGGCAGGTGCCATATGACCACGATCGTATCCCGAATTATTATAATCGTCGGGGGTAATTACGGCTCCGTGCACGAAAGGATCAGGCATAAACGTATCTGAACGTGGCACTTTACCGAATGTTTCCGCCTTTGTAAGTTGATATGCCACCCAATTGGGTACATGCCAAAGGGTGTTATAACTCACCGTATAGCCAAGGTGTTCAATGATTTGATTTGAGCGATTGTCGGTAATTTTTGCCAAATCGGTCAATGCAATTTCACTTGGCTTTTTCGTTTTATCCAAGAAAAATTGTGCCGACGTTTTTATCACAGGAAACGACACAACAAGTGCTACAAACACTATAATTATCGTATTTCTTAAAGCATGATTTGTTTTCATTTTTATCTCTTACAAAGCCATAAAGATACAGCCAAAGATCAAAATTAGCAATTTTGAATACATAATTTGTGAGTGTTTTTTGGGGCAACAGAAAAAATGAATTAGAAAAGATTACCGTCTAACGAAATTTACCCAACAATAGCCTTGTAAATTTCGGCATATTGTGCGGCTCCTTTTTCAAGAGAATAATACGTTTCCGCAACCGCGCGAAGCGCTTCTCTATTTGGCGCCGAAGCTTGCAACATACCATCGGCCACACGAGCATATTCCGACTGAGTATATTCCTGTAACACAAATCCTTGCGGGCATTCAGCCATAATAGAATCGACATCGCCTACGCCGGTGTTGCACACAATAGGAATTCCCAACGAAAGCAGTTCGCCCATCTTTGTTGGTGACGAGGCTTTTTTGGAATATACCGGTTTTATGAAAAACATTGACCAATCGGAAAGAGCAGCGTATGCCGGCACATCTTCACGATTTGCGCGATATACGCGCAATGCCGAACGAGGAATGTCTTTTCGCATGGCAAGAGATTCGAGGTTGTCGGCAGAATCGGGCGTAATGCACAAGAAAATTGCGTTCGGGTTTTTGTCGTACACTACTTTGAAAAAGTCAAACATTTCATCGGTCATGTACCATGTGCCAAATGAGCCAAGATAACTCAACACAAAGGCAGATTCTGCTATCTGTAATTTTTTGCGCAGAGCTTCTTGTGAAGATTTCACTTTTTCAAAATGGAACAACTGCATATCGGTACAACAAGGGATAACCGAAATAGGCGTTTGCGCCACTTGGTGGACTTTCCACGAACGGATTTCGTTTGCGCCGTTATGTGTAAGAGACACAATATGAGCCGCTTGTGTGATACACTTTTTTTCTATCTGCTTAAAATACCGATACACCATGCGGTAAATCGGATTTGACTGCCGCCACAAACCACCTTCTACACGCTCGTCGGCATAAAAACCCCGCATATCAAATATCCAAGGAATGCCAAATTTTTGCTGACAGTACAAACCCACATGTGCACTAATATAACTGCGGCAATGCAACAAACGGATGTTGTTTGTTTTGTCCTTTATAATTTCGC
>DAIOSV010000071.1:0-3632 GCA_036752345.1 Bacteroidales bacterium | reverse complement strand
TGATTTTCAATGAGCGGGAAACGAGACTCGAACCCGCGACCCTTAGCTTGGAAGGCTAATGCTCTACCAACTGAGCTACTCCCGCTTATTAAATTGTGGGCGAAGATGGATTCGAACCACCGAAGACGTACGTCAGCAGATTTACAGTCTGCCCCATTTGGCCACTCTGGTATTCGCCCTAAAAAGAGCCTCTTGTCGGATTCGAACCAACGACCCCGAGATTACAAATCACGTGCTCTGGCCAACTGAGCTAAAGAGGCAATATCTTTTGTATGAGAATGAACTTCGCTTCCGAAAAAGCAGTGCAAATATACAATTTTTTAATTGCAAGTCAACAGTTACGGCTTTTTTTGAAAAAAAAAATATTTCATGGACCATTACTTCTATAACTTTATTATTTTCGTGCAATTCTTTTCGCCTCCCTTACGAAAGCAGCAAGAGGGCGTGTGTAGAGCTACAGATAATGGATAGAAAACAGTTAATTACAATTACAAATTGTCGTATCGACAACAATCAAAAAACAATAGTGCCACAGCTTACCTGGCACATGAATGAAGGTGAAGCGTGGTTGGTTATTGGTCCCAATGGTGGAGGCAAAGCCGATTTCGTAAATGCCTTGGCAGGAAGTTATTCATTTGTGCCCAATAGTGCAACCGCAGCAGAAGAAAGTCGTTTTGAAACGGTTTTTAAAGATTCGGTAGAATTGGTTTCGTTGGAGCGTGCGGCTCGCATTATAGAAGAAGAACGCAATAACGACGAAAGTGATTACTGTGAAGGAGGCGTAGATATAGGCCGTACAGGCCGAATGTTTATTGCCGAAGGTGTGCTTGGCCGTTTACGCAAAACCGATGTGTTGCCGCAGTGGGTTGCCGATTTGGAGAACAACAAAGCGGTGGCATTGTGTGGCGTACAAAAAATTCTAGACCGAGGTCTTAAATATATGTCAACCGGCGAAATTCGCCGTACCTTGCTTGCTCGTGCGTTGATTTCGGGCAAGAAACTGCTTGTATTGAGCGACCCATTTGCCGGACTTGATGCCGAGAGTCGGAAAATCTTGTTCGATTTCTTTGCCACCATTGTTTCTGCGCAGCAAAAAGGAGAGTCGTCAAAGGCACCACATAGTATAGTATGTATGGAACGTTGGCACGAGATACCCGAATCTATAACCCATGTGCTTGAGTTTACGGGCAAGAAGGTCTCATTTTCAGACAAAAAAGAAACCTACGTTGAGGTGTTGCGTACAAGGGCCGAGGCGCAAGAGAAAGACAAAGAAACGAGCTGTGAGACACTTGCCTCAAACCTTACCACTACTATAAGCGATACTGCGCCATTGGCTAAAGAAACGGCATTAGACGATGAGGTGTTGGTAGAAATGAATCACGTGAACGTAGCCTGGGACGACCATACCGTGCTCGCCGATTTGAATTGGAAATTGAAAAAAGGAGAACATTGGTTGGTGCGAGGTCCAAACGGGTCGGGAAAGACAACCTTCTTGGAATTAATTACCGGCGACAATACCCAAGTATATTGTAACGATGTGCGCTTGTTTGGCAAACGCCGTGGCACGGGAGAATCTATTTGGGACATAAAGCGTAAACTGGGAGTGGTTTCGTACCGCTTGCATGTAGAGTACCGAATGGTAGGAGGAACCAATCTCCGCAATCTTATTATCTCCGGTTTCCGCGATTCCATTGGATTGTATGGAGCACCAACAGGAGTGGAGACGGCAATTGCCGACAAATGGCTTGCACTTGGAGGCTTTGCAGGACGTGAGCGCGAAATGTTTCGCGACTTGAGTTACGGGGAGCAACGTGCAATGCTTATTCTCCGTTCGGTGGTAAAGTGTCCGCCTATACTTATACTTGATGAACCTTGTCACGGGTTGGACGAAACAAATCGAGAGAAGATACTTCAATTGCTAGAGTTAATTGCGGCAAAGGGAACGACCACCTTACTGCATGTAACGCATGACCCTACAGAGCAACTTTCCTGCGAACGTCATATATTGGAGCTTCGTCCCGATGGGACACCAATGTATAGAATACTAACGGTTTAATGTTGTAAATACGTATTTTACGTAAAAAACAGCATTAATATGATTAACGAAATGCTAATTTTTATACATTTGTAGAGCTTTTGGGAAAAATTTTCAAAAGGAAAATAAATTAATTAAAACGTTAAACACTTTTTTATGAGTACAAAGAAAATTATCGCACTATGTTTTACATTACTTGTAACTCTAGTCGCATGGGCAGTTCCAACGTCATTCTATGGCATTGATGCCTTGACAGTAACACAACAACGAACAATCGCAATTTTTATTTTCGCGGCCCTCATGTGGGTATTTGAAATTATCCCAAACTGGACAACTTCTTTGTTAGTTATTGTAATTTCATTACTAACTGTGTCAAACAAAGGCTTAGGATTCCTCTGTCAGGAAGATTATGGCAAGTTAGTCAATTACAAATACATCATGGGTTCAATGGCCGACCCGGTTGTGATGCTTTTCTTGGGTGGATTTGTATTGGCTATTGTGGCTTCAAAATTCGGATTAGACGTAACGCTTGCAAAAGCATTATTAAAACCATTTGGTACAAAACCTAAATTTGTGCTTCTCGGTTTCTTAATCGTAATATCAGTATTCTCAATGTTTATGAGCAACACAGCTACAGCAGCTATGATGCTTACATTCCTTACTCCTGTGTTGGCAGTACTTCCAAAAGATGAAAAAGGTAAAATAGGTCTCGCACTTGCAATTCCTATAGCAGCTAACCTTGGCGGTATTGGTACTCCTATTGGAACACCTCCAAATGCTATAGCCGTAGGTGCTTTGCAAAACGCAGGTTTTGAAGTTCCTTTTGTAGCATGGATGGTACGTATGATTCCTTATGTTATCGTAATGATATTGTTTGCATGGTTGCTTTTGCAATTCTTCTTCCCATTCAAAACCGATAAAATCGTTCTTGAAATAAAAGGAAAAGAACGCGCGAAAGATTGGAAAACATACGTAGTCTGGATTACATTCGTAACTACTATCTTGTTGTGGGTAACAGAATCGCTCACCGGAATCAACTCTAACGTGGTTGCTCTTATTCCTCTTGGTGTATTTACCGCCTTGGGTATCTTTGAAAAAGAAGACATTAAAGAAATCAACTGGAGTGTGCTTTGGTTGGTAGCCGGAGGTTTCGCATTAGGAACATGTTTGGAGAAAACAGGCTTGGCTACAACACTTATCAACGCAATCGATTTCAATGCAATGAATGTTGCATTAGTATTCATAGTGTCAGGTTTCATTTGCTTCTTCTTGAGCAACTTTATTTCAAATTCAGCTACAGCAAACTTACTTATCCCTATCTTAATTGTTGTAGGTAAAGCGTTAATTGGCAATCCTGCATTTGAAAACATTGGTGGCATCGCAGCCTTGATTCCTTTCATAGCTATGTGTGCTTCATTAGCAATGATGTTGCCTATATCTACACCACCAAATGCTCTTGCCGCATCAACGGGTATGGTGCCAACGAAAGATATGGCTAAAGTTGGTATCATTATTGGCGTAGTTGGATTTATCTTGGGATATTTCTTGCTTACCGAGATATTCCCATTCGAAGCCATGCAAACGGTACAACAAACAG
>DAIOSV010000070.1:0-3697 GCA_036752345.1 Bacteroidales bacterium | reverse complement strand
GTGTGCGATGGGCAAGAAATTAAGTTATCTGTTCCTACGGTTGCTTCAGCAACGTATGCATGGTCAGGTCCGAATGCCTTTACAAGTGCCTTACAAAATCCAACAACTACAGCAAGCACTACTACTGCAGGAGAATATTCATTGACGGTAACTGTAAGTGGATGTACAAGCGCAGCAGGCAAAACAACGGTGGTTGTGAATTCGATTCCAGCAATGCCTACCGCAACAACTCCAATCCAATATTGTCAAAATGAAACAGCTGTGATATTGTCAGCAACAGGAACATCTTTGAAATGGTATTCAACCGCAACAAGCACGACTTCGTCAACCATTGCTCCAACGCCAAGTACAACTGATGTAGCAGATGTTTCGTATTTTGTTACGCAAACAGTGAGTGGTTGCGAAAGTCCAAGAAAAGAAATTGTTGTTTCTACGTTAGCACCACCAACAATTCCAACTATAACAACCAATTCACCGGTTTGTGCAGGTTCTAAAATCAACTTGGGAACTAGTGCTGTAGGAACATACCAATGGACAGGACCAAATAGTTTTACGTCAACAGAACAAAATCCAACAATAACTGCGGTTGAAGCAGCCGAGGGAACATATAGTTTAGTTGTAAAAGTAGGTAATTGTAGCAGTGATGCAGGAACGGCATCGGTTGTCGTAAATCCAGTACCTACAGTTTCTATTGATGCGGTAGCGAATCTTTGTGTTGATGCAAGCAATGTAACATTAAAAGCAACTCCAAGTCCAACAGGTGGTACAGGAGCATTTTCGGGAACGGGAGTTTCCGGTTCTACATTCTCACCATCAACGGCAGGAAAAGGTACACATACAGTTACCTATACCTATACAGTTAATGGTTGCGATACAACAAAATCAATAGATATATCGGTTCAAGAAAAGCCATTAGTTTCATTTGTATTACCAACAACAACGTGCAAAAGCGGTTCTACTATTGCATTGAGTGGAAATCCAACAGGCGGAACATTTACGGCGACCCCAAGTTTAGATTTGTCGTCAGGTTTCAATCCTTCGTTGGCAACTACTGATGTGGCATATACCATTACATATACGTATTCGGATGGTGTTTGTTCTAATACGACTACAAATCCAATTACCGTATATGATCCGGTAAAACCTGTTGGAACGAATGCGTCTGCAGTCTATTCAAAGGTTACATCGTCAACTATTCCAGCGTTGACGGCTACGGGCGAAAATTTAGTTTGGTATTCCGATGCTGCATTAACTACAGAAGTTGGCACGGGCGCAACATATACTCCTGCTGCAGCTGAGGTAATTGATGGAACTCAAGGTAAAGTTGGTGTGTATACATATTATGTAGTAAGTACCAAATCGGGATGCGTTTCAGAAAAAACAGCCGTAACATTGGAAATTACTGCGTGTGAGGCAGAAGTTCCAGTTCCAACAAGCAACCTTGTTGCTGTTTGTTTTGGTGAAACTAACAATGCTTTAAAACAACTTTCCGTAGCAGCGGGAACTGGCAATATTCGTTGGTATTATAACAATGTAATAGTACAAGATGATCCGGCTACTACCTACATTCCAACGGTGACAGCTGCCGGAACCTATACATTTGATGTTTCTTTGTACGACAACACATCGTTGTGCGAAAGTCCAAAAGCAACTATTACATACAAGATTAATACATTGCCAACAGTTAGTTTCTCATTACCGGCAAGTGTTTGCGAGGGTTCTAGTGTGATTGATTTTACTACATATAAATCACAAGTAGCTGGTGTGGTAACAGATGCTTCAAGTGCGGTTGTAACAAGTTTCAATCCGACAGCAGCTGGCTCAAATACGTTCACTTATTCGTACACCGATGCCAATAATTGTACAAATACTGCCAATTCAACTATTAAAGTGAATGCGTTGCCAACAATTACACCGACAGCTATTCCTGATAAATGTGAATATGACGCTATGTTTGATTTAACATCGTACGCAGCACCAACCGGAGGAACGTTCTCTGGTTCGGGAGTAACGTCGAGCAAAAACTTTACTCCTTCGGCAGTAACGGCTGGAGCTAGTACCAATGTTATCTACACATATACCGATGGTAATAATTGTAAAAACACAGCTACATTACCAATCATGGTATATGCAGCTCCGGTTGTTACAATTACTCCTGTTCCTGCGGTTTGTATTGGTAGTGCAGCATTTGATTTAAAACAATACGTGTCGCCTACTACGGGAACCTTCGTTGGTGAGCACACGACGGGCACAAGTTTTGACCCACAAGTTGCCGGTTCATATTCTATTACATATTCGGTATTGGAAAATGGGTGTTCTACCAACAAACAAGTGCCAGTTAAGGTAAATGAATTGCCTACGGTAGAATTGACCGTAAATCCGGTAGAATGTGTAAACACTGGAGCGGCTACGTTTGTAGCATCGCCGGCAGGTGGAACATTGTGGATTGATAATAACACTGCTACTGTGATTAACACAAATGATTTGAGTGCGGGGAATTACACTATTTCTTATTCGTATAAGAATCCAACAACCGGGTGTTCCGACTCAGTCTTTGTACCAATGGAAATACGAGAAATTCCTGCGCCAACGGTACAAGATAAATCAGTAGTTGTTACATCAACAGACTTGACAATAACGGCAATTGGTAATGGAGGAACATTAGTTTGGACAGATGAAAATTCCCATAAAACTACTGCAGCGTCAATAACACATCCAAGTTCGGCAGTTGCAGGTTCATGGCAATATTGTGTGACCGAAACTGATGGAACATGTACCAGCGAACCGGCTTGTATGACATTCTCTGTGGTAGATTGTCCAACACCAGCTCCAACTGTTACCCCGTTAACTGCTACAATTTGTGAACAAGCCCCAATGCAAAGCTTTACCGTGTCAGCTACCGGAAATGTTAGCTGGTATTATAATGGTACAAAAGTTTCGACAGACGTTTCATTCACGCCATCGTTTACCGATGCTGGGACGTACAAATGGTTGGTAACTGATTATGCAAGTGGATGTGAAGGCGTACCTACTGAAGTTACACTTGTAATCAATAAAAAACCTGAAATAACTATTACAAACACAAATAAAGATTTCTGCGTAAATGATTCTCAAGTTGCCATACAAGCAACAACAGATGTAACAGGAGGAACGTTTACCTATTCAGGAGAAACGGTTAGTGAAGGCAATTTCAATCCGGCTAATGCGACTACAAAAAATTCTCCTATAACTATTACAGTAAATTACCAAACTGCTGAAGGTTGTACAGACCAAACAACAGCGGCCTTTGTGGTTCACACCGTAAATGCGTTGACCGTAACT
Source organism: Bacteroidales bacterium (assembly GCA_036752345.1). Classification (GTDB taxonomy): domain Bacteria; phylum Bacteroidota; class Bacteroidia; order Bacteroidales; family UBA1715; genus UBA1715. The sequence continues at coordinate 376 of DAIOSV010000070.1, read as the reverse complement.
TCGCCAATAACACAACTAGAAACTGATTATGAAACAGTGTTGAATGTAACACCTATTGGCACAAATACCGTAAAATGGTATGATGCTTGCGACACAAAAAATCAATTGGGTACAGGCAATTCATTCAATACAGGATTAACTGGTCTTGCGTCTGAAAATTTTGGAGTCACTCAAACCGATAGTTATGGCTGCGAAAGCGAATGCGCAACAATACAAGTAAATCGTATTAGTTGCCCTACACCAGCTCCTACTGTAAATATTTCGAATGACGAGATATGCGCAACAGAAACAGTTCCTACGTATACCGCAACTGGTACAGGAACAATCAATTGGTATGATGCAAATTCAACCTTAATACATCACGAAAACGACTTTA
>DAIOSV010000069.1:1593-3742 GCA_036752345.1 Bacteroidales bacterium | reverse complement strand
TTTATTGTATGCAATACGGCTATTTTGATGACGAAAACAAAGAATACGTCATTACAAAACCAGACACTCCTACTTCATGGAGCAACTACCTTGGCGACACTCGCTACGGTGCTATTATTACAAACAATGCAGGAGGATATTCCTTCTTCCGCTCTTCGGTACAAGGTTGTTACCTTCGTATTAAGTTCAACAATGTTCCTCTTGACCAACCGGGCAGATACCTTTACATTCACGACTGCGAAAGTAAAGACTATTGGTCTGGCTCATGGCAACCGGTAGGCAAACCACTTGACAAATATAAAAGTGAATGCCGACACGGTTCTGCGTACACTAAAATTTCTTCGGAATATAGCGACATCAAAACAGAAACGTTGTATTTCGTTCCTATGGGACAAGAATTTGAAGTTTGGCATGTAAAAATTTCAAACACGGGCAAAAAAGCTCGTAAGTTGCGCGCCTTTACGTATGTTGAATTTGCGTCGAACTGGAACATGAACGACGATAGCAACAACTTGCAATACACGCAATATATTATTCAAACTGCGTACAAAAATGGTTTCGTTGATCACGGCAGCAACCTCAACATGCCCGAAGATCCTGAAAATTTCCAAAACAAAGACCAAGCTCGCCATTCATTCATAGGCGTTGTTGGACAAAAAGTAACCGGACACGACAGCGACCGCTACAAATTTATTGGAAGCTCATACCGTACATACGCCAACCCGCTCGTTGTTGAAAACGGAAAATGTACCAACTCTGTTACCGAAGGTGACAATGGGTGTGGAACGCTTCAAGTTGACATAAACCTTGAGCCAGGAGAAACAAAAGAATTCACCGTAGTGCTTGGTATTGGTAAAGCAGGCGTTGAAGGTAAAAACGCCGCAAAATTAGTTGCTACTCCTGCAAAAGTTGATGCCGAGTTTAAGAAAATTGTAAACTACTGGCACGGACGCATTGAAGGTCTTACCGCAAACACTCCTGACGCAGCGTTCAATAGCATGATAAACATGTGGAATCCATTCAATAACTTGATTACCTACGCGTGGAGCCGCGCTGCATCACTTATCTATCGTGGAGAACGTGACGGAATGGGCTACCGCGATACCATTCAAGATATGCTCGGAATTATTCACAATATTCCTGAAGAAGTTGTTTCTCGCTTGGAATTGATGCTCACAGGACAAAATTCTAACGGTGGTGCTATGCCAGTGGTAAAACCATTTGCGCACAATCCTGGACATGAAGTTCCAACTCCTGAAAACGAATTCCGTTCTGACGACTGCATGTGGTTGTTCAACACGGTTCCTACCTACGTAAAAGAGATTGGCGATATTTCATACTACGACAAAGTGCTTCCTTTCTCTGACAAAGGCGAAGGCACAGTACTTGAACACTTAAAACGCGCTATTCAATTCAACCTTGACCGTTGTGGTAAAAACGGACTTCCTTGCGGTCTTAAAGCCGACTGGAACGACTGTTTGGTGCTCGGTGCAAAAGGTGAAACCGTGTTTGTGGCTATGCAATTACGCTATGCGCTTACCGTGTACATTGACATCTGCTCTCGTTTACAAAAGAAGAGCGAAGTGGCATGGGCAGAAAAACATCTACAATCTCTTACCAAAATTATTGACAACGTAGCATGGGACGGCGACTGGTATGTGCGCGCTATTAAAGAAGATGGCTACATTTTTGGCACCAAAAACGATCCTCTTAACGAAGGAAAGATTTGGTTGAATCCAAACTCATGGTCAATCATTTCGGGTCAAGCTACTGGCGAACGTGCCGAAACGGTTATGAATAGCGTTGAAAAACACTTGGCTATAAAATATGGTTTGGTTCTTTGCGATCCTCCATATCAAAAAACAGAAGCTACCGTTATTAAAGCACCATTGTTCAATAAAGGTATGAAGGAAAATGCGGCTGTGTTCCAACACACACAAGGTTGGGGAATTATGGCTGACTGTATTTTAGGACACGGCAAACGTGCTTTCAAAAATTACAAGAACTATTTGCCAGCAGCTTATAATGAATGCGCCGAAGTTCGTCAAATTGAACCTTACGTGTATGCACAAACTACTTGTTCTACCTACAACAAGAGAGCTGGTCAAAGCCGTTGCCCATGGTTGAGTGGAACAGCTTCGTGGGCATA
>DAIOSV010000069.1:0-1493 GCA_036752345.1 Bacteroidales bacterium | reverse complement strand
ACCGTTTCTCGTTTTACGGAATACGTTATTCGTTACACGTTCAACGTTTTACGCGAATTGTACAGACGCCACACAATTATCAGATTTGGTGAATTATTGTTCTTTGCAATTATTCTCTGTAGAATAAAAACATACACACTTGCTTGTTGTGTGACGTCTCTACCTAATAACCTATACTTTCTGACCACAGATTAACACAGAGAACTAACCGATTAACCCATTATACGTTACACGTTCAACGTTTTACGTATAACGAGAAACGAACAACGGACAACGTTAAACGTACAACGACTCCTACAAACAAATCGTCCTTAAAATCGTTTTGATTGATTGTGCGCTCACGCGGGCAATCACCTCTTCGGTAATGTGATGAAATTCGTATGCCGAAACATCATCGGTAGCGGTGATGTGCTCAAACGAAGCAACGGTGCATTCAAATGCCAAATCACAAGTATAATAGAGAACTCCGCCATACACGTAGGTATTCGGAAAGGAACCGCGATATTTTTTCTCCGTAATTTTTAAATTCAATTCTTCCTCAATCTCTCTATCCACCGCATGTTCCGCAGATTCCATGGGGTCGACAAAACCACCCGGCAAATCTAATGTGCCCTTTCCCGGATCGAACGCACGCTTGGTGAGCAACACGCGGTTTTCGGCATCACGAATAATCACGGCAACGGCTGTGGCTGCATTGAAGTAAAACACAAAACCGCAATCACGGCATTTGTTTGCCTTGCTACCGTGCGGCTCAAAATGACTTCCGCCACATCGAGGACAGAACTTTAACACTTTTTGCGGGGAGAATTCTTGGTCCATGGCTGTTTTTTATATTGTTCTTTGGGTTTGTACCAAAAGAAAAATGATTTCTGTTCGTCTTTCTCTGCCTTGCTTTTCGCTGAAAAAACCAGCTCCATTGTGTACGGATTCACGCCCGTGTAAAACATCACGGTTGAAAGCGTCATGGGCGTTGGAGTAAAATCCTGCACTTGCTCTGGCATAAGATGCATAGAACGTAACTGCTGCTCCAACTTTCTCATATCGTTTGGGCGGCAATTGGGGTGTGACGAAATAAAGTAAGGAATTATCTGCTCACGTAAACCATATTTTTGGTTCACCTCGTCAAATGTGGTTTTAAATTTCTCAAACAACTGAAACGATGGCTTGCGCATACTCTTCAAAACCGCATCTTCAGTGTGCTCAGGAGCTACTTTCAATCGTCCCGACACGTGTTTGCGTATTAGTTGCGTTATATATTCTTTTTCTCCGGGAGCTCCTTGCAACAAATCGTAGCGAATGCCACTGCCTATAGTCAAATGTTTGATGCCGGAAATTCGTTCGGCTTTTTCGTACAATTTTGTCAAACGCACATGGCTATCGTTCAAGTTTTTGCACTTTGCAGGAAACAAACACGATGGTCGTTTGCATTTTTGGCAAAGCGTTTGGTCCTTGCCGTGCATTCCATACATATTTGCCGACGGCGCGCCCAAGTC
>DAIOSV010000068.1:1800-3804 GCA_036752345.1 Bacteroidales bacterium | reverse complement strand
CCAAAAATTTGGACAACAAACGGCCGTTCGTATTCGTAGCTTTTGAGTTTGCGCATAGTTTGATTTACCGAGCGAACAATGGCATCGCTGGCCGCAAATTCGGAGTACAGCAAATCTGCACCGAATTTCTTGCACATATATCGGAACGATGCTTCGCTCACGTCTTCCATAGGCGCGGCAAATACCGGATATTTCCCAAATTCTACAGAACCGATTTTCATAGTAGTCGAATGCCGGAATCTTCAATTGTAATTTTCCCCATTTTGTAAAGCCCACCTATAGCCATTTTGAATGACTTTTTGCTCATGCTTAGGGTGTCTTTAATTTCGTCGGCGGAACTTTTGTCGGTCAACGCCAAAAAGCCATTGTGCGCTTCCAACGCTGAAACAATCGTTGTTTCAATGTCGGAAATTTTGTTTTTATAGCCGGTTTTTGTAAGGCTGATGTCCAACTTTAAGTCTTCGCGTATTTTCTTAATGAAAGCAATGCGTGTTTCGCCTATAGTGAGTTTTTCGAAAATCTCGTTCTCGTAAATAATTCCCCAATACAAGTCGTCAACAATCACTTTGGTTCCTAAGTCGCAGAGCGAGTGTATTTTAATAGCAACTTCATCGCCTTCGGAATATGGTGGATTGTACTTATCGAGGAATTTGTCAATTTTTGCAGAAGCAACAATTCGGTCTGTTTCGGTGTCAACGTAAACGTACACCCAATATTTTTTCCCTGCAACCATTCTCATTTTCTGTTCACGGAACGGCACAAATAAATCTTTAGACAATCCCCATTCGAGGAATGCACCAAAGTCATTTACATCTTTTGCTAGAAGGTAACCACATTCGTTTACCATAACCAACGGAGTTTCGGTAGTGGCAATAATTCTATCTTCGGAATCGAGGTAAATAAACACTTCAATTTCGTCGCCTTCTTTCAAATCTTCGGGAGCATAGCGTTTGGGAAGCAGTATGCTATCGTATTCAGCACCATCGAGATAGAATCCGAAATCGACTTTGCGAAGCACGGAGAGAGTATTTTTTTTACCTAATTGTATCATTGTGTCTATTTTATTGCTGCAAAAATACAACAAAACTTGCTCAAAAATACGAAGTAAAGTCGCTTTCGTATAGTAATGATTTTATCGGGTAGGGTTAGGGACTTTTTGTTTGTTATACAATAAGTAAATTTTGTATCTTTGTCCACATTTGTCCAAGGTAAAACGTGAAACCTTTTGGACAAAACAAAAGTCTTACAAGGTGTAAAAGGTAAAAGTATGAAATCTCGCATTATAATTTTTGTCAGTATAGTATTTCTTGCACTAAATGCGCAATCACAAGTTACTGTACATATAAACTCTGGAAATCCACGATATCCCTTTCCTCAATTTTTACCATATCTAACTGAAACAGGAATTTCATTAGATAACTTAGGAACAAAAAATGCAGATGGCGTTGTCCATGCCGAGATGGAACAGGATATTCGTGATGCATATCAAATTTTTGCGAATGAGTGGGAGTACACAGGAGAATCGGTAAATGGTGTAAAATACATTCGTGGAAATATCGGTTGCCCGTATGATTGTCGTGAAGGAGATGGATATTCATTGTTGGCAGCAGCAGTCATGGGCGATAAAACTTCTTTTGATGGTCTATGGATGCGTTGTCATGATGTTTCCCGCGTAAAACAGCTTCGATATATTGATGGAGTAGTGTTTGAACCAACCTATGCGTATGGCGATTATGCTTTAAAAGATAATGCAAATTCCGCCACCGATGGTGATGTTGATATTGCGCTTGCACTCTATGTGGCATGGATGCAATGGGGTGACAATATGGGGATTAATGATATCAAGGGAAATCCTATTTCGTATCGAAAAGAAATGATAGACGTAATACGAGGATTGGTTGCCTTGAGTACCCGTTTCCCTACCGAGAATCCACAAAGAAATAATTCAGGTGAAATTGGTTTTGATGGCTACATGAAAAACGGTGACACTTGGACTGAGATTAC
>DAIOSV010000068.1:0-1700 GCA_036752345.1 Bacteroidales bacterium | reverse complement strand
AACCAAGGAGGCCGTTTCCGTTCCACGTGGCGTACTGCATTAAACTATGTATGGCATGGAAATCCAACGTATACCTGGAATCCCACAACACATAAAGTTGTTAGCGGAGGAAACACGTTTGAATTGAATGCTAGTAAACAAATGGCAGGATATATGAATAGTCCTCAAGATTGGGGTGGCGCTGCCTGTACTGATTTTGGTGGAGGTCCTACTGTTACATACAAAGGTCCTTCAACGATTCAATGGGATGTCAATCCTGATGGAACTTCTGTAGCGAGTGCATTTACACTGAACTGGATTCCTGGTTGTGGTACTGCTTCTGCTGTTGCAGCACAAGATTTAGATTTACTTGGATTATTGTATCGCCAATGTAGTATAGAATGGGATGTGGATGACGCAGGAGATGGATATTTGACGAGTGATCCTCATTATTTCCATGGTTGGTTCCGATTGCTCGGTATGTTAGTTGCTTCCGGACAAATGCAAGCGCCGAGTAAAATGCTTCCAAAGGCAAATATGAAGATTTATCGTTCATTAAAGGATAGTCTTTCATACGCATATACCGGTGATGAAATTACCTATTATCTTGATTACCGTAACTATGGTTCTGTAGATGCCAGCAATGTGAAAATTGTAGAGTACGTTCCGGATGATTTTCTTTTCGTAAGTGCTACAAAAGGTGGTGTCTATGATGCAGCAACGCATACTGTAACCTGGACAATAGGAACGGTTCCCGGCTTCAAAACAGGTTCGCTTGATGTTACTAAAGGACAAGTGTCGTATGTGGCAAAAATTGGTCCTCTTGCATCTGGACGCTACTGCACTACTGCTCAAATTACGTGTAGTAATGGATATGGATGGACTTCAAATGAATATCCTAACTTTATAACTGCAACCATGCAACGAAACTGTGTTGATGTCATCAAACGTTCGTTGGTAATTGAAAAAACGGCAAATCTTGAGCAAGTAAATCCGGGAAATGTAGTAACCTATACTATTAAATTTGAAAACTCGTCGGAAGCCGGTTGGCTTGATGGTGGTCGTCCACGTGTAGGAATCTCATTTGCTAATACACTTGAGGGTTCTCAAAACTGGTTGAAATTCCGTTTGTACAATGATGCAATAGAACCATACATTAACTATGGAAATTATAGAATTTCATATTATTTCTATGATTCAAATATGAAATGTTTGTCTGGCGATGCTGGTTGTACTACAGGATGGGGATGGTACACTGCAGTATATGAAGGAAAACGCACAACAAGTGATAAGGTTTCAGTCTCTCATGAAACGGTTGTGGAAGGATCCGATGGGTATGGTAAATGGAATCAACGAATGATGATTCAATTTGCACCACTTTTGGTAACTACCACAGCGCATTTGAGTAACTACTATGGAATGGGATCTCGTATTCACCGTGGAGGTACCGAACCATTACGTGTGGCCGGCTATATGTTCCCTTCAAATTGGGCCGCCACTGACTATACTGATGATTGGTCTTATGATGCACAAGCTAAAGATGCCGATGGAGGAAATTATTTCCCGGTAACTCCAAGTTGGCAGGAAATAGACCCAACTACAGGTAAATCTATTGAGAAAGTTATAAACGAATATATTCCATCGGTTTGTGAAACACCGGCACATACTGTTCCAAACGTTTTGGTAGAAGAATACGATGGATATGCGTGGCGTCGTGTTTT
>DAIOSV010000067.1:0-3926 GCA_036752345.1 Bacteroidales bacterium | reverse complement strand
GAAATTCCGTTTTCAAAGTTTCATTGCCTAAAAAACAAAGGGGATTAAACGAAATCGTACTTTTTCGCAATACTCTTTGTATCCTACTAAATTTTGTTTCAACTCTTTTTCTTCGTCAATTGCTCTGTAACTGATAACGACAACAAGAACTATAACAGGAAGCAATCCGTAATACGAGCCTAACGCAATTGGTGTAAAAAGTAATAAAATCATGGCACCGGTGTACATTGGGTGCCGTACAATTCCGTATAATCCTGTTGAAATGACGTGTTGTTTTTCTTGAACCTCAATGGTTGCACTTAGATATGTGTTTTGCTTGAAAACGAAAAACAGCCACACAAAAGCAAGCAAACAAAACAAATTGCTCACATACGAAAGTGCCACTGGAACCTGCGTCCAGTTATTTTTGTAATCAAAAGCTGATACTACAAAAATGCCTAAGAATGCTATACCAGCAATGGATTGAATTATCTTTTCTATTGGCCGTGTTTCTGATACTGGGCCTACAGCAATTCTCGTTTCCAATAAATGTTTGTCAAACAGAAACAAGTATACAGTAATTACAACAACAGGAATTCCAAATACAGCCAAATACAACCATGCTAAATGGTAGTTAAAACTTCCGTACGGCACAAACAAAGTTGCTCCCATTACAGAGAGAAGAAAAAGTAGTCCTAAAAAACTTTTTACGAGCAATTCCGGCGTTTTCATTCTACTACTATTTTACTATCGTTATCAGCAATGCAACGGCTGCGGCTTTCTATGGACACACTACAGGAATAGGTTCACATAATCTGGTTAGATTGTATGTTTTACCATTCGATGTTATGTTCCATGTCTTTCGCAAACTAAAATAATACGTTTTCCCTGATTCAAGATTGTATCCCGCATTTGCAAGATTCGTCTTTATAGTTGCATATTTAAAAACCTCATCTGCTCTCGTTTCCGTTTCGCCTACTGCACTAATTGTGGTAACAGACAATGCGCTCGCATTTACTTCCATATCTTCAGCATCGACGAGTAAAGTTCCATCTTCACCACGAAAAACATGCTGTGAAGTATGTGAATTAATTACCCCTCCTTTTTCTGCGAAATCAACAAACGTATGGAGTCCGTAGTAATTAATATTGTCCTCTGCAGTGAGTTCGAAGCCTGAAGGTGGAGAATGTTTAATCTGTTGGATATTCTCTTCTACTATCGCACTGATATTTACCGCATCACGCATACCGGCAAAATAAACGGTTCCAATAACAGGAACATCTATTGCTATTTCACTGCACGAAGCTTCGGCATCAAAAAACAAGCGGATGCCTTGAACAGCCACGGTATCTGTCATTTGAACGTTTAAAGGAATTTCAAACAACATATCTGAAGTAAAGGGGTTGGGAATTCCGGTACTAATAGTTTGACTTACAGAACCTATTGTTACCGATGCAGCTTGGGTAGTCGATGCCTGATACGTATTATTGTCATATGTAATAGAAACCCCGTTGATTTTTACGACAAGTGCTTTGAAATTTCCTAGGGGAATTTCAACCGGTAAAAGTTCTTTTACCGTACCTCTGAACGACCGTAAATCAACTGCTGTTGTTGAATTCATTACGGTAACTAAATTATCCGCAGAGTCTTTTAAAAAGATACCGGAAAAACTCACCTCAAACTCTGTCAGCTTTTCAGGATCAATAATGTCGCCACTAACAGAAGTTTTTAAACTCTTTGTTTCGGATTGTGTACATCGTGCATCTGTAATATTCATTTGCAACGTTGCCTTTTTGTCATTTTCCAAGGAGCCTTTGTCTTTGCTACAACTCCACGCCAATGGTAAAGACAGTATGGCAAGAACTGCTATAATACTTTTTGTCTTCATGTTTCAAATATTTTTAGAATTACTATTGTTCATCGAGAAATGAAAGATACAAAGATTTTTTATTAACGATAACCATGTTATTCACGAATCTCAAATATACAATTTTCGGAAATACGGCACTTTAAATCAACAAAAAAGGTGTAACCGTTTGGTTACACTTTTTTTTATAGTTATTACAGTTTCATTTTCCATAACGCCATGGGATGTGTTGAAATTCTCTCCACAATATCTACATCATCAAACAAAAGTTCTGGTTTATAGTGTTTCTCATTGAAAGCGGTGATATATGCCTGTTCATCATCTGTCAAGGCAAGCAGTTGCAACAAGTATTGTATCACTTCTGCTTTGGCTGACTCAAAATCAAAGTTTTCCTTTTTACGTAAGACTGGTAACAACTGTTCTCGAATTTGCTTGAACGCAATACCTTCTATGAGAGGAAAGGTATCATAGCGAGTCGAACATTCTCCTACTGTAACCGAGGAGCCAACGGTCAAATATAACACGAGCGTTTTCCTCAATAAATCACGTTCTTCCTTACAAGCAAACAAGTCTGACTGAATCATTCCATACACGTCGTACAAATCACGAGCGGCACACCTATTTATAAGTGCATTGATTTTTGTAGCAAACAACTCTATAGGCGACAACGTTCTTACAGTAACGTCACTCAAGAACGGGATTGATACCGAAGCATCTACCAAAGGAAGTACATGGCAACGGTTAGAATAGTTTATTTCTATCTTGATACTATCATTGTTACCTGCTGCATTCGTATAGAAAAACACCCATGAATCAAGAGAATGAGGGTTCTTTGTAGATGGTGACAACCGATAGCCCTCCGAAGTCATATATCGGAGCACCTCATCATTAACAAACTCTCTCCCACTTAGCATTTCTTCACGAGAACAATTTATGGCATAGTCTAAGTCTATATCAACAGACAAACGGGGCATTTCAAATATGGTAAGATTGATTGCAGTTCCTCCTTTAAGAACTAAAGACTTTGACAATAACGCACTGTTATGGAAATATCTGAGTATTTCAATCAAGCGAAGTACCTTTTCAAAATTGTCACGAATAAAGCCCTGCTCGTTGGCTAGCGCATTAAGACTGTTTTTGTTATACGAGAGCATTGTTTTCCTGTTTTAGTTCTGGGATATACAATCCCCATTCTTTTACATACACATTGGAATCCTTTGTGAAATACGAAATCATTCCACTAGAGCTACGTTTGCAATAGGCAAGAAAATCATCAGATATATGTACCTGTTTCTGTATTCCGCCCATCATATACCCGACCTTCTGATAGAGACTTTTCTTGTTATACGCATCAAGGCACTGTTTCAACTTGTTTTCTTCAAGAAGCAACACAGACTCTAAGCAATGGCTCAACTCCTCGTATCCACCAACACGATCAACCCTATCACAACAATCAACAATGGTACGTTCTATGGTCGATACACGAACCTTCGGGTGGCCTATTGGCGTATAAATACCAATATTCCCTATCGTATTACTGCAATACTCATAACGAACGTCCTCGAAATCGAAAGAAGAGAAACGACTGTCACTTCCCACGAACAACTGAGAGAATGCTTGGTGAGCAAATCCATGAAATTCAAAAGCACTATGGTATCCAATAAATGAAGTTTCAGAAATCTTGCTGCCAATTTCATATCGGGTAGATAATACCCCGCCCGTTGCAACATCAACCATGACATACAATCCTCGTCGTACCTTCTTAGCAGAACCCGACTTTTGCAGACGCGTAAGCATACTTTTTAAACTTACCGTTGGCATCGTTACTAACCCCATCGCCTCCGTGAAAGTAAATACCTGAGCCTTATATAAAGAAGTTGTGCTACTGTTCATAAGTTTAAGATTTCACACAAAGATATGCAAATTTAACTATTTTCGTGCATTATTTTAAACTTTTCAGAATTCAACGCCTTGTAAAAATAAAGATTATGCCCGTGTGGGAATGGCTACTAACATAAAAAAGGGGATTCAACAATTCTGTCAAATCCCCTTGTACTAAAGATAAAGAAAATTACTTTAC
>DAIOSV010000066.1:0-4029 GCA_036752345.1 Bacteroidales bacterium | reverse complement strand
ATTGAAAGTCTACTCGAGAAATGAAGAAGCTCTAGCTCTTTGCAATGAAAAAAATTTTACATTCGTGAGCGACTCTTTTGCTGTTCAAAAATATGATTCTGAAATAATTGCAACAGCAAAGGAAGAAGAAGAAATCATAAATGACATTGAAGAGGCAGAAGGAGGAGACATTGAAGGATTTGATTCGACTTATATTGTATATGTTGTTCAAATAAACATAAAGAAACATTCAGAATTAGGATTCAGATTCGAAGAAGATTTGCCTAACCCATATGCCAACAATGAAATTAAAGCGAACATATGTGGAGATTACAAATCAATGGGATATATCGCAAACTGGCCACGATTAGTAAAAGCAGCCAGAGTAACGAATAAAGCAACAGGATTATGCAATGGCATAAAAGTAAGAATTTGGGACAAGGAGCACCCTTATGCTTGGAATCCTTCTGTTGGCTATGCACACGAGGACGAACTAAGAAAATATGGAGAGTCAACTGATTGGTATTATGCAAGCAAGGATTCAACGACTTCAGCAACGATGGCTCTTTGTACTGCTCCACGAAGAGACAAAAACAGATCTCAAGTTTCTTGTGCCTTTCTGTATTAAATAAAAAGATAACGGCTATTACCTTTTACTCTCTCTCACAAATTTTTACGTATAAAAACTTGTGAGTTTATGAAGATTAAAAAGATAATAGTCGTTATCTTTAAACATTTAATATTAGTGATCGATTTTATGGTCAAAAAAATTCTTTTACTCATAAAAGTTGCTACTTCTATAATTTTTTTTTCTTCTTGCACGGACTCCTACAAAGAAGATTTTTCCAGCGTACTTAAAGAAACGGAAAGCACAAGAAGTGTTATTATTAATGGTTCTGTTACCTCCGAATTCAAGCATCATATTGTTTATGTTCAGGAATCATCAAATTATTCCGACGTTGACAATCCGTTTAATTGGGGGCATAATGGAAGAGATATACGTGGAGCTACAGTGTATGTAGAAATTGCCAACAAGAAATACGAATTCCAAGAAAAAGCTGACACATCATATTTAGGCTACTCGTACACGAAATACGAGTCTATTGATTCCTTCGCAGGAATTCCATTAGAAGAACATAAACTAGTTGTGGAACTATATGGCAAGACCTATACCGCGACAGACGTGATGCCTAAAATTTCAACCTTTGATTTAACTGGTGATGATGCTCCTTTTATGCAATCTTCAACAATGTCAGGGGTAATCATAGATACCACGATTTTCTATCCTCCATACTTCTTTGGCCAAACAATAGGGCACATGATTAGCTATAGGGCCGATGACCCTTCAGTACAAGAAGAATCAAATATCTGTTTTTTCAGACAATTAGCAGCGCCACAACTTATGAGCATTCCGTTTGCTTCGCATCGTAGTGGTGGTATTTATAGTATGATTGAAAATCGCATGTACACGTTTAAAAAACTGTCTTGTTCAGCTGCCTATGAAAACTATCTGTATAATTATTTCAATGCGACATTATGTGTTGACTCTAAACATGGCAACATGCCATCAAATATGCCCACCAATATAACAAATGGTGGAGCTGGTTTTTTTGCGGCTCAAGATGTAATTACCAAACGCTACAACTTTTCAGAATTGGCAGAAAAGGCAAAAAACGCAGGACATGTTTTAGAACCATATAGATAACATTCCACGACAATGAAAAAATATATCATTTTTCTATTCTGCATATATCTGAATATCAATACATTCTCCCAATCTTTCTCAATATCAGGCTATATAAAAGATAGTGCAAGTAGCGAAGCTATTGTCGGAGCAATGATATTTGAACCCACCACCAATACCGCGGTGCTTTCAAACGAATATGGCTATTTCAGCATTCAGGTAGCAAAAGGCTCTTATGCCATAGAATGCAGCAGTCTCGGTTATTTAACTCAAACAAAGAACGTTCAGGTTAATCGAAATACACACATTGACTTTAAACTGCCAAGTCAGTCATTTGAAATTGGGAATGTAGTAGTGTATGCAGAACAACGATCATCTGAAGTACTCGCCAAACGACTTTCTTCAAAACAAATAGAATTGACTCCTTCTGCGTTCGGCATACCTGATGTAATAAAAGTTGTACAAACGCAACCGGGCATCAAAACCATAGGAGACGCAACGTCTGGAATGTATGTACGTGGCGGCAATCGCGACCAAAACATGATACGCATTGATGAAGCAAACATTTACAATGCTTCTCACATGTATGGTTTTGTTTCCACTTTCAATCCTGATATGGTTAATGACGTTAGCTTCTATAATAGCTATTTCTCTCCTGAGTTTGGTGGTCGGCTCTCTTCTGTGCTTGATGCGCAAATGAAAGAAGGGAATCTCAACAAATACAGTGGCAGTGCATTAGTAAGTATTCTTACTGCCAACGCATTTGTTGAAGGTCCTATAAAAAAAGACGTTTCTTCTTTTTTTATAGGTGGGCGACATAGTACATTAGACATTATAGAAAAATATGGAGAATTGGGATTCGATGTACCTTCGTTTTACGATGTAAATGCAAAAATTAATTACAAGATTAACAACAAAAACCGTGTATTTCTCTCATCCTATGCAAGCTCCGACTACAAGAAATACGAACAATTTGGAAATCGAGGTTTAAATGTGAGTGGTACCGTTCGTTGGATAAGTGAATTACAGCCGAAATTATTCTTAAACTCTTCGTTTGTTGCCAGCAAATATGCCAACAACACCGAATTCGCAGATTCTACTAATCAAACATGGGTTGTTGGTGTAAATGAATTTACGGCTAAATCAAAACTTAACTGGTACGTTTCAAATACCCAAAAAGTAATGATTGGCATTCAAGCATCTACATATTATCTCACCCCCGGCGATGCAGGTGATACGGCAAAAAGCATATCAAATATGCAATTATTTGAACCATCAATTTTTGCAAACCACACTATTACCATAAATGACTGGAAACTTGTGTATGGTATTCGTCTTGCACAATATCATAACTTTGGGGAAACGACTTGGTACACGCTCAATGAAGATGGACTTGCCGTGTCTGTAAATCATGAAAAGAACGGTATTTGGAACTCATATACGAGCATTGAACCACGTGTGCACATAGCCCGAAAGATTAAGAATTCCGAAATTTCAGCATCATACACCCGCACATCACAATCTATGCAAATATTGTCTAACAGCAAATTGGCGTATTCTACGCTTGAAACGTGGTTTTGCTCTTCGCCCAACATAAAACCGGCAAAGGCTGACAATGTTTCTGTTGCATATTCATTAAAAAAGAAAAGCCTCGGTTTCCTTACTGAAATCTATTATCGGCACATCAATAATCAAATTGACTACATAGATGGTGCGTATCTCTACGCAAATCCCTATGTGGAATCACAAGTGAAAGCAGGAGAAGCAAATGCCTATGGTTTTGAAATGTCGCTTCGCTATGAAGGGAAACGTAATCAGATATCTGCAAGTTATTCGTATGCTCGTGTCAAATACAATATTCCTGACATCATGGACCATGTTTACCCTGCTCCATATGATATTCCACATGACATTAAAATTCAAATGTCTCAACGACTAAAGGAAAGATGGACGCTTAATGCCCTTTGGATATTTGCAAGCGGCCGTCCGGGGACTTTCCCGTATGGGTATTATTATGACAATCGACTTGACCCTAACACGAAAGTACTTCTCTATAACCAAAGGAATTCCGACACGTACCCGGCATATCATCGTTTAGATATTTCCCTGTGTTACAACGGCAAACCCCATAAACATATAGAGCAAAGTTTTTCTCTTGGCTTGTATAATGTGTACAATCGTAAAAATGTATTGTATTATAATTTTGATCTAACTTCAAACTATATCAATGTGTACTATTTTGGTGGACTTATTCCAAATATTACTTACAAAATAGCATTTAAATAAAAGCACTTAGACTTGTTCGTATAATTTCTTATTTCCAAGTAGCACAAAGCATTTTTTACTATTTTTGTACAAAACTTTTG
>DAIOSV010000065.1:0-4111 GCA_036752345.1 Bacteroidales bacterium | reverse complement strand
ACATTCCAACCAAAGGGATTCAACTTGATGAAATGCGAAATATCGGTATACGATAAATGGGGCAATTTGATTTGGTTCTCAAACGAAGTTGAAAATGGTGCATTTGTAGGAAGTTGGGATGGTCGTTGCAACGGCAAGATGATGAAGTCAGATGTATATATTTGGAAAATGGAAGCTACGTTCCTTGATGGACAAGAATGGGACGGATTCGATGCTGGTAATGGCAAGAAGACCAAATTCGGTAGCGTTACATTGATACGATAATCGAGAAAATCGAAATTCTCAAACGCACAAAGTGTAATTTATTATGATTATGCTTTGTGCGTTTTGTTTTAAAACCGTAATTTCGCAGAATAATATTAGGACGCTATGGCACAACAACCTTCAATTTCGAAAGGCACACGGGATTTCACTCCCGCCGAAATGATACGTCGAAATTACATCTTCGACACAATTCGTTCAGTATATAAAACGTACGGATATTTCCCAATAGAAACGCCGGCTATGGAAACTATGCAGACATTGATGGGGAAATACGGAGAAGAAGGAGATAAATTAATATTCAAAATACTTAATTCCGGCGAATTCAAACAAGGAATTTCTGCCGACGATTATGCAAACGCATCGTCACTTGCGTTGGCCAATAAATTCTGCGAAAAAGCGCTTCGTTATGATTTAACGGTGCCTTTTGCTCGTTTTGTGGTAATGCATCGCAACGAAATTCAGTTGCCGTTCAAACGTTATCAAATTCAGCCCGTGTGGCGTGCCGATCGTCCTCAAAAAGGTCGCTATCGCGAATTTTATCAATGTGATGCCGACATAGTTGGAAGCGATTCGCTTATTAATGAGGTTGAATTGGTGCAAATTATTGATACTGTTTTTTCTAAGTTTGGTATCAATATCACAGTCAAAATAAATAATCGCAAAATCCTTTCTGGTATTGCTGAAATTATTGGCAAACCTGAAAAAATTGTTGACATAACCGTAGCGATAGATAAGTTTGAAAAAATCGGAATTGACAACGTCAATGCAGAGTTATTGGAGAAAGGTTTATCGCAGCAAGATATCGCAGCATTGCAGCCTATCATTATGCTTCAAGGCAGCAATGAAGAGAAGTTAGCGAAACTAAAACAGATACTTTCTGCATCGGAAATTGGCATGAAAGGCGTTGCCGAAATAGAATACATATTACATATGTTGCAGGTAGTGTCGCTCAAAACAAGAGTGGAATTAGATTTGACTTTGGCGCGTGGACTTAATTACTATACCGGTGCCATTTTCGAAGTAAAAGCGAACGATGTAGAGATGGGAAGTATTTGTGGAGGTGGCCGTTACGACAATTTGACCGGAATCTTTGGTATGCCGGGACTTTCAGGAGTAGGAATATCATTTGGAGCCGATAGAATTTATGACGTGCTCAATCAATTAAATGCATATCCAACCGATGCGAAACAGTCAACGAAAATGTTGTTTGTAAACTTTGGTGATGCCGAGGTTGCATATATTTTACCTATCATAGCAAAGCTCCGTTTGGCAGGAATCCCATGTGAGTTGTATCCTGACGCAGTTAAAATGAAGAAACAAATGCAGTTTGCCAACGACCGCAATATACCGTTTGTCGCCATAGTTGGAAGCGATGAAATGGCTCAAAACAAGGTGATGGTGAAAAATATGGTTTCGGGAGAACAATCACTTGTCGACAAAAATTCTTTGGAATCTATTCTTTAGTAATTAAAAAGTCTGCTGAGAAGATTCTAGGGTTAGAGCACATTCGTGTGTTATTCCCTGCTCTTCATTTCGTCGCGGATAATTGATGCTAATTCGAAGTCTTCGTTTTTGATAGCAATTTTGAGTTTTTCTTCAAGTTCCTCAATGGTATCAAAAATGAATTCCATGCGTTTTTCTTCTTCTTGTACCTCTTCTTCAAGCATTGATTTTTCTGATATCTCGTCGTCATCTGCTTCGTCTTCTTTGTTGTTGGCGTTGTTTGAGATTTCGTTGAGAGTAATGCCAGTGCGCGAAATTATTTCTTCGGTAGTATAAATAGGGCACTTGAATCGTATAGCTAGAGCTACAGCATCTGATGTACGCGAGTCTATTTCTATTTTTTTGTCGTTTTGGAGTATGGTTATTTTGGTATAAAACACACCATTTTCGAATCGGTTTATAAACACGTCATTCACAACAAAATCAAGTTCATCGGCTATCGATTTTATTAAGTCGTGCGTGAGCGGACGGGGTATTTGTATGTTTTCCAATACAATAGCAATGGCTTGTGCTTCGAAGTTCCCAATAATGATTGGTATTCGTCGGTCACCATCTTGTTCGCCCAAAATCAAAACATACGCATCTTTTTGTGATTCGCTGTATGAAATGCCTACTATGGTAAGTTTTATAAGGTCCATGTTGTAACTATTCTTCAAAGTTAGAAAAAAAAATTGTGTGTCAGCAATTTTCACATACTTTTATGTACATTTGACAAAAACAAAGTATTATGAAGAAATTAGCAATCATTTTTGGTATTATGAGTTTGTTTATCGCATGTAATTCAAACACTAAAAAGGAAACCTCAGTAGAAACAAAGTCAACGACTGAAGCGCCAATTACTACAAAACCAGAAGTTCGAGTTCAAGCTCAGGTAATTCAATTAGATGAAACGCAATATAGAAACCAAATATTTGATTATGTACAAAATACTCAACAATGGGTGTACAAAGGCAAACGTCCGTGTGTGGTTGATTTCTATGCTGAATGGTGCCGTCCATGTAAAATGATAGCTCCATATTTTGATACATTAGCCATAGAGTACGCAGGCAAAGTTGACTTTTACAGAGTCAATGTTGATGAAGCTCGTAATCTTTCACAAATCTTTAATATACAATCTATTCCAATGGTCATGTTTTGTAACAATCAACAAGCTCAAGCTGCCAGTGGTGCCTATCCTATTCAATTCTATAGGAATATGATTGATAGTTTGTTAGTGAAATAATTCACAAAAGAGAATTCCTTTAGCTTTTATAAGAGTAACTATGCAGTTCTTATAGCTATTGATTTAGTCAATAGCTATATTTTGTTTCTTTAAGATGCGTTTTGCGAAAACGGCAAACGCAGCAATGTATGAGAAACAAATAATAGGAATAATATACGAGTTGTGAATACCAATAATGTCGGCAAGTTTTCCTTGAATAGGAGGAATGATACCACCGCCAAGTATCATCATTACAAGGAATGAAGAACCTTGCGAGGTGTATTTTCCAAGTCCAAGGGTAGCCATAGTGTAGATATTTGACCACATAATGCTACAAAACAAACCACCAGAAAGGAACGCGTATACAGCAACCATTCCCGTAGAACTAAGCCCTATAATCATGGCAGTAATAGCTATGATGGCAAATACAAACAGCGACATAGCCGGTTTGCCTTGACAAACGATAAAGGCGACAATTTGTACCGCAACGCAGAGTATGAAATAGTATAAGATGCTCATATCATGTCCGGCCAACGTGTTTACTCCAAGCACAACGAGGAATGCAAGTACGGGAGCGAGTATTAAGGCTAAGATTTTTACCGGTTTTTTTAGGTCAAAAACCAGAACAGCACCAGCCCAACGACCAATCATTAAGCCTCCCCAATACATTGAAATAAAAGGAGAAATTTGTGCAGCTGAATATCCTCCAAACTCAGGTTTTGAAAGTAATTCGCCCATGTTGCTACCAATTGCTACTTCAACTCCAACATAGAGGAAGAGGGCAATGAGTCCTAATACCAATTGTGGATATTGCAAAGCACCCCAACCGGTATTGTCTTTTTTTGCTTTGGTGTGAGCAAAGAGCAGAGCAATAATTACCACTGAAAAAGCTCCAACAAGGCAGTACATACGGTTCATATCAAGATTTTCGGTACCTAACAATGTTGCGCCTTCCGATTTGTAGCTATTGAACACCGGCACCATAAAGAAGAGGAGTAGCAGGGTAATAATGAAAAATAGCCACAATGCTTTGTTTGATGTTTCCACTTTTGACTCTTGAATGCATGCCGGAACTTTTTTAGAAAAGAAGAAAATAGCCGCAGCAAGCACAAATAGTACGCCAACAACCGAATAGAGCACAAC
>DAIOSV010000064.1:3383-4575 GCA_036752345.1 Bacteroidales bacterium | reverse complement strand
TCTTGCGTTATTTCTTCAAGATTTTCTTCAAAATAGTGTCTTTGTCTAACCTTTTGGTGCAGAAAAACCAGTCATAGCATGTGGTGTTTTGGTCTTTGTTTTCCATTCTTTCTTTTGCTACGCCACAAGAGCCAGCGGTTGGTACAATAACCTCATCGCCCGGTCTCCAGTCTGCGGGAGTTGCAACGTTAAATTCATCTGCTGTTTGAAGTGCAATTACAATACGATACAATTCATCGAAGTTACGACCTAAACTAAGTGGGTAATAAATAATAGCTCTAATGATACCTTGTGGGTCAATCACAAAGACAGCTCTTACAGCCTTTGTATTGCTCTCTCCAGGCATTATCATTCCATATTTCTGAGCTACTTCCATGGTAATGTCTTCAATCAAAGGGAAGGTAACTTCTACGTTTTTCATTCCTTTGTATTCAATCTTTTCTTTGATTGTACGCAACCATGCAATGTGGCTATAGAGGCCATCAACTGAAAGTCCAACAAGTTTACAATTTGCTTCATTGAATTTTGATTGCAATGTAGCGAATGTCATAAACTCTGATGTACAAACAGGTGTAAAGTCGGCAGGATGACTAAATAAAATTACCCAACTTCCTTTGTAGTCAGAGGGAAAATTAATTTTTCCTTGCGTTGTTACTGCGGTAAACTCGGGTGCATTTTCGCCTATGCGGGGCATTGAAATCACTTTTTCTTCCATAATTTTTCTATTTAATGGTTAATACTTTGTGTTCTTGATGCTCTGTTCGGTCTTACTTGCGTAGAAGCATTGGACTTCCGTGCTGTAGTATGTTAGGAATTTTATGAACCTAGCGTTTCAAATATAGTAACTTTCAGCTTTATTCCCAAACAACAAATTCGAGAAATTTCGATTTTGAGACATCCTAAAAATTATAACGTAGAAAGGCTTCACATTAGTACATAAAACTTATTTACTTATTGGGAAGTACAGTGTGTATGGTTCGTCGGCAACTTCGTACAAAGGAACAAATCGTATATTGCGTTGCTGATTTATAGTATTGTAGTGACTTTGTTTCCAGCGTGCTACGCGATATTGTTGTTCATATTCACGGGAAAGCAATGTTGCAGGATTTTTGACATCGCCACGCAACGGCACATCGGTGTCACATATACCTGCAAGCACAATAGGCCCTTCCATAAACGCATATTGATTTTT
>DAIOSV010000064.1:0-3283 GCA_036752345.1 Bacteroidales bacterium | reverse complement strand
TCATTGCTTTCAAAGTAAATGAGTTCTTGGTATCGAGTGTGCGCTTGCACTAACGTGCCATGGCAGCAAAAGAAATCTCTGGTGGGTGTGCCCCAACCTTTTTCACCGCCTTTGGTGTAGCCTGCTCCCATTGGGAGAAAATAGGCAACCATTCCCGTATTGGGGTTTTGCTGCGCAAGAATTCCGTTGTAGATATTCTTTTCAATGTAATCGGCATACTTTTGGTCGCCGGTCCAGCGATAGAGATAATCGGCGGTACGAATCATGTTGTACACGGTGCAATGCTCTTGATTATTTTGCCCTATAAAATGTGGCAGTTCCCCTTTGGGAATCCAATGTTCGCCACAATTTTGGCCTCCGGTGCAGAATGACTCTATCTCGTCAACTGCGTTTTTCCAAAAAGCAAGAGTCACGTTTTTCCAATACTCATTTCCCGTTACTTCATACACTCGAGCCGCGCCTTGAGACCAAGGAATGCTGGCATTTGCATGATTGTTTGAAAGCGCATCTTTGCCCTGCTGCAATTCTTGAAAAATATCCGGATTTCCATATCGTTCCATTAAGTCAAGATACTTTTTCTCTTTTGTCAAGCCATACAAGTCAGCCCAAATCTCAAGCATACCGCTTGTTTCTCCTTTGTAGGTTGCGGCTGCATTGTTGTGAGCAATGAGCGTATCGGTCCATGCATGAAACCAATCGGCAAAATTTTCCATCACCTCAAGAGCTTGCTCTGAACCCGTCTGGGTGTACATGTCATACAATCCCATGAGGGTTTTGTGCAAGGTGTATTGTGGCGACCAAATTTGATGTCCGTTGGCTATAAAGTCCATGTATTTCTCGGGAATAGAGCCAATCCATTGCCCACCGTTAGCCTGCTGACAAAGCGCAAGTTCGGCAACAACTTTGTCGGCCTTTGCTTTCATTTCCTCGTCTTTTGTTTCGGCATAAATATAGGCAGCGGCTGAAAGCCAGTGTCCCAAAAAGTGACCACGAAGTTGATTCATGGGAGACTCCCATCCCCAATAAAAATCATCAAGGCCTTGCTCTTGACGTTGCACCATAATGTAGCCTTTTTCTAGTCCTGCTTCGAAATAGAAATTCTGCAACAGCTTGTCATTATCAAGACTCATCACGTACTTTTTATTCAACTCATACCGTTGTTGGAAAAGTCCCGACAGAAGAGTAACGTTTCCTACGGGCACAGCTTTGAGCTTAATATCGGCAGGTTTTGCTGATTCAAACACTTTGGTATCAAACGCTTGCTGTTTGCCTGAATTGTCTATATGCACAATCTGAGCTTGGATATTTGTTTGAAAAAGAATTGAAGTAATTACTACGTAAAAAAGTTTTCTACACATAGAGCAAAATGATTTTTTTAAGGGCTCAAGATAAAGAATTCCTTTGAATTGGAAACTATTTCCGTTCAAGCTTTTTAAATCCAAAGTATATCAACACACTGCAGAATATGAGCCCAAGTATTGCCGGAATTATGATTGATTCCCCAGACTCTCCGGCATTTTGAATACTCCAGACTATCTTTCCGGTTGCCATTAAAAGAATTACCGCAAGTCCCATCAATACACTCCGTTTCCAAAAAGCAAGTCCTAACGCAAACAACGAAATTGGAACGGTACCAATGAGTATTATTTTTTTATAATTCCATGCGCCAGAGAGCCAGTCTTTCTCAAATTGGAGGAATGCTATTACATTGTCACTCACAACGTCCGGTCTGTTGAACCAAAACATACTTGTAAAAAGGCAAAAGATAGTGATAGAAATTCCCGCCCAGCTACGCTTGTAGGCAAAGAAACAAAATGGTATCAAGAACAGTGGCCTGATGTACCAACTCCATTGATTGTGATGTCTTTCAAAGACCCAATCAAAGAATGCTTGGTTTGTCATGGACAGCACCACAAATGCGATAGTCAATGCCAAAAACAGTAACGCAATTATTTTGTCTTGATTATCTTCTTTCATGTATTGACTCCATTTATTACCTGATTTATGAAAAATAACCCGTCTAATATAAAAACTTTAGGCGGGTACAACAAGAACTTTTACCTTTTCCATTATTTCTTTAGTATACTGACAGTCACTTTTTTCTTTCCTGAATCAATCTTCAATAAATACATACCGGGCATATAGTCCAGCGTCATTTCAAACAGTTTGGTATTTTGGTAACTTGCCGTACTCAGTATATTCCCCTTTACGTCCAAAATACTCACCGTAAATTCCGGCAACGTTTCTCCTAAGTCAACCTTCAGCATACCGTCTGTCGGGTTCGGATACACTATTATGTTGTGGCTGAACGTGTTTTCCAAAATACCAACCGGTATCACTTCATAGCAGTCAGAGGTGTCTTTACAGTTGTTCTTCGTTACTTGTACCGCATAATTTCCACTTACGCTCGCAGGATACGACTGATTCGTTTCGCCCCCAATAGGAGTACTCTCATTGTCGCAGTCTAGCCATTGGAAGGTCGCGTCGGTTTCAACAGCAGTGAGCATGGAGCCGTCTTGCGTTACCTCAACATTTGGCAGCGGAACAATGGTTACGTTGAGTGTGATAATAGAGTCGCAGCCGAAATGATTCGGAATGGTATCGGCATAGACGCCACTCACCGTGTACACTATGCCCGAAGGCGAAGTGTAGTCCTCGCACTGCGTAGCATCAAGGCTGGCGAAGGTGTTTCCCGTAACGTCAATCGTTTGTACTATGGTGCTATCCAAATGAGCTGTGGTGTCGATAACGGTTTGCGAAATAACGTACGTTCCCGGCGTGTAATAGATGTGTTCCGGGCTGGCTAGTTCCGATGTGGTTCCATCGCCAAAGTCCCATGCATATACATCGCCGTCCATGCTATTGTCAGCAAAAGTTACGATAGTAGAATCGCACTCCGCTACTGTGTTGAACGCAAAAGCAGCCCTTGGCAAAGGCATTTTCTGAAAACTGTCAGCCACCACCACACTCCAGAATCCGTTTACATCCTTGCACTGAAGGAGAATTTGGTGCATACCTTTGGGGAGTTCTTTCACGTACAAACCATCAGCCACATTCGCTTCTTGGCTAGGCGTGAGCGCAACGTACACCGCATTGGCAAAATCGTCGTCGAACCAATAACGGTATTGAATGATTTCGTTTTGAGCAACAATCCGTTCGGGTGTTTTGTAGAACAAATGAGAAATGGTGCTACTCCACACATTCGCATTGTCTTTGAACCGAATATGCAAGTGATGCACGCCGTCAATCAAAGAACTTGTCGACAATAGTTCGTCTACGTTCA
>DAIOSV010000063.1:0-4643 GCA_036752345.1 Bacteroidales bacterium | reverse complement strand
TATATAAATTTCAATTTATTACAAGATTTTTAGGTACTTTTTTGACTATTAGACCTTATTTTCAAAAAACTCGTTGGAAATCAAAGAGTTTCTTACTTTTGTACAAAAGAAATGGAATGAAAAAACTACTCTTTCTTATATGGTTTGTTTTTGCCGTGACTGTAGCGTCAGCGCAATCGGAGGCTACCGTAATTTTCGATAGACATCCCAAGAAAGAGTACACCAAAGCAGACTCAACATTTGCCCCCAAAGAAGACACGAGCACGTTTCAATGGGACGAAATCACGTGGGACGAAACGCTCAATTTGTTTTACGAGCCGGGCTATATTGCTTTTGCGGGTGGTATTGGAAATATAGAGCCGCTGCTATTTGAAGGAAACATAGTGCCCTACTACCAAATAGGCCTGGACGCAATAAACAAATGGACTGTTTTGCTTTCTCCACAAATTATTTTGCGCATGTACAACACGTATTCATACCCTGTGCGCACGCCATCGTACATGCCTCGCATGATTCTTGTACATCAATCATCAAAATATACGCGTCAATATCACGACTGGTTTCAGTACATTTCGTGGTGGCACCATTCCAACGGACAAGATGGTAATTTTTACAATTACAACCCCGATAGCACTATAGCAGGCATAAACACCAAATCGGGCAGTTTTTCTACCAACTGGATAGAAGCCGGAGTTTTTGCATCGCGCGCTCACAGCAGCCGCCAATACTACGGAAAATTATACGGGAAATATTGCTACCAGCAAGACACTATGCTCAATGGTTTGTATGGTCGTTTGAGATTCAATTTTGACCTAAAATTTGAATGGAATATTGCACGAACGTTGAGCGGGCTTAACATCAAATTTTTTGATGATAAAGAGACTATTCTTTCAAATGTAATCAAAGTTGGAGTAATATGTGGAAACATTGACAAGTACGAAACTTTTGATATTCAACGATGTATTTTAGACTACACCATTTCATTTAAACCGGCATTTTTAGAAGACGTCACCTTATTTGCCCAGTACTATTGGGGCGAAGATTATTACAACATTTACTTCAACCGAACATTGCAAATCTTTCGGTTTGGCATTTCGGCACAGAATAGATTTTTTGTTCCGGAGAAAAAAAGGAAACACTAACCCACAAACGACAGTATTGCTGAGTCAAAATCGCTTTGTGCGCCAAACAAGAAACGAGGCATTATTGGGAGCACATACAGCAACGCAGGATCAACACATTCCGACAATTTATACACATCTTTTTCGGTGGTTAATAGCGTGTAATTGTCAGCAATTGCTACCAGTTCTTTGGCATCTTGCTCTGAATACGCATAATGGTCGGGATACGTTTTTGCAATGCAACGCCCGCCAAACGAACGCACATAGTCTATCATTGGTTTTGGCTGTGCAATGCCGGTAACCACGCACACAGGACGCAAAGTAAGGAATTGTTGCGCCTCAACCGCCAGTTTTGTGCTGTATTGATAAATAGCATCGTACTGCATGGTAGAGAAAAACAACTGCTGATTGTCGCGCAAACGCAGTTTTTGTCGCCAGAGTTTGGTTTCAGTTTCCGCCATACTCTGCGGACATTTTGAAACGATCACAATGTGTGCACGCGAAACAGCATACGCACCCTCGCGAAGCATTCCGGAAGGGAAAACCCAATCGTTCCACAACGGCCGATTGTAATCAACCAACAATAGTTGCAAGCCAGGTTTTACGTAGCGATGCTGATATGCGTCGTCCAAAATGATGGCATCTAAATCGCTTACAGTTTCCAAAAGTTTTGAAACGCCTTCTACTCGTTTTTCACAAACAGCCACGTGCAAATCGGGGAAACGCTGTTGCAAAAGAAACGGTTCGTCGCCAAGCGTAGAAACGCTCGTTTCGGCATTTGCCAACACAAACCCTTCCGATTTCCGTTTGTACCCACGGCTAAGTGTCGCCACATTCTTGTTGCGTAGCAAATTCACCAAATACTGCACATGCGGCGTTTTTCCAGTTCCGCCTACGGTTATATTTCCTACGGAAATGAGAGGAAGCGAGAATTCCGTTTGCGGAAGAATATTATTGTCAAAACAAAGATTACGAATATACGTAAAGAGCCAGTACAAACCCGAAAATGGGAGCAATATATATCGTAACTGTTTCACTATTCTATGGTAAAATTGTATGGCAACTGCATATATACGCCACTTTTTGTAGGAATAGTTCGCAACAAACTCTGAAAGTTTTTATCGTCGGTAAGTTTTGCGAGCACCGAAGTCTTTGCTTCTAATGTTGACGACATCATATCGAACAACGATGGAGCTTGCGGGTACATTTTTATTCCATAGTTTTTGCCCAAGTTGGAAGCTTTGATAGCCATTTGCAACGCCACATCAAGTCCACCAAGCGTATCAACCAAACCACGCTCCATAGCATCAGCACCACTCCACACGCGACCTTGCGCAATTTCTTCAACCAACACAAGTGGAAGGTGTCGTCCTTCTGAAACACGCGTTTTGAATGTTTTATACGTTTTGTCTATCATGTTTTGTATAGCCTTAACCTCTACCGGATCCATGTCACGAGAAATGTTGCCGAAATCGGAATGTGGATGAGTATTTACTTTGTCTACATTCACGCCAATTTTGTTAAGCAATCCCTCAGCAGTCATTGACATACCAAACACGCCAATTGAGCCTGTCAAGGTAGATGGAGAAGCAACTATAGCAGTAGCTGGTGTAGCAATGTAATATCCGCCCGAAGCAGCCACGTCGCCCATAGAAACTATCACCGGTTTTTTTGCTGCCGTAAGCGAAACCTCGCGCCAAATTAATTCCGAAGCAAGCGCCGAACCGCCACCCGAGTTGATACGGAACACGACCGCTTTAATAGAAGAATCTTCACGCACCTTCTTAAATATCTTACAATACGTTTCGCTGCCAATTGATTTTTCATCGGATTTTCCCAAATCAATAGAGCCCTGCGCCATAATGAGCGCGACATTGCTCTTGCGAGTAGTATCAAGAGCTATTTTAGTCTGATTGCTTTTAATATATCCACGAAGCGAAATTGTTGAAACAGATTCGTCCAACTTCAATCCCATACGTACCTTAACAGAATCCCAAAACTCGTCGGCATATTGTATTTTGTCTATGAAACCAAATGAAAGCAATTGCTGTGGTGTGCAAATCAAGACACTGTCGGCAAAGGAATTCAACTGAGAAACAAGAATAGGACGGTGTTTGGCAACATCCGCTCCATATTGTTTCCAAACCTTATCAATATACACTTGCTTTTGCATACGATTTTCGTCGCTCATTTTTTCTTGAGTAACCGACTCTACGTAACTTTTGTATTTACCGCAACGAATAACCACGGGTTTTAATCCAACTTTTTCAAGCAAATTTTTGTAATGAACCGATGTCGATGAAATGCCATGAAATTCCGCCATTCCTTCTGAATTCATAACAATCTCATTAGCCCCTGACGAGAGCAAATATGATTTTTGAGAAAGCGTGTGATTGTAACTCACCACAAATTTACCTTTCTGACGAAATTTTTGTATTGCTGCCGCTAACTCACTCACCGTGGGATAACCGGCATCGATAGTAACGTTTTCGAGCACAATGCCACTAATTTTATCATCGTTGGATGCTATTTCCAATGCACGCAAAATGTCGGACAATCCAAGTTGAGAAATTTCACCATCGGAGAAAATGGTAGGCAATTCGGGAACGGTAACTTCGCCCACCGAAACCACATTCTGGAGAAGAAGCACATTTTTATCTGCATACGATGGTGTATCAGTTGGAATAGATTTTATTGAAATAAGAACGACCAAGCCAACTATGATTCCCAATGCAAGTATTGCTCCGAAAAGCGAAGCAAAAAGAATTTTAAAAAACTGTTTCATTGTGCTTTGATTTTTATTTTTTTTTGGAAATATTTACAAAAATAAATTTTTGCTGGAATGTCACAAACAAAAAACGAAGTAGTTATCCTACTCGGTGCAAATTTAGGCGATAGAAAAGCCATGTTTTCTCAAGTTAAAACATACATCACCGAACATATAGGCGATTGCCTGAAAGAATCTGCTATATATGCCAGCAAGGCATGGGGGTTTGCGTCTAATAACGAATTTTACAATCAGGTTATTGTTGTAGAAACCGAGTTTTCGGCACACGACGTACTGCTTCGTTGCCAAGCCATTGAAAACCATTGTGGACGCACACGCGAGAAAGGCAACGAATACGAAGACCGCACCATTGACATTGACCTGCTCTATTTTAACAATGACATAGTTGACACCGACGACCTTATTGTGCCACATCCACTCTTGCAAGAACGGCGTTTTACGTTAGAACCTTTGTGTGAAATTATGCCCGACTACGTTCATCCAATTTTCCTAAAAACCAATGCTCAAATGCTTAAAGAATGTAGAGACAAAGGCAACGTAACACGTGTGTAATGTTCATAACTCTTCAAAAGAAACAAAATCCGATTTTCTCACTTTTCGATTGATTTCCTACATTTGCATGGAAGTTCCCTAAATAGCATGGTAGATTACACAGAAGAAAGCATCAAACATTTGGAAGATATGGAACATATCCGACTACGTCCGGGTATGTACATTGGGAAACTTGGCGACGG
>DAIOSV010000062.1:1459-4863 GCA_036752345.1 Bacteroidales bacterium | reverse complement strand
TAAAACGCTTACATCTACAATTACTCCTGCTGGAGCAAGTACAACACTTACATGGACATCAACTAAACCAAGTGTTGCAAAAGTAGACCAAACAGGTAAGGTAGTTGCCGTATCTGCTGGTACTGCAAGTATCACAGCAACATCTACCGATGGAACAAGCATTGTATCAAACGCTTGCGACGTTACCGTTTCAAATATTGACGTAACGGGTGTTACTCTTGATGCTACTTCAGCTATAGTTCGAGTAGGAGGCACCGTAACTTTGAACGCTACAATTGCACCTACTAACGCAACAATTAAAGGAGTTACATGGACATCATCAAAACTTGATGTAGCAACAGTAAACGCAAACGGAGTTGTAACTGCGTTAGCTTCTGGTACTACTACGATTACCGTTACAAGTGATGCTGATGTATATAAGAAAGCTACATGTTCGATTGAGGTAGTTAATGTTTCTGCTTTGACTACAGACATCTCTTCAGCGAATGCTACACTTTCAGCAGCAGTTGAAGGTACTCAAGTGGGGCAATATAAATCAGGTTCTAAAGCTACCTATCAGTCTGCAATTGCAGCTGCTCAAGCTGTGATTAACAATGCAGCATCAACACAAGCTCAAGTAGATGCTGCACGTATAACATTGCAAGACGCAACGAAAGCATTTGCAAAAGCGTTGATATCTAACGAAACATTGATATTCAATGCTGAACTTACTCAAGAGAATATGACGCAAATGTCTACATTCTGGTTCTCATTCAACGATGCTACTGCAAGTACAGATCCTACAAAATGTGGTTCTTCTGATGTAACACCTCTTTCTACTGAGGATAATCCTTTTACAATGTCAACAACAGGGTATGACGGAACAGGCAAAGCTGCTATGATTGATTATACACTTGCAGGTGCAAAAGCATTGGGATACAATCCATTTGTTGGAATGGGTATGAATTTTGACAAAACAGTCGGCGTTCCATTTGATATGACAGGTTCTACCGGTATTTCATTCTGGATTAAGAGTAACAGCAAAGTATATTTTGAGGTTGAACAAACCAATATTACTGATGCATGTGATTTCTTTAAATACTTACCTGCATATCCAAATTGGACATTGGTTGAATTAACATGGAACGATTTGGCTCAATACACTTGGGGTACTCAAGTTACATGGGATTTAACAAAATTGACAAAATGTCAATGGAAGGTTCAAGAGCCAGATGGTGAAAAAGGTCAGGTATGGATTGACCAAGTTAAGATTTTGGGTGTAGCGCTCGACTTGCCAGAAATAATTGACTACACTGATCTTTATACAGCAATAGCTAGTGCACAGACAGCACTTGACGCAGCAGTAGTAGGTGTTAAGGATGGAAATTATCCACAATCAGCTGTAACAACATTTACCAGTGCAATTACCACAGCAAGTGCCTTGATTGATAATGCAACAACTCAGTCAGAGGTTGCAACAATGGTGAATACGTTGAATACCGCATTAACAACATTCAACAATGCTAAGATAGTTGTTAATAGAGATGTACTCAGTGCGACATTGACTACGGCAAATAATTACTATTCAACATCCGAAGAAGGATACCAAGTTGGTATGTATATTTCCGGTTCTCGCGCAACATTGTTAACAGCAATTGACGCTGCACAAACGGTATATAACACGTCGGCAGTTTCTCAGGCAGAGATAGATGCTGCTAATACAGCATTGAATCAGGCAATTACAACATTCCTTAATTCTAAGTTCGATCCAAATTCAATTAATAGAACAGCCTTGCAAACAGCTATCACTGATGCAACTACCTTGGTTTCATCGGCTGTAGAAGGTCAAGGAGACGGACAATACGTAGTTGGTTCTAAGCAAACCTTGAATTCTGCAATAGCAACGGCACAAGGAGTGTACGATGATCCTTCAACATCTCAAGAGACAGTTGATGCAGCAACAGCAACTCTTCGTACGGCAATCACTGCATTCCAAAATGCGAAGGTTTCTGTTAGCAAAACTAGTTTAACTGCAGCTATTGCAATTGCAAACACAACGTATAGCGCAGCCGTAGAAGGTACTAATAAAGGAAACTATCCTGCTGGTTCTAAAGCAGTATTGTTATCGGCAATTACTGCCGCACAAAGTGTAGCAAATAATGCTTCTGCTTCACAAGCACAAGTTGATGCAGCGGTTACTACATTAAACAAAGCAGTAGCAGACTTTAAGGCATTAGTGATTACGGTTGACAAAACACAATTGCAGTATCAAATTACGAGAGCTAATGCATCGTTAACAAAGGCTGATGGCAATACCGGTGACGGTTCTGGACAATATCCTGCAAGTGCTGTAGCAACATTTACTGATGCTATTAATTATGCTCAACAAGTCAATCAAACTTCAACGGATCAAACAACTGTTGATGGTGAAGTTTCGGTATTGATTCAAGCAATTACTGACTTTGAAAAATCAGTTAATCCAACCGTAGTTGTAGTAGACTTAAGTCAGTTGGTTGAGTTAATGTCTGAAGCTGATTCATTACTTGAAAACACAAAAAATCCGGGAGCTCATTTATTGGAATACATAGACCTTGCTACCCGTAGAAGTAATGCAAAGACGGAATACGAAAGAACTACTCACGAACAAGCAAATGTTGACATTCAAGTTGAGTTGTTAGCTGAAGCTATTGAGGCATTCAAGAATGTATTCACTTCTAACGTTGCGATAGATGATGTAGAAAATGTTACATTGTCTACATATCCTAATCCTTGCCAGAATGTAATTACATTCTCAGCTGGTAAAGAAATTCAATCTATCGTAGTTGTAAACGTAGCTGGTTCTACAGAATTAGTAGAAGAGGTAGCCGGTGATACACAAAAGCCATTAGACGTAACAAGCCTTAAAGCAGGTATCTATTTTGCAAAGGTTATCTACACTGATGGAACAGTAGAAGCTGTACGTTTCGTAAAACGTTAGTATTTAAAATTCTCAAAGTAAAAGACGTCCATGTTAGTGGACGTCTTTTTTTTACCTAACCGCCAACCATCGAATGACAGAATACGAATCCATATTACAAAAACACTGGGGATATACATCATTCCGCCCGTTGCAACAAGAGATTATTCAATGGGTTTGTCAGGGAAAGGATGCGTTGGGACTTTTGCCCACAGGTGGAGGTAAATCAATCATTTTTCAGGTAGCGGCACTTTCCAAACCCGGTATTTGTATCGTCATTACGCCACTTATTGCGTTGATGAAAGATCAGGTTGACAATCTTAAAAAACGAGGAATACTAGCGGCTGCAGTGTATACCGGGATGTCGAGAAATGAAATACAAACGGTGCTTGATAATTGTGTTTTAGGAAACTATAAGTTCCTGTATATTTCGCCCGAACGACTTAAGACGGAGTTGTTTCTTAACTTC
>DAIOSV010000062.1:0-1359 GCA_036752345.1 Bacteroidales bacterium | reverse complement strand
AAAAATCTCACGTATAATGTCTATAACCGAGAAGACAAGGTAGGGGCGTTACTCAAAATTTGTGCACAATACAAAGAATCAACCGGCATAGTCTATGTGCGAACTCGCAAAGAGACATTAGAGACAGCCTACATATTGCAGCAAAATGGCTTTATTGCCGATTTCTATCATGGCGGTCTTGATGCAACAACTCGAAGTCGCAAACAAGAGGTATGGATGCGCGCAAAACATGAAATAATGGTTTCTACCAATGCGTTTGGTATGGGCATAGATAAACCCGATGTGCGGTTTGTTGTGCATCTTGCCATACCTGAGTCTATTGAAGCATATTTCCAAGAGGCTGGTCGTGCAGGTCGCGATGAAAAAGAATCGGTAGCTATTTTGCTATACAATAACAGTGATATAGAAAAACTCAAAGAAAATTTTGAAGCCTCGTATCCTTCGTTTGACGTAATGCGAACAATCTATAATTCTTTGTACGACTATAGTGGCATAGCTATGGGCTATGGCGAAGGTGTTGTTCACGATTACGATTTGCTTGATTTCTGTAAAAAATTCAAATTCAATCCCTTAGAGGTCACAAACACTATGCGGTTGCTGCAATCTGAGGGGTTGATTACCACTTCCGATATTGATGCATCAGCTTCGCGTGTCCAGTTCACAATAGAACGCGGGGAATTATACAAGTTTCAAGTGGAGCATCCTAACTATGATGCATTTATTAAGTTTCTGCTTCGTATGTATTCAGGGGTATTTACTGAGCGTACCGAGATTAATGAAAATGTGATGGCTCGTAAAGCAAATTGTAAACCTGATGTAATTGTTAAGTATCTTAATGCGTTGGATCAACAAGGGTTGTTGCAATATTTTCCGGCGCGAACCAATCCAATTATCGTTTTTCAGCGCGATAGACAAGAAAAACAATATATTCAATTTAACGAGAAAGCTATTCTTGCACGAAAACAACGGCAAAAAGAACGTTTAGATGCTGTAATTCAGTATGTTACGAGTAAAGGCCGTTGCAGAAGTGTGCAATTGTTGGAATATTTTGGAGAAAAAAATCCAACTCGTTGCGGGAATTGTGATGTGTGTGTAGCTCGAAACGAAGTAGAGGTGGGGCAGATTCCTTTTGATTACATTGTTGAAGATCTTAAACGTATTATTGGTACAGAACCGGCTAGTCTTGATGAAATCCTGCTCAAGTCGTCGGTCAAAGATGAACAACGTATAGCAAGTGTGATAAAATTTTTGCTCGACAAACAAAAGATTAAATATGTGGCCGGCGGACGGTTGCAGTGGAACAAGAATTAAACAAAAAAAGCCCGACAATAGTATATTGCCGGGCTTTTTTATTCTATG
>DAIOSV010000061.1:0-5236 GCA_036752345.1 Bacteroidales bacterium | reverse complement strand
GCCATTTTACTTCGCTCCCTTTTTTTCTTGCACAGAGTCCGTCATTCCGCAGGAGCAAAGCGACGGAGGAATCTCCTGAGCATATAGAAGAAAAATACCCAACTGAACGCATGTAAGGTCTAGTTTTTTCATATATTTGAGGTTCGTAAAAAAATGTAAACTGCAAGGCAATGCATAAAAACGTTCCAATGTGATGAATAATACTCTGACCCATAGAGATGTTGATTTTGGAGATTTGGAGACTATTTGCAGTTTTCCACAAGATGAGAATGAGCTCTTTTTCATGTTTCCCAAAGCCAGCTACCCATTGACTATTGAGCAGTTACATGCATCAATAATTAGTCGTAGTGATTCCACGGTGATTATTGCAGACAATCAAGTTGTAGGATTTGCAAACTTTTATGAAGCAACTATTGGTGAACATTGTTCAATAGGCAATGTGATTATACATCCTGATTATAGAGGCAAAGGCATAGGGAGGTATTTGATACAAACAATGGAGAAAATAGCGATTGAAAAGTATCACGCGAAAGAGATTCATATTTCTTGTTTTAATCAAAATACAGGAGGACTTTTATTTTATAGCAAGTTGGGATACAAGCCCTATCATATTGAGAAAAGATTACATAAAGATTTTATCCCATTTGCATTGATACACATGAAAAAAATAAACTGAACGCATGGATGGTATGTGGGGAATCGGTATCTTTGATATTTCATAAATAAAAATGCTGCAAAAATAAATAAACAAACAAACAAACAAACTCCCTCATGTTCTCCCTGCTCGTAGTAATTCTCCTCATTGTAGTTTCGGTACTTCTCGTGAAAATAGTGTTGAAAACTCAATCTCGAAAAGAATGCAGAGAACCCGTTCCCCCAATCAAACTCAGCCGATGGGCCAAATACCTGTTGTTTGTGTTGTGTTCGGTCATGCTTCCGTTTGTGGTTACAATCTTTTCTATAATGCTCAGTGGAAGCCGAACAAGTGGAATGGCAATAGGGTTTACCATACCATTCTTTCTCATCAATTTCGGTTTTGCCTTTGTGCTTTTAAGCGCAAGCACCAAAATGAAAATCATCATTGGAACGGTGGTTACCATAGTCACCTTGGGACTTATGTGGCTGGTGGCGTATTCGCAGATATTAGAAGCCGCAGATCTCGAAAAAGTAGACGCCTACGGAGTATGGCGAATGATAATCCTATTTAATGTCCTCTCAATCGCCGCTTGGGAGATAGTGTACCGAATCAACAAACAAAAGATGAAATCAGAAACAGATACAACAAGTATAAACTAAAGAAAGACAAATGAAAAAGCATTGTATAAACCTACTACTACTTCTTCTCGCAAGTTTTAATTCCTATGCTCAAAATTGTTTGGTTGAGCCGGTACAACGATTCAGATATACCATGCCTATTGCAGGCACAGGTACTGCCGATAGTTCAAATAATTGGTTTCTCATGAAAGCGGAATCTGATTTTGATTATGGGAAATTCCTTGCATCGAATATTGAAAACGGGAAACTCTCGGTGTTTCAACCAATCAATGCTTCGCCTTATACCATAGATTTAGTTGCACTTCCATTACGCGATTTCAAAGCGAATCTTGGTGGATCTACTGATTCTCTTTACCTCTGGGACGATTCTTTACAAAAAGAAAAACTCTACGTCATCACAAAAGAGATGGAAACCAATGGAATCAAATCACTAACGTTTTACGAAGATTGGTCATACGATTCAACTCGTTTCACGTTTTCAAAAAAGGTAGTGGCAATTGATGCTATTCGAACATATTATAGAAACGAGGATGTTGATAGCATTCGGCCGATTGAAAAACCGGTTTTTAGAATAGCCAATCAAAACAATTCAAAAATGGAGAAACTGCAAGAGTATAGAACAGTAGAGTACGGGTTTGTCTATACGCCTGATACCCAATGCGACCAATACCCCCAATTCACACTCTACACCTGGAACGTATTGGTGAGTTCAATTATTTCAAAAGTAGTGTCGGGAAAGGTGCCAGCCTTCGATGCCACGACAAGAAAACCTCTTTCAAAAGAAAAAGCAAACGAGTTGTTCTCGTCTCTTGATACCGTTTCATATATGAGCGAGGACGATGTTCCTGTGGTGTCTGTTGTTGAAAAAACTATCGATAAGTCTGAAATAAAATCAATCGTTTTTTCAGAACGGTGGCAGGTTAATGTGTCTACCGGAATGATTAAGAAAACCATTGTGGGAGCTTCACTTATTCGATATATTGAAGAATATAATCCGGAAACAGAGAGCATGGAAACGAAAAAGATTCCCATGTTTTACGTGAAATTTAACTAACAAAATCACTACATTGCAAAAGCATAGATTTTGTCTGTTTGCAATTAAAAACCGGAACCATATGAGACACCAAAACACGAGAAAAAGTCGACAGTTGAACGCAATAATCGGGGGAGTAGTAATGCTTGTAACCTGTGCGTTTTCCCTGTCTTCTGTTACAGCACAAACCCTGTATGTGAATAAAAGTGTCGGAGCTCAAACTACCTCTGCTTTAAATGACTTGCGAAAGATAACATTCTCATCGGGCAATGTTACGGTTCATAAAAACGACAATACTACCGGTATATATGCGTTGAGTGAATTGGATTATCTAAGCTTTAAAGACTTTACCGTGGGTCTAGAGAATCAGTTACCGGTAGGTGTTGGCAATTTGATTACGTATCCAAATCCTGTTAACGATGTACTCTACATCAATTTGTTAGGCATGGAAAACATGGATGGAAGCATACGTATCATTTCTCTCGAGGGTAGAGTGATGCTACAACAGAAAATCAACAATGAGAGTTTTGTAAGGCTTACGGTAACCCAACTACCTCCGGGGAGTTACGTATGCCGTTATACGAACGCAACAGAGGTCAAAACAGTAAAAATCATTAAACAATAGGAGAACTAATTATGAAATCAATAAATAACATTAAGAAAGCAACCATACTGTTCTCTTTCATGATGTCTCTTTCAACGCTTTTTGCGCAAAATGACACCATGTACATCATGAAAAATGGTGCAGTCGTAGGTTTTTACAATGTAAATACAGAAGTTGACAGCATCATTTTTTACAAGCCGGATAATTTTGTCACTGGATTAAAAGTTCAAACAAATTATCCTGAAAATAGAACAGACACAACCATTGTTGTTAGCGGTACCATCCTTTCCTATAAAGCTGATGATATTGTTGAAAAAGGATTTGTTTATAGTACAGATTACGATCCAACTCTTGCCGATTCAAAGATTGTATCGGACTCAGTGAGCGAAGGCAATTTTTATGCTACAATCTCAATATCCGAGACTGATTTTTTCGTAAGAGCGTATGCTATCAATGCTACCGATACCGCGTATGGTTTTTCTGTTCATACAGGTCCTGTTGCAATGAAACCGAATATCTACATGTATCCTACGGAAAAAATGCAATTATCAGTAAATATCTCCTTCCCTCTCGGCGGAAGTATGCTTACCTCTATTCCAAAGTATAACTCAGGCTGGAATATTAGTGTAGAGCCGAGCGGGAAAATTGATAACGAATATACCTATTTGTTTTATGAAAGTTCGCAACCCTCAGTGTGGCAAACTAAAGCGGGATGGCAGGTACCAAAGACCGAACTCACTCAATTTTTTACAACGAATATGACGAGCTATGGTTTTAATGCACAAGAGATTACTGATTTTATTGATTATTGGATACCACGTCTTGTTGATAATGAGTATTATACAATATATCCTCAAACAAAAAGTACAATAGACAGTGCAATTCAATTAGAGTTTTCAGAACAACCCGAAAATATTCTGAGACTATTGTATGTAATTAAAGGGCAAA
This sequence comes from Bacteroidales bacterium, assembly GCA_036752345.1. GTDB lineage: Bacteria > Bacteroidota > Bacteroidia > Bacteroidales > UBA1715 > UBA1715. The sequence continues at coordinate 1,376 of DAIOSV010000061.1, read as the reverse complement.
ACCAACTTCAAGATACCATAGAAGAACCTACAATTGAAGGCTTCACAAGAAAAGGATATACCGTAACGGAATGGGGAGTAATTCTAAAATAGTAATCAGATACAATAGTTATTAAAAAAGAACGCCAGCACCATAGTTTACCGTCGGATGTGGAGACTAACAATTGAGGGTCTCCTGGAGTTCAGTTCTCCTCATTCCCTACGAAAACCGGCACTCCAATAAAATACATTCTTTGCAAATTTATACACCAATGGCACGTCCAAGGTATCTTCAAAAGGTGTATATTTGAAATTTCGTATTTAAATTAATAATGCTCAGTTGAGAAACCTCGGCAGCGGCTAGGAAAATCGAATATCAAATAAAGAAATATATGAGATACAACCAATTACAAGCAACAGGTATCCTCTTCTTGGGACTTGGACTCACCACGGCATTGCACGCACAAGAGAGCATCAATGCAACGGGCCAAGATGCCACCGGTAGTGGCGGTTCGGTAAGCTACTCCGTGGGCCAAGTGGTGTATACCTCCAACACCGCGACAAACGCTTCCATGACGCAAGGCGTGCAACAACCCTATGAAATATTCGTAGTAGCAGGACTTGAAGAATCTGAAGGCATAACCCTTTCGGTTTTGGCCTATCCCAATCCTACCACCGATGACCTTATAGTTGAGACACATTACAATGCGTCTCAATCAGATGCAGTGCAGTATAGCGCCTCTCTGTACGACATACAAGGGAAGTTGTTGAAAGAAACAACCATTGTTGGCAACAAAGGACATCTGACTATGAGCAATCTTGCTCCATCAACCTATTATGTAAAAGTGTGGAGTAAGTGTGCAGCCGGTGCAAAGAAAGAAGTAAAAACATTCAAGATTATTAAAAAATAGGAGACGATGCGTATGAGAAGACTATTTACAATTCTAGCAAGCATAGTAGTAACAGTATCACTTTGGGCGCAAAGTCCCGAAAAGATGAGCTATCAAGCAGTGATACGTAATAGTGGTGATTCCTTGGTTCGGAATACGCAAATAGGGATGCAAATAAGTATCCTGCAAGGTGCGGTAAATGGAACCGCCGTGTATGTTGAAACACAATCCCCAACTTCCAATGCTAACGGCTTGGTAAGCGTAGAAATAGGCACAGGTATCACCTCCGATGATTTTGCAAGCATTGATTGGGCAAACGGTCCGTATTTCATTAAAACGGAGATAGACCCAACAGGAGGCTCTAACTATACCATTATAGGCACAAGCCAATTACTCAGCGTGCCGTATGCCTTGCATGCCAAAACAGCTGACGTACTAACCGGAGGGATTACCGAAACCGACCCAGCATACACCGCAAGCCAGGCAGCAAAGATTACTTCTACTGACA
>DAIOSV010000060.1:0-5851 GCA_036752345.1 Bacteroidales bacterium | reverse complement strand
GCACATTCCAACCAAAGGGATTCAACTTGATGAAATGCGAAATATCGGTATACGACAAATGGGGTAACTTGGTATGGTACTCTAACGAAGTTGAAAATGGCTCATTCGTAGGAAGTTGGGATGGCCGTTGCAACGGTAAGATGATGAAGTCAGACGTATATATCTGGAAAATGAGTGCTACATTCCTTGACGGACAAGAATGGGAAGGATTTGATGCCGGCAATGGCAAGAAAACCAAATTCGGTAGCGTTACATTGATCCGATAGAAAAGTCACATTTTTTTAAAAAGAAGAGTCGAGAATTACCCTTGGCTCTTCTTTTTTTATCTATACATAATACATCTAAGAAGAATAACAAAAGAAACCTTTTGCTCAATAGTAAAAATTATTCTTTAGTAGAAATAGAAGTCAAATTCATTCTTTTACTTTAATTTGGGGCATCCTATGATACCCAAAGTGTATTTTAAACACTTAAATATCAGTATTTTATAGTTGCATTATATAATTTTTTGTTCTACATTTGGTAACTTTTTATTTTTCGGTAAATTCATTTTAAAAGCAAATAGTATGAAGAGACTTTATACATTTTTTGTAGCGGTGTTACTCATTGGAACACAGGCATTTTCTCAGACCATATCAAGTGGTTATACTGTTGCTACATGGGAAGGGTTTAGAACATCAGCTGCAACTTTTACGTTTGATGATGGTTGTGCAAATCAACTATCATTAGCTGTTCCTGTTTTTGATAAATTTGGATATAAAGCTAGTTTTTATCTTGTGACAAGTGGGAGTCCCAATTGGTCAACATATAGCAACTTAGTTACAAAGGGCTATGAGGTTGGTAGTCACTCTGTTAATCATGGAAACCCTATGCCGGATAATGAAATAAGTACCTCTAAGCAAACGATAAATAGTAATATTACAAATCAAGATTGTAATACCATTACATATCCAAACTGTACGGTGCCTTCAGAAACAGAACTTGCAAAATACTATATTGGTGGTCGTATTTGCGATGGAAATATAAATTCGAAGAGTCCAAGTAATTACTACAGAATTGGTTCTATTATTTGTGGTAGTCAAGGTGCGTGTGCAACGACAGATAATTTTAAGACGCAATTAAATGCAGCAATCAACAACCAAGGTTGGGCAGTATTCTTGATTCATGAAGTAGAAAGTGGAACAGGGTATTCTCCTACTGCCACCTCTGCCATAGAAGGAGCTTTGCAGTATGCCTCTGATAATGATAGCAAAATTTGGGTTACCACTTTCCGTAATGCAATCATGTACGCTAAAGAGCGTGATAACCTTTCGTTAGTTGAGACTTCGGTATCTTCTACACAGTTGAGTTTAGTTGCAAGTACAACTCTTAGTAGTTCTATTGTTACATATAATTACCCAATTACTGTTCGTCGTCAAATACCAAGTGGATGGACAAATGTGGCTGTTTCGTTAAATAGTACAGATATTGCTGTTACAATAGAAACAATTAATAGTGTAAAATATGCCCAATTTTCAGTAATTCCAGGTAAAACATATACTTTAGAAGATAGACAAAGTACGGCAACTGTTGGAGGAGGAACTACTACAACTACTACAACAAATAGCCTACTAAATGGTGAGTTTGATGATGGTACAACATCGTGGAGTGTGCAAAACAACAATAGTACTGCAAGCACATTTTCTATTTCAACAAGTGCAGGGATGTCAGGAACCAATGCTGCACAAGTGTGCCCAAGTTCTAGTAATTATGGAACTGCTGGATGGCATATTCAGTTATATCAAAATGTAACGCTTGAAGCTGGTAAGCAATATACCTTGACATTTTCAGCTAAAGCCGCTTCTGCGCGTACCATGGGGTTGATGATACAGCAACTTGCCGACCCATATACGTCGTACCTTGCTACAAGTTATAATTTAACAACTACGGTACAAACCTTTACAGAAACCTTTACTGCTCCGACTGATGTAGATGCAGCTTCTAAACTTACATTTTGTGTAGGTGGCGATCCTAATTGCGTCTATATAGATAATGTATTTTTTGGAACAGAAACAACTACAACAGGTGGAGGCTCTACTGGTGGCACGGTTGAAGTTACTAGTGATATTTCACAATATTTCATAGATAAAGCATACATAGGTCCAAGCTGCGATGGGACACCAAATACTCGAGGTGCATACTATACCGGAGTTTACCCTAATTTGTTCACCCAATATTTAGGCAAAACACAAGCAGAAGTTGACGCAAAAATAAATAGTGTCTGGACTCATTTCTTTGATGGCGGTACAAATACTGTATATTATGAAGTAGCCCCTGATATGGCATATATATATGATACGGGAAATCAAGATGTGCGAACCGAAGGTATGTCGTATGGTATGATGATTTGTGTACAATTAGGGAAACAAGATCAATTTGATAGACTTTGGCGTTGGGCAAAAAAATACATGCAATACAAATCAGGAGATGCGAGAGAAGGACTTTTTGCATGGCAATGTGCAACAGACGGAACCATAAAAGGTGCGTCGTGTGCTCCTGATGGTGAAGCATATTTCCTTACTGCATTATTCTTTGCTTCTCACCGTTGGGGCAATACTGGTACAATTAATTATGAGGAAGAAGCACAATATTTGATTAAGCAAATATTGAATAAGCCAGGACGTGCCGCAGGAACAGTGAGCCCTATTTTTAATATGACTAACAACCTTATTACATTTGGTGAAACATCATATGGATTTACCGATCCGTCATACAACTTGCCGGGATTCTTTGAATTGTGGGCAAAATGGACGAATACGAATGCTACTTTCTGGGCAAATACGCCAACAGCTGCTCGTAATTTGTTGTATAAGTCATCAAACACGACAACCGGTTTGTATCCTGACTATAGTAACTTCGATGGCTCGGGATATTATCCAAGTTGGGCAGGTTACGCAACCGATACATATAAATATGATGCTATCCGTTGTCCAATGAATGTCGGTATGGATTACAACTGGTTTGCAGCAGATACTCGTCAACAAACTATGGTAAAGAATATCTTGACTTTCTTCAAAAATGATGGATATGCTCATGGGTATTTTAACCTTGATGGTAGTAATGCATCAGGAAGTTATTCTGAAGGTATGGCAGGTGCTAATGGTGTCGGTGTATTTGCTCTTCCGAGTGGTAATGACGCCTTGGCAAAAGAATATGTACAAAAACTATGGAATACCACTGCTCCAAGTGGAACATGGCGTTACTACAATGGTATGGTGTATTTTCTTTCAATGCTTCATGCTTCTGGCAATTTTAAAATATTCAAACCAACACCGGAAGTTGTAACACAAACTTTAAGTGGCCCCGCTCCGGTAGAGTTCAACGGAGAATCCTTCTCAAAGGATACGGCATTCAAGACATTGATAGATTGTAAGATTTATGATGTTACAATTACAATAGAACAAACAACATCACACACCGTGATTTTTAAAGATTATGATGGCACACAATTATCCACAGCTCAAGTTGTTGATGGTGCTGCCGCTACAGCGCCTACCTCACCATCTCGCATAGGATATACGTTCTCTGGTTGGGATAAAACATTCACGAACATTACTGCCGCAATAACAATAACAGCACAGTACACCATCAATTCATACAAAGTGTCGTTTGTTGATTATAATGGTACAGAACTGAAAGCACAAAACGTTAATTATGGAAGTGCTGCTACAGCGCCTACCTCACCATCTCGTACAGGATATACGTTCTCCGGTTGGGATAAAACATTTACGAACATAACATCAAATTTGACCGTTACAGCCCAATACACTCAAGATGCTCCGGTGAGCACTAAATACGAGGCTGAAAATGCAGTAGGAAGTAGTACAAACACTGTTTCTCTTGCTGGTGCTTCAAATGGGAAATATGTTCAGATGCAAGATGGTTCAATTACCTTTACGGTAAACGCATCTGATGGTGCTGGTACATACAAGATAAATATTGTCTTTTCGCAAACATACGGTGATTCAAAGGCGCAAAATATACAGGTAAATGGTGCTTCTGCTGGTTCTGTTACGTTTGTGAAAACAGGTAGCAGTGTCACGTTCTCATCCGTTGAAGTGGTACTTTCTCTAAATGCAGGCTCAAATACCATTGCCATAACTAAAAGTTGGGGCTGGGTTGATATTGATTATATAGAAGTTACAAAGAATCAGATAGAGAAATTCGCTATCGATGAAAATCTGGTAACACCAAATCCTGCCAATGGAACACAAGAGGTGTATGACTTTTTACGTGAAAATTTTGGTTCTAAAGTCGTTAGTGGGGTTATGACTCTCGACGTAATGGATGCCAGCAGTCAAACATATAATTTAAAGAACCAAACGGAGGTTGCATATATTCATTCAGCATCGGGTAAATATCCCGCTTTGGTTGGTTTTGACTTTATGCATTCAACCGGCTTGAATTCCACAAATGATTGGCAAAAGGCATACACCAATTCAGCGATAGCAATGGCAAAAGAATTGTGGAAATCTGGTGGCATACCTGAATTCACATGGCACTGGCGTAATCCAAATCAAAACGATGATTCGTTTTATACTTCAAGCACGTTGTTTAACTTAGCAAATGCATTCACAAATTCTTCATATACAACATGGAACACCTCTTCAACAGAGTATAAAAACATAATTGCTGATATTGATAAAATTGCCGGCTATTTGGAACAATTACGATGTGCAGGCGTTTCAATTCTTTGGAGACCTATTCACGAAGCAAGTGGAGGATGGTTCTGGTGGGGAGCGAAAGGTAGCACGGCATACAAGCAATTATATAAATTGATGTTTGACCGTTTGGTAAATTATCATGGTTTGAATAACCTTATCTGGGTTTGGAACTCTGACGGTACTGATAGTGATTGGTATCCAGGAGCAAATTACGTTGACATTGTAGGTCGTGACTATTATTATTCTCCACGCGAAATAAACCATGCTTCATTGGTAAGCGAATATGTTGCTGTGGCTGAAGTCACAAATTATAATAAAATTGTTTCACTAGCAGAATGTGGCTCTGTACCATATCCTACAAATATCTTGAACGATGGGGCAAGGTGGTCATATTTTATGCCTTGGTATGGTGATTATGTAACCAGTGATAACACTACTTCTGATTGGAACACGATTATGAATAGTGACCTTGTTATCTCACTTGATGAAATGAGTGGTTGGGATGGGCGCACAAAATTGTATGATACGGTTTCGTTGGGAAATTCATATACGAAAAATGATTTCTCAGTTACTCCAACTGTTGTAGGGGACTCTGAAAATGAAAAAACATTTGCTGACCAAAATGGTTGTGATAGTGTGGTAGTGTTGTTCTTACATACAAAAGCGGCCGAAATAGTAACATACACTGTAACGTTCGTTGATGGATATACTACCAGTACAATTGAAACACAAACAATAGAAAGTGGCCAATCAGCAACGGCTCCGAGTGCGCCTGTACATGCAAACTACACGTTCAGCGGTTGGGACAAGACATTTACGAGTGTGACGTCAAATTTGACGGTAATTGCACAATACACCGAAAACGCAAAAGCAAACTATACTGCTTTGAATGCTGCAATATCGCAAGCGGAAGCTTTGACAGAAACAGATTACACAGCTGCAACATGGTCAGCAATGCAAACGGCACTTACCACAGCAAAAGCAGTAGATAAGAATTTGTATGTTGAAAATCAAAACACGGTTGATGCTGCAACAACGGCGTTAACAAGTGCAATGAATGCATTAGTAAAAGTATACACCGTAACGTTTGTTGATTATAACGGAACGACAATACAATCAGTGAAGGTTGAAAGTGGTCAGTCTGCAAC
>DAIOSV010000059.1:0-6119 GCA_036752345.1 Bacteroidales bacterium | reverse complement strand
AAAAATCGCCCGAAAGTATCTACTCTCGGGCGATTTTGTTTTGAGCCTAAAGGAACAATTACATTCCCGTATACTTTGTTTACTTGATATATGTTATGTGAAAGGTAGATTTCAAAATTCTTTCGGTTTTTATTATTACCTATAATGTCATTAATTGGGAAATGTATGTAAAATTGAAATTGAATTCCAAATTTGCATAAAATTTGTATATTTGTATGCTAAACCTATAAAGAGATGTTTATACAACGAGAAATCGAAAAAGTGCTAATGGAAGCATATTCTTGCTTTCCTGTGCTTACTATAGTAGGTCCGCGGCAATCGGGGAAGACAACATTAATAAAGAATCTTTTCAAGACGCTGCCCTATTTTTCATTAGAAGATTTGGATGTTCGTCGTATGGCGGAAGAAGATCCTCGAGGCTTTTTATCACAGAGTCCGCAGGGCGCCATATTAGATGAAATACAGAATATCCCCGATTTGTTGTCGTATATTCAAGGTATTGTTGATGCCAACGAGGATGTGCATTATATTCTTTCCGGCAGTTCTCAGTTTTCAATGATGAAGTCGGTATCGCAGTCATTGGCTGGAAGAACCGGTGTTTTCGAATTGTTGCCATTTTCGTATCCAGAGATACAAAATTTGGCTGAAACAAAATCGATAGATGAATTGATAGTTGATGGTTTTTATCCGGCTATATATAGTGGACGAAACAACCGAAGATTCTTATATCAAAGTTATGTAAAAACGTATTTGGAACGAGATGTTCGTCAATTATTGAATGTCGGGAATATAGATGCTTTTCAGAAATTTATTCGGTTGTGTGCAACAAGAATAGGGAGTCTTTTTAATGCATCAGATTTATCGAATGAAATAGGGGTTTCGTCAAAAACTATAAAGTCTTGGCTTTCAGTGTTGCAGGCATCATATGTTGTTGTTTTGTTGCAACCTTTTTATGAAAATATAGATAAAAGGTTAACTAAAACGCCGAAGTTATATTTTGTTGATACAGGTTTGGCTTGTTATTTATTGGGAATAGAAACTGTTGAGCAATTGGGGAGAGATAGGGCTCGAGGACATTTGTTTGAGAACTTTATTATAATGGAAGCTTTAAAACATAGATATAATCAAGCAAAGGATAATAATTTATTTTTTTACCGAGATAGTAATCAGAATGAAGTGGATTTGGTTTTGAAAAATGAGAATGGCTTAAATGCTATCGAAGTAAAATCATCACAAACCTATAGTCCTGAATTTGAGAAAGGAATAAAAACCTTTTGCTCTGTTGTAAAACAAGATATAAAAACTAAAGCTATTATTTATACTGGAGAAATTGAAAATACTAGTCGTGAAATACAATTAGTTAATTACAAGAATATTGGTTCTCTGTTTGGTTAATTTTATGCAAACCTGAAGTTTGATTCCAAATTTGCATAAAAAATAAAGACGTTTTTTGAGTCTAAATTAGCAAGAGATTCCTCCGTCCCTTCGCTCCTGCGGAAAGACCTGATTTGCACCAAAAAAGGGGAAGTTTACATTTTATATGTAGGTAAGAAAAGAGTGTAAGGTGAGAAAGAGAGACTGAAGCAATATAATAAGCTTGTTTACAATTATTTGCGAAATTCTTAAAAAGGTGAGAAAAAGTTTGGAGAGGTGAGAAAAAGTAGTATATTTGTGGTGAGAAAAAAGCCAAGAGTATGGAAATGAATATAAAACAAATAATAGCAGAAGGTGAGAAAGAAACTGTTGAATTTAAAGAACAAGTGCCTTCAGACTATAAACGTTGGGTAAAAAGTATCATCGCTTTTGCTAATGGAGACGGAGGCTTGTTGCTTTTTGGCGTAACTGATAAAAGAGAATTAAAAGGAATAGATTCTCTTGATGTGTTTAAAACAGAAGATGCTATTGTAAATACTATAGCAGATAGTTGTGAACCATTAATTGTACCTACAATAACTATACACAATATAGATGAGAAAAATATTATCGCTGTAGACGTGCCCAGAGGCATTCAAAAACCGTATTATCTAAAGTCAGTCGGATTAAAAGAAGGAACTTTTATTCGTAGTGGTGCAACTACTCGACAAGCAGAGCCGCATATTGTAAAAGGTCTTGTTATAGAGGGTGAAAATCTAAGCTACGATCAATTGCCAACTAAAGATAAAATCACGAATGACGAGATAGACACTTTTTGTAGGCAATTGTATGAAGATGCACTCAACGAGGTGCAAGATTCGGAAAGAATCAAGATAAAGGAAGTCAAAAAGGGGCAACTTTTGTCTTGGCAGTTAATAAAAGAAGACAAAAATGATTTTTTCGCTTGTCACGGTCTAAAAATATTGAGAGGCGACTGGATAGACGGGTGGCATCATTACATTCAGTGTGCGGTGTTTAGAGGAAAAACTCGCGGTCTTTTTATTACTAAAAAAGATGTGGAAGGAACTTTATATGAGCAACTGAATGGTGCGTATAATTTTGTTTTACAGAATATTGATATTTATCCGTCGTTCAAAGGGCTTAAGCGCATTGAAGAATATGAGCTTCCAACGAAGAGCATTCGAGAGGTGATCGCGAATGCCTTGTGTCATAGAGATTATTTACAACCGAGTAATATTCAGGTTGCTATTTATGAGGATAGGTTAGAGATTAGTTCTCCGGGAAGATTAGTCAATGGTATAACTTTGGATAATATAAAAAGTGGTGTTTCTAAAACCCGAAATCGTGGCATTGCTGAAACATTTGCATATATGGGTGTCGTTGAAAAATGGGGAAGTGGTATTCCAAATTTATATAAAGAAGCAAAAGAATTTGGACTCAAAAATCCTGTTATAGAGATGCTTGGAGATGAGTTTCGTGTAACGATTTTTCGTAATCGGAGTCGCCGTACTGATTTGTATGGTTTAAGTCAGAGCTCAAATACTGTTTCGGAAGAAACGACTCCTCTCTATAAGTCGATGAAACATACGAATATGGGGAAAGAATCACGTACATACAATGCAATAGTTGCAAATCCAACCATAACAATTCAAGAATTAAGCAAGCAACTTACATTGTCGGAGAAAACAATCAATCAAGATCTTGCAGCGCTAAAGAAATTGGGGGCTATAAAGCGTGTTGGCGGTTTGAAATTTGGGCATTGGGAGGCGTCAGATAGTGTTTATTAGTCATGGCGTAATATCGCATGAGATTCCTTCGTTGCTTCGCTCCTGCGGAATGACCTGATTTGCACCAAAAAAGGAAGGGAAGAGAAGAAAAATAGCATTTTTCTTCTCTTCCCCCTCTTGTATCCCACGCCAATCCGTCATGTCGAACGTAGTGAGACATCTCCGTAATGCAAAAGAGTCTTACTCGTCCAAAACGATGATAAGCAGAACAATTACATTCACGTATACTTTGTTTACTTGATATCTGTTAAGTGTGAAAGGTAGATTTCAAAATTCTTTCGGTTTTGTATTTAAAATCTTTTCGGTTTTTATTTCAAAATTCTTTCGGTTTTGCATTGGAAATCATTTTGCTTTTGTATTTTTGAGTTATGGAAAATAACAAATACAGACCTCGTTTAGTAGATACATTGCTAAAACAGTATATAGTAACATTTGGAGCCATATGTATAGAGGGTCCAAAGTGGTGTGGAAAAACATGGACGTGCGAGCATTTTGCATCTTCCAAGTTTGCTCTTGGAGATCCTATGGGTAATTTTCAAAACCGAACAGTGGCAAAGATAGATTTAAGTATAGCCCTCGGTGGAGAGCCGCCCCATTTAATAGATGAATGGCAAGAAATCCCCGAATTATGGGATGCAGTTCGTTACGAAGTTGATAAACAAGGGAGTTCGGGGCTTTTTTTATTGACCGGATCTTCAACACCTAAACACAAGGGAGTATTACATAGTGGTGCAGGTAGAATTGCTCGATTAAGAATGCGAACGATGTCTCTTTATGAAGCAGGAGATTCTACCGGAAAAATATCATTGATGAGTATAGCGAAAGGGAATATACCTGCACAAGCAACTGGAGATGTGCGTTTACAAGACTTGGCACAATTTGTAATCAAAGGAGGTTGGCCATCTCGTTATTCTCTTAAAAATCAAGGTGATGCTCGTTTTTTTGCAAAAGAGTATGTAAAGGCTCTTCTAAATGAGGACATGAATCGTCTTGAAGACAAGAAAAGAGATTCTCGCAAAATGAAAAAACTTCTGCAATCACTAGCAAGAAATGAGTCAACCACCGCTTCTGTCAGTACATTGATATCAGATATGCGTGAGGTCAATGGTAAATCATTAGATGATGAAACCATTTCAGATTACATAGGAGCTCTTTCGCGTATGTTTGTTATTGATAATCAACCACCATATAGTTCAAATGTCCGCTCATCTGTTAGAATAAAGCAGGCGGAAAAATTACATTTTACAGATCCTTCGATAGCGTGTGCATTGTTGGATTTAAATGTAGAGAAATTGCTTAACGACTTAAAAACGTTTGGTTTTATGTTTGAAGCTCTTTGTGTGCACGATTTGCGAATTTATGCAGAGGCGAAAGGAGGTATGTTATATCATTATCAGGATTATAAAAATCGTGAGATTGATGCAGTTGTTGAATTTGAAGATGGCAAATGGGGCGCTTTTGAAATAAAGATTGGTGCTAATCAAATAGATTCTGCAGCTGAAAGTTTATTGAAAATAAAAAAAGAATTTGAAGCAGACTCCAAATCAAATCCTCCGTCATTTCTGTGTGTTATATGTGGAATGTCAAGTATGGCGTATACTCGGAGCGATGGAGTTATGGTAGTGCCTATAACTGCCTTAAGAGACTAAAGGTGCTTCTCATTCTTTTCTAACAGCAAAGCAAGAGAATTCTCTCTATTTTAAGAGATTCCTCCGTCGCTTCGCTCCTACGGAATGACGTGGTTCGTACCAAAAAAGGAAGGGAAGAGAAGAAAAATGTCCATGCCATTTTTCTTCTCTTCCCTTTTGTATTCCATGCAAGTTCGTCATGTCGAACGCAGTGAGACATCTCCGTAAAGGGAAAAGAGTCTTACTCGTTCCAAAACGATGATAAGCAGAACAATTACATTCCCGTATAATTAAACGGAGTAATGTGTCGAAGTTCGTCTTTTACCGCGTCGCTTACGTTGAGCGTGTTGATGAAGTTTTCAATAGACGCTTCGTTGATTGTTTCGTTCGTGCGAGTTAATTCTTTCAACGTCTCGTATGGTTTTGGATAGCCTTCGCGGCGAAGAATCGTTTGAATTGCTTCAGCAACGACAGCCCAATTCTCTTCTAGGTCGGCATGAATAGCAGGTTCGTTCACATAGATTTTGCCTAAGCCTTTTTGAAGCGAAGCAATTGCTATAAGCAAATGACCGTATGGCACGCCAACGTTGCGAAGCACCGTAGAATCAGTAAGGTCGCGTTGCAAACGAGAAATTGGAAGTTTTGCAGCTAAATGCTCAAAGATAGCATTTGCAATGCCAAGATTTCCTTCAGCATTTTCAAAATCAATAGGATTCACCTTGTGTGGCATAGCCGATGAACCAACTTCGTTCTTTTGAATACGTTGTTTGAAATAGCCCATTGAAACATATTGCCAAATATCTTTGCACAAATCCATAAGGATAGTGTCAATGCGTTTTGAAGCATCGAGAAGAGCAGCGAGATTGTCGTAGTGCTCAATTTGCGTAGTTGGGTATGAGCGAACAAGTCCCAAATGATTTTTTACGAAATCGTTGCCAAATGCGTGCCAGTCCTTGTTTGGATATGCAACATGGTGCGCGTTGAAATTTCCGGTAGCACCACCAAATTTTGCTGAAAACGGAACCGCTTTCAATTGTTGCATTTGCGCATTTAAACGAGATACAAATACCATTATTTCCTTACCCAAGCGAGTTGGTGTAGCCGGTTGACCATGCGTTTTTGCAAGCATTGGAATCTCTTTCCATTCCTCTGCCATTTGCGTAAGCTTGTCAATCACGTTTTGCAAGTCAGGAATAATCACATTGTTCACCGCTTCCTTAAGCGAAAGCGGAACTGCAGTGTTGTTAATGTCTTGCGAAGTCAATCCAAAATGGATAAACTCTTTGTATTGTTGCAAGCTGAGTTTGTCAAATTCTTCCTTCAAAAAATA
>DAIOSV010000058.1:0-6894 GCA_036752345.1 Bacteroidales bacterium | reverse complement strand
CGCATTGTAACCGATACAGCCTTCATTTTCCCTTTGATAGCTGGTGCCATTTTGGAAATGTCAACCTGCACCGAAAGCAATTGGTCGGGGAATTTCTGATAAAGGGCGTCCATAATTCGCTTGCATACATTCTCTAACAATGAAGAAGGCGTTTTCATTTGTTCCTCAACTACCTCATACGCTGTTTGATAATTTAATGCATCCTTTATATTATCGGTTTGAGCCGGCGTTGTTGCATCGTATTCCAGCCACAAGTTCACAAGGAATCGACCACCCACGGTTTTCTCTGCCTCGAAACAACCATGGTATGCGTAAAATTCCATGTCTTGTAATTCAATCAATCCAGTCATGTTTTCCTTTTTTTTGCAAAGAAACATTTTTTTCTATAAATGAAAAAATGAAGTTATGTTTTCCTGTTTCATGACAAAAAACAACGTATAAATTTATATTTTTGCACAACTAAATATATATGTATGGCAAACGATGTAGTTCAGGACGGTGAAAAAAAACCGCTCAATTTTTTGGAAGAAATTATAGAAAACGATTTGGCTACCGGTAAGTGCAAGGGAGTGCTGACGCGCTTTCCACCAGAACCAAACGGATATTTACACATTGGCCACGCAAAATCAATATGCTTAAATTTTGGTTTGGCAAAGAAATTTGGAGGGAAAACCAATCTCCGTTTTGACGATACGAATCCAGTAAAAGAAGACACTGAATATGTGGATTCTATTATGGAAGACGTTCGTTGGCTTGGTTTTGAATGGGCCGACGTGCACTATGCGTCTGACTATTTTGACCAATTGTATGCATGGGCAGTTGAATTGATTAAGAAAGGGTTAGCCTACGTTGACGACCAAAGTCTTGAAGAAATTCGTCAAAATCGCGGAACGGTGCAAACTCCAGGAAAACCAAGTCCTTGGAGAGATCGTAGTGTTGAGGAAAATCTTGATTTGTTCGAGAGAATGAAAAACGGTGAATTCGAAGACGGATCAAAAGTTCTTCGTGCAAAAATAGACATGGCACACAGCAACATGCAAATGCGCGACCCTATTATGTACCGCATTCTCCACACCGAACATCATCGTACAGGGAATAAATGGTGTATTTACCCTATGTACGACTTCGCCCACGGAGAAAGTGATTCAATAGAAAACATCACACACTCTGTTTGTACCTTGGAATTTGATATTCACCGCCCTTTGTATGACTGGTTTATTAAACAATTGGGGATTTTCCCTTCACACCAATACGAATTTGCACGTTTGAACATTAACTATACCGTAATGAGCAAACGTAAATTGTTGCAATTGGTGAAAGAAGGCTACGTGAGCGGCTGGGACGATCCACGAATGCCTACAATCTGTGGTTTCCGCCGTCGTGGTTACACTCCTGAATCTCTTCGCAATTTCTGCGAAAAAATTGGTGTAGCAAAGCGCGACAATGTGATTGATTACTCCGTTTTGGAATTCTGCCTTCGCGAACATCTCAACAAAGTTGCTCCGCGTATGATGGCCGTGCTCAATCCGGTAAAAGTCGTGATTACCAATTATCCCGACGATCAAGTAGAAACGCTTACCGCAATCAATAACCCTGAAGACGAATCGGCAGGAAGCAGAGAAATTCCATTCTGCAAAGAGTTGTACATTGATAGAGACGACTTTATGGAAAATCCGCCGAAAAAATATTTCCGCCTTGCTCCCGGACAAGAAGTTCGTTTGCGCTATGCGTATTTCGTTACTTGCCAAGACGTTATAAAAGACGCTGACGGAAATATCACTGAAATTCATTGTACTTACGACCCTGCTTCACGCGGAGGAAACTCACCCGACGGAAGAAAAGTAAAAGGTACCATTCATTGGGTTTCGGCTCGCCATGCTATTGATGCAGAAGTGCGCTTGTTTGACCGTTTGTTCAAAGTTGAGTCGCCCGATGAAGTTGAAGAAGGCAAAACGTTCCTTGATAATTTGAATCCTGATTCGCTTCAAGTTTTGCAAAACTGCAAATTAGAACCGGCTTTAGCAAACGTGAAAGTGCTCGACAAGATGCAGTTTGAACGTGTTGGCTATTTTTGCGTTGACAAAGATTCAACTCCAAACCACCTTGTTTTCAATAGATCTTGCACTCTTAAAGATAGTTGGGCAAAGATTAACGCGTAATGTATACGTAATATCTATATATAAAGGGCTTATGCACAAAACCATAAGCCCTTTGTTTTATAGAAACCATAACAAATTGTTTCGGTAATATTCGTACTTTTGTACATAATAATACGATGAAAACTTCGGAAATGCGTCAACCAAAAGCTCTTGTTGTCTTGTTTTTCACTGAAATGTGGGAACGATTCAGTTTCTATGGGATGCGGGCGTTGTTGGTGCTTTACTTGATTCAAAAACTATTTACCGATTTGTCTGAACCAACGGCAAAAGCCGTTGCCATTGGAATATTTGCCGCATACGGTTCGTTGGTCTACGCCTCGCCGTTTATTGGTGGCTTGATTGCCGACAAATTTCTCGGACACCGAAAAGCTATTATTTGGGGAGCAATTCTCATGGCCATCGGGCACTTTACAATGGCTATTGAAAATGAATTTTTCCTGTATGTGGCACTTTCATTCATTATCGTCGGAAGTGGTTTTTTCAAACCGAATATGCCTACCATTTTGGGCTCTTTGTACAAAGAAAAAGACCCACGCCGTGATGGCGGTTTTACCATATACTACATGAGTGTAAACTTGGGCGCATTTATCTCTCCGCTGATATGTGGCTTTGTAGGCGAAACGTACGGTTGGCACTATGGGTTTGCCATAGCAGGAATTGGCATGCTTGCCGGACTTTTCATTTTTTTGAAATTTGGGTATATGCTTGATTATCATGAAGAAACTGACCCAAATACGAATGAAACCATTATGGTACATAAGCTTGTTGGTGAAGTGCCTGACAAAGAAAAGCTTGCAAAAAAATGGTTGGGGCTTTCTTGCGAAATGTGGATTTACATTATTTGTGTGTTATGTGTATTTGGCGTTTCGCTTCTCGTAAAGCATTATGAGATAATGACATACGTTTTATTCCCTTTTACCGCCGCAATTCTGGGCATTCTTTTCGTCATTGCGATACGCAGTGAAAAAGTGGAACGAGATCGATTGTTTGTGATACTTATCCTGCTCATGTTCACGACACTGTTTTGGTCGTTTTTTGAGCAAGCCGGCTCGTCACTCACCCTATATGCTAAGGAAAATGTGGATAGAAACATCTTGGGAAGCGTCGTTCCGGCTTCACTGTTTCAGTCTGTCAACCCGATGTTTATCTTGATTTTGGCTTCGCCGTTCTCAGTGTTATGGATGCAATTGGCACAACGAAAAAAAGAACCGTCAACGCCTATCAAGTTTTCAATCGGAATTTTGCTGCTAAGCATTGGATTCCTCATTCTTGGCGTTGCGCCATCGTTTCTTTCGTTTGAAACAATTACCGAAGAAAACGCAGTGTTGCGAATTGCCGCAGTTCCGGCCATATTCCTGGCTGTAAGTTATTTATTACAAACCATGGGCGAACTTTGCTTGTCGCCTATTGGACTGTCAATGGTTTCGCGACTTGCTCCGGCAAAAATTGCAGGTATGGTCATTGGCGCATGGCATTTATCATCGTCACTTGCTTTTCAAATAGGGGGATGGATTGCAACAGCCTCAACAACCACCGAATCAACGCAAGAAATTACAACGGAACAATCTACTGGCAAGCCTGACAAGGTTTCGAAAGATACCTACGTAACTCAAAGTTCTGATTTTGATGAAGAAAGCGTTTCACGCGCTGTTTCTAAAAAATATATTTCCGAAAGCGAAGCGCAACAACTTTCAGCAGAGGAAAAAAGCTCGCTTTCTCATCTGTTGCAATACACCAACGTTTTTGTGCGCGTAGGTATTGTGGCACTATTGGCGAGTATTTTGCTTTTCTTCCTTTCTCCGTTTATAACCCGCATGATGCACGAAGATTAAGATGAAAGAAATTCTTCTCCATATTTGTTGTGCGCCTTGTGGCTCGGCCTCGGTAGAACGATTGCTTGCGGAGCAATGGAAACCGACTTTGTATTACTTTATGCCGAATATTTTTCCACAAGAAGAATGGGAAAAACGGAAATTGTATGTGGAGAAACTTGCAGCTCATTTCAATGTAGATTTGCTTGTGGGCGAATACAATCACGACCTATGGAAGCAGCAAACAATTGGCCTAGAACAAGAAAAAGAGGGCGGAGCTCGGTGTTTCAAATGCTATGAATATCTGCTTCGTTCTACGTTTGAGAAAGCGGAAGAACTAGGATTTCAGCACTTTGCCACAACGCTTACCATTAGTCCGTACAAAAATTCAAAAAAAATTGCCGAAATTGGCTCTGAATTTCCAACCTACACGCATTTTGATTTCAAAAAGGGTAACGGATTCAAACGGAGCATTGAACTTAGCAAAGAACTGGATTTATATCGCCAATGTTATTGCGCATGCGAATTTAGTATGAATAACTCAAAACTCGTAACAGAATGAAAATCATTATTATAGGAACGGCATATCCATATCGCGGAGGCTTGTCTGCTTTTAACGAGCGACTTTCCCAAGAATTCGTAGCAGAAGGTCACGATGTGGAAATTTATACGTTCACGCTTCAATATCCCGGTTTCTTATTCCCCGGCAAAACGCAGTATTCCGAAGAACCCGACAGAAGCGGGCTTCGCATTCTCCGAAAAATAAATTCTTGTAATCCCTTTAACTGGATTTCGGTTGGGCGTGAGATTCGTAAGAAAAATCCGGACATTGTTATCACCAAATTTTGGTTGCCGTTTATGGCTCCCTGCTTTGGCACCATTGCCCGCATCGTACGCAAAAACAAACACACGAAACTCATTTCCATTCTCGACAATATCATTCCTCACGAGCACCGCATTGGCGACAGAATTTTTGCCCACTATTTTGTGAATTCAACGCATGGCTTTGTGGCTATGTCAAACTCGGTGTTGCAAGATTTGTCACTATTTGACAAACAAAAACCACGGGAATTTTGTCGTCACCCGCTGTACGACCACTATGGTGAATTGTTGCCGAAAAGTGAAGCCTTACAGCTACTCAAGCTTGATGAGCAGTTTCGCTACGTGCTTTTCTTCGGATTTATACGCGGGTATAAAGGGCTTGACCTTTTGCTTGATGCCTTTGCCGACAAACGTTTTGCCGAACAACGCATTAAGCTCATTGTTGCCGGTGAATTTTATGGCGACGCAAAGCCCTACATGGAGCAAATTGAGCATTTGAGCATTGCCAACCGCTTGGTATTGTACACCGATTTTATCCCCGACAGTGAGGTTAATCGCTATTTCAGCGCAGCCGATATTGTGGCGCAGCCCTACAAAACGGCTACACAAAGCGGTGTGACGCAAATTGCATTTCATTTTGAAAAACCTATGCTTGTAACCAACGTTGGCGGACTTGCCGAGATGATTCACGATGGCAAAATTGGCTACGTGGTAGAACCCGAAGCACAACAAATTGCCGACGCACTCATTTCCTATTACGACAACGCAAAAGAGTCGGAATTTACTGAAAATGTGAAAGTTGAAAAACAAAACTATGCGTGGTCAAAAATGACCGGCGCAATACAAACATTAGCTACAGAACTAGAAAAACTGGGAAATTATGATAATACGAAGTAAAGCACCTCTCCGTTTGGGACTAGCAGGTGGCGGGTCCGATGTGTCGCCGTATTCCGATATTTATGGCGGTGCCATTTTGAACGCAACCATCAGCATGTATGCGCACACAACAATTATTCCCACCAACGATGGGAAAATTGTGTTTGAAGCGCCAGAAAAGAAGTTGCGTGAAGAATTTGCTGAAGCAAAAGAACTTACTGCCGACGGGTATTTTATCCTCCACAAAGGCGTGTACAATCGTATTGTGAAACAATTTACCAAAGCTCCTCTTTCGTTTCGTATTTGCTCATTTGTTGACGCTCCGGCCGGTTCGGGTTTGGGAACATCTTCCACCTTGGTGGTGAGCATTCTCGGGGCATTTGTAGAATGGCTCAAACTTCCTTTGGGAGAATACGATATAGCACAACTCGCTTACGAAATAGAACGCGTAGATTTGGGCTTGGCAGGCGGAAAACAAGATCAATACGCTGCTACGTTTGGCGGATTCAATTTTATGGAATTCCAAAACAGCAACGTGATTGTGAACCCGCTCCGCATACGCCAACGCTACATTGACGAACTTACGCACAATTTGGTGCTTTATTACACCGAAACGAGCCACGTGTCGGCAGAAATTATCAAAGAACAACAAACCAACGTTGCCTCAAAAAATGCCACTTCTATTGAGTCAATGCACAAGGTGAAAGAGCAGGCTATTCAGATGAAAGAGGCTTTGCTCAAAGGCGACATTGACGGGATTGGGAAAATACTCGATTTTGGCTGGCAACATAAAAAACAAATGGCCAAAAGCATTAGCAATGAGCATATAGACAAACTTTACGAAACAGCTTTGAATGCAGGTGCTTCGGGTGGAAAAATTTCCGGTGCCGGTGGTGGCGGATTTATGTTTTTCTATTGCCCCGAAAATTCTCGCTATTCGGTAATTGAAGCATTGTCAAAATTTGGCGGCCAAGCAAAACGATACGAATTCACAACTGAAGGTCTGAAAACATGGACAATGTAACCAAACCGAAAGAAGCAATTGTTTTGGCAGGAGGATTTGGTACTCGACTACAAAAAGTAGTGAATGAAGTGCCAAAACCAATGGCTCCGGTATACGGCAAACCATTTCTCTCGTATGTGCTGAATTACCTCATTCGTTACAAATACACCCATGTGGTGCTGGCTACCGGCTATTTGCACGAAAAAATTGAAGACTATTTTGG
>DAIOSV010000057.1:0-7289 GCA_036752345.1 Bacteroidales bacterium | reverse complement strand
CGACGTTTCTATATTAATTCCACACGTTTCAGCGGTATTGCCCTCATCTTCGTTATTCTCCAGAGGAAGACGTGTGGCGTCTCTACTATATTTTTTAATTGAATTTATTCCCTTGAAATGCGTACACGGGAATTTGTCCTAAGGCCTGAGCAAGGCCATCAACAAGGGATTGTAGTTTTTCTTTTTTGAGCATGGCACGAGCCACCAAAGGCACGTTGGTGCGCAAGGTTACGCGTATGCGAGTATCGTACGGGGCAACTTGTTTTAGTTGTATCCATAGGCGGAACATATCGTTTTGCTCGGTGCCCAATTTTATCAATTTGTTCGGCTCTTGTTCCAGAATTTTGAACGTAACGCTCATACCTGCCATAGCTTGCACTATTATACTATCTTGCGTAAAGGTGGCTTTCTCTTTTGCCTCGACAGGAAGTATGCTTGCTAGATTTCTAAAGTCGGACACGAAATCGTACAATTGCCAATCCTGGCAAGGGTTTTTAGTTATTTTGCTTACGTATTCTTGTTCTTTTCCCATAGCTTAAAAATCAGCCGATTTTGGATAACGAGGAAAAGGAATAACGTCACGAATATTGGTCATTCCGGTTACGAACAATAGTAAACGTTCAAAACCAAGACCAAAACCTGCGTGAGGAACAGAACCAAAACGGCGAGTATCAAGATACCACCACATGTCTTTCATTGGGATACCCATTTCCTCTATACGCTGGTTTAACTTGTCAAAATCTGCCTCACGTTCTGAACCACCAATAATTTCGCCAATGCCAGGGAATAGTATATCCATAGCGGCTACAGTGCGGCCGTCTGGGTTTAGCTTCATGTAAAACGCTTTGATTTCTTTTGGATAACCCGTAAGTATCACCGGTTTTTTGAAATGCTTTTCTACCAAATAACGTTCGTGTTCGCTCTGTAAATCAGCACCGAAACCTTCAATCTTATACTTGAATTGTCCTTTTTGGTTTGGTTTACTATTTTTCAAAATTTCAATTGCTTCAGTGTATGTTAAGCGTTGGAAATCGTTGCTCAATACAAACTGCAATTTTTCAATCAAAGGCATTGAGCGTTCTGCTTCGGGTTTGCCTTTTTCTTCTTGAATGAGGCGTTCTTGCAAGAATTCCAAATCTTCACGGCAATGCTCAAGAGCATAGGTGATTAAGTATTTCAAAAATTCTTCGGCAATGTCCATATCGTCGGTAATGTCGGCAAAGGCAATTTCCGGCTCTATCATCCAGAACTCTGCCAAGTGGCGAGTTGTATTGGAATTTTCGGCACGAAATGTAGGACCAAACGTATATACTTTTGACAATGCCATGCACGCTAACTCAACTTCCAATTGACCTGAAACGGTCATGTTTGCCATTTTCCCAAAGAAATCTTGTGAATAGTCAACTGCGCCGTTTTCATCTTTTGGCACGTTATTCAAATCAAGAGTGGTAACTTGGAACATTTCGCCTGCACCTTCGCAGTCAGAAGCGGTGATAATAGGCGTATGAATGTTGAAAAATCCACGTTCGTTGAAAAACGTATGAATGGCATAAATCATATTGTGACGAATGCGCATAACGGCTCCAAACGTATTGGTACGGAAACGTAAGTGAGCATTTTCACGAAGAAATTCCAATGAATGTTTTTTCGGTTGAATTGGGTATTTATCCGGGTCGGCAACACCGAGAACCTCAACTTTTTCAGCCAAAACCTCAACACGTTGTCCTTTTCCTTCAGATGCTTTAATTGTACCTTCTACACTCAAAGAACAACCAACAGTTATTGATTTAAAAAGAGCCGCATCAAAGTTTTCGGCATTTATTACTATCTGCATATTTTGCAACGACGAACCATCATTCAACGCCACAAATGTTACAAAATTGTTGCCTCGGTAGTTTCTTACCCACCCCTTTACAAGCACCTTTACATCTAATTCCTCGGCGTTTAGGAGTTCTTTTATTTCTGTTCTTTTTAAAGACATTGTCATATCTGTTTGTGTGTTTTCACAATCATTTTATTCTTGTTGCTGTTGTTGTTGAGCAGCAGCTTTCATATAATCTTCAAGGGTAAACGAACTTACATCTGCCCATCGAGTCTGGAGTTCTTTGCAGAACGCAGTTTGATTGAATTGTAACGCTGTTTGATATATTTGAATAACTGTACGAATATAATCAATACGGTCATGTTCAACTTGATCAGCATATTCCGGTTGTTTTTCCTTCAACGAATTATACCACTCAACTTCGTCAATCAAATTGAAAGCTAACGTATGAAGTTCGCGATTGCCTGCTTCAAAATCTTTTGCCATGTAGTAGGCATACGCAGTTGAAATAATTGACTCATCGAAATATGGGAATTGCCAATCGGGCATTATCTCACAAAGCCTGTTCAATACTTGTTTTGCCGAATCAACCTTGTTTTGTGCAATCAACTCGAAAGCAAGAGAATTGAACATTTGGCGGATACCAATAACCCTTGTGGTGCGTTCATGGAAATGGCCCATATATACACCTTTTTTACCCATGCCTCCCCATTTATATACATTCATCAGCTTGTCATACATGACATCAGTGTCAATATACGGCATACCACCATCGGCAGTTTTAATTGGAACAAACTTGAACGTAAAGCCATCATAGCGAAGATAGTTTTCAAGTCCCATATCAGAAGCTGACGATTGGCTTGTGAAATATAATGGTCTATCCCATTGGAAGCCGTCTAAACAATCATATAATACAAGTTTATTTTTGTATATCATATTGTCTTTTACGTCAAAAACAATCATTGAGTCAATTCTTGATGAATCTTTCAGAGAAACGGCATTGTTTTTCAACGCAAGGTGTTTATCAACTTCTATTAGCACCTTTTTAGCCGGGAACACATTGTATTTGTCACCATATTCCGGAATCATCATGTCATCGGCGCGAACTACGTCCATAGCATCGCTCAAAGAAATTATTTTGTCCTTGGTGCCTTCGAACTCTTTTACTAAAACCATATCACGAATTCCTTTGCCTACTTGTGCTTCGGTGAGTTTCATAGGAAGTGGTGCAGACTGATACGCACGATGTTTCATTTGTTGTGCATACCAATCGGTAGCAAGCAACGGAGTGCAAAGTACACGTACATCGGTACGTACGCCTTCTATTTCTTGTATGTACCAAAGAGGGAAAGTATCATTATCGCCTGCGGTAACTATCATTGAATTTGGGTCGCACGATTGCAAATAATTGTAGGCAAAATCGCGAGCGGTATATCGTCCTGAACGGTCATGATCGTCCCAGTTTTGCGTTGCAAGCAATACTGGTGCCGGTATTGTAATAAGTAAAGCAACCAAGATACCTGCTAGCACGCCTACCTTGCGATATTTTTGAAGTGAATTTTTTACAAACTCAAAAATAGCAAGTACACTCAAGCCTATCCAAATACAATATGCATAGAACGAACCGGCATACGCATAGTCACGTTCGCGGGGTTCGTATGGCTTTTGATTCAAATACATGATGATAGCCAATCCGGTCATTAAGAACAACAAGATAACCACCAACGAATCGTTTTTACGACGTGTAACTTGATAAAGCATACCAATTAACCCAAGTAAGAATGGTAACATATAGTACACATTGCGAGAAGGAGCAGTTTTTGCTTTCTCCGAAATCTGTGATTGGTCGCCTACCAATACTTTGTCTATACCATTAATACCGGTAATCCAGTTTCCGTTAACAATACCTCCATGACCTTGTATGTCGTTTTGACGGCCGCAGAAGTTCCACATGAAATAACGCATATACATGTGTCCCACTTGGTATGAGAAGAAATAGCGTAAATTCTGACCAAATGTAGGCATATCATAATCCTTGCCTTCACGCTCGTAATGAACCTTACGAGTGTTTACGCCATCTTTAATCCCCGCCCAATCTTTGTATCCACGGATATGATAGTCTTCACGGCTATACATACGAGGGAAAATAGTGCATTGATCGGGATTCCAAACGTATTCAATGCCGTTGCTTACACGTACATATTTTCCGTCGCGCGGTGTATAGGTGAATTTCTCTTTCACTTCAGGAGTACCATCGGCTTTCCATTTTGGAGACGCATTGTAATACGGACCATATAAAAGAGGTGTAGAACCATATTGCTCACGATTCAAATATGAAAGCAAAGAGAACGCATCTTTCGGTGCATTTTCATTCATTGGTGTTTCAGCATTTGAACGAATAATAATAACAGCATACGAAGAGTATCCTATCATTATCACCATCAATACGTTAACTATTGTATTGAGCACATATTTGTTTTTCTGATTTACATAATATAAACCCCAAATAATTCCGGCAAATACTATAATCCAAATAAGAGGACTATCAGTTAATGACGGCATTCCTAACAATAATGTAATGAATGCAACGGTACCAACTTTTAGCCATTTGTTTGCCTTATCTGATTTTGTAAAAATAACACCTGCTACAAATGCAGCGAGCAATATAACAAGCCATGCTATTAAACCAGATTGGTAAGGCATACCAAGTACGTTTACGCAGAATAATTCAAATGACGAAGCCACGTCAACAGAGCCGGCAATTATTCCCCACATCATGAATGCGATGAAAATAAAAGAAAGCAAAGCGGTTACAATGATTCCTTTTATTGTAGGAGTATATTTCTTGAAATAATACACAAAGACTATTGCTGTGATAGTCAACAAGTTCAACAAGTGAACACCAATTGACAATCCCATAATATAGGCGATGAATATTATCCAACGGTCGCTTCCTTTTTCATCAGAATGATCTTCCCATTTAAGAATTGCCCAGAACACTACTGCTGTCAATAATGACGACATACCATATACCTCACCTTCTACGGCTGAGAACCAGAATGTGTCGGTAAATGCATATGCTCCAGCACCAATAAGTCCGGCACTGAGAATTACAATAATATTAGACAATGATAATTCCTTCTCTCCACCATAAAATTTCTTTGCAAGGTGCGTAATACTCCAAAACAAGAACATGATAGTAGCTCCACTTGCCAATGCTGACATGGAGTTGATGCATGCTGCAATTTGATCTGAAGACGAAGCAAACAATGAGAAAAATCTTGCCAAAAGTAAGAAAAATGGCGCACCCGGCGGGTGACCTACTTCCAACTTGCCTGCGGTTGCTATAAATTCTCCACAATCCCAAAGGCTTACCGTTGGTTCAATAGTGAGTAGATACACTATTGAAGCACCTATAAAGGCAACGAATCCTAAAAGATTGTTCCATAGTTTATACGTTTTTTCCATTATTTTCTATATTAAATTTGCACAAAATTAGAAAAACAATCCTAATATGATTTTATTTACTAGTTTATTTTTTTCGTCACACGTAAAGAACAACCGTAATCAACTCAATATGGCTACTTTACGTTCCATCCTTGCGTTTTGAGATGTACGTAATCTCCTGAACGTGAGATCATCCCAAGTCCTTGCTCTTTTTCTACAATACTTCCAACAACTGTAACATCTTTGATTTTGGATATATCGTCGTATTTTGCCAAAGGAATGGTAAACAATAATTCGTAATCTTCGCCTCCATGAAGTGCAGGAATAAGCGGTTCCATGGAGAATTCTTTGCACACTTCGCCGGTTGCTTCATTGATTGGAATTTTTTCTTCGAAAATCTTGCACCCAACATTTGAATCAAGGCAAATGTGGAATAATTCAGAAGAAAGCCCATCAGAAATATCAATCATTGAGGTGGGGACTATATTTAATTGCGCCATGTCGGCTATAATATCGTAGCGAGGTTCGGGCTTGAGTATTCGTTGCAACACGTATTCATACCCGGTAAGTTTTGGCTGCGAACCTTTGCCACTATCGTACACGGCCTTTTCGCGTTGAAGTACTTGCAATCCTGCATAGGCAGCACCCAAGTCTCCGGTAACGCATATCAAATCGTTTGGTTTTGCTCCACTTCTATACGTTATTTTTTCTTTAGCAACGGTTCCCAACATGGTAATGCTTATGGCCAAACCGGTGATAGAAGCCGAAGTATCTCCGCCAATCAATTCCACGCCAATTCGCTCGCACGCCAAACGCATTCCTTCGTATAATTGTTCCAAGGCATCTACAGAAAACTTAGCAGAGACCGCAATTGAAACCAACATTTTTTGTGGTTTGCCGTTCATGGCATAAATATCGGAAGCATTTGCCATAACAGCTTTGTATCCTAAATGTTTCAATGGGAAATATATCAAATCGAAATTGATACCTTCCATGAGCAAATCGGTGGTTACTAATTGATCCTCCGCATCGCTATATGGCAGTACAGCACAGTCATCACCAACTCCTTTAATAGTTGTTTCGCTCTTTTTGAAATTCTTGGTAAGTATATCTATTAGGCCAAATTCGCCAACCTCATCTACGGTTCTTTGTTTTTCCATGTCTTTAAAATTTTATGCAAAAGTAGAAAATTATTACAAGTAATTAATTATGAATAATGTGATTGGTAGTCATTAAGAATTTCAATACTTTTGTACGAAAGATTTTATACGATTTTTATGAAACAAATAACCGTTGGAATTGATTTAGGTGGAACCAATACCGTTATTGGGTTTGTTGACCACGAAGGTAACTGTTTGTCAGAAACATCTACACTCACCAAAGAATTTACTGAAATAGAACCGTACATGAAAAATTTGTGCGGACTGATTCAAACTGAGTTGCAAAAGCACTCTGATTGGCAACTGATGGGTATTGGTATAGGCGCTCCCAATGCGAACTATCACCGCGGTACAATAGAAGAAGCTCCTAACTTGTGTTGGAAAGGCACGGTACATTTCTGCAAAATGATGCAAGAATATTTCCCTAATGCGAAAATTGCAATAACCAACGATGCCAACGCTGCTGCTATGGGCGAAATGATTTTCGGTGCAGCAAAAGGCATGAAAGATTTTGTGGTTATTACGCTTGGTACCGGTTTAGGAAGTGGCATTGTAGTAAACGGTGATTTAGTATATGGCCATGACGGCTTCGCAGGTGAAGTTGGTCACACCACTGCCATTATTGATGGCCGCCAATGTGGCTGTGGCAAAAAAGGCTGCCTCGAAGCGTATGCTTCTGCAACCGGCATTGTTCGCACCATGACCGAACTGATGTGCAACTCTCGCAAACCATCATCGCTACGCGATATACCGAATAGCAAACTTACCTCATACGATGTGTTCAAAGCATATCAACAAGGCGATGAGTTGGCAAAAGAATGTTTTGATTACACCGGACGAATTCTTGGTATTAAATTGGC
>DAIOSV010000056.1:2811-7359 GCA_036752345.1 Bacteroidales bacterium | reverse complement strand
TTTTATCTTTATCGAAGTTTTCGTAAGGATTCGAAGATGCACCACCACCATACAGTCCATATCCGAAATCGGTATCATACAACGGGAAACGGAATTTACCATTTTCCGTTTTTGGGCGCCATAAGCGGAAGTTGTTATTTGGCCAGTCGGTATTTTGACAATATAATTCTGCGATGTAGTAATTTATCATATTGTCTACATCGAGGTAGTGATTCTTTACATAATTATAATTGGCGGTAGTTGCCATTGAATTTGCTTTCAAATAAGCAAACATCTCTTCCCAACGAATAGAATCACCGGAAGCTGCTTCAAAGCAACTTTCTTCACCATCTATTTTCAATATATCAACGTCATTGGCATCAACATAATCATACTTTGCGGAGAAATATCGTTTATCGTAGCGTTCGCGCATATTAATCATTGACCAATATTCACCATTCAAATACATTACTACCGGTTGATAATCCTGCGTTTCCAAATCTACTTGTCCACGCATAATACTTTGATACATTGCATCGCGAGCAAAAACACCTTGCTCCCAATCGTTTCCCGAGTTTCGTAAAAGAAATGATTCGTATACGGAATTTCCATCAGATCCAAATATTGGATAGTCAATTTCACCGGGTTCGTATTCACTGCGCATTATAATATTCATCGATTTCAAATCGGTATGACGCGAAATTGCACCCATAGTAGTTGCTCCGGCGTTTATACCAAATTGACGCGTTCCGGAACCATCGTAATACTCTACATACACTTTGCGCTCCCAATCTTGATTCCAATTGGCTATAACGTCACCCGTTCCGCCTCTCCCTATACCATTTGTTCCTTGAATATAAATACCACTATCGGCACTGAAAAAGTTTGCTTTATCTGTTACGAGAGAAATAACCGGCAACGATGGTCTATTCATATTAATAAAGTATGTTTGACACACCGTTGGACTTGGTACATATCCATCATGAAAAACTTTTGCCTTCAACACAAATGCCTTATTTACAGCATTTGGAAACAAATTAGTATAATAAGAGGAATTGAGATTTCCATATGTTGCATCTACCCACGAATATTGCTGCACCTGTGTCTTATTCTGTGCATTATATCCCCAACGTAATGAAGTTCCACTCTGTTTGCTTGCAGTAATAGCTTCAGTATATTCCGGTGAAGATTCTGTAGGTTCCGAACCATCAGTCGTGTAGCGGATTACAGCTCCCGGAATTGATGAAGAAAGTGTGATAGTTTGATTTGCATTATAAAATCCACCTACTTTTGAAAATATTGGCTTTGAAGCCATAC
Organism: Bacteroidales bacterium; assembly: GCA_036752345.1. Taxonomy (GTDB): domain Bacteria; phylum Bacteroidota; class Bacteroidia; order Bacteroidales; family UBA1715; genus UBA1715. Next base: position 6,063 of record DAIOSV010000056.1, on the reverse strand, counting down.
CCATAACCGTTGTAGACACATTGGCTGCCTTCGGTGTTGGTTTTGAAAGTGCCGCCCACGCTCCCGTTCCATCGGTCGTTCTACCATACGTATAATCTGTTTCTACTTTTCCAACAAAAACAGTATCAACAAGCAACATAGTAGATGAATACAAATACAACTTGTCTCCATCTGCCGACAAACGGAAATTGGTGTGCATGGCCTTTCCGGTAACGTCTTCGCCATCACAATAGATAAGAACAAAGCCTTTTGCTGCAATTGATTGTCCCGATGGTATTTGCCATTTACGTGGCACATCCTTGTCATCCGTAATAAAATACCCACTCAAATCAACCGAAGAAGAACCTGTATTGTACAACTCTACCCAATCCTTGTATTTAAAAAAATCAGGATCGTATTGCGTTTTCGAATTTGATGTTTGAACTTCATTAAACTTTACTTGTTGCCCCATTACAGAAAATGAGAGGCTCAACAACAATAATAACTGTATAGAAAATTGTTTCATTTAGTTATAAAATTAACCTAATTAGACACACATTAGAAAGACAAACAATAATAGTAAAACCCAAAGTCTTTCTTAAAAAAAAAATTATTTTCATTTCTGAAAATTTAAGGATACAAAATTAAGAAAAAAAAATATACGAAGGCCTTGTTTTTTGGGCGTTAACGATTTTTTTATAAACAAATTTTACTTCGTATTTTTTGAGAGAGTGTTATGTGTTTTTATTTTGGAAAAAGTATGCCAAAATTGCATAAATCAAATTACCGATGATTTTATCTGGGGTTTTTACTCTCCTATTTGTTTTATTTATATCTTTGCTTACAGTACAATACTCAAAAATTTACTAAAACATTTTCTAACATGAGATTACTTAAATTCTTCATCCTTTTCAACTTAAGTGTTACATTTACACTATCGTCGTCGGCTCAAACATTTATAAATCATCGTGGACAAGATCTATTTTTAAATGGTATCAATGTGGCATGGATGAGTTATGGAAACGACCTCGCTCTATTTGATAGTGAAGAATGGACAACTATTTGTCAAAATGTAGTAAAAGCCGGTGGTAATTCAATTCGTTGGTGGATTCATGTTGATGGAAGAACAACTCCAACATTTGACAATAATACTAAAATGGTAACGGGCATTGACTCAAAAGCCCTTGAAAACCTTACATTAGCTATGGACATTGCTGCCAGTAATGGTGTAGTTGTAAGTCTTTGCTTGTGGTCAAAAGATATGATGTCGCAAACCGACAATAGTAATTCTGCTATCTATAGAGAAAGAAATGAATTAATGCTTAACGATGTGAATGCCACAAATGCATACATTAATAATGCCTTAATTCCAATGGTGAATGCGGTAAAAAATCATACGGCAGTACTTTGCTGGGAAATTTTTAATGAACCTGAAATTATGCTTGCTTCAGGTGAATATGGACCAGTACCAATGGCTAGTATCCAACGATTTGTGAACCTTTGTGCCGGCGCCATTCATAGAACCGACCCTTCTGCAAAAGTATCAAACGGATCATGGAGAGGAATTTACACCACAAACAAAAAAGATATTTCTGCCAAAAACGAATATTCCGATTCAGCATTAATCGCGAATGGCGGTGATGCGCTTGGCACTTTGGATTTTTATATGTTCCACTACTACCCGAGCGAATTAAGTACCGACTATTCTCCTTTTCATAAAACCTATACTGATTGGTTTCCACAAGGTGATGCTACAGCAAAACCGCTTATCATAGGAGAATTTCCTTGTTATGGTATTATAACATGGGGAGACAAAGTGGCTTTACCAAGAATTAAGAAAAATACAGCAAAATCTATGATCTGGCTCTATGAGAATGGCTATTCCGGAGGTTGGGGTTGGCAATATGCCGGAAACGAACTTGGAGGTATGGAAATGATGGCTCCTGGATTGGATACTCTCCGCAAGCTATACCCTGAACACATTATTGTTCAACACGATCCTACATTTAACTACATACCACGCATTACCAAACGAATGCAGGATACCGTTTTATTCAAGAACGCAGCTACGATAACTAATTATCTTAATGTTACCGAGTACTTTGAAGATGATGCAAATGATGTGTTAACATATTCCATTACTCAAAAAGGAACTGTAACTGCTGCACTAGCAGAAGACGGAACACTAAGCCTTACTCCAAAGGCAGACCAAACCGGACACGGAGTCATTACCGTTACAGCAACAGACAAAGGAGGGAAATCTCTCTCACAAACAATCACCATTTTGGTTCGTGAAGAACTCAACACATCAAACAACAAGCTGCTTAATGCGTTTGTAACATATTCAAGCATAGAAGATACACTCTATTATTCATACTATGCAAACGATGGTCTTGACTCAACACGTTGGAGTACGGAATATTCCGACGACCAATTTATTATGTTCGACATGATGCAACAAGAAGATATTCGTCGCATAGTGCTTAATTGGGAATGGAATGCTACCGAAAATAAAGGTGCCTATGCCGACGCATACAACATTCTCACTTCTTCTGATAAAACAACGTGGGACACCGTCTTCTCTGTAGGTCAGGGACAAATAATCAAAAGCAATATTGTACTCCGTAAAGACACTGAAGCTGCTATAAATTGCCGCTACATTAAAATTCAATTCACAAAACGAGCTACAAGTTGGGGATATTCTCTCACCGAAGTTGAAGCATACTCTAATGATAACAATGAAAACAATACCGGTATCAAAGTAGCTACTCGTACTAAATATCAATCATTGTATGCCGACACAGAATTCAAATATCAAATACTTCGTTCGTTCTTTTCTGACGTTACCGGTGGTGATGACTATGACGTGTTGAACATTACAGCAAGTTCTCTTCCAGAATGGCTTACGTTCAACGACAGCACGTTGTATCTCATAGGCACTCCAGCAGCAAAAGATACCGGCTCTCACGTTATTACCATCACAGCAGAAGATTTCTTTGGCCAAACTACCAGCTACAATCTTACTATAAAGGTATGGCCGGCACAAACGAGCATTTCTACAATTGAAAATCAAATTAACGTATATCCAAATCCATGCTTTGGTGATACATTCACAATTGTAATCCCTAATGCGAAAGGAAAAGCTTTAGCATCGTTTACTGATGCAAATGGACAACTCACCGCTATAAAATATCTTCAATTCGAAGGAGACAAAGCCGTTTGCACCACCGACGGATTGCATAAAGGTTTGTACGTCATAACCCTTCGTTCAAA
>DAIOSV010000056.1:0-2711 GCA_036752345.1 Bacteroidales bacterium | reverse complement strand
CAACCATATGTTGATTCTTCAGGCATAACGCATCCCGCATCTCAACAGTTTTGGGACAACATGGACGATATGATGCAAAAAGCACAAAAGCACAACATCTACATCATCGCTACGATTGCGTCTTTTGATAAGCTTGACAACACGAAACCGGGATCAGCTAATTGGCTCTCTATGATTATGTGCCAAAGAACTCTTGCACTCTATGCTGAAACATTTTTAAAACCATTGGTGAAACGCTACGAAAGCAATCCATACTTCTTCGCTATAGATATCTGTAACGAGCCGGAATGGATGAACGAACACAAAAAATATGGCGGTCTTGAATGGGAATATCTGCAATCATTCGTGGGAATGTGTGCTGCTGCCATTCATTCATGCCATACACCTGTTTTGGTAACAGTTGGAAGTGCTGCTGTAAAATGGAGTTGCGACAAATTTGAAGGCAATAAATGGAGCGACCAAGCTTTGCAAGACATAACAGCTGATACGCTTGCCTACCTCGACTTTTGGCAAATTCACTATTACGATTGGACAAATCAATTCGGTAACCCGTTTCACAACGCTCCGGCATTCTATGGACTAGAAGACAAACCGTGTATTATTGGCGAAACTCCCGGCAACAATACAAAATACGGATTTGAAATATCATACGAAGAAATCTATTCTCTCCCCTATCAATTAGGATATTCGGGAGTTTATCCATGGACATCAAATGGTGCTGGTTCTGGAGACTTCGGTTCTTTAGATACCTTTGGTGAAGGAGCTTCGCAAATAGCAAAAAAAATAAAACAAAAATAATTATATGGAATCTACAACAATGAATAGACCGAAAATGCTCGAAAAAGTCTGCTACGGCTTTGGAGATTTAGGTTCATGCCTTTTTTGGCAAACTATTACCATTTATCTTTCCTATTTCTATACTGATGTATTCGGTCTTACTCCGGCGGTAGCGGGAACCATGTTTTTGGTTTCTCGTGTTGTTGATGCCCTTTTTGATGTCATAATTGGAATGACGGCAGACCGTACCGAAACACGTTGGGGAAAATTCCGTCCGTATATAATTTTTGGAGCTGTTCCATTGGCTATTGCAGCCGTTGCAGCATTTAGTACTCCTGCATTTGGCGGAACCGGCAAAATCGTTTATGCCTACATTACATTCATGCTTTTCATGTTCTTGTACTCTACGGTAAACATTCCTTACACATCGTTACTTGGCGTAATTAGTGGCGACCCAGAAGACCGTACTCAAGCTTCTTCATGGAAATTTGTAGGTGCATATCTTGGTGGTATTATTGTTTCGGCTACTGCACTAATTATGGCGAAACATTTTGGAAGCAATTATGCTGATGCCGTTGCCGGTGAGCAACATGGTTGGCAAATGACTATGATTGTATATGGCATTGCCGCAGTACTATTCTTTGTCATCACATTTCTTTCAACCAAAGAACGAATTAAACCAATTGTAGAAGAAAAAACGAGTATTAAAGACGACTTGCACGACATTGTTCGCAATGTGCCTTGGATTTTGCTTTTCACTATCACTATCTTGTTTATTTTCTACAACTGCGTGCGTTTGAATGTTACCACTCACTACTTTAAATATTTCATTGGCGACCAAGATGTGCCTTGGTTAGCTGCCATTATTAATTTCTTTGGCGGTGAAACAAGTTCAACATTCAGTTGGGAATCGTTAGTTTCAATATTTAACACATTAGGACAACTTGTTTCTCTTGTTGGTGTTTTACTTTTGCCTTGGTTCTCAAAAATGCTCGGCCGTAAACGTGCAACAATTGTGTTGATGGTTGCATCATTTATCTGCACCGGCTCTTTCTTTTTCTTCAGTCCAAACAACATTTTTTTGATTCTATTTTTCCAATTCATCGGCTCTATCACCGGCGGGCCTATCTCTGCCCTCCTTTGGGTTATGTATGCCGACACTGCTGACTATTCTGAATGGAAAAACGGTCGTCGTGCAACAGGATTGGTATTCTCTGCCTCTATCATGTCAAACAAACTTGGCTGGGCTATTGGTGGAATGATTTCAATGCTTATACTTCAAGCAACCGGATTCGTTGCCAATCAAGCACAAAACGCCGACACTCTTTTGGGTATGAAAGCAATGATGAGCGTAATACCGGTAGCAGTGGGAATTTTCGCATTAGGACTACTCATTTTCGGCTACAAACTTGACGAAAAAACAATGGACGGCATACAAGCCGACTTGGAAGAACGTCGTAAACTAAAACAACAAGCATAATAACGTATCAACTTAAATAAAAAACTATGACAACAATTATCGGCAAAAACCTGCCAAACATTCCTTGGGAAGAAAAACCTGCAGGCTGCAAAGAAGTTATGTGGCGTTATAGCCAAAACCCAATCATTGGTTGGGAACCTATTCCAACTGCCGCTCGTGTATTCAATAGTGCTGTTGTGCCTTTCAATGGCGCATTCGCCGGCGTTTTTCGTGGCGACCAAAACAACGACCGCGCAACTCTTTTCAGAGGTTTCAGTAAAGACGGTATTCACATTGATTTAGACCCGGAACCAATTAAATGGGTTGACGAAAATGGAAATCCGGCTCCAACGAGCTACGCATACGACCCACGTGTGGTTGAAATTGACGGTACATTCTATATCACTTGGTGTGACGACATGAAAGGCCCGTCTATCGGACTTGGAAGAACAACTGATTTCAAAACATTTGTTCG
>DAIOSV010000055.1:2600-7996 GCA_036752345.1 Bacteroidales bacterium | reverse complement strand
CTTTGAAAATCGACTGAAAGTTACAACTTTTTGCCAAATCTCAAACGGATTCTGCACTTTCAAAATAAATTTTTGAAAATGTTTCATTTGCTCTTCCAGAACATTGTGGCATTTTTATTTTTTATACATTTGCTATTATTTATAAGTGGTTCATCATAATTACAAGTTTAACAACGTTTTGAATTTGATGACTATTTCAATTATTATACTATGAATATTGCTATTGTAGGTACAGGATATGTGGGATTAGTTTCGGGAACGTGTTTTGCCGAAATGGGTTCAAAAGTTACATGCGTTGATGTAGATGCTCAAAAAATCGAGAAACTGAAACGTGGTGAGATGCCCATTTATGAGCCGGAATTAGAGGAACTGGTTAAAAGAAATATGGCATATGACCGATTGAATTTTACTACTGATTTAACTGAGGTGCTTGATGATGTAGAAGTTGTTTTTTCTGCAGTAGGTACGCCACCTGATGAAGATGGTAGTGCCGATTTGAAGTATGTTCTTGCTGTTGCGCGACAATTTGGTCAAGCTATTAAAAAGTACACCATTTTAGTCACAAAGAGTACGGTACCGGTAGGAACAGCCAAAAAAGTAAAAGCGGTTATACAAGAAGAATTGCAAAAACGTGGCGTTGACATTCCTTTTGATGTGGCTTCGAATCCTGAATTTTTGAAAGAAGGTGCAGCAATCAAAGATTTTATGAGTCCCGACCGTGTTGTGGTTGGAACGGAATCAAAGCAGGCTGAAGAAGTGCTTGCAAAATTATATCAGCCGTTTTTGATACAAAATTTCCGTGTTATTTTTATGGATATTCCTTCTGCCGAAATGACAAAGTATGCAGCAAATGCAATGTTGGCAACGCGAATTTCTTTTATGAACGAAATTGCAAATTTATGCGAACGCGTAGGTGCAAATGTTGATAGTGTTCGTCGCGGAATAGGAACTGACACTCGCATTGGAGCAAAATTCCTCTATGCCGGCTGTGGATATGGAGGCTCATGTTTTCCTAAAGACGTAAAAGCTCTCGTGCACACAGGGAGCGAATACGGATATCAAATGAAGTTGGTTGAGGCGGTTGAGGCGGTTAATGAGAAACAAAAAACGGTGGTGTACGATAAGTTACTCAATATTGTAGGTTCTGTAAAAGGGAAAACGATAGCGGTGCTCGGACTTTCGTTCAAACCGGAAACCGATGATATGCGCGAAGCACCATCGTTGGTGGTGATAGAAAAATTGCTTAACGACGGAGCTCACGTAAGAGTGTTTGATCCTATTGCAATGACCGAATGTAAGCGCAGACTTGGTGATAAGGTAACCTATTGTACAGATATGTACGATGCTGCTGTAGATGCTGAGGCGTTGCTTTTAATGACAGAATGGCGTCAATTCCGTATGCCTTCGTGGGGTGTGCTCAAAAAAGTAATGAAAGGCAATGTAATCATAGACGGCCGTAATATATACAATCGCAGCGAATTGGAAAGTTTAGGCTTTGTATATTCAAGAATCGGTGAACGATAAAATAGGTAGAGACAATGTCTGTTTCCAAACATTGCCCCCTACTACTATTGTGTATTATGATACAATGATTTTTTTCTCATCTATCATTTTTCGCAAATTGATGATTGCATAACGCATACGTCCTAAAGCCGTATTGATGCTAATATCTTGCAATTCAGCAATTTCCTTAAAACTCATATCAAAGTTAAGGCGCATAATTACCGTATTTTTTTGTTCTTCCGGCAACTCGTCAATCAACTTCTTTAAATCGGAGTTAATTTGCGTTTTTATTATTTTCGTCTCAATCGTGTCATCTGAATAACGAGCATTGTTGAATAAATCAACTTCGCCCACTTCATTTGATGTGGTTGGAAGTTTTGCTTTGTTGCGGATTTGATCTATAATAAGATTGTGCGCAATACGGAATAGCCATGCCGCAAATTTACCATCATCGTGATACCCATTTCTTTTTAGGGAATTTATAGCTTTGATAAACGTTTCTTGAGATAAATCTTCGGCAAGCATTGAATCCTTAATTGTACGACGAATGTATCCCAAGACTTTCTTGTGATAACGTGTAATTATTACGTCCATTGCTGAATTGTCGCCTTGCGTGAAAGCAACAAGTAATTCTTGATCGGATGCTATACTTTTCATAATAAATCATTTTAAGATTCGACATTGTTGTGAAAAGTAGAGATATCCTATAGGCAGAATTTTTTATTGTTCAGCACAAATATAAAAAAATTGATTTAAAAAACAATCATATACACGTAATAAAAATTATTTTTGCAGTGGAATAATCTACAATGATGAGTGATCAGCAAATAGTCGTAAAGGGAGCTTCGGTTCATAATCTAAAAAAAATAAATGTTGCCATAGACAGAAACAGCTTTGTTGTTGTTACGGGTGTTTCGGGTTCGGGAAAATCATCATTGGCATTTGATACTATTTATGCTGAGGGACAACGGCGCTATGTTGAGAGTCTTTCGTCATACGCACGCCAGTTTTTAGGAAAAATTCAAAAACCGGAGGTCGAATCTATTACCGGTATTCCTCCTGCAATTGCAATAGAGCAGAAGGTTAATGCCGTAAATCCTCGTTCTACGGTTGGTACATCAACTGAAATTTACGATTATATAAAATTATTGTATGCTCGCATAGGCAAAACCTATTCTCCAATTTCCGGGAGTGAGGTTAAGCATTATTCTATTGATGACGTGGTCGTTTTTGTCATGAAACAAATTGGCAAAAAGTGCTATATAACGACTCCGTTGTTATTCGATTTGAATGAACCAAAATACTTGGATAGCCTTGAAAAACAAGGATTCAATCGTTTGTTGATAGACGGTGCTATTGTTCGTTTTTCTGACATAACCGAAGCGCATATAAAACAACAGAAAAAGGGAAACGTATCGTTGTTGATTGATAGATTTATTCCTGATGAAAACCAACGCGGACGTATTGCGGATTCGGTTCAAACCGCTTTTCAAAATGGAGATGAAACCTGTACCGTTTGGGTGGAAGAATCAAATGGCATGCAACAGTATGAGTTTTCAAATCGTTTTGAAGCCGATGGAATGACGTTTGAGGAACCTTCGGTGTATATGTTTGACTTCAATAATCCACTCGGCGCGTGTCCTACGTGCGAAGGGTTTGGTAAAATTATTGGCATAGACCCCAATAAAGTTATTCCCGACAAAAAACTTTCCGTTTGGGAAGATGCCGTTGCCTGTTGGAAAGGTGAAAAAATGAGTGAATGGAAGAATCAGTTGGTGATGAATGCGAGCAAATTCGGATTCCCTATTCATAAACCATATAGCGAATTAACCAACGAACAAAAAGAACTATTGTGGAGCGGGAATAAATATTTCGGTGGCATACACGATTTCTTTTCGATGGTGGAACATAATCTTTATAAGATTCAATATCGTGTCATGTTGTCTCGCTATCGTGGCAAAACAACGTGTACCGAGTGTCATGGTGCGCGACTCAAAAAAGAAGCATTTTATGTGAAAGTTGCCGGCATGACCATTCTCGATATTGTTGACAAACCAGTATCATGGTTACGTACATTTTTTGATACGATAGAGTTACGCGAATATGAAAAATCGGTTTCTGAGCGCTTATTGGTGGAAATAAAAACTCGTCTGCGATTTCTTGATGAGGTTGGGTTGGATTATCTTACTTTAAACCGTTTGTCAAAATCCCTTTCGGGAGGAGAATCGCAGCGAATAAATCTAGCAACATCGCTTGGCAGTAATTTGGTCGGCTCTTTATATATTTTAGATGAACCAAGTATTGGGTTGCATCCTCGCGATACGCAAAAACTCATCAATGTGTTGAAGCAGTTACAAAGACTGGGGAACACGGTTGTTGTGGTGGAGCATGACGAAGAAATTATGCGTGCGGCCGATAGTATTATAGATATTGGTCCGAATGCCGGAATACATGGTGGTGAAGTTGTTTTTCAAGGAACAATGAAAGAATTGGTCAAAAAAGGAACTTCTTTAACTGCCGATTATTTAACCGGAAGAAAATCAATTGAAATTCCAACCATTCGCCGTCCGTGGAAACGAAGTATAACAATTACGGGAGCAAGAGAGAACAACCTTAAAAATATTACGGTGCAAATACCATTGGGCGTGTTTACTGTGGTTACCGGCGTTTCCGGTTCGGGTAAATCATCGCTCATTGATACAATATTATATCCGGGAGTACAACTTGCGTTGGGAGAAGGGGGCGTTTCATTCGGCGATTGTGATAGTGTTACCGGCGTTTCTGGCATTGCCTCAGTGGAGTTTGTCGATCAAAATCCTATAGGAAGATCAACACGTTCCAATCCGGTTACGTATAGCAAGGCATTTGACGATATACGAGCGCTATTTGCCGAACAAAAATCTGCACAACTACAAGGTTTTAAGCCATCGCATTTTTCGTTTAACACCGAAGGTGGTCGTTGTGAAGAGTGTAAGGGCGACGGTATTATTAAGGTTGAAATGCAGTTTATGGCCGATGTGGAACTTGTGTGTGAAGAATGCCACGGCAAGCGATACAAAAACGAGGTTTTGGAAATTCTCTATCGTGGAAAATCCATAGCAGACGTGCTTGAAATGAGCGTTGATGAAGCTATTGAGTTTTTCAAAGGAGATACAGCCACATTGCCTCGACGCATTGTTGACCGTTTGCAGCCATTGCAGGACGTGGGGCTTGGGTATGTTGCACTTGGACAATCTTCAAGCACATTTTCCGGAGGAGAATTGCAACGTATAAAATTAGCCACATTCTTAAGCAAAGACAGCAAAGACAAGAGTCTGTTTATTTTTGACGAACCAACCACGGGTCTTCATTTTCACGATATACGAAAACTCATGGATTCATTCAATCGCTTATTGGCACATGGTCACACCGTTGTGGTAATAGAACACAATCTTGATGTAATAAAATGCGCAGATTGGGTGATAGACATGGGTCCCGAAGGCGGGGAAAAAGGCGGCAATGTGGTATTTGCCGGAAAACCCGAAGATTTGCTCTCATGCAAGGAATCGTATACAGCGAAGTTCTTGAAAGAGAAAATAAGATAGAGAATAATTTTTTACCACAGATTGCACCGATTTTCACCGAAAAAAGGAATTGAAGAAAGAGAAAACACAGCACAAAACTAAAAATTTGTGCGAATCGGTCTATTTTGGTTTTTATTATTTACCACAGATTCCACGGATTTTTACAGAAAAAAAAGGATTGTAAAAAGAGAAAATATAATACTAACTAAAAATCTGTGCGAATCAGTCTGTTTTGGTTTTATTATTTACCACAGATTGCACCGATTTTCACCGAAAAAAGGAATTGAAGAAAGAGAAAACACAGCACAAAACTAAAAATTTGTGCGAATC
>DAIOSV010000055.1:0-2500 GCA_036752345.1 Bacteroidales bacterium | reverse complement strand
TTTTATTATTTACCACAGATTGCACCGATTTTCACAGAAAAAAGGAATTGAAGAAAGAGAAAGCACAGCACGAAACTAAAAATTTGTGCGAATCAGTCTATTTTGGTTTTTATTATTTACCACAGATTGCACCGATTTTCACAGAAAAAAAGGATTATAAAAAGAGAAAATATAATACTAACTAAAAATCTGTGTCAATCTGTGTCATCTGTGGTTAGGTGATATTGGTTAATCTGTGGTTGAAAAGTTCTGTTCTGTGAGCTAATATGTTGTTGAATTGCTTTATTTTTGCAAAAAAAAAGCCGCATTATGAATTTATTAGAGGAACACCGAGAAAAAGATAAGAACTCGTATGCCATTATAGGGGCATGTATGGAAGTTCATGCAGTATTAGGGGTTGGATTTACAGAAAAGGTTTATCAAGATGCTTTAGAAATTGAATTACGCCATCGTGGTATTTCATTCGAGCGAGAACCAATAATGAAAATAGTTTATAAACAAGAAGAATTACAACATGTTTTTCAACCGGATTTTATTTGTTGTGAATCATATGTTATAGAACTGAAAGCAGTTCAGCAATTGACAGATTTAAATCGTGCTCAAATCATAAATTATTTACATGCAACAAATTTGAAATATGGCATACTTGTCAATTTTGGAGAAACATCATTGAAGTTTGAAAGATATGCAAACTAAATCCGTGGTTTTTTACCACAGATTACATCGATTTCTACAGAAGAAAAGGAATTGAAGAAAGAGAAATACAATACGAAACGATATATCTGTGTCATCTGTGGTTAGGTGATATTGGTCAGTTTGTTAGTTGGTTAAATGTAGAGACGTCGAACGTTTTACGTTTAACGTAGTACGTGGAACGAATAACGTTGCGTCAATCTGTTGTTGCGAAAAATTTCCCCTTAAAATCTGTAGACAGGTGAAGGCACGTTTTAAAATTTTTGATATCTTTACGATTTTAAAGCTAAAATATTGGCAATTTGGAAACAAGGGAAGAAAAGTGGACTACTGTTATAAAGTCGCGGAATGGATTATTTGACATAAATCTGCGTGAAATATGGCAATATCGTGACTTGTTCACGATGTTTGTGAAACGCGACATTATTACCTCATATAAGCAAACAATTTTAGGACCTCTTTGGTTTTTTATACAACCAGCACTCACCACGGTAATGTACATGGTTGTTTTTGGAGGAATTGCAGGAATCAGCACCGATGGTTTGCCACAAGCATTGTTTTATATGGCGGGAATCCTTTGCTGGCAGTATTTTTCCGATTGTTTGAATAAAACTTCCAATACGTTTGTTGCCAATCAAAGCATGTTTGGAAAAGTGTATTTTCCACGACTTGTGGTACCGTTGTCAACGGTGGTCTCGAACCTAATAAAGATGTTTATTCAATTTATATTGTTTGTAATTGTATACATCTATTATATAGCCAAAGGTGTTGCCGTTGCTCCCAATTGGTATTTCTGCTTGTTCCCGCTACTCATTTTAATGTTGGCAGGCATCGCATTAGGTTTTGGTATTATTATATCATCTCTCACAACCAAATATCGAGATTTAACCGTTCTTTTTACCTTCATTGTTCAGCTATGGATGTACGCTACGCCGGTTATTTACCCATTAAGTACCATTACCAGTGAAAAAATGCGTGCACTTATGCTTTTGAATCCTATCACCTCTATTATAGAAGCATTCAAGTACGGTGCATTAGGCGTTGGTACTTTTGACTGGAGCTATATAGCATATAGTTTCTGTTTTATGATTGTATTACTCGCGTTGGGTATAGCCGTGTTTAATAAAGTTCAGAGAAGTTTTATGGACACTGTTTAGCGTCTAGCGATTGGCAATTAGCTTTTAGCAATTGACAAGGGATAGTAACAATGATAAGTATATGAGGAATTTTAGAAAATATGATGTTTGGAATGATTCAATGAGTTTTGTAAAGACTATTTACGAAATGACAACTTCTTTCCCTAAAATGGAGCAATATGGATTGTCTAATCAAATGAATCGTGCTGCTGTTTCCATTGCATCAAATATTGCGGAAGGAGCATCACGGAATTCCGATATAGACTTTGCTCATTTTTTAGAAATAGCTATCGGTTCATCGTTTGAAATAGAGACGCAAATAGAAATTGCTTTTTCTATAGGATACATAGATGAATCGGTAAAAGATAAATTAATAAGTAACTTGCAAATAATACAAAAACGTTTAAATGTTTTTATTTCTAAGTTGCGCCAAAAGCCAATAACTAATTGCCAATAACCAGTATGACTGTTCTTGAATTCGAAAATATAAGCAAACAATATCGTCTAGGGCTTGTGAGTACGCAGACGTTGAGTGATGACCTTACTCGATGGTGGACTATAAATGTTTTGCGGAAAGAAGATCCGTATTTGCGTGTGGGAGATGTAAATGACCGTGCAAAAAAAGCTTCGAGTGAATACGTGTGGGCACTTAAGGATATCAATTTTAAAGT
>DAIOSV010000054.1:3460-8330 GCA_036752345.1 Bacteroidales bacterium | reverse complement strand
AAAAACTTATTAACAATTTTTGTTTCTTCTATTTAATAAGTTTGAAACAGCCAAAGAATCATCATTGAAAATATACAGTATATTTGCGGACTTAAAAACGTTTTTTTACAATGATTGAGAAGTTTAAGGAACATTCTGAATTAAACCTATCAAAGGTAAGCCAGGAAGTTCTACAAAAATGGATTACTGACGATACATTCAATAAAAGTGTGTCCACACGCGAAGGACACCCATCATTCGTATTCTATGAAGGGCCACCTTCAGCCAACGGGCTTCCGGGTATTCACCACGTGCTTGCTCGTACTATCAAAGACTCTATTTGCCGATACAAAACCATGCAAGGCTTTCAAGTTCACCGCAAAGCAGGATGGGATACTCACGGCTTACCCGTAGAACTTGGCGTAGAAAAAGAATTACACCTTACCAAAGAAGATATTGGCACAAAAATCAGCGTTGAAGATTACAACAACGCCTGCCGTACCAATGTGATGAAATACACCAGCCAATGGGAAACTCTTACCCAACAAATGGGCTACTGGGTAGACATGAACAACCCCTACATCACATACGACAACAAATACATTGAAACTCTTTGGTATTTACTCAAAGAATTATACAAAAAAGGCTTACTCTACAAAGGGTACACCATTCAACCATATTCACCTGCAGCAGGTACCGGACTTAGTTCGCATGAACTTAACCAACCGGGTTGCTACCGGGATGTAAAGGACACTACGGCTACCGCTATTTTCTCATTAATTGCAGAAGAAGCAAAACCGGAATGGAAAGAATGGGGAAAACCTTGCATTGTAGCATGGACCACTACTCCATGGACATTACCATCGAATACCTCACTCTGCGTTGGACCAAAAATCAAATACGTAGCAGTACAAACATTCAACCCTTACAATGACGAGAAAATTACCATAGTCATTGCCGAAGAACGCCTTTCTGCCTATTTGAATGCCGAAGGTAAGGTTGACACTACCGACGAATTAATGGCTCGTTATCAAGCCATAATGGACGCAGTTGCCGCAGGCGACAAAAAAGCAGCCAAAGCAGCCGTTCCATATAGAATTGTTGGTCAATATATGGGTACCGATTTACTCGGCATCCACTACCACCAACTCATGCCTTGGGTTAAACCATTGCAACGCATAGACGGTAACTCACCAAAGTCTGTAACCGACTACGCTGCAGCACATCCCGACAAAGTGTTTAAAGCAGAAAACGGTAAAGACGAATTTGTAGAAATGGCATCGGAAGCTTTCCGCATCATTTCGGGCGACTACGTTACCACCGAAGACGGTACCGGCATTGTGCACATAGCCAACACCTTTGGTGCCGACGATGCGAAGGTTGCAAACGCAGCCGGCGTGCCTCCTATTTACCTCATCAACAAGAAAGGCGAAACACGCCCTATGGTTGACCTACAAGGTAAATACTACGAAATACAAGACTTAGACAAAAACTTTATAGATAAATGTTTGAACCTCAGCGGCTATCAAACACATGCAGGCGCATACGTTAAAAACGCTTACGACCCACAATTCAACCAAAACGAGGTGTGGGACCAAGCAGCGTCAGACAAAGCACCCGATTTGAACATTGAGTTGACTATAGAGATGAAGAAAAACGGCACGGCCTACAATGTGGAAAAGCAAACACACAACTATCCGCACTGCTGGCGTACCGACAAACCGATTATTTACTACCCGCTTGACTCTTGGTTTATTCAAACACCAAAAATGCGCGAACGTATGATGGAGCTCAACAACACCATCAACTGGAAACCGGCTTCTACCGGCTCAGGACGTTTTGGCAAATGGCTCGAAAACCTTCAAGATTGGAACCTTTCACGCTCTCGTTTCTGGGGAACGCCACTTCCTATCTGGATGACCGAAGACAAGTCAGAAATCAAATGTATCGGTTCGTTAGAAGAATTGAAACACGAAATAGAATTGTCAATCAAAGCAGGGTTTATGAAAGAAAATCCGTTGAAAGACTTTACTGTTGGCGATTTCTCAAAAGAAAACTACGACAAGTTCGACATTCACCGTCCGTACGTTGACAACATTGTGCTCGTTTCCGACAACGGACACAAAATGTTGCGCGAAACCGACATAGTAGACGTGTGGTTCGATTCAGGCTCTATGCCGTATGCACAAATACACTATCCGTTTGAGAACAAAGACGCGTTCAAAAACGTATTCCCTGCCGATTTCATTGCCGAAGGCGTTGACCAAACCAGAGGTTGGTTCTTTACCCTTCATGCAATTGCTACCATGTTGTTTGACAGCGTTGCGTTCAAAAACGTAATATCAAACGGTTTGGTACTCGACAAAAACGGCAATAAAATGTCAAAACGCCTTGGCAATGCCATTGACCCATTCAAGGAAATAGCAGAACAAGGTGCAGACCCTGTTCGTTGGTACATGATTACCAACTCATCGCCGTGGGACAACCTTAAATATGACACCGAAGGTATTGAAGAAATCAAGCGTAAATTTTTCGGAACACTCTACAACACGTATTCGTTCTTCGCACTCTATGCAAACCTTGACAATTTTGCAATGGAAGAAGCACAAATACCAAACGAGCAACGTCCCGAAATTGACCGTTGGATTCTTTCGCTTTTGAATACGTTAATCATCAACGTAACCGAACAATACGAAAACTACGAGCCAACCAAAGCAGGTAGATTAATACAAGACTTTGTGATTGACAACGTAAGTAACTGGTACGTACGTTTGTCAAGAAAACGTTTCTGGAAAAGCGACAACATGGCTGAGAAAATTTCGGCTTACCAAACATTGTACACCTGTTTGGAAACCGTTTCAATTCTCATGGCACCTATTGCCCCATTCTTTGCCGACCAACTTTTCTGCGACCTCAACAAGGTAACCAAACGCTACAAAGAAGACTCAGTACACTTGGTAACATTCCCAAAAGCCGACACGTCTATCATAGACAAAACGTTGGAAACGAGAATGGAGATGGCACAAACCATTTCATCAATGATATTGGCTCTCCGCCGAAAAGTGTCTATCAAGGTACGTCAACCGCTGCAGCGCGCTATTATTCCTATCATTAACGAGGAATTTGAACGCAACATTAAAGCCGTTGAAAACATTATAAAAGCCGAAGTCAACGTAAAAGAACTTGAACTATTGAAAGATGCCTCAGAAGTGTTGGTAAAAAACATCAAAGCTAATTTCAAGACATTAGGTCCTAAACACGGTAAAATAATGAAAGACCTTGCCGCTAAAATTGCAGAATTCACCAACGAAGAAATCTGCGACTTTGAAAACACCGGCAAGAAAATGGTGGTAGTGAACAACGAAAACGTAGAATTAACACTCGACGACGTTATCATTATTTCCAAAGACATACCGGGCTGGCAAGTTGCCAACGAAGGACACATTACTGTGGCACTTGACACAACACTCACCGAAGACCTCATCAACGAAGGCATTGCGCGTGAATTCATCAACCGCATTCAAAACCTTCGCAAGGAAAGCGGATTGGACGTTACCGACAAAATCAGTTTACGAATACAAAAACACGGTATAATTAATAAAGCCATTGAAATTCACAAGACATATATTGCGTCTGAGACCCTCTGTACAAACATTGAATTAGTTGACTCCTTGAGCGACGAAAACAAGAAAATGGTTGATATTGACGCCGATGTTCAGACTTTCATGACAATTCACAAAATCTAACCCTTTTAAATTCATACCATTATGAGTGAAGAAAAAAACCAAGCAACAACAGAAGAGGATTTGAACAGGACAAGATATTCCGATGCTGAATTAGAAGAATTTAAGAAGATTATTTTGGATAAGCTCGAGAAAGCAATGAAAGACTACGAGCAACTAAAATTATCTCTTCAATACTTAGACGGCAACGATATCCAAGACACGTCTCCTACATTCAAAATGTTTGAAGAAGGCGCATCAAACCTCTCAAAAGAAGAAACGGGCAAATTGGCAGAACGTCAAGAAAAATTCATCCAACACTTGAGAGAAGCCCTTATTCGTATTGAAAACAAAACATACGGAATTTGCCGTGAGACAAAAAAACTTATTTCTAAAGAACGCCTTCGCGCCGTTCCTCATGCTACTTTGAGTATCGATGCAAAAATCACTGAAAAGAAAAAGAATCCATTGATATGAAAAAACAGTACTGGGCAATTCTCATGATTATCCTTGTTTTGGTTATCGACCAGGTAACCAAAATATTGGTAAAAACAACCATGCACTTAGATGAAATGATTCCTGTCATTGGCGACAGAGTCTTCATCTATTTCGTGGAGAATCCGGGATTTGCGTTCGGTCTTAATTTTGGCGGGACACTCGGGAAAATTGCCCTTACTCTTTTTCGATTAGTTGCCTCTGTAGTCATTGGCATATACATACATCGCCTTATAAAGCGCGATGCTCCCCTTGACGTAATTATAGGACTTAGTGCAATACTCGCAGGTGCTGCCGGAAATATCATTGATAGTGCGTTCTACGGACTCATATTCAACGAAAGCACCTACGGGACTATTGCCGAATTTATGCCCGCAACCGGTGGCTATGCGCCATTTTTGCAGGGTAATGTGGTGGATATGATTTATTGCCCCGTATTGCGAGGCACATTCCCCGACTGGTTTCCACTCTGGAGCGGAGAACCTTTCACGTTCTTCCGTCCTATTTTCAACATAGCAGACTCAGCCATCACCATTGGCGTATTCTACTTGCTGATATTCCAACACAAATTCTTTAAAGAAGACTAGACGACGTTATTCGTTTCACGTTTTACGAAGAACGTACAGCGGTTTTATGTGTAATCTTGGTATTAAAAGGTTAATCGGTTAACTGGT
>DAIOSV010000054.1:0-3360 GCA_036752345.1 Bacteroidales bacterium | reverse complement strand
ATTAACCCTTTTATCAACCGTTATCCGTAAAACGTGAAACGTTCAACGTAAAACGACTCACTCATAACCCATAATTCCTAACTCATAACTCTAAAAACCCTTTCCCTGCCAGGTATCGCGAAGAGCCATCTCTTTCTCTATACGTTGCAGAACCACGTCGTAGCGAGTTAGGCCCCAGGTATTTTCACGCAAAAAGCGCGGAGGAACTTCTCCCGCAAAGCGTTCTATCACAAACGAAGGATTCAGCCGTTCGGTAATGTCTACAATAAACGGAACATAGGTATCAATGGTAAACAAATGGAAATCAGCAGGCGTTTCGTAATACTCCTTCTCCATTTTGGTGTCGCGTATCAGTTGCAGTTGATGAAACTTGATGCCATTCATAGGCAACGCATTTATGTCGCGTACCGACGACAGCCACATTTCAGGCGTTTCACCCGGAAGACCGTACATAAAGTGTCCTGCGCAATGAATCCCATACTGTTTGGTAAGGGCAAACGCATCTTCGGCTTGCCGAAAGGTATGCCCACGGTTAATGCGCCGCAAGGTTTCGTCAAAGCACGACTCCACACCATATTCTATAGAGACAAACATGTGCTCTTGCAGGCGTGCAAAGTACTCAAACTTCTGTTCGTCAATGCAATCGGGACGCGTACCTACCACTATTCCCTTCACCTGCGGATGCTCCAATGCCGGACGATACAATTCGTCCATTGTTTCCAACGAAGCGTAAGTGTTGGAATATGCCTGAAAATATGCCAAGTATCCGTCAGCTCGGCGATAACGATTTTGGTGAAACTCAATACCCTCATCAAGTTGTTGGCGCACCGACTTGCGCACATCGCAATACGACGGATTGAACGCATCGTTCACACAATACGTGCAACCGCCCACGCCAATTGAGCCATCACGATTAGGACAGGTAAAACCTGCATTCAGCGTAAGCTTTTGCATTCGCCCACCAAAGCGTTCTTGAAGAAAACGTTTGTATGAATTAAACCGCCGATTGTCGCCCCACAAATACATACTGTGATTTTTTTACAAAGAAACGAAAATTGTGGTTGACTCTCCCCAAACTTTCAATAGTTTAGATACTTTTATAGAGAAATAGTCGTTATTTCTTTTAGAGATTTATTCAGAAAAAAGTTTTATCTTTATAAAAAATATAAACAATTAAACACAAACATATGGAACCAAAAATTTTTTATTGCAAACATTGCGGAAACATTATTGTACACCTCAAAAGTAGCGGAGTAAATGTAGTATGCTGTGGCGAACCTATGGCCCAACTTGTAGCTAATACCGTTGAAGCTTCTGTTGAAAAGCACATTCCTGTTGTAACAGTTGAAGGCGAAAAAATTCATGTAGCCGTTGGTTCAGAAGAACACCCAATGACAGAAAAGCACTACATACAATGGATTATGGTTGTAACCGACAAAGGATTCCAAGTAAAACACTTGAATTGGACTGACAAACCTGAGGCAAACTTTTCAATCTGCAAAAACGAAAAAATCGTTGAAGTATATGCATACTGCAACATCCACGGTCTTTGGGTATCGAAAAAATAGGTACTAATTATTGCAAAACATGATACCACACGGAAATACTGATTCTGTGTGGTATTTTTTTATACCACGGCTTGCGTTTGTCAATCAAATGAGATTATTGAATCTTTTTGCCTTCAAGTTCTGCCGAGACAAGTTTCTCGCCATGATAGACTAATTTGAGCGAGAAAAACGGTTGCGACGCATCGTTCACCAATTTAAGAAAAATAGCATCACCTTCCCACATGGGCAAAGTGCTTAGTTTCTGTTTGTCTATCCATGCCAAATCGCCTTCATCGCACACACGTTGTTGGCCGGTCCATTCGGTGCACACAAAAAGGTGCATACACTCACCTTCCATTTCGTCTAAGTAGAACGTAACCACGCCACGGTACACCCATTTGGTAACGGTGAACCCGGTTTCTTCCAAAACCTCACGGCGCATACACTCTTCGGGAGTTTCGCCCGGTTCAAACTTACCGCCCACACCTATCCACTTGTCGTGGTTTATGTCGTTCTCTTTTTTGGTACGGTGGAGCATCAAATACTGACCATCGCGCTCCAAATAGCAAAGAGTAGTTTGTTTCATATTAGTGATGGCACTCGTGACTACACGTTATCTGGGCGTCTTTCAACGTTCCTTGTGCATAGGCAGCAACCACGTCGTCAATAGAACCGGAACAACCACGGATAACGTCTATACCATTGTTTGCTAGCACATTCACAGCGCCATCGCCCATATTGCCCGCAAGCATCATAGTTACGCCCATTTCTTTGAGAACGACTGCAACTCCCGATTTACACCCACAGCCTTGCGGCGATGGCAATTCGGTTTTAGAAACAACATTGTTTTGTGCATCTAATTCAAAAATGGTAAAATACGCGCAATGCCCGAAATGATTATCGACTTGGCCTTGTGCTGTTGGAACTGCTACTTTCATTTCCTAGATTTTTTTTCTGTAAATATATAAAAATTCATACCTTTGCGGCATTAAAGAATAAAGATGAAACGTTGTTTGTTGCTTAGTATTGTGTGCATAGTTGTATATTCCCATTCGTATGCACAAACACGAAATCATAAAAAACACCAAAATCACATTACAGAACTTTCTCAAGACTCCACTATAGCAGGGGACGTCCGGTTTGTTGACTCTCTTATATGCTACGCAGAAAGTTATTTGGGAACACCATATCACTACGGAAGCAAAGGACCAAACTCATTTGACTGCTCAGGATTTACAGGATACGTTTTCAGACACTTTGACATTTCGTTACCGGCGAGTTCTACTGCACAATATTTGAATGCTCCGCAAATCATTCATAGAGACAGCGTACAACGTGGCGACTTGATTTTCTTTATGGGTAGAAATGGACGTAAATCAGTAGGGCACGTTGGTATTGTGGTTTCGGTTGATACGGCACATAATTCCTGCCGCTTTATTCATGCAGCAACACACGGAGGCGTTATGTATAACGACTACCCGTCTACTGCGTATTACAATCAGCGATTTATGGACTATGGGCGATATCCCATGCCTACCTATATTAAACGTTTCCCGAAAAAAGAAGGTGACGCAGAAACTATCGAGAAAATCTCTGATGGAGAATGAACCAAACGAGTTGCGCCCTTTTCACGCAACAACTGTTCTGAACGAAATCCCCACAACACCGAAATACAATCCAATCCGGCATTCTTTGCGGTAGCAATATCTATCTCGGAATCTCCAACATACACGGCATCGGCGGCAGAAACAGAAAGCAATTCCAAAGCCTTATACACCATATCGGGAGCAGGTTTCTTGTGTATTCCTTCCGA
>DAIOSV010000053.1:0-8883 GCA_036752345.1 Bacteroidales bacterium | reverse complement strand
AGTGAAAGAATTTCACTTTGGTAATGAAGCATATCTTTTCTCGAAATTATTTTTCTACCTTTGTTTCAGACAAAATAAATGTGTTATGAACGTATTTCCCCAAGACTCAAAGACAAAACGCGCTGAACTTCTTGCAGAACAAGAAGCATTGCTTTCAAAGAAAAACAATCCTGCTGCCGAATACAACGGCATCTATCAACGATTCGAAAATCCGGTACTCACCGACCAACATATTCCGCTTTCGTGGAAATTTGATTTGAATTTGGAACGCAATCCGCTCTTGCTCCAACGCATTGGCGTGAATGCGGTATTCAATGCCGGTGCCATGAAGTTCAACGGCAAATACGTGCTTTGTGCTCGTTGCGAGGGTTGGGACAGAAAATCGTTTTTCGCCATTGCCGAAAGTCCAAACGGTATTGACAACTTCCGTTTTTGGGACGAGCCTATTCTGCTCCCCGAAACCAACAATCCCGATGTGAACGTGTACGATATGCGCCTCACACAACACGACGACGGCTACATTTACGGCATTTTCTGTACCGAACGTAAAGACCCGAACGCTCCTGCTGGCGACACCAGTTCGGCTATTGCCAACGCCGGTATGGTTCGTACCAAAGATTTGAAAACGTGGGAACGTCTACCCGACCTTATTTCTCATAGCGGCCAACAACGCAATGTGGTTATGTTTCCGCATTTCGTAAACGGCAAATACATGCTCTACACACGCCCGCAAGACGGCTTCATTGAAGTTGGCTCAGGCGGTGGCATTGGCATTGGCTACATTACCGACATGAACAATCCGGTGATTGAAAACGAAGAAATTTTCAGCAACAAACAATATCACACCATTTATGAATTGAAAAATGGTATGGGACCTGCGCCTATCAAGACAGCAAAAGGCTGGCTCAATCTTGCTCACGGTGTGCGCAATACAGCGGCAGGCTTGCGATACGTATTGTATATGTTCTTGACCGACTTGGAAAATCCTGCAAAAGTGATTGCACAACCGGGCGGATATTTCCTTGCTCCGCAAAACGATGAACGCATAGGCGATGTATCGAATGTGGTGTTCTCTAACGGTTGGATAGCCGACGAAGACGGCACAGTGTACATCTACTACGCATCGTCAGACACACGTATGCACGTTGCGGTAAGCTCCATAGACCGCCTTGTGGATTACTGCCTCAACACACCTGCCGACGGTTTCCGTTCGGGTGCATCGGTACAAAATATTCTCAATCTTATTGCTCAAAACAAAAAATAATTGTCATGTACGCTACTCTCAAAAAAGATTTCGAGAAAGAACTGAAACACGTCCTTTCTTTTTGGACGGAAAAAGCCATAGACCCGAAAGCTAACCAGTTTTACGGCGAAATGGACCACTATGGCACGCCTTGCCCCGAAGCCAACAAAGGCATCATCATGTATTCGCGCATATTGTGGACATTTTCGGCTGCGTGTCGTTTCTACGAAACCGACAAGTACAAGAAATATGCTGACATGGCCAAGTCATATATTGAAACATATTTTCTCGACAAAAAATACGGCGGCGTATATTGGGAAACCGATTGCGACGGCAATGTGCTGGTTAACAAAAAACAAGTGTATGCCGAAGCGTTTACCATCTACGCCTACGCCGAATATGCTCTTGCGTTCAATGACCAATCGGCTCTCAAAGCTGCGATGGATATTTTTGACAAACTCGAAACTGTGTGCTACGACAAAAAGAATGGTGGCTATTTCGAAGCATTTTCCAACTCATGGGAACGCCTTGCCGATGTTCGTTTGAGTGTGAAAGACATGAACGAACCCAAGGGAATGAATACTAACCTCCACGTGCTCGAAGCGTTTACCACACTCTACGAGGCATCGAAAGACAAACGTGTGGGCGATGCACTCCGCAAGGAAATTGAGGTTTATCTCAATAAGATTGTGAACGAGAAAAATCAAGTTACCCTATTTTTCTCGGAGGATTGGAAACCAAAGACCACGGAAATTTCATACGGTCACGATATAGAATCAACATGGTTGGTTTGGGAAGCGGCAGAAATGCTTGGCGACGCAAAATTGTTAGACCAAATTCGTCCAAAAATCCTTGCAATGGTTGACAAATTTATAGCCGAAGGATTTGATACGAAAACGAATTCTACCTGGTACGAATATTTCCCCAAAACGGGCAAACGCGACACCGACCGCCATTGGTGGGTACAAATAGAAGCCGTTGAAGGTTTGGCAAACGCCTACGACATGACCGGAAAAGAAGAATATCGCACGTTGGCACTCAAACAATGGGATTACATTAAACAATACCTCATTGACAATATTCACGGCGAATGGTATTGGCGCATTGACGAAGACGGTTTCCCGGTTGACAGTGAGGCAAAAATGGGACAATGGAAATGCCCATATCACAACGGTCGTGGCTTGATGCACATGATAAAAGAAATGGATAAATGGGACGCTCAATGATGCAAACCCACAGTCATATATGGTTAAAACACTTGGCTCTCTTGGCATTGTCAAGTGTTTTTTTGTCTATGCACGCCTCTGCTCAAATCTATTACGACGTGGTGACCAACGACCATTCTATGCCTGTAAAATCATTGTTGGTAACCCCTACCGACGATTCGCTCGACTACGCTGTGCTTCCATTGTTGGGAGGCAAAACACTCACGGTTGAATTTGACATTCTTGAAAACGACAGTCGCTATTTGCACTATCAAATACTGCACTGCGACCGCAATTGGAGAAAATCAACCTTGTTTGAGTCGGACTATATGCAAAAACTTGGAGAACTCACTATTGACGATTATCAGAACTCGTTCAACACCACGGTTTCATACATTCACTATCGTTTTTCGTTCCCCAATGACAACCTCAAAATTCTCCATTCGGGCAACTACATACTGCAAGTTTTCGACACCGAAAGCAATGCGCTTATCATTCAAAAACGATTTGTGGTAACCGAACAATTGGTGGAACTGCAAGCCCAGGTAAAACGCCCCAACATAGTGCAATATGCCGACTTCTACCAGCAAATCTCATTGCAAATAGTGCCTCACGGATTCAATCTTTCGTCGTTTGACAAAGATTTGTTTGTGTGCTACCGCCAAAATGGTCGTTGGGACAAAACCATCAGCGGCATACAACCCAACCACATTTCCGGCGACGGTGTGCTCGTGTTTGACGACAATCGCAATGCGAATATGCTTGGTGGTGCAGAATTCCATGAATTCAATTTCAAAAACTTCAACTACGCATCGTATCCCGTTGATAAATTCATTGAAGAGAATAACACCTACACCGCCATTTTGCAACCCGACAAGATTCAACCCGCCTACATTTACAACGACAACGGCGACCTCAATGGCAAATTTTGCATAGCCATCAGTCAAAATTTTGACAACCAAACTTCGGCTGACTATGCACACGTATTGTTTACATTACCCTATTTTCGTACTGCCGAAGATACAATGAACCTATATGTGTGCGGCAGTTTTAACAATTGGAAGTTGAATGCGGAAAACCAAATGCGTTACAACGAAGACAAAAAGCAATACGAAGCCTCTCTCCTTCTCAAACAAGGCTACTACGGATACACGTATATGTTTGCATCAAACGATTACAAAACCATAGACATGACGTCGATAGATGGAAGTTTTTACCAAACCGAAAACGATTACGAAATTTTTGTCTACTTTTACGACTACAAACTCGGTTACGACCGCTGTATTGGATACAAAAAAATTAACACCGGAAAACAATGATAATTAAAGAAGCAACATTCGTTAAAAGCGTTACGAAAATTTCCCAATGCCCTACTCCTGACAAACGCGAGGTAGCATTTATTGGACGTTCAAATGTGGGAAAATCATCGCTCATCAATATGCTGTGCAACAACCGCAAATTGGCCAAAACATCGTCTACTCCGGGAAAAACACAAACTATCAATCACTTTCTCATCAACAAATCGTGGTACTTAGTTGACTTACCGGGCTATGGCTACGCAAAAGTGGGAAAAGCACTCCGCCAAAGTTTTGAGAACTTCATAAGCAGCTACATTATCAATCGCGAAAACCTTGATTGCTTGTTCGTACTTATAGATAGCCGCCACGAGCCACGTGAAATTGATATGGAATTTATACGCTGGTGCGGCGAGAAAGAAATTCCTATTGCACTTGTAATGACCAAAACCGACAAACTAAAACCATCGGAATTGGAGACAAACATAGAAAACTACCAAGAAACCCTACACCAGGATTGGGAAGAACTGCCTCCTATGTTTATCACATCTGCCGAAACCAAAGAAGGCAAAGAAGAACTGCTTGAATACATTGGGAGCATTGTAGAAACAGACACAGAAATTGCTGACTGAAAGCAGTAAACAACTGCGCAAAAAGTTCTCTCAAAATGCCAAAAGCAAGTGCTAAATTTTCTTGCGTAAAAATGAGATTATAATAAAAAAAAAGTATATTTGCTGAAGTAAAAACAAACTGGTATGCTTTTAAATATCCTATATCTAGTGGTCGTGCAACTCTTTCGGTAAAGATTGGTGTTTTGACTATGCTGTATATACACTTTAAAGGCACCTTTCTCTATTGAGTTTGGTGCTTTTTTATTTAAAAGAAAACCGTAACAAACAATAAAAATAAATTACAAACATGGGATTCACATTACGAAGTAAAACATCAACAGAAGGACGATTGATGGCAGGAGCCAGAAGTCTTTGGCGTGCAAATGGTATGACAGAAGAACAAATCGGAAAACCGATTATTGCAATAGCAAACTCATTTACACAATTTGTGCCCGGACATGTGCATTTGCACGAAATAGGACAAAAAGTAAAAGCCGCAATTGAAGCACAAGGCTGTTTTGCTGCCGAATTTGATACCATCGCCATTGACGATGGAATTGCAATGGGCCACACAGGTATGCTCTACTCGCTTCCTTCTCGTGAAATCATTGCCGACAGTGTTGAATATATGTGCAACGCGCACTGCGTTGATGCATTGGTTTGCATAAGCAACTGCGACAAAATCACTCCGGGAATGCTTCTTGCAGCTATGCGCTTAAATATTCCTACTATTTTCGTTTCAGGAGGACCAATGGAAGCCGGTGTCGTGAACAAAGAAAAATACGATTTGATTGACGCTATGATTATGTCAAGCGATGCAAGCGTTGACGACAACACACTTGATGCTGTTGAGAAAAGCTGTTGCCCTACCTGTGGTTCTTGCTCTGGAATGTTTACAGCAAACTCTATGAACTGCCTTACAGAAGCCTTGGGACTTTCTCTTCCGGGAAATGGTACCGTTGTAGCTACACACAAAAACCGTGAAGCACTCTTTATGCAAGCAGCAAAACAAATCGTTGAAAACGTAAAGAAATACTACGTTGATGGAGATACTTCTGTATTGCCTCGCTCTATAGCAACTCGCCAAGCTTTCCTTAATGCAATGAAAATGGATATTGCTATGGGTGGTTCGTCAAATACGGTACTTCACCTTTTGGCTGTTGCTAACGAAGCTGAAGTTGAATTCAAAATGAGCGATATAAACGAACTTTCGCGTCAAGTACCATGCATCTGCAAAGTTGCTCCTAATACTAAAAAATACCACATTGAAGACGTAAACCGCGCCGGTGGTGTAATGGGTATCTTGGGAGAATTGGATCGTAGCAACCTTATTGACAACAATGTACACCGTGTTGATGGTTTGACATTGAAACAAGCACTTGACAAATACGACATTATGCGTCCAACTGCCGATGCCAAAGCAACTGAAATATACAAGAGTGCGCCAAAAGGTGTGAGAACAACACAAATGGCATCACAAGACATGATGTATAAAGAATTTGACAAAGACCGTAAAGAAGGATGTATTCGTGATATAGAAAACGCATACACAAAAGATGGCGGTTTGGCAGTATTGTTTGGAAACATTGCTCAAAATGGTTGTATTGTAAAAACAGCAGGTGTGGACAAATCAATCTTCCAATTCAAAGGAACAGCACGAGTTTTCCATTCACAAGAAGATGCATCAAAAGCAATCACTTCAGGAAAAATCAAAGCAGGAGACGTCGTCGTCATTATCTACGAAGGTCCTAAAGGAGGTCCGGGTATGCAAGAAATGTTGTACCCAACATCATACCTCAAATCAATGCACCTTGGCAAAGAATGTGCCCTCATTACCGATGGTAGATTCTCAGGTGGAACCTCAGGACTTTCAATTGGTCACGTTTCTCCGGAAGCAGCAAGTGGTGGCAACATTGGACTTGTAAAAGATGGTGACACTATTTCGTTCGATATTCCTAATCGAAGTGTACAATTGGAAATATCTGACGAAGAAATGGCTAACCGCCGTAAAGCAGAAGTAAGCAAAGGCAAAAATGCGTTCAAACCAAATAGAGATAGAATTGTACCAAAATCACTCAAAGTATATGCACAAAATGTGTCATCGGCTGATTTAGGTGGAGTACGAATTATAGAATAATGAAAACTATGGATAAAAAAATGAATGGTGCAGAAGCACTTTTACAATGTCTTTTAGAAGAACAGGTTGATACCATTTTTGGTTATCCGGGCGGAACTATCATGCCGATATACGACAAATTGTATGACCTCAAAGACAAGATAAAACATATACTTACACGTCACGAACAAGGAGCTGTACATGCTACAGAAGGATACGCACACGCTACCGGCAAAGTAGGCGTTTGTTTAGCTACATCAGGACCGGGTGCAACCAATTTGGTTACCGGTATAGCCAATGCAATGATTGACTCAACTCCTATCGTTGCAATTACTGCGCAAGTTGTTTCAAATTCGTTGGGAACAGACGAATTTCAAGAAGTTGACATTATTGGTGTTACCATGCCTATCACAAAATGGAACTACCAAATTACTTCAGCTGATGAGATTCCGGAAATTATGGCAAAAGCATTTTACCTAGCTCGCACAGGTCGTCCCGGACCGGTTTTGATAGACATTACGAAAGATGCTCTTTCTAGCCAAATGGATTTTTCGTACAAACCATGCGAATACATTCGCGGGTACTATCCATACCCAAATTTAAAACAGTCAGATATAGACACTGCTGTTGAAATGATTAACAACGCAAAACGTCCGTTGATATTGGCAGGTCAGGGAATCAACATTGCCCATGCACAAAAAGAATTGCTTGCTTTTTCTGAAAAGGCAAACATTCCTATGGCTACCACAATTCTTAACCTAAACAACATCAGTTACGACCATCCGAACTTTGTTGGATTGCTTGGTATGCACGGAAACTATGCGCCAAACATCAAAACAAACGAAGCTGACGTAATTATTGCCGTAGGATTAAGATTTGATAGCCGCGTTACCGGTAAATTGGAGACATACGCAAAACAAGCCAAGATTATTCACATTGAAATAGATAGTGCAGAAATTGGAAAATTGGTTATTCCTACTCTTGCTATTCATAGTGATGCCAAAGTTGCCCTCAGCGCATTAACCAAAGCGGTAAAACCAGCTGACCACAAAGCATGGATAGATGAATTCAAACCATTGCAAAAAATTGAAAATGAGAGAATCATCCAAAATGATATCCACCCAACTTCGGGCGACATCAAGATGGGCGAAGTAGTTAACCTCATTTCTGAAAAGACAAAAGGAACTGCAATTGTTGTAACCGACGTTGGCCAAAACCAAATGGCTACATGCCGTTACTATAAATTCAAAAAAGGTTCCGAAATAATTACTTCCGGTGGACTTGGAACCATGGGATTCGGATTACCGGCTTCTGTAGGAGCTAAAGTTGCCAGACCAGACAAATGCGTTGTAGCATTCTTAGGCGATGGCGGTATACAAATGACCATACAAGAATTGGGAACTATCGCTTCTGAACATATTGGAGTTAAAATCGTAATTTTAAACAACACCTATTTAGGTATGGTTCGCCAATGGCAAGAAAGATTCTACGGAGCTCGCTACTCTTTTGTTCAAATTTCAGGACCTGACTTTGTAACAATAGCAAAAGGCTGGGGAGTAAAAGGACAACGAGTTGTTGACCGTAAAGAACTTGAATCGGCAATTGACGAAATGCTCAAAGACAACGATGAGCCATATTTACTAGACATAGCCATAGAACCCGAAGAAAACATATTACCAATGGTAGAACCGGGATTAGGTGTTTCTGATGTTAAACTTAAATAATATTCACGAATGGAAGAAAAAAGAAAATATACAATCACCGCGTTCACTGAGAACCATATTGGATTGTTGAACAAAATAACCATTGTTTTTACTCGTCGTAAAATCAATATAGAAAGTTTAACCGTTTCGGAATCGCAAATCAAAGGCATTCATAGTTTCACCATAGTTGTAATTTGTACCAAATCATTGGTTGAAAAAGTAGTAAACCAAATTGACAAATTAGTTGAAGTCATAAAAGCATTCTATTACGAAGAAGACCAATTAACTGCACAAGAATTGGCACTCTACAAAATGCCTATGTCTGCTATCAAATTAACAAACATGGGACGATTTATTCGCGAAAACAATGCTCGCATTTTGGATATGCAACAAGAATATTTCGTAATTGAAAAAACAGGAACAACGGAACAAACACAAGACTTGTTGGAGAAATTAAAACCTCTTGGAATTCTTGAATTTATTCGTTCGGGACGAGTTATCATTACCAAACCAATGAAAACACTTGACGAATACATGGAAGAAAAAGACCAAAATTTTAAATATACAAAAGAATAAATCTATTTAAAATATTGCAAAAAGAAAGGATAACGAAATCGTTATCCTTTCTTTTTTTTATCAATTTTGTCTATTTTAATAAACAAATATTATTTTTAAACGAAAATTATATACATTTACGACGTTAAATAATT
>DAIOSV010000052.1:0-9821 GCA_036752345.1 Bacteroidales bacterium | reverse complement strand
CCAATCATTTTGGTAGAAAGACGAAGTTTAAAATCTTTATATCGTTCTATAATTTCATCTTTGTCCTTCAACTGTTTCTCATAGCTATCCTTTTGCAAAACGAGTTTACTATTTCCTTCTGATTTTGCTTGTTCCACCTGAGTCTTCAACGTTTGAATTTCAAGTTTGCTATTCGATAATTCTTGCTGCGCCTTTGCCTGTTCTTGCAAAATCGCATTGTTTTTTTGCGCTTCGTTTTGAGCAATAAGTCCTTTTAAGCGTGCTATTTCATTCTCTTTTTGAGAAAGAGCAAGTTGCGCCTTTTGCTGTTCTGACTGTGAGAGCATAGACAAACGTTCACGCAACGATGCAATTTCAGCATCTTTATTTTGCGTTGCAGATTGCTCCTTTAGCAATTGCGATTTGCTTTCTTCCCTCACTTTGGCAATAGCAGATTCATTTTCGGCCTTAATTTTATCTTGCATCAATTGTAAACGGTTCTGCAACTCTTGCGAAAATTGAGTATCGCGCACTTGTTTTACAATGGAAGCATACATTCCTTCATCAAGTTGGAATACAACTCCACAATTGGGGCATTTTACGGTATTGTCCATACTGAATATTTATATTTTTCAAAAGTAGTTTTTTGGTATGCCAAATTGAAGCACACTCGAAATTTTATGCAACAACTTATAGGCTAAAATACCAAGAATTTACGAGACAACGCGCCTCTATAGCACTATGCTTTTGTAACTATTTATAAACATCACATGGTTAGCACCGATTTCCTTGTATCTTTGTGCGTTAGTTACAAAATATTGGCACATGAATACGATTAAATTATTACTATATCGATTGTTGGGATTAGAAAAATACCTACGAATTGTGAGTCGCATTTATATTTTTCTCATGGACCACAACTTCGGAAAAAAAAAGTATCCCGAAATTCATTACCTCAAAACGATTGTAAAACCCGGATTTCACTGCGTTGACATTGGTGCCAATTTGGGCTATTTCTCGTACTTCCTAAGCAAATATGCCGGAGAAAATGGAAAAGTTTTTGCCGTAGAACCAATTCCTCTTTTTGGAGAAATTTGGAAACGAAATGTTGCACGCACCGGCTTCAACAATTGCCAACTACTGCCCTACGCACTTGGTGCAGAAGAAAAAACGGTAGAAATGGGAATGCCCACTGTTGATGGCGCCATTCACCACGGAATGACTAAAGTTATTGACAAGAAACAACAAGATTCATTCGAAAAAACCTTTGAAGTTTCAATGAAAGTCCCCGATGAATTATTTTCATCGTTAGAAAAAATTGACTTCCTCAAAATTGACATTGAAGGATACGAACAATACGCATTGGCTCACATGAAAACGGTTTTAGAGAAACATCATCCTCTTATTCAAGCAGAACTCGGTGGTGAAGAAAACCGCAGAATATGCTGCGACATACTGTTCTCATTGGGATACACGCCAAAAATCCTTGAAGGCAACACATTGGTTTCCATTCCTGCTTCTGACGTAAACAACTACAAACAAGACCTTTATTTCAGTGCGTAAGAGACCGCTCGGCATCAATAAAAATCGTTCATAACTATTTGAAATATTGAAGCGATAAATCTGCTCAATAAAGGCAAATCTTTTATATTTGCCAGTGAATCATTCAATATTGAGAACATGATATATTTCTTTGAAGACAAACAGCATAAAATCCTCGCTGTTCAATCCGAATCTACATTTGATGCAAAAACAACAGAAAAATTGTCATGGCTTTTTGGCAATGCGAATTGTGTAAATAGTCAGACCATTAACGGGAATTTTATTGGTCCCCGTCGTGAAATGATTACTCCTTGGAGTACCAATGCTGTTGAAATAACCCAAAATATGGGTATCGTTGGCATTAAACGTATTGAGGAATATTTTCCACAAACTCCTGAAAGTACGTTCGACCCTATGTTGCAACGCAAATATGAAAATCTCGACCAAGAAATATTTACGGTACATCGCTCTCCCGAACCTATCATTTATATTGACAATATGCGTGAATATAGTGAGAAAGAAGGTTTGGCTCTCAACGAGAACGAAATTGCCTATTTGGAAGATCTTTCAAAGAAATTAGGGAGAAAATTAACCGATAGCGAAGTTTTTGGTTTTTCACAAGTAAACTCAGAACACTGCCGCCATAAAATCTTTAACGGCTATTTTATTATTGACGGAAAAGAAAAGCCATCGTCGTTATTTAAACTCATCAAAAAAACGACATCGGAAAACCCGAATCGTGTAATTTCTGCTTACAAAGACAACTGTGCATTTATACAAGGTCCTGTTATTGAACAATTTGCACCTGAAACACAAGACAAACCGGATTATTTCGCTGTTAAGAATTTCGAATCTGTTATTTCTCTTAAAGCTGAGACGCACAACTTCCCTACGACTGTTGAACCATTCAATGGTGCAGCAACGGGAACCGGCGGTGAAATTCGTGATAGAATTGCCGGTGGTAAAGCATCGTTCCCAATTGCCGGAACTGCAGTGTACATGACGTCGTACACTCGCCTTGATGGTGCCGACAGAGTGTGGGAACACGCTACACAACCTCGCCCTTGGTTATATCAAACACCAAAGGACATTCTTATCAAAGCTTCAAACGGAGCCAGCGATTTTGGAAATAAATTCGGTCAACCACTTATCTGC
Source organism: Bacteroidales bacterium (assembly GCA_036752345.1). Taxonomy (GTDB): domain Bacteria; phylum Bacteroidota; class Bacteroidia; order Bacteroidales; family UBA1715; genus UBA1715. The sequence continues at coordinate 7,145 of DAIOSV010000052.1, read as the reverse complement.
GGTAGTGTTCTCTCATTTGAACATTTTGAAAACAAAAAGAAATACGGCTACGACAAAGTAATTATGATGGCGGGCGGTGTTGGATACGCTAAGAAAATTGACAGTTTAAAAGACGATCCACAAGTGGGCGACAAAGTTGTGTTGCTTGGTGGTGACAACTACCGCATTGGTATGGGTGGTGGAGCTGTTTCATCAGTTGCTACAGGTGAATACACTAATTCCATAGAACTTAACGCAATTCAGAGAAGTAACCCTGAAATGCAAAAACGTGCCTACAATGCCATCCGTGCATTGGGCGAAATGGACGTTAACCCTGTTGTTTCTATTCACGACCACGGTGCAGGTGGACACCTTAACTGTTTGTCTGAATTAGTTGAAACAACCGGTGGAACTATTCATATTGATAAACTTCCGATTGGCGACCCTACTCTTTCTCACAAAGAAATTGTTGGTAACGAATCTCAAGAACGTATGGGACTTGTTTTGAAAGACAAGGACATCAACCTACTTTCAAAAATAGCAAGCCGCGAACGCGCTCCAATGTATGTAATTGGCGAAGCTACAGGCACAAAACAATTCACCTTTGTTGACGACAAAACAGGCGAAAAACCTATCGACTTGCAAATGGACGATATGTTTGGTAACCCGCCAAAAACTATCATGAACGACGCTACCGTTGATGAAACATACAAACCATTGAATCTTGACGAAGCAAAAATTCATACCTACATCAACCAAGTTCTTCAATTGGAATCGGTTGCGTGTAAAGACTTTTTGACAAACAAAGTTGACCGTTCGGTAACAGGAAGAATTGCAACACAACAATGTTGTGGCGAAATTCAATTGCCATTGAACGATTGTGGTGTTGTAGCTATTGACTATCAAGGCAAACGAGGTATTGCAACATCAATTGGTCACGCTCCTGCCGTTGGCTTGATTTCTCCTGAAAATGGTTCTATCATGTCTATTGCCGAAGCTTTGACAAACGTAGTGCTTACTCCTATTGAAGGCGGTTTAGAAGGGATTTCATTAAGTGCAAACTGGATGTGGCCTTGTAAGAATGCCGGTGAAGATGCTCGTTTGTATCGTGCTGTAGAAGCTGCCAGCAATTTTGCTCAATCATTACGCATAAACATTCCTACCGGAAAAGACTCTTTGTCTATGACTCAGAAGTACAAAGATGGTGATAGTGTTTACTCTCCGGGTACGGTGATTATCTCTACTGTTGGCGAAGTACAAGATATCCGCAAGACAGTAAATCCTGTTGTAAAACAAGTAGATGACTCTGTTTTAGTGTATGTTGACTTTGGTAAATCGGGACAAAAACTTGGCGGTTCTGCTTTGGCACAAATCGTAAACGGACTTGGCACTGAAACTCCTACCGTAACCGACTCAGCTTATTTCACAAAAGCATTCAACGCTGTTCAGAAACTTGTAGCTGACGGTAAAGTCTTTGCAGGTCACGACGTTTCTGCCGGAGGTCTGCTCACTTGTTTGTTAGAAATGAATTTCCCGAACACCAAGGGCGGAATGAAAATTGACCTTCGTAACTTCAGCAACAAGAACGATATTGAAGTATTATTCAACGAAAATCCTGCTCTTGTTCTTCAAGTTTCAAAGAAAACTGCCGAAGAACTTGCTGCAAAAGGAATTTCTTGCCTCACATTAGGAACATACAATGCCAACAGCGATAAGCTTGAAATTTCAGGTACAAATTCATACGAATTTGACATCAAAGATTTGCGTAACACATGGTTCAAAACCTCATACATTCTTGACTGCGAACAAAGTGGCGTAGCTAAAGCAAAAGAACGTTTTGAATCATTTGCAAAAACTCCATTACAATTCAAATTCCCAGAAGATTTCAATGGGAAAATGGAAACCTACGGACTCAAAATGCACCGCAACGAGAAAACCGGAATTCATGCCGCTATTATTCGTGAAAAAGGTGTTAACGGCGACCGCGAAATGGCATGGTGCTTACACGCTGCCGGTTTTGACGTAAAAGACGTTCACATGACTGACCTTATCAGCGGACGCGAAGATTTGTCTGACATCAACTTGATTGTATTTGTCGGCGGTTTCTCTAACTCCGATGTGCTTGGTTCTGCAAAAGGTTGGGCCGGAGCATTCTTGTTCAACGAAAAAGCAAAAGCATCTCTTGATAACTTCTTTGCTCGTAAAGACACCATGAGTCTTGGCGTTTGCAACGGATGTCAGCTTATGATTGAATTAGGTCTTATCAATCAAAATCATGCCGAAAAACCACACATGGAACACAACGATTCTCACAAATTTGAATCAGGATTCATTGGCGTAAACATTCATGAGAGCCCAAGCATTATGCTTAAATCTATTGAACGCAGCGCACTTGGTATTTGGATTGCACACGGCGAAGGTAAATTCAAATTCCCATACGACAAATCTCAGTACAACATTGCAATGACCTATAGTTATGGTTCATATCCTGCAAATCCTAACGGTTCTGATTGGGACGTTGCCGGTATCACTTCTGATGATGGTCGCCATTTGGCAATGATGCCTCACTTGGAAAGATCACTCTATCCTTGGAACTGGGCATACTACCCAGAAGAACGCAGAAATTCTGATGTTGTATCACCTTGGATTGAAGCCTTTGTAAATGCACGCATTTGGATTAAAAACCATAAATAGACCCCATGATATACGTTAATACCGACTATATTACAGGTAAAGAAATTGTAGAGACTATCGGACTCGTGCGAGGTAGCACAGTCCGCTCTCGCAATTTTGCAAATGATATTGTAGCATCACTTAAAAACTTGGTTGGCGGTGAAATTTCGGAATACACGAAATTGCTTGCCGAAGCTCGCGAAGAAGCACTTCAACGTATGATTGAAGATGCAGAACAACAGCAAGCTGATGCCATAATCAATATCCGTTTCCAGACTTCGAATGTAGGTCAAGGTATGGCGGAAATATTGGCATACGGGACTGGGGTAAAACTACGATAGTATGACAATGAATTGGCTAACTATATATGCTGTAGTAGAAGGTATAGCCATTTTGGCTGTCTTAGTTGTCTTATTTTTCTTGATACGGAAACGTATACACGACAAGAAAAAAGAAAACTTTGAACGTCGCGACAACTAATCCGGTATGGAATCACTAGCCGATTGGGGATATATCGGGCTGTTTATCGGCTCATTTGTAGCCTCCACAGTTATTCCTTTTAGTGCATCAGCCCTTTTTATAGCAGTATTACTTGCGGGAGACGACTTCGTTACGTGCCTTCTCTGCGCCACTATTGGCAACTGGCTTGGCGGTTTAACCTCATATTTTATTGGATGGATTGGCAACATTGAACACATTGAAAAATGGTTCAAGACCGATGTCTCCAAGTTACAAGCACAATTACCGAAAATAGAACGATGGGGTTCACTCCTCGCCTTTTTTACCTGGCTCCCAATTGTGGGCGACGTGTTTGCTATTGCACTCGGATTCTATCGCATAAATTGGATACGATGCGCCGTACTTATGCTGATTGGTCGTTTCCTCAGATTTCTCGTTTGGGGGTTGATAATTAGCACAACAACGCTTGCGCCAACTGTTCTAAACTAGCAAAATCATCTTCTTTCATTCGTGATTTGATAGTAACCATTGGTTCTACAAGTTCAATGTTTTTCATAGTTTCAAACATTGACTTCATCACTCTTCCCGCCGATGGTGCCCACGAGCCATTTTCAATAATTCCTACCGTACGATTTTGGTATGTCTTGAGTTGCAAACGATGAAGGAAATCATGCATTGGAGAAAATACATCCGCATCGTATGACGAAGAAGCAACAAGCATTTTTGGCATCTGAAATGCACGACCTACGGCTTCAGAATAATCCGTTCGGCACAAATCCACTACCGGCAAATTTTTCACTCCTTTTTGACGTAACATTTCAGCCATTTTCTCTGCAACGGCTTTTGTTCCGCCATGAATAGATGCATAGGCAATAAAAACGCCGTCACTATCTGGTTTATATGCACTCCACAAAGAATATAAACGAATGCTTCCTTGCAGCAATTCTCCCTGTAAAATAGGGCCATGGAGCGGACAAATAGTTTCTATATCCAAGGTAGTTGCCTTTTCCAACAATTTAGAAACAGGCGAACCGTATTTTCCACAAATATTGCAGTAATACCGACGAGCTTCATCAACCCAATTGCCTTTGGCATTCATTACGCCAAACGTACCAAATGCATCGGCCGAAAACAAGGTCTTTGTTGATGAATCGTATGAAACAATTACTTCAGGCCAATGTACCATTGGAGCAGTTATAAACTTCAAGGAATGTTTTCCCAACGAAAGCACGTCGCATTCTTTAACGGCCATTGTTTTCCCTTCAAACTGCGTTGTTGCAAAAAACTGAGGCAACATTTGTACCGCTTTTGCACTGGCTACAAGGGTAAGAGATGGATATTTCTGTACAATCTTTGCTATGCAACCACTGTGATCGGGTTCCATGTGCTGTATTACCATATAATCCGGTGTTTTGCCCGCTAATGCTTTTTCAACATTCTCTAGCCACTCTTTACACTTGCGAACATCAACCGTATCAATTATCGCAATTTTTTCATCACGTATAATATATGAATTGTAGCACATTCCTTGCGGAACAGAATATTGACTTTCAAATAAATCTATTTCAGTATCATCAACACCTACATACACTACATCGGTACTATTCAAAATATTCATATCACTCATTGTTTTTCACAAAAATAACAAATTTTCCTTCCCTGTAATGTATTTACACCATTGGAGCTTCGGTATGGTTCTTTTTTTTGTCTATAACGACAAATGCTATCATAAAAATAGCAGCAATCAGAGCCATTGATGAGCCGAAATAAAATGGTGCATTTGAATTAACATTGTCATACAATAGCCCGGCAATTAAACTCGCTGGAAGCAACGTAATTCCAAGCACTGCATGATATAATCCAAACGCTGTTCCTTTCAACTCTTTGCTTACAATGTCTGAAATCAAGGCCTTTTGACTTCCATCGACTAACGCACTATACAATCCGTAGAAAATGAACAACACGATGAAAATGTTCAAACTATTAAATCTACCGAAAAAGTAATACACAATTGAATACACAAGAAATCCAAGAATAATCATAATTCCGCGCCCTTTTTTATCCGACATCTTGCCAATAGGTATTGCTAATAACACTGAAACGGTATTGAAAATCATGTACACAAAAGGAACGTAGGATTTGTCTATCCCGGTTTCAGCAGTTTTCACAAGCAATAACGCATCTGCAGAATTACCTAAGGTGAAAACAAACACGATAAACAAGAAGAAATAAAACTTTTTCGGCAATTGATTGAAATGGAAAGGACTCCGCTTTTCTTTTACTCCCGTTTTTTCTTCTTTTATGAAAACTGCAATTGAAACAACCCCCAATATTGCAGGAATAGTAGCCAAAAGGAAAATGTTGGTATAGTTTAATGGGAAAAAGTATAACAATAAAAAAGCAAACAGAGGTCCAAGTATTGCTCCACTGTTATCCATCGCCTTATGAAACCCGAAATTTTTACCAGCCTCATTTTTAGGAATTGAGGCACAAATAAGGCTATCGCGCGGAGCTGCCCGCAATCCTTTACCTATTCGTTCAAAAAATCGCAAAAACAACACTTGAATTGGAAATAGAACCAATGCGTATAGAGGAGTAATTAATGCTGTAACACCATATCCAATCAACATAAATGGCTTGTTTTTTCCAATCTTATCACTCCAGTATCCCGAAAAAGCCTTAAATAATGATGCCGTACATTCTGCTATACCTTCTATTAATGAAATTGACGTCTTTGTCGCTCCTATTGATAGCAAGAATAGTGGCATCACACTATATATCATCTTTGTGGATGTGTCGGTAAAAAAGCTAGTCAACCCGGTAAAAAAGACATTCCTCTGTAAGCCAAATATTTTTTTGTTTTCCATAACAATATTTTGTAAGTTTTAACGGCTATCGCTTGAAATGATAAGGACAAACAGCCTCTTAAACCTCCCGATTAATTTCCAATAAAAGTACATTTTTTTTTGAACATTGAAAATCATTATAAATAGAATAATAGTGCGATGACTATGTCATTATTTGGCACACCATCCTTCTATATTTGTTTGTGTTATTAAAACAATACTACTATGGAAACAATTAAAAACTATAAAAATGCAGAAGAAGCAAAGGAAAGTTTCAACTGTAGAGCGTTTCTTGATAGTTGCTCTTGTGAATTTGAACAAAAGACAACAGAATGGAAACTGGCCCGCTTAGGAGCTATACTATATCGTGAAGGCTCTGTGCTCAAGGAAATGCAAGATGACATAGCCTACCACAAGGAAATCCCAGGATATGGAGGCTATGCGGACTGTGCGTACCGAAGCATGCTCATGTATATTGATGAATTGCGCAATCCCAAACAACCTATGACCACCGCTCTCTTTTTCAGAGACAAATCGGTTACTTTTGAAATGCTGTACACTCTTTTGTCCAAAGAAATCTTATTACGATACCATGAAAGTGATAGAAAAGATTTCAATAGTATGCATTACAATCTCTGCAATGCAGAGTTTCTCACCTTACATTACAATTACGATGAATTATTGCAGAAGATTCCTTCCAAAGATTCTTTTAGAGCGTATATGCTCACCGCAAATGAAACAGAAAAATTAAAACAAACCAGGGGATAAAAAACTATGCCACATTTTGACACAAGTTTTTTATCTTTACTCAATAGCAAATAATATGGACAATTTTGTAGCAATAGATTTTGAGACAGCAAACTACGAACCAAGCAGTGTGTGTTCCGTTGGTATTGTCGTTGTAAAAAACAGTATGATTACCGACACGTTTTACAGTCTCATTCAACCCGAACCAAACTACTACAACTATTGGTGCACGCAAGTACATGGGCTCACTGCCATTGATACCGACGATGCACCTCTTTTCCCCGAGGTATGGGAGAAAATAGTGCCAATAATTGAAGACTTACCTTTAGTTGCGCACAATAGCAGATTTGACGAAGGCTGTCTAAAAGCAGTTTTTCGTTCGTACAACATGGACTACCCGAAATACAAATTTCACTGTACCTGCGTAGCCTCACGAAAGAA
>DAIOSV010000051.1:8554-9872 GCA_036752345.1 Bacteroidales bacterium | reverse complement strand
CATAAAAAAACGCAACAGACACTATGGCATCAACTATTGAAACCGGTCACGCCAAAAACGTAGCCATATTCCAACAACTTACACTCTACATAACAGGCTTCGGCACTGCCTACAACCCTTCAAACCCGGCGCTCAGCCTTGCCGCACTTCAGCAATTGCTTGCCCAAGCCCGCACCACCGTAGAGCAGGTAAACGCAGCCATTCCCGCACACAAAAACGCCATCTCGGCACGCGAGGCCGCCTTTAAACCACTCAACCCGCTCATTACCAGAGTTATAAACGCACTCTATGCCACCGAGGTTTCTACCCCTATAAAGCAAAACGCCAGAACGCTTGTGCGCAAACTACAAGGCAAGCGCGCACCCGTCAAAAGCACCACCCACGAACCCCAAGAGGAAAACACCGAAGCAAAAGAACCATGTACCATATCGTCGGCACAACTCAGCTACACCAACCGCCTCAATACCTTTGACCAACTCATAAAACTCCTGGCAAGCCTTCCCGAGTACGCGCCCAACGAACCAGAACTCACCATAGCAGCACTTACCGCGCTCTACAACCAACTCCAAGCCATCAACGCCGCCGTAGTTAACACATTTGTGCCGCTCAGCAACGCCCGCATAGCTCGTAACCGCGTGCTCTACAATCCCGAAACCGGCCTCCTTGCTACAGGCAACCGGTGCAAAACATACTGTAAGTCAGTATTCGGTGCCACCGGCGCCCAATACCAGCAAATACGCTCCCTAAAGTTCAAAGCCAAGAAAGATTAAAGCAAAAGCACATACCGCTTCAGTAAAGACGCACCATGGTGCGTCTCAAGTACCTACTGCGAAAAGCAAACACCCAACTGCACCGAGTAAAAAACCTCCCGCACAGAAGAAAAAAGCACACGTGCAGAAGAAAGAACAACCCGCTCGGAAGAAACAACTGCCTGCCTAGAGGAAAACGCAACCAGTCTTAAAGAAAAAGTTTTTCGCCTTGAAGAATAAACCACCCGCTTCAAGGAAAATAACACCCGCCAATTCCGTTCACCGTTGCGCGTTATTTGTTACACGTTGAACGTTTCTCGTTAAACGTAATACGTAAAACGACCAACGAATGCCGCCCTACAATTCGTAGCCATAAAAATGCAGCGAAGCACGCGTAAAAAACTCTCAGCAGGTTAACGCCGGTAGTATGATTACCTATACTGTAGAAAAGCAAAAGTTTTCAGGCTAAGGATATTAGTCATGAGAGTTTAGCGTGCAAGCAGAATTTTTAGAGGCGAGAATTGGGGCTTGATTTTTTGTAACTTTTGCATCAAGGCAAAAGTTAAAGA
>DAIOSV010000051.1:0-8454 GCA_036752345.1 Bacteroidales bacterium | reverse complement strand
TAACCATGTAACGTTTCTCGTTCAACGTAAAACGTTACACGAAAAACGCCCAACAAAAAACCTTCACCACATAGCGGTTTTTTCAAAAATAAAATTACTTTTGCCAACGTAATTTTAAAACAAGTGACAATGGACGCAGGCCCGTATCATAGTAAAACAAAAGTATTAACGATTCTGTAGGGACCTCAGTTTCCTTACAGAATAAATAGTAAGGAGACATCAGAATGATTAAAATCTTCAAAACGTTTGGTGGCTATGTTGAAATCAACGAACCACAAAAGGGATGCTGGATTAATACCACAAATCCCACAACCGAAGAAATCCAAAAACTTAGTAGCCAATTTCGTATACCAACCGACTTGATAAACGATATTTTGGACCAAGACGAACGACCTCGTGTTGAATTTGAAGACGAGTGGACGTTACTCATCTTTCGAATTCCGGTGGAAGCCAAAAACAACGGCGTCCCATTCCATACCATTCCGTTAGGTATTTTCATTGTCGACAACTTTACGCTCACCTTGTGTTCACAAAACAACGAAATCTTACCTATCGACCAACCATCGCCATTCCGCGAACAATACAAGCAAATCACCGATAACATCAACTTCATCCTTCGCTTGTTCCTTCGTTCGGGCAACTTGTACCTCCGTTACTTGAAGCAAATCAACCAAATGACGTCGTCAATAGAGCAAGACCTTGAAAAATCAATTAAAAACAAGGAATTGAACAAACTCCTCAAAATGGAAAAATGTTTGGTCTATTTTATTACGTCAATCAAAGCCAATGAAATAGTGTTACAAAAACTGCGTAATTCAAAGAAGATTACCAGCGAAATCAACGAAGACTTATTGGAAGACGCATTGATTGAAAACAAACAAGCACTTGAAACGGCACAAATCTATTCCGACATTCAAAGTGGTATGATGGATGCGTTTGCTTCAGTTATTTCCAACAATCTCAACGTGGTAATGAAACAGCTCACACTCATTTCTATCCTCTTGATGATACCAACCTTAATAGCAAGCTTATTTGGAATGAACGTTCCTAATGGCATAGAAAATTTGCCATGGGCGTTGCCATTAATAATTTTAGGTTCATTAGGGTTGTCGTGTTTGGGAGTATTGTTGTTCCGCAAAAGACAATGGTTTTGATACCGTTAATTGCCCAAATCCCTATAAAAAACAGCATAAGGGAGCATACAAAAAAAGCGATAACAGAGAGTGTTACCGCTTTTTTGTTGCTAGATGCACCATGACAAATGATAATTTATAAAAGATTATAAGAATAATAAAAACCCGTAAACAGAAAAATAGTATATTTGAAGTCAGTTTATTTGAATGGAAAAATAGCAGAGGAATATAATCAACCATATGGGAAACAGAGTTTTAGATACTCCATACATTACAATGAATATTGGTGTTTGTACCCAAAGGGTTCATTGTGTAGAGACTTTAAGCATTTTTTCCTCAAAATTTATTCAACAACGTGGATTTGAAAATCATCAAGCTAAAATTCACCAAGATGCCATTGAAATTCTAATCCAAAGAGCCTAGCATGAGTATCAAGACAAACAGACACCGGATGAAACGCATTTTTACACTATGTGCAGCATGTTTCCTTTGGTTAGGTGTAGTGGCTCAAACAACTCACCCGGTTTTGGTGCAGTCATCGGGTTCGGGCGAGATTACCTATGCGCCTGCCGACGGATTCTTATACTCACATCATACCAACTATGCCGTAAATTTCAAAAGCATTACCGTAAAGTGGGAACTTAGCATACTGAAAGGCGAGCCCGTTGTTAACGGTGTTTATAAATGGGAAGCCGGTGCTGAAACTCGATTAGATTATCTTGACAATCGTGATGTGGTACTGTTAGAGTGTACTCCCAAAGGAGACACATCGAAAGTATTGTATATAAAAATAACCCCTTCTGCACCTAAGTCAGGTGAGGGTTTTGGCGAAAATTCGCCTAGTTCACCTTCGTGGAGTGATGTATTTTGCACCAAAGAGGGCAATGCTATAACCACAAAAATCCCCAATTTCACCGGCGAAAAAGCCAAAGAAATTTGGAGAAACGGATTCTATGTAAACGGAGTAGTCTTGGCTCGAAGAGGCGGAAATGATGGATATTTCGGTTCTGTCAAAGTAGTCGTGCCATCGCAAGAGCAACTCGATGAAATTCAAAGACAAGAAGACCAAATACTCAAAAACAAAGAGAAATACGTTGCGCTCACAAACGCATACACCTTGTCTGTGCAAAACAACGATACCGTGTTCTCTAAGAGCATCAGACCGGTTACCTTCATCAATCCCTATTTTGATAGTGCAACCGTTATGGTGAGTATCAGAAATGAGAAATATAATGCTTCTACTTCGTCAATCAATACCGACGTATTCCTTACGCCGGGAGAAAACATACTTGCGTTCTCACTTCTCGGTAAAGATATCAATGTCACCGATACCATGAGAATATTTTACATTCAACAAGAAACATTTTTCATAAAAGATGATTTCAACGATGGGGTACTTGATAAAAAATGGGAAATAATTAATGAAGCGGAAAACGCAGCACATGTCAACGAAGAAAATGGCGTGCTTTCTATTAATTACCAGCGATTGCAACCTCGCATTATAATAAATGGTCCAATGATGACCCTTGATCCTTCAAAAAAATTAATTATAGAAGTTAAAAGCCTTGTTGGAAGCACTCCTTGCAATATACCCAACAATGTGTATGTTCTCATAAATACTCAGTACGCCGTGTATTGCAGAAAAGATTGCAATATAGATGAGCAAGCAACATTAGTCTGTGATTTGCAAAAAAATACGGTTGAGTTGTATATAAATGATGAACTCAGAGAACTCTACGAAAACATTGATTTTAATCGCGGACGAGCCGTTCAAGTAGGATTGAGCAGTCGTTATTCCGAGCGTTGGGATATTGATGAAGTAGCAATATATCAATAGAATTTCCAAAGCCTAAAGCAATAAGGAACTCGTGAAAAATAATAAGCGGTAACAGAGTCTCTGTTACCGCTTATTTTATGCGAAGTGTTTTCTTCTAACACTATTCTGTAATACCATTTTTTTTGCTTCTCCATTTGTAGAATTCAAATCCCACAATGCCTGAAAATCCGAGCAATCCACACAAAAGGCCTTGCCATAACGTGATAGGTTCGAATTGGAACAAGCCTTGTAAGAAAGAAATAACGTTAGCCAACACCAAAAACAATGAAGCAAAAGCCACAACCCATTTAACAGTGGGATTAGGTGTTGCAAAAATTTGGAAAATGTTTTTAGACCATGAACGGTTGGTGAAAATAACACCAATATTTCCTGCAACCAATGCAATGAACGACAACGCGCGCACTTGTCCCACAGGCATTTGCCAGTAGTACAAACAACTAAAATAAATAGCAAGCACTATCACTAAAATGGAGATGCCTTGCATACAGCTGATAAAGATTTTTCGTCCGGTAAAAAAGGCTTCTTTTCTACTTTTTGGCGGACGGCTCATAATGTTGTCTTCCTCTTTCTCTGCTTCAAATATAATAGAACAAGCAGGGTCAATAATCAGTTCCAAAAACACAATATGTACCGGCCATAAGAGGAGAGGCAAGTTCCCGAAAAATACCGGAATGAGCGAAAGTCCTGCAATAGGAACGTGAATAGCAAAAATGTATGCTAAAGCCTTTTGCAAGTTGTCGCAAATGCGTCGGCCCATTTTCACAGCGCCCACTATCGAAGCAAAGTTGTCGTCCATCAACACCAACGATGATGCTTCGCGTGCTACATCCGTTCCTTTTTCGCCCATTGCAATTCCAATGTGTGCCGATTTCAATGCAGGAGCATCATTCACACCGTCACCGGTCATTGCAACCACTTCGTCATTTTGCTTTAAGGCATTTACAATCTTCAATTTTTGGTCAGGAACAACCCTTGCAAAAATATTAACGGTGCGAATTCGTTCACTCAATTCATCATCGCTCATCGTATTCAATTCCTGTCCGGTAATGCATTCGCTCCAATTGTGCAACCCAATTTGTTTGCCAATGTTTTTCGCCGTTACAGGATAATCGCCCGTAATCATAATCACACGAATACCGGCTTTGTTACACTCTTCAACAGCCATTGGCACGTTTTCGCGAATAGGGTCGGCCAAACCAATAAGTCCCACAAATTCAAATTCAAAATCGTGCTGAATTTCGGGTATGTCTAATGTTTCAATGTGTCCCTTTGCTACGCCCAATATGCGAAGCCCTTCACTTGCCATTGATTCTACTTCTTTTGCCAGACGGTTCTGTTCTTCAGCCGGTAAGTGGCACAAGTCGAAAATAGCTTCAGGAGCACCTTTTGCTGCCACAACCTGCCAATCGCAATCTTTGCAGGTAAATACACGTGACATGGCAAGTAATTCTTTTGAAAGCGGGTATTCCTTCACCATTTCCCAATCGTGGTGAATGTGTTCGGTATTTGCAAGTTGTTCAGCCCCCATTTTGGTGATGGCTTTCTCCATTGGGTCAAATGGGTCTATTTGGCTCGAAAGAATTCCATATTCAATAATTTCGTGGAAATTCTCAGGTAGCGATTCCGTCTGCGATGGGGTATAGAAAGAGGTGCCATTATATAAACGGGTAACCGTCATCTTGTTTTGTGTAAGCGTCCCGGTTTTGTCGGTGCAGAGCACTGTAGCAGAACCTAACGATTCAATCACCGCAGGACGACGAGTGAGTACATTTTTTTTAGAAATACGCCAAGCACCCAAAGCCAAGAAGATTGTCAACACCACCGGAAACTCTTCGGGCAACATGGCCATAGCCAACGTAATACCGGCTAAAAATCCTTGCAATAAATCACCACGTGTGAGGTAATACAAGGCAACCACAACCGTACATAAAATAAAGCCAAAAATTGTGAGCTTCTTTACTAATGAGCCAATTTCACTATTCAGTTTTGTTGGTTCTTCTTTTACATCTTCGAGAGAACGACCAATATGTCCGATCTGTGTATTAATACCAATAGACGTTACGCGTGCAATGCCTGTTCCTTGAACAATCATAGAACCCGAGTACAAAAATGGTCGGTTGTCGCCGCCGGGTTGCGTATCTTCTTCGCTCCCGGTAAATTCTGTTTTATGCACCGGCACAGATTCTCCGGTGAGTAACGATTCGTCAACCAACAAATTTACGCACGAAAGTACTGTAGCATCAGCAGGTACGCGGTCACCTTCACGCAATACAATAATATCGTCGGTAACTACATCTCTACCGGCAACTCGTTGTTCTTCGCCGTTGCGTATAACTACGGCGCGAGGACTTGCCAAATCTTTGAGCGCATCCAATGCTTTTTCCGTTTTGCGTTCTTGGAAAAATTCAATGCCCATAATGACAATGACAAATCCCATCAACATAATTCCTTCTTGAACGTCGCCCAATGTCAAATACAAGGTACCACATGCCACCAATAAAATGAACATTGGTTCTTTCAATATGCCCAATGCAATTCCCCAAATTGATTTCGATTTAGACGAAGGCAATTCGTTATAGCCCTCTTGCTCATGTTTTCGAGTTACTTCTTCGTCGGTCAATCCTTGGTATTTACTACTTTCTATATTCATAGCGTGCTTTTTTAGTGATTACTATATATATATAATGTATGTTTACAATTTCGCCACCATTTTTTCTAACAGAACCACCAATTGTTGTAGCTCTTCGGTGTCGAGATTTTCGCTCATTAGTTCTGCAAAACGGCGGTGAGCATATTCGTGCATATTGTTTATGCTTCGTCCTTTGTCTGTCAAGTGAAGGTGAGATGTGCGGCGGTCAGCATCAGATTGTACTTTAATCACATATTCTTTTTCAATCAACTTATCGAGTGCCACTGTCACCGTTGGTTTTGTGAGTTGCAATGCCGACGCTAGTTCCGTAATGTTCGGATTTTGAAGCGAGTTCATCTCTTCAAGATAGTGCATTTGCGTGAGCGTAAGTTCTTGCAAACCAAAATGTTCTTTGGCAAGCTCTTCCATTTCGCCGAGGGTGTGGGAGATTTTTGAAACGATTGGAATAATTTTATCCATGTTGAGTAAGAATTTTGTCTATGTAAAAATAATTAGAAAGTACTAACTAACAAATTATTTAAGAATAATATTTACTGAAATGGAATTTATTTAAAGAAATCAAGGTAAACATTTGGGAAACAACGTGCTATGATATGGGAAGAGGTCCAATGATTAACGTAGGTTTCGTTTGGCAAAACATTTCGTTTTGTTAAAGTCATTCGTATTGTTTCTCAGTCTCGTTTCGAGAAGCTTTTGTCGGTGTTGAGGCGTTTTAAATAAATTTTTCGCCAATCCGTAAGATTTGTGAATTTGCTATTCGTTTCTGTCATTTTTTTTCTTACTTTTGGCTGATTGCCTTGTCAGGCGATAAATTAAACGCTAAAGTTTTTTTACTATGGCAAAAAAGACAAATACATCTTCAAGTTCGGTTGACTCAAATCAGCCAAATTTCCTGAATTTCCAGCCTAAGACGAAACGGGAAAAAGATTTATATAACGAGGTGAATGGCCGTTTGCAAGAATTTGCAGCCGCTGATCCTGAGTATGCTGATGTGATGGAGAATACCAGCACATCAACGGAATATACTATTCCAAGTGCAGCAACAGCTAAAAAACAGCAAGAAGTTGTTCCGCAAGAACCTGGGTTTTCTAAAAAAGAATTGGAAGAAAAAATTCAGAGTGAGGTAAAAACCGAAGTACAAAAAGAAGTACAACGTGAGGTACAAAAAGTTGTTTCTCAAGAAGTACAAAAAGAAGTACAACGAATAGTTCCTCAAGAGATACAAAAAGCTGTTGAAAAAATAACTCCAAAAGAAAGTCCAAAGGCAGTTAAAGAAGAAGCTCTAGAGGATTTTGAAGAGTCAAAAACAGAGAAGTTGTTCATAGAAAATAACGAACAAGAAGTTTCGGAACCATCAAATTATCAAGAAAATGATTCGGATAACGATTCTTATGATAGAATGAAAAGAATTATTCTTATCATTGTTTTCATTGGTTTGTTGGCAGCCGTTATATTCTTTGCTCTTCGTCGTTGTGCATGTGCACCAAAAGATGAGGTGGTTTTACCAGATACTACCATGCAACAACCAAAACCGGAACAAAATGCAGCAGCATCAGTTGAAGGACTTCAAGCTAAAAAGACAGTTAATCCTGGAGTAAAGATTGAGGAATTGAAAGGTACAACCAAAAAATCGGCAACCAACGATGCAAACGTTTCGGTACAGCAACCTAAAAAAGCTGTTGCAAAAGAACCTAAGACAACGCAACCAAAGACAACCGACGTAGCTTCTACTAAAACGACAACTCCTAAAGAGTCGGTAAAGCAATCAACGAAAGATGCAGAACCAGTTAAAGTAGCAGAACCAACCAAAGAGGTAGAACCGGTAAAGGTTACAGAGCCAGTAAAAATAACTGAAATAACGAAATCAGCAGAATCTGAAAAACTAGAAGAACCTGTAAAAGTTGCAGAGCCGGTAGCCGTACCAACGGAAACCGTAGCTCCAAAACAAGAGCCTGCAACCGTTATTGCGAAAGATCTTCCTTTCCAAGAAAAGAATGCGAAGCCAAAACAAGCAGCACCTGCTCCAGCCAAAAAACCTGCTGCAGTAACTCCGGCACCAAAGCCAACACCAAAACCAAAACCTGAAAAGGCTCCGGTAAAAGTTGAGACAACGAAATCAACAACTGATGACCTTAAAGAATTGGAGAAAGTAAAAGAAAGTGGTCCTCGTATTTGTACCCCAGATAAAGTTCCATCACAAGGATATTTGATTTCTTATTCTTCAACGAAAAACGAATCAACGGCTATTAAAACCGTCATGATATTGACACGGAATCATTTCCCTTGTGGATATTATTGGTTAGGTGATTCTAAGACACAGAAAAAGTCTACATTGTTCCGCGTGTTTATAGGTCCATACAAAACAGAAGCAGAGGCACAAGCTGCTCTTTCTTCAATACAAGCAATGGCACCTGATGCAAAAGTATATACTGAAATGCCGACTAAGAAATAGAGAGTCACGGTGAACTATTATAAAGAAAAGGAAGCTCAATTGAGTTTCCTTTTCTTGTTTATGGAGTATCTTGATTCGTTGGTGCGCTAGAGTGTTGTTATTATATGTAAAGCATGAAATCTTCATGAAGGATAACAAACTCAAAGCGCAGGTACATACAATATATATATACATCACTAAGTTGTAGGATTGAATGAATAAAGAGGAGTAGTGTATGAGAGAGATATAAAAAAAGTCGCAGCATACATTGCCTGCGACTCTCTAGAGTAGTAGTTAATTTAATTCTTTTTTACCAATTTTTTACCACAACTTTATGGGTGTTGCATGTTCTGATAAAATAGGAACCGGCAGGAATGTCTTTAATTGTGATAATCACTTTTGA
>DAIOSV010000050.1:0-10000 GCA_036752345.1 Bacteroidales bacterium | reverse complement strand
AATTTGCGCACGGCATACAACCTATACATGAGTTCAAAGGTTACATCTACAGCAATCGACGAGGTTGTTACTACATTGCAAGTATATCCAAATCCATGTACTGAGTATGTAACAGTAGAAGCAAGCGAAGAAATTGCATACGTTTCTATCATTGCTATGCAAGGTGCTAAAACAATCGTAGAAGTTGGAGCAAACACAACAACAATTCCGGTTGCTACGCTTCAATCTGGGGTATATTCTATGCAGATAGTTTTTGCTGATGGTTCAACAAAAACAAAACGATTTGTAAAGAAATAGCAAACCGTATTTCAATAAAAATCATTAAAGGGCGGACATGATTGTTCGCCCTTTTTTGTTGTCTTTTGAAAAAAATAAAGTCCGTGAACTCCTTTGCTGTCATGCTTCTTTGGTTTTTATATAGTATAGCTATAAGAAAAGAAATGCTATTATAGAGCGTGGGGTTTCATTTTTAGCTCTTGTCTTTTTACTAAAATCATGAAAATGAAACGATGTATTTGTTTATTGGGAGTAATCATCATTGGGGCATTGAGTTGTTTCTCCCAAACCACCGTGCGCGTGGTCTATACCGATGCTATGTACGAAGATTTTACCGTTGCCGATGCAGGCAAATTATATTTCTCCGGCGATAATATGTTGGTAGATAAAGGTGACTTGAATCCCACCACTATCGCATTAGACAATGTTAGAAAAGTGCTATTTATAGCAGTAGAGTCAACCGGCGTAGATGCAATTTCTGCCGCAGGCAGTGTCTATGTGTATCCAAATCCCGCAACCAATTTCATTACGGTAAATGGCATTGCACAAGCAGAGTATCCGGTTGAGATTTATTCATCGTTTGGCTTGTTGTTGGTTTCAACTACAACATCGGCAAATGCAAAAATTGATGTAAGTTCCTTCGCTGCAGGTTTGTATTTTGTAAAAGTAGGAAATGAGATTGTAAAATTTAATAAACTCTAAGCCATGAAACGATTACTTATATTATGTAGCATGTTACTTGGAGGTTCATTATCTCTTCTTGCTCAAAAAAATATGCAGGTCTACAATTCAAATAATATTATTCTGCAAAAACGCACTGATAGTGTAGAATCAGTTCAATTTTCCAATCAGATTTCAACCTTTAATACACTCGGAGCAACTTCTCCGTTCAAAGTGTCAGTTGCTGCGGTTGACAGTATCGTGTTCAGTGATGAGCGCGTTGCTCAAACAACCGATCAAGGCACGGTGGTAACAATCATATACAACGGCTCGTCAGTTACTGTAAACAATCCTTTTGCGTCCGATGGCGTGATAGTTTCGCATGCCGAAAACAATGCGCACGTTACCGTAAGCTATGCTGGAGAAACCAAGGATATTGAATACGTCGTGCAAGGTACAACAACCAATGGCTCTCTTACATTCGATAGTGAGAAACGGTTTACGCTCACACTTGATGGGGCGTCAATTACCAACCCCGACAGCGCTGCAATACACGTTGCAATTGACAAAAGTGTGACCGTCAATCTTCAAGGAACAAGTACCTTGAGCGATGGAATAAATAATACCGGGAAGGCTGCTTTTGAAAGTAAAGGAGATGTAGTATTTACCGGCTCGGGCACGTTGAATGTTAGCGGAGCGGCAAACCATGCTATTTTCGGCAGTGACGATGTTACCATACAATCGGGAACCGTACATGTAACATCAGCAGCAGCTGATGGAATGCATGCCGAGAACGTGACGGTAATAGGTGGTAGCATTACTATTGATAATGCAGTAAGCGATGCCATAGAATGCGAAAATGATCTCTCAGGAGTGTTCGCAATCACGGCAGGAACGGTTACAATCAATTCCGGTGACGATGATTCTAAAGGAATCAAAACTGATAGCCTTATTTCAATTAATGGTGGCACATTGAATATCACCATGGAAGGCGCTGCAGCAAAAGCTCTCAAGAGTGACCAATTTGTAGTCATTTCCGGTGGAAATACAACACTTACCCTATCTGGCGCTCCATTGCTCGAAGCAAGCGGTTCCGGATATGATCCTTCATACAGCGTTGGCGTTAAGTCAGCCGGAACAGTCACAATGACTGGTGGCTCTCTTACTATCACCAATTCAGGAGCAGGTGGCAAAGGAATTTCTTCAGATGGCGATGTGTTGGTTTCGGGCGGAACGCTCAATATTTCAACTTCAGGTGCCGGTGGTTCGTACACAAACTCGTCAGCAACTGCTGATACGTACACCGCTGCTTGTATATCAAGTGATGCAAACATCCTTTTGCAACGTGGTACTATTACGTGTACGAGTTCTGGAACTGGTGGCAAGGGAATCAAAGCCGATGGCTCTATTGTTCTTGGTGTAAATGGTGATTCGAATTCTAACTTGATTTTGAACGTAGCAACAACAGGTTCAAGCTATAGTACCGGTTCCTCAAGTACCGGCGGTCAGTTCGGCCCAGGTGGAGGAATGCAGAGTTCTGGTGGTTCCGATGCAAAAGCTATTAAAGCGACCGGTGCACTCATAGTATATTCAGGTACAATTACCGTAACAACCGAAACAGATGGTGCAGAAGGTTTCGAAAGTAAAACATCTATTACTATTAATGGTGGAAATATCTATGCACAATGCTATGACGACTGTATCAATTCTTCCGGAATTATTACCGTAAACGGTGGCTGCGTGGTTTGCTGGTCCGATGGCAACGATGGCGTTGATTCCAACTATGGCAGAACAGGAGCTTTCACTATCAATAATGGATTCCTTCTCTGTATATCTACCAAAGGTTCTCCTGAAGAAGGCCTCGATTGCGATAATTTTTCGTATGTGTCAATCAAAGGCGGATATTTATTTGCCGGTGGTGGTGCTCAAGGTTCAAGTTCGGCAACTCTTTCGGGAGCAACCCAGGGATACAACTTTATTTCAACTACTACGTCATTCACAAGTACAAACTACTATACGTTGGCAGATAATACCGGCAAAAACATATACACAGTCAAGTTGCCAAGCAATTTGTCGAGTGTATCGACGTTGGTAACTGCACCTGCAATGACTTCCGGTTCTACCTATACAATCAAGTATAGCACAACCGCTCCGACAGATTATACAAGTGCTTTCCGAGGAGTATATTTAGGAAGTACTGCAGCAGGAACTTCTTCGCTTACAAGTTTTACAGCAAAATAGAACGCTAATTTTTTTTCATTTTCCGATGAGGTGGAGGCATGGATGTGTCGTCCACCTTTTTTATTACCTTTGCCACAAATCAAGCACAATGAGCGAAATTCAATATCAATCTATACTGACCGTTTCAGATGTTGCTATTGGCTACAAAAATAAAAATGCGCTGTTGCCTATAGCTGAGAACATTTCTCTGGAAATATACAAAGGAGAAATGGTGTGTTTGCTCGGCCCAAACGGATGTGGAAAATCTACGCTCATTCGCACATTGGCAGGAATGCAACCGACATTGGCCGGAACCATCACCATTGATGGCGATGATATTCATACAATGAATCTTGAATCGCTCGCCAAAAAAATGAGCGTGGTGCTCACCGATGGCGTGAATGTGCCCAACATGACCGTGTTCGATATTGTTGCCTTAGGTCGTTATCCGCACACAAATTGGTTTGGAACGTTGAGCCAAACCGATGTTGAGGTGGTGCGTAGCGCCATGGAAAAAGTTGGGCTCGAAGGGTTCGACAATCGTGACTTTCAGCAGCTGAGTGATGGCGAAAAACAACGTGCCATGATAGCCAAAGCACTTGCGCAAGACACGCCATTCATTATGCTTGACGAACCCACTGCGCACCTTGATTTACCGAATCGGGTTGAGGTTATCCGGTTACTCAAAACGCTTGCGCGAACTACCTATAAATCTATTCTGCTTTCAACTCACGAACTCGACCTTGCGTTGCAGGTTTCAGACCGTATATGGCTCATGCAGAAAGACAAACCTATGCAGTGCGGCACGCCTGAAGATTTGGTGCTCAACGGCTCATTTGAGCGAGCATTCAAAAAGCAATCCTTCGACTTTGATATTTCCAACGGATTGTTCAAAATCAATTATGACTATCACAAAAAGATTTCCGTTTCGGGTGATGCGGTGCGCACGTTCTGGACCATTCGCGCCCTCCACAGACATGGCATAGCCGTATGCGAAGCGCAAGAAGGCATTCCGCACATAATTGCTTCGAATGACGTATGGACAATTGTTTCGGACCAAGGGAACCAACAATGTCAAAGCATTTTTGAATTGCTGTCGGCATTGTCCGGTTTGAAGTAAGATAAAATTACACAACAAAAAATTCTCTCATAACCTCGTCAGACAGCATAATGCCTTGGCGCGTGAGAGAAATGTTTTGTCCATGCGCTTGTATCAGTTGTTGCGCAAGAAAGGTCTCTTTCTGTTTTTGGAATTCAGCAAAGAATTGCGGGAAACGAGAAGCAATGATTGAGCAATCAATACCATTTTTGGTGCGCAATCCGGTAAGAATCAATTCGTTGTAAATATCTTTCTCCGTAAGCGTTTCTGTTTCGCAGGGAATAATTCCTGCCGCAATGGAGTCAATGTATTTTTGGATGAGGTATGTATTCCATGAACGGTGCGAGCCGTCAAACGAATGCGCTGCCGGGCCTACGCCAAGGTATGGCTTGCCACTCCAGTAGGCAGAATTGTGCCGAGAATACATGCCGTCTTTGGCAAAGTTCGAAATCTCGTATTGCTCAAAATCAACCGTTTCTGCCCAATTAGTGAGGTAGGTAAATTGCTCAAGCACGCTCTCCTCTTGCGGTAGCGCCATTTTGC
Source organism: Bacteroidales bacterium (assembly GCA_036752345.1). GTDB lineage: Bacteria > Bacteroidota > Bacteroidia > Bacteroidales > UBA1715 > UBA1715. The sequence continues at coordinate 5,202 of DAIOSV010000050.1, read as the reverse complement.
CGTCTCTCAAAAGTTTGTGCAAAACCGTCTGTTCTTCAACCATAAGTGTGTATGCCGAAAGGTGCTGCACGTTGAGTTCGTTGGCTATGGCAAGGTTCTTCTTCCAATGTTCAAGCGTCATTTTGGGCAATCCATAAATCAAATCAATGCTGATATTTTTGAATCCTGCACGTTGGGCGTACTTCACCGCATTTCGTGCCGACTCAGAGTTGTGTCTGCGGTTGAGCATCTGCAAATCGTCATCGGAAAACGATTGTATGCCAATGCTTAGCCGATTGATGCCAAACGAAAGCAAGTCGGCGCAATATTCTTCGGTAATGTCGTCGGGGTTGCACTCAAAGGAAATCTCGGCATTGGGAAGCACCGTGTAGTTGTTGTGAATAGCGGCAAAAATTTCCCCGAGTTCTTCTTTGGTCAGCACCGACGGCGTGCCACCACCAAAATAAACCGTCTCCATGGGTTTTTGCATCTCATTTCTCCGAAGATGCAATTCTCTGCAAACAGCGTCAACATATTGGCTACGAGTTTTTAGATTGAGACTAAAATGAAAGTCGCAATAGCAACAAACTTTTTTGCAATATGGAACGTGAAGGTAGAGGATGGGAGTTAATAGTTATGAGTTATGAATTATGGGTTATGAGTTTAAATTTGCTATTTGCAGTTGGCTTTTTGCCATTTGCCGCCAATAGCAAAATGCTAATTGCTAAACGCCATTCCCATAACTATGTAAGGATTTCGTATCCCGTTTCAGTAACCACAAGTGTGTGTTCCCATTGTGCCGATAGTTTTTTGTCGGCAGTGATAACGGTCCAGCCGTCTTTGAGGAATTTGCATTTCCACGTTCCTTCGTTTACCATCGGTTCTATGGTGAAAACCATGCCGGGAACCATCAACACTCCTTTCTGACGTGGTTGTGCATAGTGAACAACTTCTGGTTCGTCGTGAAATGTTCTGCCAATACCATGTCCGCACAAATCACGTACTATGCTACATCCGTGTTCGTTGGCGTATGGTTCTATGGCGTCGCCTATGTCATTCAATCGTCCATAAGGTCTCACTTGTTTCAATCCTATTTCAAGGCATTCTTTGGCAACGTCAACAAGTTTTTTTGCGTTTTCAGGAACGTTTCCTACCGAATACATACGGCTGCTGTCGCCGTAGTACCCATTGAGAATGGTAGTGCAGTCAATGTTTATAATGTCGCCGTCTTTCAAAATCTGGTCTGGATGCGGAATACCATGGCAGACAACTTCGTTGATTGATGTGCAACAACTTTTAGGGAATCCTTCATAATCCAAACAAGCCGGAATACCGTGGTGGTCGTAGGTAAATTCACGAACCAAGTTGTCAAGATGTTCGGTTGACACGCCTTCTTTTACTTCCGATGCTATCATATCGAGTACCGCACGGTTGAGCGCACCCGCAGCACGAAGTTTTTCAATTTCTTCGGCAGAATACAAAATAGTACTCGGCAGAATTTTAAAGCCTTCACGACGATAGGTGTCCAATTCACAATCGTGCAACCAGTGGCATTTTTTGTATTTCTTCCCACTGCCACACCAGCAGGGGTCGTTTGGTTCTAATTTTTTCATTTTGTTAAAGAAAAACATACAATGTTACATTGAAAACATTGCAAAGATAAAAATTTATAGGCTTTCGTTGGCATTGCAAACGAGATAGTTTGCGCACATTACCTTAAAAAAAACTTCCTTGTCGAGATTCGGGAATGCGATGCAAGTGTTTGTATGCCAGTTCTGTAACTTCGCGACCGCGCGGAGTTCTTTGTAAAAAACCTTCTTTGATGAGGAATGGTTCATACACTTCTTCTATGGTGTCGGATTCTTCGCCAACAGCCGTTGCTATGGTGTTGAGTCCCACCGGACCGCCATGGAATTTGTCGATAATGGTGCAAAGTATTTTGTTGTCCATTTCGTCAAGACCGAATTTGTCTATGTTGAGCGCCTCAAGAGCAAACTTTGTGATGTCAATGGTGATAACACCCGAGCCTTTTACTTGGGCAAAATCTCGTACACGTCGGAGTAGCGCATTGGCAATACGAGGTGTGCCACGGCTGCGTGAGGCAATTTCTTTTGCCGCTTGCGTTTCTATTTCAATGGCAAGAATGCAGGCCGAACGTTCTACAATTCTGGTAAGCAAATCAATGTCGTAGTATTCAAACAAGCACTTGATGCCGAATCGAGCGCGGAGCGGACTTGTAAGTGCTCCCGAGCGAGTGGTGGCGCCAATAAGCGTAAACGGTGCAAGTGAAAGTTGTACCGAGCGTGCACTCGGACCTTTGTCTATCATGATGTCTATGCGAAAATCTTCCATTGCCGAATAGAGGTATTCTTCCACAATGGGCGACAGACGATGAATTTCATCAATAAACAGCACGTCGTTTTCTTCAAGACTGGTAAGTATTCCGGCTAAATCTCCGGGTTTGTCAAGTACCGGTCCTGAGGTTATTTTAAAATTAACACCAAGTTCGTTGGCAATAATGTTTGAAAGCGTGGTTTTACCTAAACCCGGAGGGCCATGAAGCAATACATGGTCAAGCGACTCACCACGCATTTTTGCGGCAGCAACAAAAATTTTGAGGTTTTCAATCGCTTTTTGCTGCCCGGTGAAGTCGTCAAAGCTCAACGGACGGAGTTGTTTTTCAAACTCACTATCCTTGTTGGATATATGTTCCGGGTCGAGATTTACGTTCATGTAAAAATTTTAAGCAAAGATAGTAATTAATGCGCAAATTGTTAGTTGTGGGAGAGTTATTCAATATTGAAAACTCACCGAAATAATAAAATTGATATATTTGATTTTAATTTACCGCTAATCCTAAAAGATGAGCCAAACAAACACCTCTATAAAAAAATAAAACCTATGAATTTTTGTGCCAAAATCCTCCGTAAAAGCGTTTTGACGTCTGCCCTAATCGTATTCACGGTACCATTGTTCGCGCAGTTTGATATTCCTATTGCCTTAGAACCTGAGCCAATATCATGGGAGGAAGCGAGGCTCGACATTTTTCCCGTTATTGAAACGGCAGAAGAAACTCCTAAGTATAAAAGCAATAATACTTGGTATCGAATTACGATGGAGTATAACAAAGAGCTTCAAGTTTCATATAAAATTAAAACTCCTAACAGGTATGTTTATACACGGGATCTTGAGTTGTGGGGAATTTCAGCCGATTCACTTCATAAAGTAGCTATAGCAAATCTCACCAACTCATGCAAAGGGAATCTTGAGTTTAATACGAATTATTCCAGAACATTGAGCGAAATTATTTTATACAAATCTGATTTTGATGCAAGCTTACTCTTAGTCCCCGAATTGTGGCTCCCTGTGGCCAAAGAAATATTGCAGACGGAGGAAGTGCTTATCTCTGTTCCAAAGCAGGGAGAGTTGTATATGCTCGCTCAAAACTCAAAAGAGGCACGCGAAGAATTGAAGAAAAACCTAGAAAATATTTGCTATCACGACGCTCGTGTTATTTCAGATCGTCTATTCAAATACAAAAAGAAAAAGTGGATTGCGTATTAGAATACAAAAAGACCTTCTAACACTCGAACCTCCGCTTCCTTATTCAAAAAGCCACTTAAAACTGACACAATACTTTTTGTTTAGTTGGTATATATTTTTGCAAAAAAGTAACGTTGGTATATTAAAACGTGCAGAATATATATATATTTACTCCACTTTTATTTGAAGATATACAGTCAAAAGCAAAAAACATTGGTAAAAATCCTTTAAAAGAGGCGAACCAAAAGATCAGCACAATTTATATTAGATTACTAAAAAGAATACATATGTTTTATTAAACACACGTATAAAAGTATTTTCTGTTGACAAAGGCCATTGCAAGTCTTTGAACACAGCACTAAGTATCAATCGTAAGTAACCAGTAAAAAATCAAACAACAAAATTATCTAGACATGAAAAAACAAACAGTATTAGCATTGATTGTTGCGATAGCAACTACTATGACCGTAAGTGCACAAACTATTGCATTGCATTCTACTACAGGAGTTCAAATATTCAAAGGGAATACGGCATTAGCTTTGGCATATACTGCTGCAGCAAGTGGAGATACTCTTTATTTATCCGGCGGAACGTTTACTCCACCGGCTACGTTTGACAAGAAATTAATGATTCTTGGTGCCGGACATTATGCCGATTCTGCCCAAATTACCGGAAAAACATTTATTAATGGTAATGTGTCTTTGGGTGAAAACTCCGATCAGTCATATTTTGAAGGATTTGAAGTTAATGGGAATTTGACCACGCCATATAATGCTTCGGTAAATAGTTTTACTCTTAAACGCTGTAGAGTGGTTGGTAATCTTGCTTTTGATGGTGATTTAACTACCACACCAAGCACTAATGTTGCGTTAATAGGAAACGTGTTTATGGGAAGTGTAAGTTCAGTAAATATGACCGCTTCAATGATTGCGAACAATATTTTCAGTAATGCTTTGCATAACACCAATGGGAATCTAATTATCAATAATGATTTTTTGAATGGAATTTATTCAAGTTATCAATACTATGTATTTAGTGGAAACAATAACACATTAAACAACAATATATTTGTGTATGCCAGTGGGTTGGCTTATTCTGCTTCTGCTGGGAATGTGTATAATAACAACCTTTTTGTTTCTGCTACGCCTGGTTATGGAACAACACCATCGTATGTTGGAAATTATGTCAATATAGCTCAAACTGCTATTTTCGTAAATCAAACAGGCAATGTGTTTGACTACGGACATGACTACAATTTGCAAGATCCTGTTACATATCTCGGCAATGACGCTACGCAAGTGGGTATTTATGGAGGTTCATTTCCATATAAGGAAGGTGCTGTTCCTATGAATCCTCACATTCAAGTAAAAAATATCTCAACTACAACTGATGCCAACAGTGAATTGCAAATTCAAATTCAAGTAAAAGCACAAAACGACTAGTAATGAAAAGACGATATTTCATTTTAGTGTTCTTAATTGCTACTACTCACGCCTTTTCTCAGTCTACGATTGATGGGTATGAGTATTGGTTCAATGCCGACTATGGTAATAAAACGAAAACTGCCGTCGTTTCTGCACCAAGTTTGACTATAGACCAAAGCGTACCTACCGATGGACTCCCGCACGGAATAAATAGTATCACATTTCGTTCCTACAATAATTCCGGAGTCTATAGTAG
>DAIOSV010000049.1:0-10960 GCA_036752345.1 Bacteroidales bacterium | reverse complement strand
ATGGGTTGCGCAGGAAAATTATTGAGCATACCACCATCGGTATATTGCACACCGTCTATTCGTTGCGCATCAAACACCGTAGGAATTGATGCCGATGCCAATACATATTCCACCAACTGACCACCGGAACAAATGCATTCAGGCTTTGCTTCAGTCATATTCATAACACAAGTGCAATAGTGCTTTTGCAAGCTATCGAACGAATTGTGGGGAATTTTCTGCAACAACACGTCGTTCAGTTTTTTCATGCTATACAAACCGGGAGATTGCCGACTACCACGTTTTAGTATATGTCTGCGGTCATAGAATTTTTCTTCTTGTGCAAATTGCATAATTTGCTTTGGAGAATATCCGGCAGCATACAATACGCCAATGAGCGCGCCCATACTTGTTCCCGAAACAATTTGGGGTTTGTAACCTGCTTCTTCTATGGCTTGGAGTGCACCCACATGAGCGTATCCCAAGGCTCCTCCACCACTGAGTACCACCCCTATTTTTTGTTGCGAATATCCGGCAAAGGCTGTCAGGACAAGGAGTACGGCTACGAGAGATTTTTTTGACATTTGCATTTTGTATTTGAGGTAAAAGTACAAACATAATCATGAGTTATAAATTATGGGGAGAGATTTTTTACTGTTATTTACCGCAAACACGTTTTTACATCCTCTTATGCAGACCACATTCACGATTGGTTGGGTCTTCCCACCACCAACGCCCCGCACGGACATCTTCACCGGATTCTACCGCACGTGTACATGGTTGGCAACCAATACTCGGATACCCTTTGTCATGCAATTTATTATATGGCACACCATGATCCTTGATATACTCTTTCAGGTCTTCTTCAGTCCAAGCAACAAGCGGATTTAATTTCACAAGACCGTTAACAGAATCAAATTCAACAAGTTGTTCTTTTGTGCGGGTAACCGATTGACTTCTACGCAACCCGCAAATCCACACGTCCAAGTTTGTAAAAGCACGCTTTAAGGAATCAATTTTACGCACCTTGCAACAACGTTTACGATCTTCTACGCTTCTATAAAAGCAATTGATTCCACACTCTTTCACTAACAATTCCACCGAATCTCTATCTGGGAAAAGTACCTCCATTTTTATATCATAGTGCTCATTTGTACGAGCAATAAGACTATACGTTTCGGGGAATAGTCGTCCGGTGTCAAGAGTAAATATTCTAGCGGTTTTGTCTATGTTGCAAATCATATCAGTCAGCACTTGATCTTCAAGACCCAGACTTGACGACAATGCAATGCGTCCCCTGAATCGTTCTAAAAAATATGCTATCACTTTTTCTGGTGCTTGTTCTGAAAACTCTTCATTCAGCAAACCAATAACCTCATCACTCAGTACTTGTGCCATATCTTTTATTTTATAGAAACAATCATTCCCGCACCAACAGTATCGTTGCTGTCGGGATCGATAAAAATTAAACTTCCAGTTACTCTATTTTCTTGATATGTATCTACTGCAATTTCTTCAGAAACGTGCAGTGATATTTTTGCGATATCGTTCATTTGCAACGCATTCACACCTCGAATTTGTTCCAAAGAATTTATATCAAGTCTATAGTCAATACTGCGAACTATCCCAAACACCTCTTGTGTGGCCAAACGAATAATATATCGTTTGCGCAACTCCAGACAATCTTCCCGAAACCAGCATATCATTATTTCTAAGTCGGTAGAAAGCGAAGGAACTGAGTCACTTTTGACGATAAGATTTCCGCGGCTCACATCTATATTATCTTTTAAACAGATTGAAATAGACTGAGAAGCAATAGCTTCGTGAAGTCCTTCCTGAGCAAAATAGAGAGCCGAAACCTCTGACGTTTTTTTACTAGGAAGTACTGTAACTTTATCTCCTACTGCAATACATCCCGAAGCAATACGTCCCGAATAGCCACGGAAATCATGGAATTTGTCACTAATAGGACGAATAACGTGTTGTACAGGGAAACGAAAAGGCTTTTGAGTCAAAGCATATCCAATAGGTACAGTTTCAAGGTAATTGAGCAATGTATCACCTTTGTACCAAGGCATATTTTCAGACTTTTTTACCACATTGTCGCCCAATTTTGCAGATATTGGAATAAAAGTACAATTGTGTATTTCAAGTATTTGAGCCATTACTTCATAATCATTTTTAATTTCATTGAATACTATTTCGGAATAATCAACCAAATCCATTTTGTTAAAACAAACAACAATATGTTCTATGCCTAATAGCGAAGCTATATACGAGTGACGCACCGTTTGTTCTAAAACGCCATGCCGCGCATCAACCAAAATGATAGCCAAATCGGCAGTAGAAGCTCCTGTCACCATATTTCTAGTATATTCAATGTGTCCCGGAGTATCGGCAATAATAAATTTTCGTTTTGGTGTGGCAAAATATCGATATGCCACATCTATCGTGATTCCCTGCTCCCGTTCGGCACGCAACCCATCAGTAAGCAACGCAAGATTTAGTTCTTCATTCCCTCGATTTGCAGAAGCAATTTTCATAGCTTCAAGTTGATCTTCAAAAATTGATTTACTGTCGTAGAGCAAACGGCCAATCAATGTACTTTTCCCGTCATCAACACTTCCGGCTGTGGTAAAGCGCAGAAGTTCCATATCTAGATATCCTTTTTCCATGTGTGAGTGTATTTTATCATTCTGTAATTTTTGATATATTTTGAGTAAAAGATTAAAAATAACCTGCCTTTTTACGGTCCTCCATTGCTGTTTCGGAACGTTTATCATCGGCACGACCGCCACGCTCAGTGACGCGCGTAGAAGCAATCTCGTCAATAATATCTTCCAAACTATATGCTGACGAAAGAGTTAATCCTGTGCAAGAAACATCACCAATGGTACGACAACGGATTTGTTTTTCCTCAACCGTTTCGGTTGGTTTAAGTTTCATACAGGGCAAAGCAGCAAGCCACTGTCCATCACGTTGGAACACCTTACGCGTATGAGTAAAATACAAGCTCGGCATTTCTATTTTTTCCTGATAAATGTATTGCCACACATCCATCTCAGTCCAGTTACTAATAGGGAATACGCGGAAATGCTCTCCCTGATTTTTATGTCCGTTGAAGATGTTCCATAACTCCGGACGCTGATTTTTAGGATTCCATTGGCCAAATTCATCACGATGTGAGAAAATACGTTCTTTTGCTCGAGCTTTCTCTTCATCGCGACGAGCTCCGCCAATGGCTGCGTCAAACTTATATTTTTCAATAGAATCCAAAAGCGTTGTCGTTTGCAATTTGTTACGGCTGGCATTGTAGCCGGTTTCTTCCTTCACACGACCGTCATCAATAGACTGCTGTACGGAGCCGACAATAAGCCGTGCGTTAAGTTTCTGCACAAGCAAATCACGGTAATCCAATGTTTCCTGAAAGTTGTGCCCCGTATCAATATGCAACAAAGGGAATGGTAATTTTGCAGGATAAAATGCCTTGTATGCTAAATATGTTACTACTATGCTGTCCTTTCCTCCCGAGAATAATATACATGGATTTTGAAATTGCTCAGCAACTTCGCGTAGCATATAAATTGCTTCTGATTCCAGTTCTTTTAAGTGATTAAGTTTTGATATTTTTTCCATATTCCTTATTTTAACTAAATACTCCTGATAAATAATTTTGTGTCAGTTCGTTTTTCGGGTGTTCAAAAACGTCTTTTGCCGGTCCGTATTCAATGATTTGACCCATATAAATAAAAACCACATAGTCGGCTATGCGCAAAGCCTGACGTAGCGTATGTGTCACCATAACGATGGTATAATCTTCTTTCAGTCGGACAAACAAATCCTCTACAATTTTACTTGAAATCGGGTCTAATGCCGATGTGGCTTCGTCGGCCAAAATAACCTCCGGTTCTACAGCCAAACTGCGTGCTAAACACAATCGCTGCTGTTGACCAATAGAAAGCCCGGAAGCCGGTGCGTTCAAACGTTTTCGGACCTCATTCCACAATCCCACTTCACTTAAATAGTGAATCACAATCTTATTGAGATCGCGACGTTTGTGAATGCCGTGAATGCGACAGCCGTAGGCTATATTATCATATATGCTCATAGGAAGCGGACACGGACGTTGTGGCACCAATCCAATTCGTCGTCGAATTTCTGTAAGATCGTTGAATGATGCTTTCGCAATGTTTTCATTGCCAAGAGAAACCTTTCCTGAAATCTTCACACCTTCTGTCATATCAATTATGCGGTTGAAGGTCTTAAGTAAGGTAGATTTTCCGCATCCCGACGGTCCAACAATACACGTAATTTTATTGCGTGGAATTTCTATTGAAACATCTTTCAAAATATGGTTATCATTGATTGAAACATTTAGGTTCTCAGTATGAAGTGTAGTAGGACCTTCACTTTCTTTTTTAAATAATGCGAAGTCCTCTTTAGGATATCCATTTTCGCTATTCGATAGTTTATGTAAGAAAAGTGTCATTGGTTTAGATTTTGTTTTTTGAAAATTTATTTGTTATAATTCGCCCTAAAACGCTAATAACCAGAACTATAACAGTCAACACAAAAGCTCCTGCATACGCACGTTCTTGTACTTCAACTTGCGGCGCACTCAACTGAAAGAAAATGCTGAGTGGCAATGTGGCTGTTTGTTGTGTGAGAGAAGTAGGAATTGAGTCAGAAAATCCGGCAGTAAACATAACTCCAGCGGCATCACCAAGAGCACGACCAATTGAAAGCAAAGTAGCAGTGGCTATACCGGGAAGTATCTGCCGCATTACCAAACCGATGGTTTCAAATCGGGTGCTTCCCAATGCATACGAGGCTTCATACAAATCATGAGGGATGTTTTTAGCAACCTCATCCATACTTCGTATCAAAATAGGAATGATGAGCAACGTGACCGTAATAAGACCTCCGAGCAATGATGTTCGCATTCCCATTTCTATCATAAGAGTAAATGCAAAAGCTCCGTAAACTATACTGGGAATACCAAACAAAACATCGTAGGCAAGACGAGCAATATTCGCAAACCGTGATCTTTTCTTGAGATATACATTCATATAAAAAACAGCAGGAATACTGATAAGAAGACCTAAAATGGTAGATGCTCCCACAATATATACACTGCCAACTATTGCATTGAGAAATCCTCCTGATTTTCCGACATAGAATCCATCTCCGGGAAGGCTCGAAACCATTTCCCATGTAACGCAAATCCATCCACGACGTATTACTACCCAGATAATTGCGATGGCAAATGCAAATACCGCTGCCAACGACAAATACATGATAATGCGTGCAATAATTGCCGCAATGAATTTTGTACGTTGTCTCCGTTTGGAAATTTTCATAGTGCTTTGTTTTTATTAATATTTCTTAAAATAAGCCTCGACGAAAGATTAAATACCAATACCACCACAAACAAAATGGTAGCAGCAAGCATGAGGGCTGCTTCATAAAGAGGCATAGAAAGCATTTCGCCGTAGTTGTTTGCTATCAAAGCCGGAATAGGATAACAGGCGTCGAAGATAGAATTCGGGGCTTGCGGCACATTTCCACAAACCATAAGAACAGCAATTGTTTCGCCTAACGCACGTGAAACTGCCAATACCACGGTTGCAAAAATTCCCGACAAAGAATTGCGCATCACCACTTTGTACGAAAGTTGCCAACGAGTAGAACCAAGGGCAAATGAGGCCTCACGCATATCAGATGAAACAGTTGAAAATATTTCCACAAATAGGCTTACCATTAATGGCAAAATCATGATTCCTAGTACAATTCCCGCAGCCAAAACCGTGTATCCCGAGGTATAATCAACGAAGAGCGGACCGAATTTCTGACTAATCCAAGGAACCACGATGAGCGTTCCCCAAACACCATAAATGACCGAGGGCAGTGCCGCTAGAATATCGAGAAACGGATATACGTATTTTCTCACGGAACTTCGAGCGTATTCAGTGAGATACACTGCCGTAAATAGTGAGATTGGAAATGCCAAAATGATAGCAATCATAGTAACCCACACCGTACCCATAATGAATGGGAAAAATCCAAACTGATTTCTTGCCGGTTTCCATTCGCGAGCACTCAGTAAGTCCCACAAAGAAATTTCGTCAAAAATAGAAGACGATTTAAGCCATAAACCAACGGCCATTGCAACTACCAAAAACAATGAAGCAAGAGTGATAAAAAACATCACTCCGCCCATTGTCTTCTCTTTAAATAATCTAACGGTGTTATAATTTGTCATTCAGAATTATTTTTTGCTTTCAAGTTTTTCCATTCCGACTTTAATCTTTTCGTTGCTCATTTTGATGTATCCGGCAGGACCATTCAATTCTTGTCCTTTGCTCAATACATATTTTAAGAACTCTATAACAACAGGATTTGTAGGAACACCTTTTGATACAAGATATAGATCGCGTGCCGGTGGAGAAGGATATTTGCCAACAGCAATTGCTTTAGTAACAGAATCCTTTACATCATAGAAATTTTCATCGCCAGAAATAAAGCCGTCACCATTTACATCAATAGGAAGAACTTTCAGGCCAGAATTTGGTTTGTGTGTGTTGGCATCGTATACATACCCTATATTGTTCAAACCTATTCCATATATATCATCTTGGATAGCTTTGGCAAGTCCCGGGTCTGCATATACAGCAGTTCCCTGCAAATCTTCTTGTTTTTTCCCGAACCAATTAGCCCATGTTTCGGCAGCACCACACGCATCACTACGAGTATAAACGTGTACCGGAGTATTGTCATCGGTTCCAAGAAAATCACCCCATGTTTTCGTTTCCTGTGTAACCCAAAGCTTTGTAGCAGCCTCAGGAGTTAAACCTTTTTTCAAAATCTCGTCAATTTTCGGATTGTTCGCATTAATAGTCGGAACCACGGCATCTTTTGCAACAGCAAAAGCAAGAGCTCCTTTATCTACTTCTGATTGATGAAGTTCGCGCGAAACCATTCCAAAGTCAACCATTCCCGCCAACGCATCAGTGATACCTTTACCGGCACCACCGGCAGAAATATCCACCTTTACTCCAGGGTGAAGTTTTTGGAATTCCTTACCCCATTCTACAGCTAAGGGATATAAAGCAAATGCTCCCGAAAGCGAAATTTCTCCTTGTAAATCGTCGGTAGTACTTTGCGACTCCGCCGACTTGTTGTTGCTACTGCATGCACTAAGAAGCGCTGCCGACAACAATGTTATTGCTAAAATCTTTGTTTGTTTCATTGTTTTTTAAAGTTTTAAGTTTACTAATTTAGTGTAGATTAAATGCGTATACTATTTGAGATTAAAAACATTGGTGATTAGAAATTAAAATGTGAATTGTAAGCGAGATTCTACAAGATTTTTAGCGTCGAATCCGGCAATATCGGTATCAACGTGGACGTAGTTGAGTTTAAGGTTTACATTCTTATCAAAGAAGTAGTTAACACCTACCGTAGACTCGTTCAGCGTACCCACATTTGCAATATTGAGACGATCAAAACGTGCAAGAAGTTCAAGACTTCCGGCATCAGGATTTTGAGCTAAACCTGTTTTCTTGTTATAATTTTGTTTCTCACCACCAAGCAAAATGTACGAAGCTTGCACAAATGCGCCATTCGCCACCAAGTCATCTTTGCCATCGCCAAGACTTGCTATGGCATGTTGATAACGAGCTTCTGCATAAAAACGATCTAGAATAAACAACACTTCTGCTTCACCTCGGAACACATAATCAGCAGTATCCTTCGCCGAAGCAATTGCTTTGTCCTTAACCAACGTATTTGGAACCAAACCAGTGAAACTTACCGAGTTTTCGGACTGTGTATAGCTTGGAGCAATAGCAATATGAAGCACGGTATTGTCGCTTAAAATCGGGCGGAACCAAAATTTAGCAACCGCGCTATATCCGTTATTCAAAGCACGCGTATCAACATCACCATCAGAAAACACACCGGCTTGTATGTTGAATAGGTCACTCCAATACGTATACGAAGCTCCTATTTTACGCGAAGGAGTAATGGCATTGTCTAGCGAACCATTGTCAATAAACTTGTATTGCGCACCATATACTTTGTATCCAAACGGCATCCATTGATTTCCAAATGTCAACGAGCTATTGTCGCTGAGTTTGTAGCCAATGTAGGCATCACGAAAACTTGCCGTTTTTTCAGTATAGCACATTTCAACTTTTGCGCTCCATTTCTCGTTTGATGCATTAAACGCAAAACGAGTATCATTAAGTTGAATGCCGTAATCGCCAGGATAGCCAATATAGGCGCCCGCATCAAGTTGTGTACGACCAGAAAAGCGAACCGTAAGGTCACCTTTGTCGCTTTTTACATTAATTTGTGCCGAAGCATTAAGAGAAAATAATATGGCAGCAGAAAGGTATGCTGCAGCTTTTCCAATTGTATTGATTAGTTTGTTTTTCATTGTAGTAAGTTTTAAAGATATGAATTACTTATATCACTTACGTTTTTAATCTACAGCACAAATATGTAGATTAAAATTAATTCAGAAATACGCACAAACACTTATTTTAAAAAAAGAGATACAGAGAAGGAAAAAAAATTGATTTTGAGCCAATACTCATACAATACTTATAATAAGTACGTATCTTCTGCAAGCACTTACTTGCGAGGATTGTTTTGCGCCAAATCCTTCAGCGTAGTTTTTTGCAACACGTAGTTGGCATAGTTGAATATATCGTTAAAAGGAAGACGAATCGTGCAGGTTTTAACGTCTTTACAGAATTCACACACCCCTGATTTATTGTCGCAAAGGCAGTCTAAATAGGTTATTGATTCCTCAAAAATAGTAACTATATCAAGTAAGGTAACGTCTTCGGGGCGTTTTACTAAAAAATAGCCTCCCGTCTTCCCACGTTCGCTATCAAGGATTCCTTTGTTCTTTAATTTCAGCAATATTCCCTCTAGAAAGCGCCGAGGAATCATTTCGCCGTTGGCAATTTCACCAATACTCAAAACCCCATGGCCATATTTTTCGGCCAACACGGACAATGCCATAATTGCATAACGAGTCTTTTTTGACAACTTCATTGCTGATGTTTTTTGCGAAGTTAGGAATTTTTTTTATTGAGTAGAAGAAAACGCAACACTTTGCCTCTCGTTTAACCGCAGGTCTTAATATTTCACCGGCAAACCATATTCGTGCTTACTTTCATCCATTACAAAGATGCTTTGAATTGAAGCCACATTTTTGAGCTTACCAAGCGTATGAAGATATATATTACGATATGCCTCCATATTTGCAGCATGAACCTTAAGCAAATAATCATACTCTCCGGAAATATTGTAACACTCGGTAATTTCAGGAATGGCAGAAATAGCTTTTACAAATTCACTGTTCACCTCCTCGTTCACCAACAACATTTTTACGATACAGAAAACAACAAAACCAATATTCAATTTGTCAGCATCAAGTATCACGGTATATTTTTTTATAAAGCCATCCTTTTCCAATCGCTTTAAGCGCTCAAACACAGGTGTCACGCTGAGTCCAACGGCAGCAGAAAGTTCTTTGATTTTCAAATTGGCATTTTCTTGCAAAACGGCAAGAATCTTCATGTCTATTTTATCCGGAGTGTACATACCAGTATATTTTTTCTAAAAATCTACTTCTAACGGTACAAAAGTATTATATAAATTCTTCTATCAAAATTATTTTTAGTTTAATTTTCTAAGTTTTCATAAATATTTGGAATCTTGTTCTTTTCAAGCACATATTTGCAATGTAAAAAACACAGAAACAACGGATAAAAAAAATTGCTATGGAAACAAAAAAATTACATTTCGAAACTCTCCAACTTCATGTTGGTCAAGAAAAAGGAACCCATTTAGCCGAAGATGCACGTGCAGTTCCTATTTATCAAACAGCTTCCTACGTATTCCACAACTCGCAGCATGCTGCCGACCGTTTCGGATTGCGCGACGCAGGAAATATTTACGGTCGCCTAACCAACTCTACACAAAGTGTACTCGAATCACGCATAGCTGCTCTTGAAGGCGGTGCAGCAGGGCTTGCTGTTTCATCGGGTGCAGCAGCTATCAGTTATGCGTTGCAAAACATTTTGCAGAATGGCGACCACATTGTAGCGGCCAATAATCTTTACGGAGGAACTTACAACCTCATCACCCATACATTAATTAATTCCGGGATATCACATACTATTGTAAATGTGAATGATAAGGAACAACTAGAAAATGCGATTCAATCAAACACAAAGGTGATTTTTGCTGAGACATTTGGCAACCCAAACTCAGACCCACTTGATTTTGAATTAGTATCGTCCGTTGCCAATAAGAACAACATTGTATTCATTGTTGACAACACGTTTGGCACACCGTTCCTAATCCGCCCTATTGAATACGGAGCCAATATCGTAGTAGAATCGGCCACGAAATTCATCGGCGGACACGGAAGTTCACTCGGAGGTGTGATAATTGACGGTGGTAATTTTGACTGGAAAGCAAATACCGAAAAATATCCGACACTAGCAAAACCTGATCCAAGTTACCATGGCATCGTATTCGCAGATGCGGCAGCACCTGCAGCATTCGTTACAAGAATTCGTGCTGTCATTCTTCGCGATACGGGTGCTACTTTAAGCCCTTTCAACGCATTCATTCTATTGCAAGGTCTGGAAACTCTTTCGTTACGAGTTGAACGACATATTGAAAACGCCTTGAAGGTGGTCGAATTTTTAAGTAACCATCCAAAAGTTAAGCAAGTTAATCACCCATCACTTCCTTTTCATCCAGGACATGCACTGTATCAAAAGTATTTTCCAAACGGAGGCAGCTCCATCTTCACGTTCGAAATAAAAGGGAATCAGGAAGATGCTTGGAAGTTTATCGACTCACTTGAGATATTTTCACTTCTAGCAAATGTGGCCGATGTAAAGTCATTAGTCATCCACCCATACTCCACCACACACTCACAACTTTCGACTGA
>DAIOSV010000048.1:4476-11447 GCA_036752345.1 Bacteroidales bacterium | reverse complement strand
GCAACACCATGAATAGCATCAGGAGCAACACCATTATTTAATTGTCCTAAAATTGTTTCACCACTCATGCCATCTACATTTCCTTTGAAATTATGAATCCAAATAGTAGAACCTGACATTTTACTTGGATATGCGAAGAACAAAAACGCACGAGCAAGTAATGCAGGGTTTACGACATTCATTCCGGTTCCTCCAAATGCTTCTTTACCAATAATAACGGCAAATGCTACAGCTATAGCCAACTGCCATAATGGTATATCAACAGGAACAATCATTGGAATAAGTAAACCTGTTACCAAGAAACCTTCACTTATTTCATGACCTCGGATATAACAAAATGTAAATTCTATTCCCAATCCTACGATGTAGGAAACAACAATTAAAGGTAATACTCTTAAAAATCCATATCCAAGAGCTCCCAACATTGTATATGTTTCTCCTATTGATGTATAATACAACGAACCTACATTATACATTCCAAATGCTAATGCAGGAAGTAATGCGATGATTACTATAATCAATGCACGTTTTAAATCTATTGCATCACGGACGTGGCTACCCATTGTAGTAACATTCCCTGGAACATGAAGGAATGATTCAAAACTTTCATAGATAGGAAGCCATTTTTCATACTTGCCACCCTTTTCAAAATTAGGTTTGGTTTTCTGTATCCAATTTTCTAACGCTTTCATATAACTCTAATTAATTAAATTCTTTTCTAATCATATCAAGTCCACTACGAATAATACTTTGTATTTCGATTTTCGAAGGACACACATATTCGCAAAGTGCAAAATCTTCTGGAGCAACTTCATAAATTCCTAATTGTTCCATTTTATCTACATCTTCTGTCAAGATTGCTTTAAGTAAATGCATTGGATAAATATCCATTGGCAATACTTTCTCATACACCCCTGTAAACAGAAATGCTCTTTCGCCACCATTTTTGTTAGTATTGAGTGTGTATACCTTTTGAGGACGCATCCAAGAGAAAAATGCTCTACTGAAACTAAGTTTATCTAATCCAGGAGCTAACCAACCCATAAATGTTGGTTGATTTCCTTCTTCAATAACCGTTACTTGTGAATCATAGTAGCTTATGTAATCATCTTTCCCTAACTTGGTTCCAGTCAATACATTTCCACTGATTACTCGCATATTGTCATCGATTGTTTCTGAAGCCAAAAATGATTTTATACTTGAACCGATAACTGTTTTGTAATATCGTGGATTTTTTACTGAACCCGTCAATGCAACAACTACACGAGCGTCATAAATACCTTTTGAGAATAGACGACCAATTATAATAACATCTTGTGGATTCAAAGTCCAAACAACTTCTCCTTTATTGATTGGATCGATGTGATGAATTTGAACTCCAACATTTCCTGCCGGATGTTTTCCAACGAAAAAGTTTTGTTCTACACCTTCTATTTTTGTAAACGTTGTTTTTGCACGTTCTTCTTTGTAAATATCAAGATTTACAACGCCATCTGTCAATTTTTTCAATGCATTAACTCCTATTTGGAATTCGCTTGAAGATTCTTCTAACGCGAAAGTGTAATCAGGAGCTAACGGAGCCGTGTCAAAGGTCGAAATGAAGATTGACTTTGGTTTATCACTCGGGTTTGCAACAATGTCATAAGGACGTTGTTTGACGAAAGGCCAAACACCGGCACTTAACATGGTTGTAATAACTTGATCTCGCGACATTGAGTCCAAATTACCCACTTCGAACTTTTTGTATTCAGTATTTTCATCAGGTGCGACTGCGACATTAAGTAATAATCTTCGTTCACCTCTGTTGATAGCGGTTACCGTTCCACTTACCGGAGAGGTAAATTGGATTTCGGGACGAAGTTTATCAATAAATAATGGATCACCGGCTAAAACCTTATCGCCTGCTTTTACAACCACCTTTGCTGTTAGTCCAACAAAATCGGTTGGTTTTAATGCCACTGAATCGGGCATTGGGTTCTGCGAAAAAATATGCTCAGCTGCGCTGTGCATCTTTATATCAAAGCCCTTCCGTAATTTGATTGTTTTTGACATTGTTTTTGTTTTGTATAATAGTATTATAGAAACAGCGCAAAGGTAATTTTTTTTTGTCACACGTTATTCAATAATTAAGGGAAAAATTAGCGACTACCACAGACTTTTTTAAAACACTGTGGGACAACGAGTTATGTGCTATTTCTTATTAATAAAAGATCTTGGCATAACAAGTTCTTCGGGAAGAATTTTATACAATATTGGTAAGATAATTGTTCCTCCCGGAATCATAAAAATTGCTAATGATGGTATGGTTTTAAGCAAATCGAGAATTTGTTCTCGTATTTTTTCTTTTTCCTCTGGCGAAAGTGCTTCGTTTCGTGACTTACGAATCAACTGAACAAGTTCCTTACTACCAAGTATTTCAGAGACTATTTTTGTTTTATTTTTCTGAATAAATTCTTGTACTCTATTGGAGAATGATTTTCGCACGACATCAAACCCACCACCATACTGCAAATAGAAAATATTTTCGCCTTCATGGAGCATGAAATTCTCTATTGAAGCAAGGCTTTCTTGTGCCGAATATTCTGGAATTTGTAATTTTTCTGCAAGATTATTCAGAAATTCCATTTCAGTAGCGTTCGTTAAATTGTCGGAAAGGCAAATGTACGCCGCATATTCATATATTATAAGTCTCATAACAAGCGACTCATGCGAAACGATGTCTGCAAAATCTAATTCTGATTCTTGTTCATTTCGTTCTATAAAGCTTCCTGATGCGGTGAAAAACGAAACCAATCGTGTACCATTGGCTTTGGAAATTTCGTCTAAATTGCTTGCTTGCTCTATAGCTATAAGTATGTTTTTCTTGATGACTTCCTTTCTATCATAGGCATATATTCCATTCAGCCACGAGGAAAAATACAATACGTCTAATCCTGCATAAATATTGAATTGTGAACCTTTCCAAAAATCAAGGTCTAACAAGGTGGGATTGCTTACCCGACAGTCTATGATTTGCTCTATCGAAACCATTTTATTGGTTTGCTTTGAAAGTATGGCACGATATTTCACCAATTGAGTATCGTGCATTGTAAATAGCACAAAGAAATCATACATTTTATCTACACATTGCGTTAACAACAATCCAACGGTTTCTGCTGACAATTCTTTTCGTCTTTCCCACAAATAGGAGAAAAACAAACCCTGTGTAAGAGCGATTTTAAATGTATCGGCTTGCGACCATGAAGCAGAATCTCTGTAATCGCTCACAAGAGATTTTGGAATATATCCATAAAATAGACCTGACGTATGAATATAAAAATGAGCAAATTCTTCAAAAGAATTTCGTCCCGACAAATACAGCGCTAGGTGCGAATATTTTTTTTGCAAATTCGCCTGTAATTCATCGATAAACAATGACAACCAATTTTTTGAAGAAGGATCCAAATCTCTATTTTTGTTTCAAAAATAAACATTATTTGCAACTCCAAATAAATTTATTGCAATCGTTTGTTAACTAGTCTTTCGCTATCCAATAACAACTTTACTATCAAATGCTTAGCACCGACAAAAGATTCTCTACTTCGTTGTAAATAGTAATCGTGTCTCTGAAAAATATTGTTTTCCTTGAGGTAATACGATAGTTGGGAAATTCGAATGATGCACCGAGTCAGGGAAATGCTGTGTTTCAAATGCTATGCCTGAATGTTTTTGATACGCCTTTTGGCTTTTACCACGTTGTTTGTCGTTTAGAAAATTCCCGGAATACACATGAACGCATGGTTCCATGGTTGTAATTTCAAGAACCCGTCCACTCTTTTCATCGTGATAACTCACCACAAAATCTTTTGACGTAGGTACGGCAAAACTATGGTCTATTCCCCCTGTTATTGCTACTTGCTCATTCTTTGAATCAAAACCTTCTTCTATTTTTTTCGGTTCTCTAAAATCTAATGGTGTGTTTGCAACCGGAAGAAATTTCCCTGTTGGAATCATATCATTTTTAATTTCCAAAAAATAGTTGGTTTTAATCTGCAAACTATGTTTGTCAACCACGGCATCGGCACCTGCTGAGAGATTAAAATAGGAATGATTCGTGAGATTGACTATTGTTCTCTTGTTGCTGTTTGCGCCATAACGTAAAATTAGCTCATTATTATCGGTCAAAATGTAGTACACCTCTATATTCAATTTTCCGGGATAGCCTTCTTCTCCGTCTAAACTTGATGCAGTAAGACGTAGCGCAATGCCTTCTCTCACGGTTTTTTCTTGAATATGCCACCACTTTTTATTGAATCCGTTTTTGCCTCCGTGATGTGAGTTATTTCCTTCGTTTTTTACCAAATTATATTGTCGTCCATCCAAATCGAAACTTGCACCGGCAATGCGATTGGCACAACGACCAATAATGGCTCCCATGTAATGTGTATCGGCTACATACCCGTCAAGTGTATCGTATCCGAGCACGACATCGGCCATGACTCCATTTTTATCCGGCACGCAAATCGAAGTAATAATTCCGCCATAATTCATGGCAGATACTGACATTCCTTGTTTATTCGTAATCGTATATACGTTGACTTCTTTTCCGTCGGGCAACGTCCCAAATAGCATGCTACTCATTGTTGTTCATTAAAAAAATACAGTATAAATTACAGCCAACAAGATACAAATAATATAAGCACAAATATTAAAAATTTTGTCCGTTTTGAACAAATCTGCCGTCAATACAAGTCCCTTCGGATCATCGTCGGTTTTGCAACTGGTAAGACTTACCATCATAATGATGACCATGGTGTACAAGAATGTGTAGAACATTTGATCCATAAATGGCATTTCGAATGGCAGAATCTTGAACGCTAATGCGATAGGAATTGAAAGCACAATACCCCATGTGGCACCTTTGTTGGTAGCCTTTTTCCAAAACAATCCCATGATGAACACTGCCAAAATACCGGGACTTACCAATCCCGTATATTCCTGAATGTACTGGAACATTTGATCCATACTGCTCAATAGCGGAGAAATCAATATAGCAATAAGTAAGGCAACCACTGCGGTAATTCGTCCCACTTTTACTGCTTGTTTTGATGTCGCATTTTTATTGATATATGGTTTGTAAATATCCATGGTAAAAATAGTAGAAATGGAATTCAGCATTGAAGCCAATGACGACACTATTGCAGCCACCAATGCCGCAAGCACCAATCCTTTCAATCCAACCGGTAACAAGGTGCTAATCAACCATGGGAATGCTTTATCGTTGTTGAGCGTTCCGTCAGGAAGTTGAAATGCATCAGCAGCTCCGGGAGCTCCTTCAGTATAAAGCACGTATGCTATGATTCCAGGAATTACCACGATAAATGGTATTAACATTTTCAAAAATGCTGCGAATACAATACCTCGTTGTGCCTCATTGATTGATTTTGCTGCTAACGCACGTTGAATTATATATTGGTTAAATCCCCAATAATATAAGTTTGCTACCCACAAACCACCTATCAACACATATATTCCGGGCAAATTGTTGTACTCGGGATTATCGCGCGACAGAATCATATCGAATTTATCGGAAGCAACGTCGGAAACATGATTTATTCCACTTATAATTGAAGAATCGGGCGTAACTGCTTTGAGGGCAAAAATTGTAGTAATAACACCACCAAGTACCAACAAAACCACCTGAACAACGTCGGTCCATGCTACAGCAGCTAGACCGCCGTACAATGAATATGCGACTGCTATAACTGCAATAATGATGATTGCAGGCATAATTAAACTACCATCTCCTGTTCCAACTACGGTATCAATGGCTTTACCGCCTAAAAACATTACCGATGTAAGATTTACGAAAACGAATAAAGCCAACCAGAATACGGCTAAAATGGTTTTTAAATTTGTTGAGAATCGTTTTTCTACAAACTCAGGAATGGTATAAATTCCTTGTTTTATGAAGATTGGCAAAAAGAATTTTCCGACAATAATCAAGGTCAAGGCTGCCATAAATTCATACGAAGCAATAGCCAAACCGCCAGCAAAACCAGAACCGGACATACCAATATATTGTTCTGCCGAAATATTTGCCGCAATCAATGAAGCACCAATAGCCCACCATGGCAATGATTTTCCTGCCAAAAAGTAATCTTCCTCATTCTTTTCTTTGCCTTTGCTTCGCGAAAAGAAAAATCCCAAAGCAATAATGACAATTGCATAGACTGCAACTATCACATAGTCAATAACGCCAAATGTTCCCATACGTTTTAGTGTTTTAAAGTATAATGTACTGTTGCTAATTTTCTTAAAATCTCGGCACTCTGTTCGGCCGTAACATCGCGCTGTGGTTCGGCAAGCATCTCATATCCTACCATGAATTTGCGCACGGTAGCCGAGCGAAACAAGGGTGGATAAAAATGCATGTGCATAGTCCAATAATCATGTTGGGCACCATCGGTTGCTGCCTGATGCACTCCGGCTGAATACGGGAATGATGTCTCAAACAAGTTATCGTACTTGCACGTCACGGTTTGATACATTGCCGCAAAGTCGCGCAATTCAGCATCAGTCAAGTCTGCCAACGATTGTTTTGCCGATTTTGGCACTATCATTACTTCATACGGCCATGTAGCCCAAAATGGAACGAGTGCGACAAACGTATCGTTTTCAGCAACAATTCGTTCGTTTTTTTCTAATTCCTTAGCCATGTAGTCCAATAATAATGCTGTGCCGTGTTGCGCAAAATAGGCTTTTTGTTGTGTATCTTCTTTTGCCACAATTTCGGGAATGGACTCTTGCGCCCATATCTGACAATGCGGATGAGGATTGCTACAGCCCATTGCTGCACCTTTATTTTCAAAGATTTGTATATGATTGATGAAATCTTTTGCGCCAAGTTCTTGGTATTGCTCCTTCCACACGCGCACCACCTTCTCTACCTCATTGAGCGTTAGTTGTGGAACGGTTTTGGAATGATTCGG
>DAIOSV010000048.1:2780-4376 GCA_036752345.1 Bacteroidales bacterium | reverse complement strand
CCTCATTGAGCGTTAGTTGTGGAACGGTTTTGGAATGATTCGGAGAAAAACAAATAACCTTGCATATGCCTTTTTCGCTTCGCACCCGGAACATTTCTTCATTGTTCTTTCCTTCAGTTATTGATGGAGTTATTGCACTAAAATCGTTGGTAAACACAAACGGTTCGGTGTATTTCGGATTTTTTACGCCTCCAACTCGTTCATTTCCGGGACAAAGATAACAATGTGTATCGTAGTCAATTTGCGCAGGAGCCTGCGGTTTTTCTTGTTGGCCTTGCCATGGGCGTTTGCCACGGTGGGGCGAAACGAGCATCCACTCGCCGGTAAGTATATTGTAACGACGATGTGTATCGTTTTTTATATCAAATTGGCTCATACAGCTTATAGTTCAGTTGTTCCGTCACAAATTGCTACTTCGTAAATAGTAGGCGTTTTGTCATATTTTTGATAATATTCTGCAATTATACGTTTTTTAAACAATTCTACCGCATCATTTTGCACAAGAGAAATAGTACATCCGCCAAAACCGCCTCCCATAATTCGAGAACCAACAACGCCGTCACAAGTTTTAGCTATTTCAACCATAACGTCAATTTCGGGACAACTCGCTTCGTACAATTTGCTCATACCTTCGTGTGTGCGGTACATCATAGCTCCCACGGTTTTTATATCACCTGCGGTCATAGCCTGGCAAGCGCGCTTCAAACGAATATTTTCTTCTATCACGTATTTACAACGGTTAAATGACTTGCCTTGCATTTCGGGAGCGCACTGCAGCAATTGTTCCATAGTGACGTCGCGCATAGTATGGATATTCGGGAAATGCGATGCAACCACTTGCACGCCGGCTTCTGTTTCGCGGCGGCGAACATTATACTCCGACGAGACTAGTTCGTGTTTTACATTGCTATTGCAAAGTAAAATTGTGTAATCATGCAATTCCAAAGGGAAATATTGATATTCCAATGTTTTGCAGTCCAACTGAATCACATGGTCTTTTTTTCCGAACATTACGGCAAATTGGTCCATTATGCCACAATTGACGTGCGCAAACTCATGCTCTGCCATTTGCGACATTTGCACGAGTTCCAAACGAGAGAAACCGAAATTGAAGATTTCATTTAACGCATAGGCAAACCCGCACTCCAAGGCTGCCGACGACGACAAACCTGCGCCAAGAGGCACATTCCCGCCAAATACCACATCAACAGGAGGAACTTGCACACCACGTTTTTGTATTTGCGCAATTACCCCCAACAAATAATTTGCCCACGTTTGCGACACCTCTACCACATACGGAAATTCTCCATATTCATTCAAATCTTTGGCACAAAAGCGGAACTTGCCACAGGTATTGGGCGCAATAGCAAACACGATTTGTTTGTCAATAGCAGCAGGCAACACAAATCCTTCATTATAATCGGTATGTTCTCCTATGATATTTATCCTTCCTGGAGAACGAAATGTTCGAGGTTTTGATGAAAACTCCTCAACAAATTTTGCTTTGACTTCTTGTATCATTTACACTTTGAATAAACTTCGATAAAGATACACATTTACAAGGGAAAACAGACTATATTTTCAATTTTTATTTCA
>DAIOSV010000048.1:1325-2680 GCA_036752345.1 Bacteroidales bacterium | reverse complement strand
ATCCAAAAACTTGACTATGTAAAAAGTCTTGGCGTTGATGCCATTTGGATAAACCCTTTCTTTGAATCACCGTTTGCCGATGCGGGATACGACATTTCCGACTATTTGAAAGTGGCTCCGCGCTACGGAACCAACGAAGATGCAAAGAAATTGTTTGCCGAAGCACACAAACGTGGATTGCACGTGATATTCGACTTTGTGGCTAGTTATACCTCAATAGAACACCCATGGTTCAAGGCTTCTGCACGACAAGATACCAACAAATACACCAACTGGTACATATGGACGGACAATGTGTGGAAGAATCCTCCTCAAGAATATGCAGGCGATTTCATTAAAGGCTATGGTCAACGTAACGGCCAGTATATGAGAAACTTCTATTACTGTCAACCGGCTTTGAATTATGGTTTTGCACTACCCGATACCAATTACAAATGGCAATTGGCGCCAAATCACCCTGATGTGTTGAACCTTAAAGAAGAAATGAAAAACGTGCTCCGCTTTTGGATGGACATGGGAGCCGATGGTTTCCGTGCCGACATGGCAGGTGCGCTTACCAAAGATGCCAATGTGGTTGGCAACGAACAATTCTTCAATACGCACGTAAACGCTACCAAAGAATTCTGGCGAGAAATACGCGATTTGCTCGAAAAAGAATATCCCGATGCGTTCATGGTTGCCGAATGGTCATACCCAATTGACGCACTCGACAGCTGTTTTCACGTTGACTTTTTCCATTGGTTCAATGGCTACAATGATTTGTTCCAAAAAGAAAGTTGGCGAATCTTAAACGGATTTTCGGACGGTCACAGCTACTTTGACGTAGAAGGCAAAGGAAACATCACCGAATTTTTGACAAACTACATGGAGCAATACAATGCTACCAAAGACAAAGGCTACATTTGCATTCCGCTCGGAAACCACGACAATGCGCGCCTTTGCAACAATCGCTCTGACAAGGATATGGAGATAATCTATGCCTTCGGATTTACCATGCCGGGCGTACCGTTTATCTATTATGGTAACGAAATTGGTATGAAACAATTGCCAACCAGTTGGCCACAAGTTGAAGGCGCATATCGTCCACGAAATGGCGCACGCACGCCTATGCAGTGGTCTGCCGACAAGAATTTGGGGTTCTCTACCGCATCGGCTGAAAAGCTCTACTTGCCGGTTGATACGGCGAAAAATGCACCAAACGTAGCGGCACAAGAAGCTGATCCAAATTCGTTGTTGAACAAAACACGCAAACTCATAGAACTTCGCCACCAAGAACCGGCATTGGCAAACTATGCGGAATTTGTACCGCTTTTTGCACAAAAAGACACTTACCCGTTTGTATATGCCCGTGCCAA
>DAIOSV010000048.1:0-1225 GCA_036752345.1 Bacteroidales bacterium | reverse complement strand
CAACGTACAACGCCTACCCTAAATACCAGTTTTTGATTTTCGAGAATATTCGTGATTGTTTGCCTACGAATGCCAACACATCGAGGAGCCACAAGTGCTTTGAGATTGTGCGTTGGAGGTATCCGCGTGTTTTCATTTCTTTTTCTACTCGCTGACGGAGATTTTTGGCATACTGCTCGGTAGCCTGTTTTGAGCAGTTGCCTGTGCGTACGCACTCTTCGGCAACTAGCGCTGCAAAACGTCCGCTCACCATTGCGGAGCCAATTCCTCCACCCGAAATCGGGTCTATAAGATTGGCAGCATCGCCACAGACGCAGAAATTATCTCCATACAATGAGAAATTGCCGGTATTGTATGGCACCAATCCGCCTTGGAGCAACGAGATTTGTTTTGCTTGCGAAAAACGTGCTTTCAAGGTTTCGTCAGAGGCAATCCATTGCTCAAACATGTGTTGCAACGTTTCACCGCCCTCTTGGTTATCAGGCACTTTGCAGCCAAACCCAACGTTGGCGGTTCCGCCTGCCATTGGGAATATCCATAAATATCCAGGGAAATATTCTTTCTTATAATGCAATTCAATAGTGTCGGGTTTGAGTCCTGCCACACCCGAATAATAGGCACGAATAGCAACTCCCATGGTTTCCTTATCGTATGACGAACCGGTGAGATTTCGTGCCAACTTTGAAGCGGCTCCGTTGCACACCAAAACCATCTTTGCCTCGTAGGTTTCTCCTTGTTCGTCAACAAGTTGCATTCCGTTGGGAACGGGTGTTATGCTTTGTATGCCGCAGTTTTGAAACACCGAAGCGTTTTTACAATCGCGTTGCACAAGCGAAAACAAAAATGCATCAAAATCGTAGCGTTTGCAGACATAGCCAAAATTCTTAAAATCAACGAGATACGGACGACCTTTATAGTACAATTCGGTATATTTGAGACACATGGCATCTTGGGTAGAAATAAATTCTTCAAGATACGCAGGCGAAATGGCTTTGAGCGTGTTGATAGTTCTGTCGCAAAGACCGTCGCCACAGATTTTTGTACGTGGAAATTGTGCTTTGTCAAACAACGCCACCGAACAGTCTGCATTGCGCAACGACAACGCTGCTGAACATCCTGCCGGCCCTGCACCAATAATTGCAATGTCGAAGTGTTTGATTTCTTTCATAGCATCTCAAGAGATATGCAAATATAGAAAGAACCTGCTATTCACAAAATGCAAAAT
>DAIOSV010000047.1:0-12601 GCA_036752345.1 Bacteroidales bacterium | reverse complement strand
CTGTTATTATTATACCATTCGTTGTATTCTGCAATAATTTTTTCAATGTTCAGTAGTTTGTAACCTTTTTCCTTGTTTAATACTTTTTGGGAAAGTTCAACATCTTCAGATACTAACGTGCTCACTTTTTCAGCGAAGTTAAAGACTAAAGTAGATAATTCTATAGGCATTTCATCACCTTTTTGATACAGAAATTGTTCTTCAAATTTCATTTCATAAGGTGTTCTATCTTCACTTGGTGTATACCACACATATTTTGCAATATGTCCGTCAGATACTTGTAATAAAAATTGTAATGGTTTTGAGAACAAACCACCGCTATAATGCATTGATTTGTAATACTTGTCAGCTATCATGTATTCTTTTATGGAATCGGGAGTGTAAACAACACTCATCCTTTTGTTGTCAGGGTCGGAATAAAAAATCACGCATGTTTGGTTCGACCTTAAATAGGAGTCAATGCTGCCACGTCTTTGAGCTTCAATATATCCATCAATTCTTTCGCCATTATTTTTAATAACGTATCCTTGATATAATTTTCCAATTTGATAAACACTTGGAGACCAGTCTTGAGCATTAGCCATTATTGTAGTCAACGCCAATAATAACAAAGAAAGAATTCGTTGTTTCATGTTTTTTATATTTTAAACAATTTAAAAAGTCTCGCCCTCATATCGAGACTTTTATAGCTTTATTGGTTTGCTTTAACTATGTCTTTCAAGTATCGTTTTACTTCCGCGCCGTTCTCCATCTTGACAACAGCAATGTTACTTCCAATAAATGAAACGATAGTAGCTGTATAGATTTTATCGCGCAATTTATAGAGTACTTTTTCTCCTACTTTGAAGTTCGGATTTTCATATAAAACACGATTTTCATTCGGATTTTTCGGGTCAATTACGCGCTCAGCATTGTTTTGAGGTTCTCTTTGTGAACTGACTGTTTTCTCTTGAACGGTTACGTCTTTTGAAACATCTTTTTGTGCTACATCTTTTGGCGATTTTGTAGAAGATGCCGCTTTTTCTGTAGCGACATTGTCGTCATTGCTGTCAACCTTTTTAGTAGAAACCTTTGATTTAGAAGCTTTTACTTCGTCAGTTGCGGCGTTGTCATCATTGTTTTTGACTTTTTTAGCTGAAGCTTTTGATTCAGAGGTATTTACTTCATTCGTAGTGGCGTTCTCTTCGTCGCTGTCAACTTTTTTAGTAGAAACTTTTGATTCAGGGACGTTCGCTTCATCAGAAACGGCGTTGTCATCGTTCGTCTTCTTTTTATTTGTAAGAGCAGAACTACCATTTAACGATATATAGCGTCGGTATCCAATAGATATAGAAAAAGTACCTGCAGTGCCACTAAAGTCACCCGTATCTGATTTTATACTATAATGCATCGGGACAAAATATGCAGCAGATATCAAAAATCCTCCTAAATCGAATCCTATTTCTGGCCGTAATCCCAATGAAAATGAACTTTTCCCTTCTGCTATTAACGTTTCTCCTGAGTAAACATCAGGTGTTGAAAATTGGCTTAATCCAAGAGCAAACGCTCCGTAGGGACTCACTTTTTTTTCAGGTTTTCGTAGTCGATAGTGTCCTTTTGCACCATACAAAGCTAAACCATACATGCCAATATCAAATCCAGACGAACTTTCAAGTCCGAATAAAGCACTTCCTACATAGGTAACTCCAACAGACAATTTATTATTAAACTTATCAAGGCACAATAAGACGTCTGCATCATATCCAAATCCAAATGAACTTAATTTTTCACCTGTAGCTTCATCTTTAAACGCACTACCTTGAGCTTTTGCATACCCTATTTGTCCAGAAGCAGTTAATAATTGTGCATTAACACTTATACTAACAAACGATAAAAATGTAAGTAGACTAATAGTTTTTAAATTTTTCATAAAATCATATTTTATAATTCTTTTCTTAATAACTGCATTTGTTATTTGTGTTTGCATAATACACATACTACAAGACAAATTTAATTGATAAACTGGTGTCAAAATGCTGCTAACCGTCATTATAACTCACACTTCTGTTGAAAATAAATCACGGTTCCGTCATTTCTATTTTGTCTTGGAAAATGGACAATGCTTCAAGGTAGATAGCAAAGAAGTTCTTATTTAGAATGATGAAAATGCGGTATAGGAGTGCAGTGTCAATACTATGGCGATGAAATATGCTATATACATTTGTGCGTTCGCAGTTAAGTTTGCGTGCAAACCAGCTTACACTTCGTTTTTGTGTCCGAAGTTCGGCTTCTATTTCTTTCCCTATGTGAATCTCGCTGGTACTCATACAAAACGGCGTTGGCAAATCATTGCTGAATATCAGGTGAGGCCAAACGTCCACACAACTACAATGAGGCTCACGCTGAAGTCGCGAGAGCTTTCACTTAATTTTGAGCCGTGTTAGAAATTGGCGATTTCAAAGGATATTCAAAAAAGCAAACGCTTTCTGTTTAAATAAATCTATATCAATTTTTTTTCTTTCAAAATACTTATTGCAAATGTATAATTATTCTACATATCAAAAAAGATATTTGTGATGAAACATTGAAATTGTCACAATAAAACAAAAATTTTCCTAAATAAAGACAGCAAACGAGATTGCTTTGATGCTCAATTTGTCTGCTCAACACAAAACATGAGAGGGCCGAACTTTTTTTCTCATTTCTTTGAAAATAGAGAAAAATGCGTATGTTTGCACACTTTTTTGCAAAGTAAAAACTTCCGTTTTGGCTTGGATAGGCCCGCCGGTACTAGTTCGAAATCAATAAATAATACATAATGAGTTTTATATCTACAAGTAATTTGAAAGGCGACATATTTGGTGGAATAACAGCCGGTATCGTTGCATTACCATTGGCGTTGGCTTTTGGTATTCAGGCATTTGGTGGCATAGACAATCCAAGCGCGAGTGCAGTTGGAGCATTGGCAGGTTTGGTTGGATCAACTATGTTAGGTTTTTTTGCAGCATTTTTTGGTGGCACGCATTCACAAATTAGTGGGCCAACGGGTCCGCTGACGGTAGTAGCAGCTTCGCTTATTTCGGGCATATGGGCTACTACGCAATCACAAGGCATGCCTTATGAACAAGCAATAGGAACAATCTTATTGTCAATGTCATTAGCAGGACTATTTTGTGGAATATTTGAAATACTTTTTGGTATCTGTAAAATAGGAAAGTATGTTCGTTATATTCCGTATCCGGTGCTTTCGGGCTTCATGAGTGGTATTGGAGTCATTATTATTTTACAACAAATATATCCGTTGATAGGTCTTAAATCACCAGTGATGGTGATAGACATGATTATGGAATTTCCCGAACGTGTTTCAAAAGGAATTTCATTGACTGCACTTTTATTTGGTGTAGGCACAATTGCAATTATTAAATTATTCCCATTAGTTTCTAAAAAAATCCCATCTTCATTGGTGGCATTGGTTGTCATGACGGTTATTTCTCTTTTCGTAGGCGAAGGGTTCCCTGTAATCGGAGAAATTCCTTCGGGATTTCCAACTCCGTTCTTTGCAAAAGATGGAATTGATTTGTCGTCAGTCGATTGGGGAACAATACTCAAAGCATCGGTAATACCGGGATTGACATTGGCAGGACTTGGTTCAATTGATACCTTGTTAACTTCGGTAGTAGCAGATAACATCACCAAAACAAAGCACAATAGTAATAAGGAATTAATCGGACAAGGTATAGGAAACATTGCCGTGGCATTTTTCTGCGGCGTAGTGGGCTCTGGAGCCGCAATGCGAACAGTTGTAAACATTAAAAGTGGTGGACGAACTCAAATTTCCGGAATGGTTCATTCTGTCCTATTGTTAGCCATATTGTTAGGGCTTGGTTCCATAGTTCGTTATGTTCCACTTGCTGTTTTGGCAGGAATATTAATCACAGTGGGATTGGGCATTATTGATTTCAAGGGTCTTAAAGATTTGTTGAAGATACCAAAAGCCGACGCCTTTGTGTTGATAGTTGTATTATTGACAACGGTATTCGTTGACTTGCTCACAGCAGTTGGAATAGGTATGGTGGTAGCGTGTGTCTTGTTTATGAAGCGTATGAGCGACTTGGTTGAAGGAGATTATTCTGCCGGAGAAATTTCATCTTTTGACAAAGAATCACCATGGGAAGACGAGGCTGGTTTGCCTGACGAAATTCGTCGTAAAGTATATATTCAACGTTTAGATGGTCCAATATTCTTCGGCTCTATTACAGGATTTCAAAACGTGATGCATTCAGTGCCTGACTGTGTTGAAACGGTTATTATTCGTATGAAACGAGTTTCGTTTATGGACCAATCTGGTTTGTATGCTATGGAAACCGCCATTAATGATTTGCAAGCAAGTGGCAAAACAGTGTTAATGACTATCATTCAGCCACAACCAAAATATATGCTAACCAAGATGAATGTAATTCCAGACCTTGTTCCGGAAGAAAATACATTTGAAACATTCGAGGATTGTACCGAATTTCTTAAAAAGAAATATATGAAGTAGGATTATAAATAGGTACAATAATTAAAAAAGACAGTCATTGCATGGCTGTCTTTTTTTGTTGCAGTATAAATATACTACATATAAATTGTTGTATTGGAATCGTCTTGATTGCTATTCTTGTTACCGGTAGTATCAAGAAAAATATACACTGCAACGGCAACAACATGGAAAACTAATGTAAATATTGTCCATAATAGTTTTTCAGAAGCATTTCGAAGACTTCTTTCGGCAATCCATATTTGGTGCAAAAGCCAAATATCGCAAACTGCACATATTACAATGATAAGTACTCTAACCATAGCTTGTTAAAATTATATTGCAAATGTAAGAATAAATTTTTTGAAAAAATATGAATATCTTTACGTCAAATAATATTAGAAGACTATGCTTATTTTTATTGCGCTCGCGCTTTCGGTTGCACTCTTGCTCATATCATCGGTTTTGGCTATTAGTTTAATTAAACGCACAAGATTCAACATTGCATGGATATTACTTTCAATAGCATTTACCGCAATGGCTGGGCAACGTATTTATGACCTTATATACATTGCTCAGTTGAGACGATCTCAGATTTCTGATGTATCAGTTTTGAGTAACTGGATTTCGGTGGCTATCTCATTGCTTGTTTTCTTTGGAACAATCTATATGAAGAAATTGTTCAACTATACACGAAGAATGGAGAATCTTGCAAAGGAAAACGAAAATCGGGTATTCTCAGCAATTGTTCGTACCGAGGAAAACGAGCGCCAAACATTCGCCAAAGAACTGCACGATGGTTTAGGACCAATTCTTTCTTCAATTAAAATGGCTTTTTCTGCGTTGAATAAAGATATTGCAACTGATGACAACAAGTTGATAATGCTAAAAACTAATTTTGCAATAGATGAGGCTATTATTACAATCAAAGAAATTTCAAACAAATTGAGCCCTCATATTTTGGCAAATTTCGGCTTGGAACGTGCCATCAAATCATTCCTTGATACCGTTATGATTAAGCAAAATACTCAGTTAACCTATAAATCTAATCTTGAAGGTAAACGATATGATTTTACGGTAGAAACGGTCATGTATCGTGTTGCTTGTGAATTAATTACAAACACGTTGCGCCATGCCGCTGCCCGTAATCTTTCAATTTCACTTTCGCAAGATGCCGGTATTTTGAGTATGCATTATTCCGATGACGGAATTGGTTTTGACATGGAAGAAATGGCGAATAATAAAGGCATGGGTTTGTCTAATATTGAGTCAAGAGTTAAGTCAATAAATGGGGCAATAGCTATTGTAAGTTCCCCTAAAAATGGCATGAAAGTTTCTATCAACGTGCGAGTATAATGAAAAAATTGCACATACATTTGGTTGACGACCATTCTTTGTTTCGCGAGGGACTGAAATTTCTACTCTTGCAGAGCAATTTTATTGCCGACGTGGAAGAGTCAGAGAATGGACGGATTTTTTTGGATAAACTAGATGTAACAAAACCTGACTTGGTGATTATGGACATTCAAATGCCTGAAGTTGACGGCATTACAGCATCAAAGCTAGCATTGGAAAAATATCCAGACCTCAAAATTATAGCATTGTCAATGTTTTCCGAAGAGGAGTACTACACCAAGATGATTGATGTGGGGGTTAAAGGTTTCTTGCTAAAAAATTCACAGTTTGAAGATGTGCAGAAAGCAATAGTTGAGGTATATGAGGGGAACAACTTTTTTTCTCCCGAGATATTGGAGCACATCATTTCTAGTATGTACAAAAAGAAGACCGAGAAACCGGTTTTAGATTTGACAGAACGTGAAATAGAGGTGCTTTACAATATTTGCAAAGGTTTGTCGAATCAAGAAATAGCCGATTTGTTGTGCATAAGCAAGCGCACGGTTGACAAGCATCGTGAAAATTTGTTGCTCAAAACTGAGGCTAAGAATACTGCCGGATTGGTTGTGTATGCTATCAAAAATGGGATTTTTGAAGTGTAGTAGTAGAGTTTATCTTTTCAGGTAAAATAAAAAAGACGATGCTGAAATTCTCAACATCGTCTTTTTTGTATAGTTATGTAGAAACTTAATCTTCTACTTCAACCATATTGAAAGGAGCTTTTATGATAGATTGATAATCTTCACCGGCTTCTAACATATCTTCGTCGTCACTTTCGTAGTGCCAATTAATAATGATGTTGTTACCACCTTTTGCTATGAGTTCAAATTTCTTTAAAATGTCGAGAATGCATTTTGATGAACTTGTGTTAAAGTATTCTAATTGAATATTAACAACTGTTTTATCTAGTGGTTGTTTCATATATTCATCAAGCCATTCAAGAGCCGGTTTGTAAAACTCCACTGAATTTTCAGGTATAGAACGACCTTTAATTGTAAGGACTCCTGATTTTGCGTCAAAATTCAAATCCGGTGTTTTTGCTGATCCTACTATTACAATATTATTCATAGTCATAGTTTTTTAATTTACATTACAAATGTACATTTATTTTTTTGGAATAAAATTGAAATTCTTATGCAAAATTTCACTCATTTCTATGCCTTCTTCGTGCGAAATTTCATCGTCAATGTCATAGTACCAATTAATAGTGAACTTATCGAAATTTGTAGAAATTAAATCCCTCACAAGACGAACAATGTTTTTAAGCGAAATAGAATTGAAATAATCAAGATCAATTTTGAGAATAGGACTTTTCATGTCGATTATATATGGTTCATTCAATTTAATCCATTCTTCTATCTCGTTATAATAGTCCTCTGGATCTTCTGGGAACGAAACTCCGGTAATTTCAAAAGACTGATTTGGCACATCAAATTTTACTTGTGGAGTACGTTTTGTTTGTTCTTTTTCAAAATTTATATGCAAATCCTTTTTTAGGTCCATTTCCAATGACATATATGAAATATCATCATTATGGGGTTTAAATTTACAAACCATTGGTTTGCAAATTCTTCTTCGTACCATTATAAGACCAATACTTGCATTACCCTTATAATTGAGGTTTTCGGATAAAGTCTTTTGTTGGAGATTTTTTAGTTCTTCTTGGCTCATGAGGTTCATTTTGTTCAACCAAATGGTAATATGTCCTACGTATGCATTTGATATAAGGCTTTGTGAAAATATGTGAATTATTGTATCATCAAGAGAGATTTCTAATTTATCGTTACCCTTAGAGTCATCTTGATATCCGTAACAAGCCACATTGTTCGTTATCTCCGAAATAATAGAGAGAAGAGAATGACCAACGGTTTTTGATAGTTGCTCAGTTCTTACAATCTCCTTTATTTCCTCCAATATCGGTTCTATTGATGATTTCGTAATACGATCACCTTTAAAAGAAAAAATATTTTTTTCCATTAAGTTGAATTTACTTTCAAAGGTATGAAAAGTAATCTATTTTGCAAAATATTCTTGCAAAGAATATCGAGCACGAGGTGCAATATTTTGTCCAATAAATTCTCCGGCAAGATATTTATGATATGCAGCAAGTCCTATCATAGCAGCATTGTCGGTAGTGTAACGGAGTTCGGGTAAGAATGTTCGCCATCCATTTTTTTCGCCGGCAGCAACTATGGCATTTCGCAGTCCTGAATTCGCAGCTACACCACCACCTATTACCACGTCAGTTATACCCGTTTGCTTGGCAGCCAAACTTAATTTTTTTAATAAAATATCAATGATGGTGGTTTGAATTGATGCACATAAGTCATCAATATTTTCGGTAACGAAATTTGGATTCTTTTTTACTTCTTTTTGGATGAAGTATAAAACGGAGGTTTTAAGTCCGCTGAAACTGAAATCAAGGTCGGGAATGTGCGGTTTGTTGAACTGAAAAGCCTTAGGATTTCCTTCTTTTGCATGACGGTCTATCTGTGGTCCGCCGGGGTAGGGTAATCCTAATACCTTTGCACATTTATCAAAAGCTTCACCTGCTGCATCATCAATGGTAGTACCAATAATTCTCATTTTGGTAAAACTTTCGACTACAATAATTTGTGTGTGACCGCCGGATACCAAGAGGCAGAGAAACGGAAATTTTGCTTGCTCTTTACCTGCTGTTTCAGGCGTTTCTATGAAGTTTGCCAATACATGACCGTGCAAGTGATTGATTTCTATGAGTTTGCATCCTTTTGCTAATGCAAATGCTTTGGCAAAAGAACTGCCAACAAGCAGTGAGCCAAGCAATCCCGGGCCGCGGGTAAATCCTATTGCATCAATTTCATCAGGAGTAACGTGTGCTTGCTTCAATGCGTCATCAACCACAGGTATAATGTTTTCTTGATGTGAACGCGATGCCAATTCGGGAACAACACCACCATATCGTTCGTGTACTTTTTGGCTTGCTATGGTGTTGGAGAGAAGAATGCCATCGCGTAAAACGGCGGCGGATGTGTCATCACATGATGATTCTATTGCAAGAATAGTTGTACTCATAATTTATTTTATCGGTTGATACCTCCCGACTTCTATATATATTTGCATACAAAAATACAGTTATTTTCCTTTGAGAATACTAAAACCGATAGTAAAAATATGTGTGTCGCTGCTACTGGGTATGGTGGGTATTATTTTGTTGGCGTATCTTGTGCTGCAAATTCCCGCAATACAACGAAAATTAACAGACACCGTAGTTCAAAAAGTTGGACCAGCTATAGGGTTGCAATTACAGATTGAAAAAGTATATCCGATTTTTTGGAAAGGAATTGCGTTACAAAATGTTACAGCCTGCAATTTACAAGGCGATACCATTATGACGTCGCGGTGGCTATATGCAACCGTCAAAACATTGCAACTAGACTCATCGCATGTGGCATTGGCCGATGTGAGCCTCTCCGAACCATCAATTTATATAGCAAAGAATGCGAAAGGCGAATTAAACATAGCATCTATGCTTAATGCTCTTCAATCGTCAGACACCACTGCACCGTTTCGTTTTGAGATAGACCAAGTTACAATACGGAATGGCCGTTTTGCATACCGAGACAATACCATAAAATCTAACTCTGACTTTGGTGTTGATTTTAATAACATAGCACTTTCGGATTTGTTTTTACAAGCCCATGCGTTTTCAATATATAATGGATCATACAATTTGTCGATAGAAAAATTTTCATGTCAGGAGCAATCAGGCTTGGATATTCAGTATTTACACGCCGATGCTCATGTGTGCGACACGTTAATTCAGTGTAAGAACATTGCCATTTATACACCCGAATCAAAGGTTTTTGCAAAAGAATATTCAATGGCATTCAGTTCGTTTGATGACTTTTCGGATTTTAT
This sequence comes from Bacteroidales bacterium, assembly GCA_036752345.1. Taxonomy (GTDB): domain Bacteria; phylum Bacteroidota; class Bacteroidia; order Bacteroidales; family UBA1715; genus UBA1715. Next base: position 2,811 of record DAIOSV010000047.1, on the reverse strand, counting down.
CACTAAGGTTCATCTTACAGCTGTTTTGAATCGCACTACCATTACGTTACACGACATTGCCTATTTTGCTTCAGCATTGAAAGATTTCCCCTATGCTTTTTCTGTACAAGGAATTTTAAAAGGTACGGTGTCGGATTTTTCAGCAAAACAATTTCATATCGGCTATGGCCGTAGTTCCCGCTTTGTGGGCGACATGCAAGTGACCGGATTGCCCAACATTGATAGTACTCGATTTTACATTGATGCAAAAGAATTGGCAACAAATCAATATGACATTTCACACACGCGTATTCCTCCCTATGCCGAGGAACAGTATGTGCAGTTGCCATCGTTTCTGGAGCAAATTATAGTTTACAAATATCAAGGCGTTGTAGAAGGTGTTTGGAACGATTTGTCAACGCAAGGAACACTGCAAACCAATGCAGGAAATGTAGATGTAGATGCCAGTTTAAAACAAGGGGAAACGAATATCTGTTCCGGCACTGTTTTGCTTGATGAAGTTGATGTTTCGAAATTTATTGCAAACAATACAATTATAGGGAAAACATCAGGAACGGTAGCCGTTGAAGCAAACTTCAACCCGGATTCGTTGATTAGTGCCGATGTTGACGGACAAATTAAATCGTTGCGGTGCAATGGATATGAATATTCTAATATAAATATTAATGGCGAATTATCGACTCGTAAATTTTTGGGAAAAATTGATGTCGACGACAAAAATTTGCGGATGCAGTTTGAAGGTGGTCTTGATATGTCTAAAACTATCCCTGATTTTAAATTCACTGCTTCAGTTGACAAAGCTAACTTGGACGAACTCAATTTGATTCATGATAGTTTATCAAATCTTTCATTTTCTACCAAAGTCGATTTTTCGGGAGCTCGAATAGATGATATGAGTGGCGATGTTGCTTTGTATGATGTACAATATGCAAATGCTTCCGGTTCTTTTTCTACAAAAAATATCACACTGCACGTCTCAAACGATGATGCACAACGAGATATGATGTTGCATTCTGCCTTTCTCGATGCAAAGGTTTCAGGCACAGGACAATACATAGATTTAGTGAACAATATCATGGCCACACTAAGCACCCATATTTCATCGTTGCCGAAGCCAAAGGAATCAATTGTTGCCATGTCAGATTTTCATGTTGAGGTTACAGTCAAAAATCTTAATTCCATTTTATCTGTTATACAACCAGACTTAAAAATAGCACCGGGTACTCGTTTTGATGCGGTTTATACCGGTGCCGATAATGTCTGTTCTCTTTTGGCAACGTCGCCACAATGTTCCTATAAAAAAATTGTCATGAATGACTGTAGAGTGGATGGAACTAGTTCGCTTTCCGGATTAGACTTTAATCTGCTATATGCTCTTGATTCAGCGGAGCGGTCGACCAATACGGCTCAAGTGATATGCAATGTAGTGCAGGATAGTCTTAAAACACGTCTTAAGTGGAATTACGCATCGTCAATCAAAACCAAAGGAGAGCTAGAAATATTGGGGAAAATGCAAACAAAACGACAAGGAGAACTTCCTAAATTTTTATTGGAAGTGCAACCGACGCAAATGTATTTTTCAGACTCCTTGTGGAATGTGGCGCGTTCCAATATTGTAGTAGATACGTCAAGCATAGCTATTTCGAATTTTAGTTTATATAAAGATGCCAAGAAAATTGAAATAGATGGAACGGTCTCGGAAGATAAAGACGACTATCTTGTGATTTCTGTTGAAAACTATGATTTACAAGAAGTATCAACACTCATTAACAATTCCAAAGTACGCTTGAGTGGCCCATTACATGGAACTATACGCATCAAAAACATGTATGCGTTGCCATTGATTTTTGCTGATGTGCAGTCAGAAGCTATTTCTTTTAATGACAATGTATTAGGATCGCTTCGAATCCGCAGTTTTTGGGAGAATAAAAGCATGGCAATGGTGGCACATGCTTCTATTAAAAATGGAGAAACAGATATTCTTTCGCTCGATGGGGCATATACTCCTGAAACTGATTCGTTGTCAAGTGATGTAACTCTCACTAATCTTAAACTCAGTACGTTTGGCGAAATTTTTTATGGAACAGTCAACGATATTTCAGGCAGTGTAAGTGGTGCATGTACAGTCAATGGAAAGATTAGCGACCTCTCTTATTCTGGAGAACTTACAGCAAAGGATGGAGCAATAAAAGTGGCATATACCAATGTGCCGTACTCTTTTTCGGGCAAACTCAAAGCACGAAACTCCCGTTTTTCATTTTCAGACTTCACCCTTACCGACTATATGTCCAATACAGCCACAATTCACGGTTTTGTTGATTTGAAAGTAATAGCAAATCCTCACTATGTAATTGGCATTCAATCTCCGAAACTGATTGTGATGAATACCACTGCTAAAGACAATGACTATTTTTATGGCACGATATATTATGCCGGTTCTGCAAGGATTACAGGCGATTTAATAGAAACGAATATTTCGTGCAATGGGAAAACATTGAATAACACCGCTGTTAGTATTCCGGTGACATATTCCGAACTCTCGGGGCAGTACGACTTTTTGTTGTTCTCTGCCGATACAACTACCGTTCACAACTACCAAAAAACAACCTCTACGTCAGGTTTATCTCTTGATCTGACTATTGATGTTACCCCCGATGCATTGGCACAGATTATATTTGACCCGAAAGTCGGTGATATTATCAAAGCCCGCGGAAGAGGAAATTTGCAAGTAAAAATGGACCCAAGTGGAGATTTGAAAATGTATGGAAAATATGAAATTGTTGAGGGAGATTATTTGTTTACCTTAAAAAA
>DAIOSV010000046.1:0-13198 GCA_036752345.1 Bacteroidales bacterium | reverse complement strand
TTTTTCAACGTTTCTACACACTCTTTTGTATAGTGTGTTTATTTCAATGTACTTTTTTTATCTCGTTACATACATATATATAAAACTCGATGCAAATTCTCGGAGTTTTCAATTATTCCCTTTTTTCGCTATACTTTATATAAAAATGTATAGCCTCTATTTCAATGTACTTTTTTCATCTCTTTACATAAATAAATATAAAAGTCGATGAGAATTTAACGAATTTTTAAAACATCACCCCAAGCCACTTTTTTCAAGCATCTCAGGGTTTTCACTTTCTCTATGATTTCATTTTCACACAGTCAAAAACGTCAGATTTTGGAGAATTTTGGAATTTTTAACGTTTTTTCGTTGTTCGTTTAACGTTTTACGTCTTTCGTTTTACGTTTAACGGATAACGTGGAACGAATGACGGCAAACTGCCCAATGCCTTGTAACCACAGATTACACCGATTTACACAGAAAACCGTTGTTCGTTTTACGTAGCACGTTTAACGGATAACGTAATACGTGCAACGTGGAACGTATAACGAATAAGGGAGAATAGCCAGAATTGCCCGTAGGGCATCTATTTTAATAGAAACAACATACAACACCTACATTTTTGCCCGTAGGGCATACATTCCTAGTTATGAGTTATGGATTATGAGTTATGAAGGACGTTATACGTTTTACGTTTTACGGATAACGTGGAACGGAAAACGAACAACGGCCTTTTTAAACCATTATTTCCCACGTTCCCGTTTTGTCACTACCGGAACGATTAATAACCCCTATTTCACGGAATTTCTTTAATTGTTTCTCTACAGCTCGTTGGCTAATACCTGCCTCCTTAGCGATTTCAGCACTCGTTATCAAAGGATTTTGTGCAAGAAGCAATAGTGTTACTTTTTCATTTACACCGAACTTTACACCGAACTCTTTGCCGAACTTTGCATCGAACTCATCATCTACATATTCTTTTTGTTCCTGCCCCTTGAGTAATGGCAAACATTGATGTTCTCTCAGTGTTTTCAAAATCTCGCCGAGCATAAACTCTATAAAAGGAGTACTATTAGCCTGATGTGTTGATTCGCCTATTGCGTCATAATATGCTTGTTGATTGGAGTAAACCATGTTCTCTACCGGCAAATGTTCAAAGAGCGGATGCAAACGACCTAATATCAACGACTGCCACAGCCGCCCTGTGCGACCATTGCCATCACTGAATGGATGAATGAATTCGAACTCATAGTGGAACACACACGAACGTATGAGCAAATGGTCTTGAGCTGTGCCGAGCCACTCAAACAATTCGTCCATAAGAAATGGAACTCTGTCGGCTGGCGGTGCCATGTGAACCAATCCATGCTCACCAAACACACCCACGCCTCCTCTACGAAACCGTCCGGCATCATCGGCGATGGCCTTCATCATCACACCTTGGGCGCGGAGCAGGTCTTTCACCTTAAACGGATCAAGTTCGTGATAAAGTTCATAGGTAGCTATGGCGTTCTTTACCTCCTGAATTTGTTTAATTGGCGCTACTATGGTTTTGCCATCAATAATATCGCGCACTTCTACTTCACTAAGAGTATTACCCTCTATAGCAAGTGAAGAGTGAATGGTTTTTATACGATTTGCTTTGCGCAAGCGAAGTCCATCATTCTGCTCAAGTCTAATAGCATAACGCTCTATCTGAGCAGAAATTTCTGCTATCAGATTCACTATCTTACTCGTTATTGTAAATGGTGGTGTATACATCTCCTTTTATTTTGCTTTTGTACCGTTTTGAGTGGGTATTTCCAAAATGGAAACAAACACTTGCACATTCCTTTCTTTTAGTCTACAAATACGTTTCAAATATAGTAATTTTTTGTCGTTGTACGTAGTACGTTTAACGAATAAAACGGTTAATCGGTGAGTTGGTTAATCGGTGAGTTGGTTAATCGGTGAGTCGTTTAACGTTGTTCGTATTACGTTTAACGTTGAACGAATGACGGCAAACTGCCCAATGCCTTGTAACCACAGATTGCACCGATTTACACAGAAAACCGTTGTTCGTTTTACGTAGCACGTTTAACGGATAACGTAATACGTGCAACGTGGAACGTATAACGAATAAGGGAGAATAGCCAGAATTGCCCGTAGGGCATCTATTTTAATAGAAACAACATACAACACCTACATTTTTGCCCGTAGGGCATACATATATAGTTATGAGTTATGAATTATGCTGGACATTATATGACTAACCAACTAACCAGCTAACCGTTATTCTTTAATCCTACTTGTTTCTGAGTTTCTTGAAGGTATTGGTAAACCAGGTGCGTTTTTTAATAATATGCCACACGAGAAACAAGGTTAAAAGTATGGTAAGTTTATCATGTGTTTCTAAGAATACAAATCGGGACATGCTTTCACTATTGAATGCACCTATACACCAAGGAAGTAATCCGGTAAGGGCCACAAGTATAAAAAGAATTGACACGGTAATGGGCAGTTTGTTTTTGCCCATCAGATGATTGGATATAACGCCTTTATACCATTTCCAATGTGAAACAAAATGGTACACCATAAGTAGCAACAATATCACTATTACCACCTTGTGCAGTACGGTCCATGTGGTGTAGTCTATGCCCCACACGGTATCGGTGGGATTGATTTTATGCATCTGCTCTACTTGTTCGGTTTGCCCGGGCTTACGTCCCTCGTTGCCTATATGAAAGCCTATTTGCAGCACATAGCCGGTGAGCATTGTTGCTATTCCAAATACTATAAGAAGGCTGTTTACCGTAAACCCCAATAGGTTCTTATTTCTTCTCTCCATTGTCTGTGTTTTGTATCCGTTCGATATTTATTTTTTCCAAATATAGGTAAATTGTAAATTGGTAGTTGTAGGCCGTGAAGGGGAAAAATACCAACTACTATCTTCTCACTACCAACAAGTTAGAGGCGGTTTACGTTGGACGTTTAACGTTTAACGTTTAACGTTTAACGTTTAACGTTTAACGCTTTACGGATAAGGTGGAACGTGAAACGAACAACGGCCAATCAGCTAATCGGTTAATTGGTTAGTGTTTGGCGGTTGGCAAAACAAGCTAAATACAAACTGTTAAAAGCCTTTTCACCACAGATAACACAGATTTACACAGAAAGCGATTGATGGTCGAGTAATTGTGGATATGCTAATGCCATAAATTTACTAATACTACTAACACCTATAACTATAGCTTCATCTATTTCTTCTGGGGTTCTATAAAATGCTACATCATGAGTTTTTCTATTTCGCAACTCTCTAACTCTGTCTATAAAGACATATTCTTTTTCATCAATCCCTTTTTCAAAATAACAATAATCTAACAAACTCTTAAACGTTTTTTTGCGACCATTCTTTCTTAACCATGTTTTGCATTCCTCATTGTCATCATAACGAATTTCTAAAAGATGTTCTAATATTTTCACAATAGGAATTAACGTCTCACTTGTTTTTTCTAACTTATACAATTCTAATGTCTCTTGTAATTCTACAACTACATCATTATCAATATGTTTCTCTTTAAATAAAGCTATCACATTCTCTATTTGTTCTACCACAAGTGCATTATACTCCTTTTCATTTTTTGCAGAATTGATAAGTAATTTTATATTATTCTCTTGCAGTTTTGATTATCTCTACTCAGTTTTTTGTTTTCTTCCTCTTGATCCAAGGAACGTTTCATTGCATAGATGATGCAACCTAACAAAATACCAACAACACTAATGACGGTTACTACCTCTTTCTTATTCATTTTCTTTAAAATTTTCGACTTGTTCCATTACTTGTTGAAATACCTCAGGGATATACTGTGGCGGATATCCATTTTTTACAAGACAAACCTTTATATCAAACTTCAATTGGTCGCGAACGTTTTGATTATTCAGCCAATCGGAAAAGGATGATTTTAGGTCTATAATCTCTTTTACCTTCTTGGAAAGAGCTTTGCATTTTTCATTTATTACTACTCCATCTATTGTCTTGTCTTCTCCGTACTCAAAATTGTGTGTATCGCGAAGCAACATGAGTATATCATAAAAGGCTTTTTCTTCAAACGAGAGTCCCATTTTACGGAAACTGTTACGGTCTATTTGCAATTCCTTTAACAATTTCAATGCTTGTTCCGTTGCGTTTCGTATAATTTCATTAGATGCTTGTTCTTGCGTTTCACCGGCTTCTTCTTCTGTCAAATGTTTTCGACGCTCATGATATTGGCGAATAGTCTCTTCTAGCAATTCTTGATATTTTTTTGACATAGCCTGATTGGTTCTGCTATATTCTTGTATTTGCTTACGCAACATTTTTACAAGCATTTCCAACTTTGAAGCCGGTAATTGTATATCGGAAAGTTTTTCATAATATTCTTCGCTAAACAAGTCTTCTTGTTCACCGTTTTCGAGTATACTTTCTACATTGTTGTATTTCAATGCTTCTTCAACCATTGTTGCCACGCTTTTATTCATAGTTTCAATGTCGGGAGCATCAGTACCACTCATTTTGCGTACCATACCCGCTATTGCCATAAAACATTGTGCCAAAGCCGATTCTTCTTCGCTAAGTTCGCCTGAGGGTTGACAAATATCATATGCGGCACGCATACACTTCTCCACACTTAAAAAGTACGTTTTGAATGAAACTCTTTTAGTCTGTTTCCCTCCTTTACTTTCCAAAGAAAGACCAACAACGGAAGCAAACACATATTCGGCAGCCTTTGCAAGCAATGTATATCGTGTAGCAGGGTTAGTATCAGGATTGAGGAATGGTGCTATATCATATTGATTAAAAAGCTGGTTGAGTATAGCCAACTGCTCGCGAAATGTTATGGTTGCCTGGGTTACATCGTCTTCTGACGGACCTTCGGAACCACTGCCACCCTGGCTACCACCATACATTTTCATGGCTTGATTCATATTCTTGCGAATGCCAATGTAGTCTATTATCAACCCATATTTTTTGCCCGGATATTTACGATTCACTCGGCTAATGGTTTGTATAAGTCCGTGTTTTTGCAAGGGCTTATCGTTGTACAAATACGTAAGCGATGGCACATCAAACCCCGTAATCCACATATCTACTACTATAACTATGCGGAAGTTTGATTTGTCTTGCTTAAAGGCTGCATCTAATTCTTCTGAACGCTTATCGTTTCCCACCCCACCAAGATAGTTGTACATTTCTTCGGGGTCGTTTTTCCCAACACTTGCCACCATGGCTATGGTAGGCATTTCTTTCAACTCTTTGAGTTCTTTAGATGTTACGTCCACTCCTTGGGGCGTTTTGCGAGACTCAAACCATTCAGGGTATTTTTCTTTGAACTTTGTAAGAAGTTCGTATGCTATTTTTCTATTTGAACTCACTATCATGGCTTTTTGCACACGATTAGGGTCGTTGGCACAGGCTTTTACATAGTGGTCGTGAATATCTATCGCCAACCGTTCCAATCGCAACGGTTCACCTAATATCACTTCCATACTACTCATGGCCTTTTTGCTGGCTTCAATGTCTTCGGCCGTAGAACCTTCATCGGCACACTTGCCGTAATACTGCTCTATCTGTTTTACTTTTTCGGTATCGAGCAACACTTTTGATATACGCGGATGGTATTTTATAGTTACCGTAATTTCATCGGCTACCGCCTGGTCCATGGTGTAGCTGTCTATGAGACCACCAAAGGTTTGATATGTTTCATCGATAGGTGTTCCGGTAAAACCAACATAGGTAGCATGCGGAAAGGCTTCGCGAAGCACTTTTGCATAGGGCTTTGAAAGCAAAGCACGCATATTTTCGTTTTCGTCTTTGCTAAACTTTATATGCTTTGCCCGTTCCATTTGGGTACGATGTGCCTCATCACTAAAACAAATAATGTTGCCACGTTCGTTTATCAACCCAATAGGGTCTTCTTCGCGGTCGCAAAACTTTTGTATGGTACAGATATAGAAACCGCCACTCTGACGCATTCCCAATTCCTGACGGAGTTCATTGCGGTTCTTTACTACACTTACTTCACCCAATCCAAGGAACTCCTTGCTTTTGGTGAAGAGCTTTGAACCCTGTTTCTGCAAATCTTCACGGTCAACTATCATGATAATGGTAGGCGACCCCATTTCCTTTATCTCGCTGCAACGCATAGAAAGTTGGCGTGCAAGAAAAGCCATGGTATATGTTTTGCCACATCCGGTGGCTCCGAAATACGTGCCACCCTTGCCCGTTTGCTCTCGTACCGATTTTACAATACTCTGTTTGAGCAGCCGTGCTGCAAAAAACTGCGGATAGCGACACACTATCTCTTTTTCATCTTTGTCCCACTCTGAGTCTTGGAAATAGATATAGTCACGAAATATATCCAAAAACCGCTTGGGCGCATACACGCCTTTCACCATTGTTTGCATTTCCTCAAAAGGCATGGTAGAAACCTCATCGCCATCGTGCACACGACGCCACGCATAAAAGTGTTCGTATTGAGTACGAACGGTACCCATACGCGTCTTCACACCATCGCTTATGCATGCCAGCGGACAGTAATGCAACAAGTGGGGAATGTCGCGCCAATACCGTTCATAGATTTGTTCCCACGCATTGTGTATGGTAGCATTGGCATCGCCGGGATTTTTCAACTCCATAATGCACAAAGGCAATCCGTTTACATACAGCAGTATATCGGGACGACGATTTTTGACCTGCCCATTGTTTACATACTCTATCGTGAACTGATTTACCACACGGAATATATTATTTTCGGGGGTTTCGAAATCTATCAAAGGAACTAATTGCGCTATGCCATTTTCGGGAGTAAACGGATATCCGTCAACCATAAAGCCATAGAGTTTATGGAGCGTAGCAAAATCGTTGTCGGCACCAAACAAACTAATGTTGTCGGCCACCTGGCGAACATCGTTGGGAGTGAGAGCCAAATGGGGTCTGCTGAGAAATGCCACAAGGTCGTTGGCTATGAGCACCTCACGCTGATTTTTACGCGCAATGCTTTCTCCTGCCATATACTGCCACTTCTCTGCCTCGAGAAAAGCAATAAATGCATTCTCAAAATCACTCTCGCAAAAGCGACCGTTGAAATTTATCAGTTTTGCCATACTATAATTATTTTACAACCTCCCAATATCCGCCTTTGGTAGATCCGACTCTACGAAGACTACCGTCGTTTTTAAGCATATCCAAGCGTTTTTTCACACCACTTGCCGAAAGTCCCGATGCCTTTGCCAGTCCGTCTATTGTTATTTTAGGATTATCGCGTATGATAGAAAGGAACTTCAGATTACTTTTTCGTATCTTTTCTTGGTTACTTTCTTGGTTACTTTCTTGATTACTTTCTGTCTGTTTTAGTATCACTTCATCCAATGCTTCTTTTATCAGAGAGAGCATGAATTCCACAAATCGTGTAGAGTCTGCATTGTTATCTGAGACATTTAAAGCATCGTAATATTCCTGCTGATGTTTGCGTATAAGGTCTTCCACCGGAAGCCAGTAGAAAATAGGATTCCACTGTGCCAACAGTTTGCTGTGCCACATTCTGCCCATACGTCCGTTTCCGTCGGTAAAGGGGTGAACAAACTCAAACTCATAATGAAACACGGCACTTTTCACCAATACATGCACGTCCGATTGTTTGTACCAATCAAAAAGGTTCTTTATGTGTTCTGGTACTAAATGAGCCGGTGGTGCAAAGTGTACAAGTCCTTTTTCGCCAAACACCCCCACACCACTACTACGGAAACGCCCGGATTCCTTTACCAGGTCGTGCATCATTAAACCATGCGCCTTAAGCAAGTCTTGTATGCTGTAGGCATTGTATTCCATAATGACATCGTAAGCCTGATAGGCATTCTGCACCTCTTTGATTTCCTCGGTACGCCCCAGCACACGCTTGCCGTTGATTACATCGGTAACCTGCTCCAATGTAAGGGGTTGTTTTCAATGGCCAACGAACTATGAATTGTACGGATACGATTTTGCTTGCGCAGATGCGGAATAGCAGGAATATCCTGCAACGCAACGACATGCCCAACCATTTGGCTTATTTCAGCTACAAGTGAGAGCATTCTGCTTGTTATGGTAAAAGGTGGCGTGTACATTGTGTTTCTTTTTTATTGTTTGTTCTTGCTATGAGCTATAAAAATAAGAATTTTAATACTCTCGCAGAAGCGTCCATTGAAATTTATCAGGTTAACCATAGTTTTTTTCCCACAGATTACTCAGATTTACACGGATTCATATCCATTAATTTTTCTGTAGATTGATGATTTTATGTTGTCAGTATTAAAATTAACAAGAAGTCCAAGATGCTTGTTGGCCACTTTCAGATAGGTAAGCAGTTGTTTGTGATGAACGCTCTTTATTTCCTCAACCGACTTTAATTCAATAATGATTTCATCTTCAACTAATAAATCGAGGCGGTAATCGACAGGCAAAATTTTACCGTCGTAAATAATCTGAAGCGGAACTTGATTCTCGACACGCAACCCGTCTTTGTGCAATTGATAGCACAATGCGGCCTCGTATATAGATTCGAGAAGTCCTGGCCCTAATTCATTGTAAACCTTGTAGATTGCCCCGATTATTTTATAAGTTATATCGTTTTCGTTCATAATTTACACATTTTTTCTTCCTCTTATTTACATGGATTATCTTTTCTGTGTTAATCTGTGCTATCTGTGGGAGTCTCCTCCAAACTCCCCTTTATCAATACGGGGCACATTGTTTTTATTGATTCTTTCATTTTTTCTACTATACGCCCACGCTCTATGTAGGCTTTGTATATGTTTACGATATCTTGCTGAATGTCGATTGAGGGAATTGGGATTTCAACATCACACATATCGTCATATTCAAAAAATTCATGAGCACTACCTTTTGACATATAACGAGCATATCGGTCAAATTCCGAACGCTTAAACCACATCATAAGATATTCTGGTAAGAGTTTATCCTTTGCAACAATCTCAAACACTCCATACGCTGAAGATACTACGCAATCTTCACCATTTCTATAGGCTATTGAGATTTTGTCACCATTTCTCGTTGTTGCTCTGTTATATGCAAATTGATCTGTTCGAACGATTTTAGCATTTGTTTCTACTTGTGCAACTTGAACAGGAGAAGCAAACATTTTGGTATTAGTTATTCCTTGTGCTAGTTTTACACTTAAATCAGTGTTCCTTTCATCACATTCTCTTATGTACGAACCAATCTTTTCTGGTTTTATCTTTCTCCGCAATTCCTCAATATACCCGTCACACACAAGTTTCAGGCTGTCGAGATTGCTTTGGTAGGCAGCAAGGTTTTCTTGCGCACTTTGATATACCGCAACATACTTTTTCTGAATGGAAAGAGGAGGAAATTCAATTTCTATGTTACAGAAATCTTCCCATGAAAATGTTTCTCTCGCGCTTCCCCACGAATTGAAACGCGAATAGCGGTCAAATTCAGGACGATTAAAATACATGAACAAATATTCAGACGAAAGCAATTCTGGTTTACAAATCCGAAATGTCGTGTAAATAGAAGAAATCAGCACTCCTTTTTCGTTATCATTGTACGCGAGTGCAATTTTATCACCACGCCGCGAAGTATCAGCAACGTATGCAAATTCATCATGCTTTACAACTTTATAGGAATCTAGACTTACTCCATCCATATTTGCTTTTGTATCAATAAAAGCCTTATATGTTGAAATTCCTTTTATATCATCGAGCGTATATTTCCCTTCCAAATTCCGTTCATCACAGAGTTCAATCAAGTCGCCAAGGCGGTATGTTGTGTTATTCAATGTCATAATAGACCTTTTAAATTCTTTTATTCTTCTTGATTTTTAAAGAATCAAGAAGAATTTATCATTTTTCTTTTGTCTGCCCTTTCAAAAGTTTATCGAAATCAGACGATTTGGAATACCCCCGCTTTATCTTGTTGATGCGTATTTCAGTAAGATACCCCATTTCTACAAGTCCTTCCAAATCGGCCCTCGCAGTATAATTGGAAACCACAAACCGGTTTTCTATCTCCTTAACATAAAACACGCTGTTAGGTTTCTCCTGCAACATACCCAATATCTGAGCCTGACGCATATTGATGCCTTTTATGTTTATCAGTATCTGATTGCTTCTATCCTCATCGGCTTTGTGCTCCAGATAACGCTTCAATTCATCAAACGACTTCTTCATCGTTCGCAAATTGTATAGTATAAAGTACGTCAAATCATTATCGTCGTTTTCAGTGTACAAAAACGACTTTTCATATTGCAACTTTGACTTATATATAATTCGCGAAATTGACATATACTCAATCATCCAATATCCTTCCTTGAGCATATACCAATAAAACAGAGAGCGGGCAGTTCTGCCGTTGCCATCCACAAACGGATGAATATATGCGAGCATAAAGTGAATAATAATCCCTTTTATGATAGGATGAATAAAATCCTTGCCTGTTTGATTGAAGAAAGAATCAAGATCGGCTAACAACTCCGGCAACTCACTATAATGTGGCGGTATGTGGGCTACCTCTCCCGTTACTCCATCCACCACCATAATTTCATTATTCTGACGGAACCGACCTTCATCGTCCTCCTTAGCCAAGGTCTTCTTAGTCATGCTTCTGTGTATTTCCAAAAGCGTTTCAACATTCAGAGGTTGCTCATATATTTCTTTAATACAATTGATGGTCTCATAATTGTTTAGAATCATCTGCTGACCTCTGTTTTTTGGCTTTTCGCTTTTTCGCAGCATCTCTTTGGCAACCTTACGAGTGGTTGCCGCCCCTTCCATCTGACTAGAGGCTATAGCTTCTTCCATGATAGACGACATCAAATACACCTCTTTTTGTTTATATGGAATCAAATGCTCGCCGGTCAGATTCCCGCCAATGTTCATATCAAAATAGTGAAGCAGTTCGAACATTTCGTCGGTCATCATAAAACTGAACGTATATTTCCCGAACTTCACCAACGTTCTATGCATCTGGCGGACATACTTTAAAGCATGCCACAATATGGGCGGTTGCATGCCATTTTTCGTATTCAGATATTTCACTTTATCCCAATACGGATAATCGGAATTAATCTCCTGAACTTCTTCCGTAAACGCAAAATTCATGGCATCCAACACTTCGGCTTCGCTTATAGACGGGGGCATTTCCATTTTCATATCATTTTCATTTTTACGGGTAAAGATATAAATTCTTCTTAATTTTAGAAAAATCTAGAAGAATTAACAATTTTTTTATTCAATGCCATAGCCTATCCCTTTAAAAGCCTGTTCAAGCATCTTTTGACTTTGTTTTTCACGCGCAAGGAGTTCCTTCATCTCAGTCTGAATCTTTGCCATTTCTTTAGGGAAATCTATATCCAAGTCGTGGTCAACAAACTCAATGTATTTGCTTGGCACCAGTGTCCAACCTTTCTGTTCTATCTCGTCAAGAGCTACACTTCTATATAGTTCAGGTTCGGCATACTGAGCACCGTTGGTTCCTTCTCGTTGCCACGTGCGGTATATGTCGGCTGCACGCTGTATTTGGGTTTCGTCGAGCAGCACTTTTTTCTTTTGTTCACCTTTCACCAGATTTTGGGTCCATGTGCGCAAGTCCATAAAAAGAATCTCGTGCTTGCGGTTACGCAAGGTACGTCCGTGATATGTGCCGCCTTTTTTGTTTTGGTTCAACACCCAGAGCGTTACACTTATGTCGGTAGTAATAAAGAGCTCGCGTGGCAATACAATAATGGCTTCAACCTTGTCGGCCTGAATAAGTTTTTTGCGAATCTGTACCGCATCGGTGTCGCCCAAAGCACCATTGGCAAGCAAAAATCCGGCTACGCCATTGGTTTGGTTCATATGTGAAAGCATGTGTAGTATCCACGCATAGTTGGCGTTACTTTCGGGAGGTATGCCGTAATCGGTCCAACGGCTATCGGTAGCCAAATTGCTATCCCACCAATTTTTGAGATTGAAGGGCGGATTTGCCATAATGTAATCGAAATACAAACCGCGGTGCAAATCGTTAGAGAAAGAACTGTCGCTTTCCGAACCAAGATTGTGACTAATGCCACGCAAGGCAAGGTTCATCTTAGCAAGACGGTGGGTAGCGGCTTCTTTTTCTTGCCCATAAATATTGATACGGCTAATGTCGCCTTGTTTTGATTTAACCAATTCGGCACTTTGAATAAACATACCGCCCGAACCACAACAGGGGTCGTACAATGTGCCATCAAAAGGTTCTACTATAGTTGCTATCAACTGTACTATATCGTGGGGAGTGTAAAACTCGCCCTCTTCTTTTGTGGCATTTACGGCAAATTCCTTAAGGAAATATTCATACACACGGCCTATCAGGTCTTTTTCTTTGCCAAATGTTTTATGACTAATTTTATTTATTTCGTCAACAACCCTTTTAATATCATTGGCTCCAAGGTTTCGGGTGGTAAATGTACCTTCTACAAAACACCCTTTGAGTTGGTTGCTATTGGTTGCAATGCTTTTCAATGCAGCATCGAGAGCAACATTGAGTTGCGGAGCGGGTGTATTGATTATATTGCTCCAGCGCGCTTCCGGTTCTAGATTGTATGTACCATCGGTAAATGTAGCATCGTCGAAAAATGCTTTTTGTATCTCCTCATCTTCCGGGTCTAAACCTTGCTTTTTCAGATTTTCTTTGAGTTTTACTATACCGTCTTCATATTTTTCGCCTATAAAGCGAAGAAATACGAGCGTCAACATCATATCACGTTTTTCAAAAAAGGAACCCGAATTCTTTGCCTGCCTTAGTATATCGCGACACTTAAATAAGATTGCATCAAGATTCAATGCATCTTCTTGCTTTTTAGCCATATTTTTTTGTTATCAATAATTCATTTCAAAGTTATGAAAAAAACGACCATCGGCAAGTAAAGGACGTAAAAATGTGCTCCTTTTATTTACCCAAGTGCATAATTCCGTTGAACGTTATACGTTATTCGTAAAACGTAAGACGTTAAACGTTAAACCACTAACCAGTTAACCATTACACGTTATTCGTTATTCGCAAAACGTACAACGAAAGACGTTAAACGAACAACGTACAACGACTAACCCATAACTATTAACTATTAACTATTAACGTATCTCCAAAATCTTATGTGTTTGGAGCGACAACCGCCATTGTGGGTGCGCCATAATGTACGCCACGGTTTCTTTGGTGTTT
>DAIOSV010000045.1:11463-17413 GCA_036752345.1 Bacteroidales bacterium | reverse complement strand
ATAGTGCCGGTTTGTTTTTGTCCGTTGATGTAGAGGTTGTACACAAACACTCCGGCATTTACGGTATTGAGGCTCACAAATTCGTTGAGGGTAATTTGTTTTGAAATGACTTTGCGTCCACGCGCATCAAAGAGTTGGAACACGGCGGTGCTTTCGGCATCGGGAGCTGAGAAGTACACTTTGTCGGTAGTAGGATTTGGATAGATACCTATTTTGGCAACCTCAACGTCAGTTGCATTTGTTACGGTGAGTTCGGTGTAGTAATACATATTTTTTTCATTCAAATACCAATCGCCTGCGTTTTCATCCCAGTTGTAGGAAACTTCTTGAGTCTTGTTGCCGTTGGCATCGTATGTGTATTCATATTTGTTAGAGCCTACCCAACCCCCTATTCCGGCGTCCCACAGGTAATACACTTCGGACGTATCGTTACCATTGGCATCGTACGCAACTTCATACTTAGCAACCACTGCCAACAGGCTTGTGTTGTCATCTAATACATATTCTGTAGAGAGCGTTATGTTGCCGTTGGTATAGGTGTTTATATACTTATAGTTTTCTATCCACAGACCGGTAGAAGCGTTGTAATTGTATTGACTATACTGCGTTTCGTTGCCATTGGCATCGTACATCGATTGATATTTATTAGAACCTATCCATTTGCTGGCTATTGGATCCCAATTGTAACTACAATACTCGGTCTGGTTGCCGTTGGTGTCGTGTGTATATGTATATTGCCACAAAGAATCCCATTGGTTGGTGGTAGAGTTCCAATTGCTCACAGTACGTTGCGTGAGATAGTTGCTGGCATCGTAGATGTCGTCATATTTCTCAGTATTAACAATTCGGTTCTTGGTAGCGTCCCACATGGAACGAATGGCCTGCGTTTCGTTGCCGTTAGCATCGCATACGTATGTAAACGTGTAAGAACTATCCCACTGACTCTTGATATTGTTCCACATAAATTGAACAACCTTATTCTTGTGGCCATTGGCATCGTAGGTGGTTTCACGTTTGGATTGATAACGCAAATCGCTTGTGTTTATATCCCAATTATAATACATATAGAGGGTTTCGTTGCCGTTGGTATTGTATGAGGTAGTGTCTTTACCTAGAATGGCCCAATCGCTCATGTTGCTATCCCATGAATAATAGAAATTGGAGGTTGAGTTGCCATTTGCATCATAGTTTTTTTCATGCTTGGTATTGCCTACCCACTGGTTTGACGATTCGTCCCAATTATAAAATACATACAGGGTTTCGTTGCCGTTGGCATCGTATGTGTGTTGGTGTTTATACGACCCCACCCACTCGTTGATGGTTGTGTCATATTGGTAAACTTCTGCACTATCGAGCGTAGCTACGGTATATTTAAGCATAGCTTTTTTCGTAGTGTTTGCCGAGAGTCTTTCGCTTTTTGCTTTAATTTGTTGAAGAGAGGAAGTATTTTGTGCTATAGAACATGTTGTAAGTAACAACATTAGACCTACTAAGGTGAATTTCTGCTTCATGTCTGTAACTTTAAAAAGTAATTTATCTCACGTTTTTTACAATGACAAATATATAAAATTCATATATACGCTGTATATAATTTTAGCAGTTACTTTCTATAAAAGTCTGAAAATGCGGAATTTACGGGATACGCGGAGTGGTGGTGATTGCTACTCGCATTTAGTTTCTTTAAAGTCTTCAGTTTCATCGTCGTATTCTAGGCAGCTCTGCTTAATAAGCACCATTTTGTTTTTTACCAATTTGTAGGTGGCATACATATGGCTTCTGCCTGCACAGCACTGATTGTGCTCATAAATGCGTTTTTCATTCTTATCAAACTCTAACGAAGTTCCTGATATTTCGCTGACGAAGAAGTTCCCGGTCTTTTTGTCTCGCAATATATAGATTCGAGAAGTATTGGGTCCCGCATAGCTTGATTCAAAAACGGAGAAGTCGTCGATGCCGTCGAAGTTGTAATCATCGACATTGATATTTTCCAAGCCCCAAAACTGGCAATCGTTCAGAGATAATTCTTGCAGTAGTTTATCTGTCTTCTTTTGATAAATGCGAACGCCTATTACTTTCATTTCTTGGTCCTCAACTTTGCCGATGAGTAATTTGAAATATTCATTTTTCATAGAACTCGGTTGCATCAGTTCAAGGGTATCGAACGAGGTACTATCGTAGTAATCAAATTCGTTTGTTTTGGTTGCTGTTATATCACGTTGGGTTTTGCTGTCGCTACTTATCCACGTACCGGTAAGGTTGTCGTGGTTGGTTTCATACTGCGGGAACTGTAAGGTAGCTTTCCCACTATCGCAATATTCAATGAGCACAAGACTGTCGCCATAATTTCGGCCATTGATGACGATAGGAGTATCATTGTTGTCGTAGGCATAGATGGC
This sequence comes from Bacteroidales bacterium, assembly GCA_036752345.1. Taxonomy (GTDB): domain Bacteria; phylum Bacteroidota; class Bacteroidia; order Bacteroidales; family UBA1715; genus UBA1715. The sequence goes on along the minus strand of DAIOSV010000045.1, from coordinate 15,017 downwards.
TCTTGTGTCGCCGTCGGAATACGTGTAGGTAACCAATTGTATCGGGTTATTGCCTAAAAATCCGGTGTACATTCTCACTTGACTGAATGCTGTCAAGGAACTTACGAGTAATATTGCGAATAGAAGGTTTTTCATGTGATTTGCGTATGTCATTACTGTAATTCGATGGTTCGTTTTTCGATATCTTTTATTCCTTGAGCTTCCACTGTTACTGTATTAATGCTATATAACACCCAACCAGTGTTATGTATACCTGACACTGTTTGAGTTACATTTGACAATCTCGAAATTTCTCGTTTTTTGATTTTTTGCCATCCAATCGTTTTATACATAGATTTTAGGTACTCATAGGTGGCATTTGCCAACTGTTTTGAATCTACTTCTTGGGTGCACTTAAGTATGTAATAGGCATCTTCCGGATATATCTCTTCTAAAGATGTGGTTGATTTTACATCAAAAGGTTTGTTAGGATTGTAGTTATTGGCGAGTTTTAAAGGTACTTCAAGAACTTCACCCTTCTGATATTTTATGCCATGAAATAGATGAAACTGAAGCACATCGTTAATTCCATTTGATTCAATTGCTTCTTTCGTGGTATACTTGAGTTCTGTTTGAGCTAAGAGTTCTTGTTTTTGAGGTGACATTTCATAGTTGGAAGTTATTTGAGCTATACCTTTTTTGATATAAGCACTCACCTCTTCCCAATTTCGTACACCCCGAATTGCTCCATATTCATCGGTTTCTATTTCCACTTTTAAGTTCTCTGCAACTGAAATTGCTTTTTTCTCTATTTCGTTTGTTGAATTTGATTGATAATTATGATAGTACCATTCTATTACATACGAATTTTCGGTAGAATCAAGCACTTTTATATCAACATCGTAGGTAATTAGTTCATTTTTGGTGGTGTCGTCGCCGTTCATTTGAATCTTCTGCAAAGATATTGCATAGCTCTGCGTTTCGCCCAAGTTCCAATACGAAATTACTTGAACGGTAGATTCGGAAGTATTAATCTGTGCAAATGCTGTCGTTGCAATAAATGAGAGCAGAAGTACGAGTAGTTTTTTCATCGTTGTAGAGTTTGTTTTTTTAGATGAATAGATTAATAGATTCATTAGATTATTCACCGAACGTATATCGAATTCCCCAAAGACTGCGAATATTCACAGGATCTTCGGGTAGTATTTCAGGAGCTAACTCAAAGAGAATTGATACCTTTTTAAACTCCTGCAATGGGAATATTTCAAGTTGTACCGGAACAGTAAAAGCATATACATTGTCGAAGTTGCGGAATGGTCCTACATTAAACCCCAATCCCACTGAAAATCTATGATATGGTTTGGGAGTAAAATTGTAAAACACATCTATTTCCATCAACACATCATCAATTGCCTTATTGGCGAATGTTTTTAATTCCCCACTAACCATCTTATTTTGACTCGTGTTTATGCCTAAAGCATACGTAGAATAGGTTGTTATTCCAATTTGTGAGTATGTTGTTACCGATACTGCGAGTAACGATGCCATTAAAATAAATGCGAGTAGTCTTTTCATGATTGTTGGGTTGGGGTTGTTTTATGAATAAATGTGAGGCGTGATATGGTTTTCACTCAAAGCGCACCTCGGTTATTTGACTATGTATTTTTTATTACTGAATACTAATTTGCGAGATTTATCAAGTCGTAATTTCCACCCTTTGCCTGCAATGAGTGTGTCGGTAATTACAAGCGGTGAAGAAACCGTTACCTTGTCCCACCGATGACTTACGAGTGCGCCGCAGCTATCCACTTGGAGTTTCCCCCAATTGTCGGTAACGGTCAAATTTGGATACACCGTTCCCAACGTGTCTAAAGGCATAATATTAGAAGGATTGAAACCAATATTCATGTTTTCAAACGCTATTTGAACGGTGCTATCGCTGAGAAATGTTTTTGTATAGTTTCGTTTCAATTTTTCTGTTGCTACCTCTCGCTGTGTTTCCTTTTCAATAATAGAATTGATACCATATTGCTTACCAATGTGCATAACGACGCTCTCCTTTAGACATTGACTTTCAATATTCCAAAAACGGAACATATAATCTGTGAGGTTGGTATTTTTTGTAATCTGTAGATTCCAGTCAGCATCTGCCTGCTTCATGAAATAGCCATACACAGGAATGGTGTAATAGGCAAATGAACGAACAAACGAAGGCATCGCATAAAACCTGTCGATTTCAGAAATGTAATGTTTGACCAAATCAGATTCGGTGCGTTCACTGAGTATGGAACCGGTGTATTCTGCCAATCCTTCATTTATTTCTAACGAATTTTCTGCTTGCTTGGCATCTGGAATATTTTGATATCGATATTGCCGGAAAAGTAATGCGTTGTGTATATGAACCGCGGGATTGTTTGACATTAATGCTTTTTTCAAAGCTTCAAGTTCCAACTTCAAATAGATTCGTCCAAGTTTTGTGTCCAAATGAATACTTTGTTTTTCCGTTAATGAATCAAATCCTATGGCAGGCTGTATCTGATGAAAGGATTCATGAAACAACAAATTCAATCGTTCTTCTTTGGTACTGGGCAGAGGGAATGCAACCATAGTCCATCGCTTGCCATTCCAATCAAAGGCAGTATTGGCAATGATGCAACTCTCGGGAAGTTTCCCAACATAAAGATTTTCTCGGCTTGTTAATAATTCTCCCGTTTTATCATTTTCGTTGGCAATGATGGTTCGCGTATCTCGGTTTACCAACATTACAGGAGTTTTCAAAGAATATTTCCAAAGGACTCCCTTTTCATTTTTCAACGCTTGGTTCAATTCCTCAAAGGCAGTTTTAGCTTGATTCCAATCAGCATCGAGCACATCAATTTTTTTCTCGTGAGCACGAAATCCGGTGATGAGTATAATAGTCAAAAAAATAATGGCTTTTTTCTTTGGTGGAGTTTTTCGTTGAGTCTATTGATAGCCTCGTGATAATTATAAATGTACCTATACGGAATTCGTATAGGTAAGACTATGAATTTCTTTGTATTAATTGGGAAAGATGCTATTTTATTACATTGGCATCAAATACGTGTACACCAAATTTCCTCCCAAAAATCCTGTAATGCTTACGGTTATTGCTGCTAAGGCATAGATGGCGAAAATCAACCATGTAAGACGTTTGTTTTCAATTTTCTTGACAAATACCATGGTGCGCAATACTGACGCGGCTATAAGAAGCAACACGGTAATTACTGCGAAATGTTCATGTGTTTCACGCACTTCGCCAATAACTCCAGACATTTCGGGAGTAAAAAGGAAGCCTGACAACACGGTCACAATTGCGGCAAGAGTTCCTGCTATCAATAGGTAAAAACCCATTTTTGAAAAGCATTGTTCTTTTTTAATAAACACTTGAATAAAATCGGCTAAGAAACCAACTAGCACAATAGCTATTGGGAAGTGAACCAACATCGGATGTAAATGAGCTACGGTAAACATATATCTATCTTTTAATTTTATGTGAAAGGTATATATTTTACATTGAATTTCATGCAAATTTATATTGATTTTACGTTTTTTAC
>DAIOSV010000045.1:0-11363 GCA_036752345.1 Bacteroidales bacterium | reverse complement strand
TCTTTTAAAATATATTGATGCGTTAAAACCCTTCCTTCGTTTTTTGCTAACAATACCAAAAGAGAAAATTCAGTAGAGGTGAGTTTTATAATTTCGTTATTTTTCCGTGCCGTATGATTCGCTAAATCAATGACCAATGTGCCAAATTCTAAAACGGGAGTTTCTGAAATGCCCTGGTTTTGACGAAATGCAGCGCGAATACGAGCAAGGAGTTCGCCGGTTCGGAAAGGTTTCGCAAGATAATCATTCGCTCCATTATCAAGAGCTTTCACAATATCCTCTTCGGAATTACGTACAGAAAGTATAATGATTGGCTTCTGATACCATTCCCGAAGTATTTTGAGCACGTCAAGCCCATCAATATCAGGCAATCCCAAATCGAGAATTATTAAACCGGGCTGCTCCGATGCTGCAAGTTTTATACCTTCTTTACCTGTTGAGGCTTCGGTAATTTTAAATTCGTTCGCCGAAAGAGTAATATCAAGCAATCGGCGAATTTGTGGTTCGTCGTCAATAATTAAAATGGAATCTTTTATCGTCATCTAATCTTGTATTTTGATATCTGAGATTTCTACTGGAATTTTTATGGTAAACAAAGCGCCTCCATGTTTACGGTTTTCAACCATTACGGTACCCTTATGTACCTCAACAAATCCTTTAACAATGGATAAACCTAACCCTGTGCCTCCTGCTTTTGCTTCTTTACCACGATAAAACTTATTAAATACAGAAGGAATGTCGGATGGAGAAAAACCAGTACCTCTATCCATTACCATGATGACAAGAAAACCATTGTCAATAAAGATTTTTATCCGAATATGACTTCCTTTATTGGAATGTTGTGTTGCATTCAACAGCAAGTTATGCAGAACTTGTTCCATCAGTCCATAATCAATTTTAACCAATGGCATGGTATCCGGAATAACAACAGATAGTTCGAAAGGAGCTAACTCGTTTTTCAATATTTCAACTACACTATTTACAAGATCGTGAATATCGCACCAAAGAGGATGAGGAGTAATAAGACCTGACTCAAGCCTTGACATATTTAAAAGGTTTTCTATAAGCCTATTGAGCCTGATAGATGCGGTATTGATTTCTGAGTATAATTTTTGACGAGTTTCTTCGGAATATTCTTGTGCTATTAATGTATCGGAAGCTCCGAGTATTGTAGCAACAGGTATTCGAAGTTCGTGGGAAATTGAGTTAAAGAGAATTTTGTACAATTTCTCTGATTCACTGATTATATATGTTTTTTTTGCAGCTTCGCGTAATAACTCCCTTTCATATTTACTTGTTATTTGTGATAAACAAGCATCCCAAAACTGTTCCTCTCCGTGTGTAAAGACATTCATTTGTTTAATTGCAATAACGCCAATAGTGATATTATTGCCCATTAACGGGAAAAATGTATATTCGGTTGAAGGAAGTGTATTTGTATTTTTTCCTGCTTTATTGGAATTTTTAAAGACCCAATTAGCTATACTTATCTCGTTATCTGAAAAGGTGTTATCAGAACTAACGCTGGTTTGACGTTCAAGAATACCTGATTCGTTTTTAATAAAAATAATACAACCCAGCTTGAAATATTTATTAATATAACTAGTAGCAACGTTCGTTACAGCTTCGCAACCGGAAGCTGCCGAAAGGTCTTTCGTTAATTGATACAGCGCGTTTGTTCTTTCTTCTCGTATGCGAATTTTAAATTCTTGTCCTCTTACCCTCGATGTTAAAACACCATTTAAAAGGGCTATTATAAAAAACATGATAAACATAAGCACATCGACAGGTTTTTCGATGTGCAGGGTAATTTGAGGCGGGATAAAAAACATATCCCAAATGAGTGCACTTAAGGTTGATGCAAGTAATATTGGTCCTGTCCCAAAAAAGATTGCTAAAAGTGAAACAAGGAACAACAAAACAAAAGATACCGCCTGATACCCTATCAGATCCTTTACAGAATAGCACAAAATTAATGTAAGAATCACAATAATGCTTGAGACAAGATATTGCTTGATTCCGGATGAAAACGAAGGGAGTGAAACTTTTTTCTTAATTGTATCTATTTTCAGATCGTTAGCCCCAAGAATATACACATCGATATTACCGCTATACAAGATGAGACGATTGACAAAATCTCGAAGCTTAAACCTTGAAAAGATATTTTTGGTACCAGGCTTACCCACAACAATATGGGTTACGTTTTCTTTATGAGCAAAGTCCACAATTGCTTTTACGAGGTCATAATTTGTGGTAATGCTTACATTTATTCCAAGTTGTTTGGCGAGGTTAATGTTTTTGTCAAGTTGTTTTCTTTCCTGTTCAGAAAGATTATACTCTGTTTCAACATATAATGCCTGAATCTGAGCTCCCATTGAATACGAAAGGTTTTTAGCCCAACGCAACAAACTAGCTGAATATGGACTCCATCCAATTGCGACGAGTAAATGCATCCCCGATTTCCATGGACCACGTATGCGTTTGTCCTGCATATAATCGTGTAATTGTTTATCCACTCTATCGGCAACAATACGCAACGCCATTTCGCGAAGTGCGGTTACATTTCCCCTTCTAAAAAAGTTTTCTATTGCTTCGGCGGAACGCTCAGCGGTATATACTTTACCTTCCGAAAGGCGTTTTAATAATTCTTCTGGGGTAAGGTCAACCAATTCTACTTCATCGGCATTCTCAAAAACCTCATCAGGCAATGTTTCACGAACAATTATTCCTGTTATTTGTGCCACTGTTTCGGAACGGCTTTCAAGATGCTGCACATTCAACGTTGTGTACACATTGATACCATTTTCGAGTAGCTCTTGAACATCTTGATACCTTTTTGCATGCCTGCTTTGGGGCGCATTGGTATGAGCCAGCTCGTCAATCAATACAATCTGTGGTTTACGAGCAATAATGGCGTCTAAATCCATTTCCTGAACCAAGGTACCCTTGTATTCATAGGTTTTACGGGGTATCAGTTCAAGGCCTTCGACCAACTGCATTGTTTCTTTCCTATTGTGCGTTTCAATGTACCCAATAACAATTTCACTGCCTTTCAATTTTTCTACATGCGCAGCTTTAAGCATGGAGAAGGTTTTCCCTACTCCCGCACACATACCGAAAAATATTTTCAGTTTGCCCCTTTTCCTTTTTTCTTCTTCACTTACGAGAGAAGCCAAAAGTTCATCTGGATTTGGACGACTACTGTCTATTACATTCATAAAAACAGGTATAATGTAGATTCAAATGTAAGTTTTACTATTCAATTTTCCTTGTCATTTCTTATAATTCTCTTAAAATTTTTATTGCCAAATTATTTTATTTTATCAGCTTCTAAATTGAGCAATAACACATTAACTCGTTCTTCTCCAAACACTTTCAATTGAGGAGCTTCGGTTATGCGATTTACACACTCTATCAGTTTTTGTTCTTGAATAGTATTGAAATTTCGAGCATTTGCAACACGGTGTACTTGTAGCAACGCCGATTGTTTTGAAATATGAGGATCGAGCCCACTTGCTGAAGCAAACAACATCTCAGAAGGAACATTAGTTTCCGGTTCTAACTGATTGCTCTGACGAAATTGCTGTTCACGACTGTTTACAAGTTGTTTTAGCTTTGAATTGGTTAACCCGTAATTGGAACCTCCTGAACGTAAAGGATTATAGCCACTCGCAGAAGGACGTGAAGTGAAATACATGGCACTATCAAATTGTTGGCCTATAAGTTCACTTCCTATGGTTTTATTATCCTTAATTATCAGGCTTCCGTTTGCTTTTGCAGGAAATACGAGTTGTGAAACTCCGGTAACTATGAGCGGATACACTATGCCTGTTAATACCGTAAAGAATAGAAAAATTTTTAAAGATATGATGAGAGTTTTCATATTATAAATTAATTAAGAAGTCTATTATTTTAATTCCAATAAATGGAGCAATAAGTCCTCCTAATCCAAAGACAAGAAGATTTCGGCTTAATGCTTTATTTGCAGAAACCGGACGATACCGTACCCCTTTTAATGCGAAAGGAACCAATAAGATAATAATAATTGCATTGAAAATAATCGCGCTCAAAATGGCACTTTGAGGCGAACCAAGATTCATAATGTTTAATGCAGACAAAGGACCAACACCCGATGCATCGGAATACAACGAAATTGAAATTGCCGGAATAATAGCAAAATATTTTGCCACATCGTTGGCAATACTAAAGGTCGTGAGTGAGCCTCTGGTCATAAGCAACTGTTTTCCAACTTCTACAACTTCAATTAATTTGGTTGGGTTGCTGTCGAGGTCAACCATATTTCCTGCTTCGCGAGCAGCTTGAGTACCGGAGTTCATTGCAATACCAATATCAGACTGTGCAAGAGCAGGCGCATCGTTAGTTCCATCGCCAATCATACCAACCAAATGCCCATTTGCTTGTTCTTCACGAATTCTACGCAATTTATCTTCGGGCTTTGCTTCTGCCATAAAGTCGTCAACGCCGGCTTCTGCAGCAATAGCTGCTGCCGTTAAAGAGTTGTCACCGGTAATCATTACGGTTTTTATACCCATTTTACGAAGTTCGGCAAAACGCTGCTTAATGCCTCCCTTTACTATGTCTTTTAAATAAATGACGCCCAAAACCTTGTTATCTTCAGCAACCACCAGTGGCGTTCCTCCCTGTTGAGCTAATTCAATAACAACATCTTGCACCTTTTGAGGGAAAAAACCATTGTTGTTTTGTATATATGTTCGAATTGCTTCAGTAGAACCTTTTCTTATTTGATGAGATTTTCCATCATTCGTATGGAAATCAACGCCACTCATTCGAGATTGAGCGGTAAAGGGTATGAATGTGGCATTCATTCCTTTTACATTCCTTCCTCGAATATTGAATTTTTCTTTTGCAAGTATTACAATTGAACGTCCTTCAGGCGTCTCATCGGATAAAGAAGAAAGTTGAGCTGCATCGGCAAGTTCTTCCACTGAAACACCTTCAGCAGGAACAAAATCGGTTGCCATACGATTGCCTAATGTTATGGTTCCTGTTTTATCAAGTAAAAGAACATCAACGTCTCCCGCAGCCTCAATTGCGCGGCCACTTGTTGCAATAACGTTGTGTTGTAAAAGCCTATTCATACCACTAATACCAATTGCACTGAGCAATCCTCCTATTGTTGTAGGAATTAAACACACCAACAATGCTATTAATATGGGAATTGTAAGATTTTGAGACATCGGCAAATGAGAGGCAGAAAGGCCATAACTAAAGAATGCAGGAAGCGTTACAACGGCTAAAAGAAAAATGATTGATAAACCCGAAAGCAAGATAGACAATGCTATTTCATTTGGGGTTTTCTTTCGTTTTGCCCCTTCAACAAGGGAAATCATACGATCAATAAAGGTATTGCCCGGTTCTGAAGTAATACGGATTAAAATCCTATCGCTTATAACTTTTGTACCTCCTGTAACAGCCGAACGGTCACCTCCACTTTCACGAATTACTGGTGCTGATTCTCCCGTAATAGCCGATTCATCAACACTAGCAACGCCTTCAATAACTTCACCATCGGAAGGTATTACATCTCCGGCTTCGCAAATAACAACATCTCCGGTTTTAAGTTGGGTGGCTAATATTGATACTTCTTGTTTTCCTTCTATTTTTCGGGCTTTTGCTTGGCTACGGTTTTTTCGAAGACTATCGGCTTGAGCCTTGCCTCTTCCTTCGGCAATTGCCTCAGAAAAGTTTGAAAACAACACGGTAAACCAAAGCCATATTGCTATTTGAAAATTGAAAGAGGAAAAATTACCTTGTAAAATATCAAGACAAACAACAATGGTAGTAAGAAGAGAACCAATTGCGACAATAAAAATGACGGGATTTTTGACAAGCGAAACCGGATTTAATTTACGAAAACTATCTTTGGCTGCTTGTAGCAATATTGCTTTATTGAAAAAGCTGTTAGTAGGTTTTGTTCTCATTGTTTCAAAAAATTAAAAGATTATTCCTTGATTCATTAGTAAATGCTCTATTATTGGACCAAACGACAGAGCAGGGAAAAAAGTCAAACCGCCAACGATAAGAATCACTGCGATAAGAAGTCCCATAAACAACCAATTATCAGTATGGAAAGATCCTGTAGAAGGAGGGGTAATTTTTTTCTTTGCCAAATTTCCAGCAATCGCGAGCAACGGAATGAGCACACCAAAACGCCCGATTACCATACCAAAACCCAACGTTAGATTGTAAAAGAGTGTATTGGCACTTAACCCGGCAAATGCACTACCATTATTACCGGCTGCGGAACTATACGCATAAAGAATTTCAGAAAATCCATGAGCTCCCGCATTGTTGAGTCCTACCAATCCGTAGTTACTGATAGATGCCAAAGCTGAAAAAAGCAATATTACAGAACTCGGAGCAAGTATTGCGATAATAGCCATTTTAACTTCAAAAGCTTCAATTTTTTTCCCTAAATATTCTGGGGTTCTTCCAACCATTAATCCGGCAATAAATACGGTAAGAATGATGAAAATTATCATACCGTACAATCCTGAACCAACACCGCCAAAAATAACCTCGCCCAACATTATATTTATCATTGAAACCATTCCGGACAATGGAGATAAACTATCGTGCATGGCATTTACCGAACCATTTGAAGCCGCAGTTGTTACGGTTGACCAAAGCACGCTGTTGGTTATTCCAAAGCGGGTCTCTTTGCCTTCCATTAATGGTAAATGTCCAAAAACAAGATTTGGTGAATATTCGGAGTATAATGAAATGCCTAATCCAACGACAAATAAAAACAACATAACCGAAAAAACTATCCAACCGTGTCGAACGGAGCCAATCATGAGGCCATACGTGTACGTTAACGCTGCAGGAATAAGCAGTATAAACAACATTTCAAGAAAATTACTGAGAGGAGTTGGATTTTCGAACGGATGCGAACTATTTGCATTGAAGAAACCTCCACCGTTTGTTCCTATTTGTTTAATGGCTATTTGAGACGCTGCAGGTCCCATAGGTATAACTTGTTGCGAACCTTGCAATGTTTGCACTGTTTCATCTGTTTTGAAATTCTGAACGACTCCCTGGCTAACCAATACAATAGCAAAAATGATTGATAACGGTAAAAGCACATATACTATTGAACGCGTGATATCGGTCCAAAAATTGCCAAGTTTATCGGTTGTCTTTCGAGATATTCCTCTTATGATTGCCAATAGTACCGACATTCCAGTTGCTGCGCTAACAAAATTCTGAACGGTAAGCCCAATCATTTGTACAAAATAACTAAACGTAGTTTCTCCTGCACTTCCCTGCCAGTTGGTATTGGTAATATAACTAACAGCGGTATTAAAGGCAGAATGCCATGAAACATTACTTGCATGGTTCGGATTTAGAGGCAAATACGCTTGAAATAATTGTATTATAAAGACAAATAGAAATCCAATAAGGTTAAATACAAATAAATGAAAGGCATATGACTTCCAATTTGTTTCTTCGTCGGAATTTACTCCAATAAACCGATAGGTCAATTTTTCGAGCCAACCAAAAACCGGTAGCATACAATGTTGACTACCAGTAAATACTTTGCTCATGTACTTACCTAGAATTGGGGTAAGCCCAATTATTATGGCAAAGAATAAAAAAACCTGTATACAATCGAGAACTGTCATAATCTAAAATTTTTCAGGTTTAACAAGTGAATAAAGTAAATATGCTAAGATACATATGGCTATTACTCCTCCAATAATGTACCCCGTAGTGCTACTGCTATCAAGGGGTATTGCTAAAAAAATTGTATTCATCTTCTTTCGCTTTTTAATTCAATACAAATTTGAAACGTATCTTATAAATATTTTATAATGATTTATTTGACCTATGTAAAGAAATTATAAAGATTGCCAAACTTGGGCAAGAAGCTTACAGGAAAAGACTATTGCCACTCTTTTGTTGATCCTTAGATTGAACAAAAAAAGTAAGCGTATGGACTTCCCAGTGGGGAAAATCCAATCATGATTTATTGTAAAGCAATCGAGTATAGTCCTCGAAATGCTTTACGACTTATGGTGTGGGATTTGTGTTTGTTTTATTTCAAGCTATGCACAACTCTCTGGCAATGCTGAAGCATCTGTAGAATAATTTCGACCTATTTGTCCTGCTTCGTTTCTAATTGTTTTAAGATTTCCTTGAGCATATCAATTTCGGTCTTTTGTAATTCTATGAGTTCTTGTTGCTGACTCATAACGAAGTGATCAATTTTTTCATGTAATGTTCTAATTTCTAATTCCGACTTAAGATTAATCATATAATCTTTTCGAGAACGTTCTCTGTCTTTTTCTTCCTGTCTGTTTTGGCTCATCATAATTACCGGGGCTTGGAGAGCCGCAATACACGACAAAAGCAGATTCAAAAGAATAAACGGATACGGGTCAAAACCTTCATTGTAGAGAAAAATGATATTGCTGCTTACCCAAATAACGATAAAGACCAAAAAGAAAATAATGAACTTCCAGCTTCCTCCAAATGCGGCAACCTTATCGGCTACTCTTTGCCCAACAGATAAGACTTGACTCTCTTCTGTTTCAATTTTATCGGTTATTGTTTGATTGTCAACCAACGAAGACAAAACGGTATTTTCCGATTCCGATAATACGCCATTTTCCTTGGCTATATAATTTGAGATGGCTTTTTTTCTGTAATTCTTTAACTCGCTCTTGGAAAGGGAACTCTCTCGCGTAAATTGAGGATTCTCTTTCTGAATTACATTAAAAATTGAAGGTCTGATGGTTTTTGCTGGTACTTTCTCCGAAATTGGAAATATCTCATTTGATAAATCACTTTGAAATGTTGTCATAGATGTATTGTTGTTTTTTACTGTTTAATCTTTCTTAATATTCGCCTTTAATGACGAAAAATGAACCGCGAACTATTCCCGCCAATTTTGATTTTTGTCTCGCGAATTTGAATTTCCCTTCAAGTTCTTTTGGCACGTCCATACCTTCAGACAACTTGAACCCAACTGCTCGCTTTTTCGGGTTATCGAGCGTATAAAGCACATTTATAGCAAGACCGCTTTCATAAAACACATACACCCATTTTATGTTTTCGACAAACATTTCTGCCGTTTCCAAAGGTGTAGATGAAATTTCAAGATTACGTTCCGTCTTTAGAATGTTGTGTACCCATTGTACTGTCTCTTTGCTTTCGCTTGCGGGTGAAACTTCAAATTCAGCATTGTACTTGTTCATGAAATACCGAGCTTCGTTAGCTCGCAACCCGGCAAGTTTTTCGGCAACAGGAGAAGATTCTAATCCTGTTAGTGCTACGTTTTTAAAATCAACTGTATTTTTCATAGAAAGGAGGCTGTTCGGTTATACTTTATGTTTAATAAACGTATCGTTATCCAGTTCCTCAAAGGCCTGGTTCAGTTCTTCTTTGGTATTCATTACAATTGGACCGCCCCACGCTACCGGTTCGTGCAGTGGTTTTGCGGCCAGCAAGATAAACCTCGCGCCCTGACTTCCCGAACGGACCTCAACGGCGTCGTTTGTAGTGGTGGTCTTATCATCAGAAGTAAATAATACGGCACAGGCTTTATTTTCAAACTGCGAAAGAGTGTCATCAACGGCAAGGGTTCCGTCTAATAGATAGATAAACAGCGTTTCATCATTAGGTGTTTCGGTATAGGTCCAGGTGCTGTTGGGAGCTAAATCTACATCAAGGTATTTTACTTTCATATATTTGCCTTCAAATGCGCCGGCTTTGCCCTTGTACGCACCTGCAATGATTCTCACCTCAGCGTTTTCTTCTTTCACAATGGTTACCTTATCGTGTGTAATGTCACCATATGAAGGATGCGTCATTTTATCTTTTGCGGGTAAATTTACCCATAGCTGGCAGCCAAGCATTCGCTTGGATTCTTTTGGCATTTCTTGATGTATAATGCCCGAACCTGCTGTCATCCATTGGCATTCCAAATCGTGAATGGTTCCTTTATTTCCCAAACTATCGCCATGATCAATCTTGCCCGTAATTAAATACGTTATGGTTTCGATTCCTCTATGAGGATGCCATGGGAACCCTTTAATGTAATCACTGGGATTGGTAGAATCGAAGCCATCGAGCATTAAAAATGGGTCGAAGTCAACAATGTTTCTTATACCTAACACACGACGTAAATGCACGCCTGCGCCATCAATGGCATCTTTGCCTCTTACTATTTGTGTTGCTTTTCTTGTTTTCATAGTTGTACGTCTTTCGTTTCGGGTATTTTATCAAATAAACTCTTTACAAACGAGCAGGTAGGTATGATTTTTACATTGTTGTTTCTTGCATACTCTACAGCAGCCATAACCAACTGTTTCCCGATGTTTTTTCCTTTAAACTCAGAATGTACCTTGGTATGGTCTATAATGAATTTATCGTTTCCGGCCCAGACGTATGTCATAAGACCAGCCTCTACGCCATCTACCTCAGCTTTAAAACACCCTTTTCTCTCTCCGTTTATCTGTTTTATTTCCATTTTAGTGCTTTTATACTTGTTGCTCACGTATTATTTTCGAACATAAATATACAAAATTCGCATTTACATAACGTAAAATATTCGTTTACCAAGATGCAAACAATAAAAAAAAGCCTTCACAATATTATGAGGACTTGTGTGCGTACTTTTACTATTTTAGTCTTCTAATGCGTTTACTGTAAATTCATTTGAGTCAAAATCTAGGGTGTCAGCATCGACCACAAATCGGTATCTCAATTTGAATTTACCTACCTCATTCCATAGTGTAATTGAATCTTTTTTAGTTTCAGATTGATTTAATATACCAAAATATCCCATAGGACCCATTTGGGTACAATTAACTAGATTTTGATTCTCTACCCATGCGCCATTCTCTTCTTTCAATATTTTCTCTGCCCTTAAATCAATATTATCACAGGTAAAATACGCCGCTTGAATTTTCAAATGACTTTCTATTGTTACAGGAATCTTAGTATTGACCACATAGTTGGTTTTACTTGTTCTAATTTCTATTCCCGATTGATTTTCTTCGTCTTTTTGGCAACCAAATGCAAAAATTACAAGTGAGCAACAAACAATTTGAATTACTTTTTTCATAGTCTCGTTTTTAATTGGTTTCTGGTTTTATATTGTTTTGGTTTCATTCGTTTACTGAATATGAGAAATATCCAATATTGCCGATTCCTGGTACTGTTATTAGAAAAAAACAATACCGTTTCATTTACAAACATCAAATATATACCTTTTACATACACGATAGTTTATATTTTTATGGGGTAATTTTGAGAAAGGTTTGCTTAGGCTTGTTTGTATTTTTCAGTTCCGGTATTGTATTTCGCAGTTTGCA
>DAIOSV010000044.1:9763-18464 GCA_036752345.1 Bacteroidales bacterium | reverse complement strand
CATCTCAAGAGATATGCAAATATAGAAAGAACCTGCTATTCACAAAATGCAAAATGTTCTGTGCATAACGACAACCAGCACAATTATTTTTTATAACGCCACCGTAACAACAACAGTGGGTCTCTATAAAAATGAACACAAATCAAACATACAAAACTTTCGTTTGCATTAAAATTCAATGTCGTTTCTCTGTGAACTACAAATCCTTTTGATTGTTTTTCTTTTGTTGGAAATTTACCTTCCGTAAAATCCTTATCTAATGGTAAATATGTTATTTTTTTCTTATTAAAATCAACCTCTATACTTGCACCTGATGTGTATCTTTTTGAATACACATTTTTTGACATGGAAAAACCGATTTTATCTAGTAATGAGGCTAAATTGTCTTGTGTTATCATTTGCAGTTTACTATTGATGCACTGCCAAAGTTCCTAAAATGAAGAAGCGATTCTTAAAAACAGCACGTGGACGAATCCTGTCCACATTGCAGCCCTGAGAATCGCTGTTAGGATACAACAAGAAACGCCCACGCTTCCGTGAGCAATTGCTTTGTTTGTATCCCAAATTTTCTTATCGAAATTTCTCAGGTTTCAATGTGCTTGGAACAAATAGCAATACGCTATATTTATACTAAAAAATTATATTATATTTTCTTTTTCTT
Organism: Bacteroidales bacterium; assembly: GCA_036752345.1. Classification (GTDB taxonomy): domain Bacteria; phylum Bacteroidota; class Bacteroidia; order Bacteroidales; family UBA1715; genus UBA1715. The sequence goes on along the minus strand of DAIOSV010000044.1, from coordinate 17,803 downwards.
AAAGTTTACTTTATTTATTGACTACAAATCTATTAAAAAAACTACGATTGCCAAGTGAAAAAATCACAAAAACGACGGAGTATAAAATTTCAGTAATGATTTTTCTTGGTTTCTCTAACGGCATTTCACCCCTTTTTTGCGAACCTTGGTTTACTCTCGGTTTACTCACCTTCGCAAATTTGCGAACAAGAGTCGAACAAAGTACGACTTTGGTATATGTTTGGTCTATCGGAAAAGGACGGTTGTGCATCATAACTATTACAATGTATGTCCTACCGACAAAAAAGGGATGGTATGTTTCGTTGCTAATAAAATGAATGCCCTACGGGCAATAAAATCCTAACCGAATAAGCGTAAGACGTTCAACAACACCCAAAAAGTACAGACGCCACACAACTGCCAGCATAACGTAAAGGGTATTAGTGAAATTTCGCCTTTGAATAAAGACGTGCAACATTTATCCATATTGTGTGACGTCTCTACCAATTAACCAATTCATAACCCATAATTCATAACTCATAAAATTTTTCCTACATTTATGAAATTTTTCAAAAATGGCTACTCTCAATTCTCTTCAAATATACAAAGCATCGGCAGGCTCGGGCAAGACCTACCGGCTTACGTTTGAGTACATAAAGTTGTTGTTTCAAGATTTTAAAAATTATAGAAAGACCTTGGCGGTGACTTTCACAAACAATGCCTGTGGCGAAATGAAACATCGTTTTTTGAGTGCATTGTACAAACTTTCGTTTGAAGAACGAGATGCCGCCAACGACAAGCCGGACTACATGTCACAGCTAATGGCAATGGGCTTTTCCGAAAAAGAAGTGCGAGAAAAAGCGTTTGCCCTCTGCAAAGAAATTTTGCACAATTACTCATTTTTCTACATTGAAACCATCGACTCGTTTACCCAAAACGTGATTCGCAACTTTGCAAAAGACTTGGGTTTGCCACCAAAATTCAACCTCGTTCTCGACAATGAAAACGTGTTGGAAACGGTTACCCACGATTTACTGGTGAACTCGCTCCAAAACGAGGAATTGCAAAAAGCCCTTGTCACATTTGCCCTAAGCGATCTTGAAGAAAACAAAAACACCGACATCAAAAAAGCCATAAAAAACGAGAGTAAAAATTTCTTCAACGAATCGTATCAAGATGCCTACGCCAACACTCCTATTGATACCGAAAAGCTGCAAAAGCTCTTTGCGCTATTCAAAGAAGAAAATAAGACCTTTGCAAAAAACCATGAAGCCGCTCTTGTGCAAAAAGCAACAGAAGCGCTCAGATTAATTCAAGAAGCTGGATTAGATGTTTCTGTCGATTTCAAACAAAAATCGAGAAGCAAACTCACCACCTTGCTGAAACTGCAAAACAAAGACCTCAGTAAACCTCTCAGTGATGAAGTGTGTGAGGCAGACAACGTGAAACCGAGCAAAGGCAAAACTGCCGAAATAGAAATGCTCTACAACTCCACGTTTCCTGATATTTTGAGAAAAATTGTACAGGAAATGAATCCCGACACATCGGAAGAATTGCGGGCGTTCAACACCAAACAGCAGATTATAAAAAACGAGCAAGGCATTATTCTTTCGCAATACATAAAAGAAGGGCTTAACGCCTACTGTCGCGAGGAAAACTCGTTTCTCATAGGCTATGCCAACAAATTTCTCCAAACGATTATTGACAATAGCGACACGCCATTTATTTATGAAAAAATTGGCCAATACATAGAGCACATCATGATTGATGAGTTTCAAGACACATCAAAAATGCAATGGAAAAATTTCAGTCCTATCGTGCAAAACTTGCCCGGCGGCGAAAACCACGCGCTCATAATTGGCGACGTAAAACAATCTATCTATCGCTTCCGCAACGGCGACTGGCGCTTGATGCACAATTTAAGCAAGCACAACCAACAAACCGCCAATGAGGTAAAAAACTGCAACTACAGAAGTTTTCAGAACATCGTTGATTTTAATAATGCGTTTTTTACGCACTACTCAAAATTCGTTGACGGCAAATTCAACGACAGTTATGCCCCTGCGGAAACTGCCGACGCACAAGATTCCATTTTTGGCGCCATTACCGATATTTACGCAGATTGCATACAAGATATCCCTAAAAAAACGAAACAGTCGGCAAAAAAAGGCTGCGTAGAAATTAAGCTGATAGACCTCAAAGAAGCGAAGGAAAACGAAGAAGAAGACCCAATACTTGAAGAAATTTTCCAGAAAGTAATCTCGCTGTTTGACATGGGACGCAAGCCCGAAGACATTGCATTTCTGTGCTATCGCAACTCCGACATATGCGATTTGGTTACGTTTTTCAACGAAAAGAAAACGGAATTCCCCGAATATGCCGACAAACTTTCCATAATGAGCAAAGAAGCCTTGTTGCTCAGCAATTCGCCGGCAGTGCAATTCATCACCACATACCTGCAATGGTTGATGGTGGCGAATAAGGAGAACAAAGATGCGCAGTTTTTCGAGTCATTTTTGAAATTCACCTTCAACGGCATTCATCCCGGAGAAGAACTGCCACAACCCACAATTTCACGCAATAGGTCGCTTTTTGAGACGTGCGAAGAAATTATCCGCACCTTCCGCCTCAATGAAAGCGAAACCGATGCGGCATTTATCACTGATTTTCAAAACCTTATATACCGGTATTCGCAAAACAACAACACAAACATACTGCACTTTTTGGAGCATTGGGAAGAAATTAAAAACAAGACTTATTTGCAACAAAACAACACGCCGGGCTTCATGAATGCCCTCACCATTCATAAATCAAAAGGCTTGGAATATCCTGTGGTAATAATGCCAAAATTCATAAAATCACACCCCAAAGACGTGCGATCGCTTTACAAAACGGAATACACCGAACTCCCTATAGTGAAGCTGAATGGCAACATGACTAACACTAACTTTAAAGACGAATACGTTGAAGAACTCTACAATTTAGAGATTGACAACATAAATGCGCTTTACGTTGCCTGCACCCGCCCACGCGAGGAATTGTACATTTATGAAGGATATAAAAACAGTGACAAAAATCCTTCGGTAACCGTAACGGTGTTTAACGAGATTATTCAACAACTTGGATTTGGCGAGAGCGATGACTCTACATTCCGATTTGGCGAACCAATGCCATCGGAAGTTCATGCGAAAAAGAGTGAGATTACATTTGTTCCACTTTCTTCATATACCATAGAAACGGCAGACAACGCAAAATTGTTGCCGGTTTCGGGCTACGACACATTTCCTGAACTTGTAACGCAAAAGCAAACGTCAACGGAGAAAGGGAATCTGCTCCATGCCATTATGGAACACGTGACCACGAACAAGGACATAGCGCGCGCCATAAATCAAACCTGCCCTCCCGAACTCTACACAATAGACGAGAAAGCAGAACTACAACAATACATTCAAACCCTGATTTCCAACCCACAAGTTGCACCTTGGTTTGACGATACACAATGGGATGTGATTACTACCGAACAAGCCATTTTGCTTACCAATGAATACAAAGAACAGGTTTCAGACGAAACCAACAGCAAAAAAAGAAAGATAGACCCCGATACTCGTCGCCCCGATAGAATTATGATAAAAGGGAAACAAGTGGTGATTATAGACTACAAAACAGGGACGGGGAAATATGCCAGCTATAAAAAACAAATGAGAGAATACCTCGATATTCTCTCACTTATGGGCTATAATCCTTGCGGATATATCTGGTACGTTGACCAGGATTCTATTGAAGAAGTTGCTTAAACAAACAACTTTGCTATCTCGTCTTTGTAACGATCTTGAACTACACCACGTTTCACTTTCATGGTAGGAGTCAATATACCATTTTCAGTACTCCACGCTTCAGGAACTAAGGTAAACTTTCTGATTTGTTCTGTACTACCAAAGAATTCGTTGTATTTATCTACTTCACGTTTAAAGCGGTCTAAAATTGTTTTATTTTGAACCATTTCTGTAGGAGTAGTATATTCAACGCCATGGTTAGCACACCATGATTTCAAAAACTCGAAGTTTGGAGAAATAATTGCAGCTGCATATTTTTGATTTTCACCAAAAACGGCCATTGCATCAATAAATGGAGACAATGTAAATTTATCTTCCAATACTTGTGGGTTTACATATTTTCCAAAAGCTGTTTTGAACAAGTTTTTCAAACGTCCGGTAATTACCAACTGACCATATTCTGTGAAACGACCTAAGTCACCGGTGTGGAACCAACCGTTTTCGTCAATTACTTCAGCGGTTAATTCAGGAGCTTTGTAGTAGCCTAACATGATACTTGGACCTTTGCAAATAATTTCACCATTGTCTGCTATCTTAACTTCAACTCCATCTAATGGGAAACCGATTGTTTTTGCTTCGCGAGCATGTCTTTTTCTTGAAGCTACGGCTATTACTGGAGATGTTTCTGTTAAACCATACCCCTCAAACGCAGGCATTCCAATTGCTGAGAAAAAAGACATCAAGCGAGGTTGAATAGATGCGGAACCAGATACCAAAATATCGAAATCGCCACCAACTGCTGCGGTAATTTTATCCAATACTAATTTTTTCGCAATGAAAAATTTAATGTTATACCACAAATTTGTACGGTCTTCTTTTTCCAATGGATAGTGTGTAGCTAATTCAAGTGCCCAATAATATATTTTTTTAGAAACACCGGTAAGTTTTTTGCCGCTATCGTAAATTTTATCGTAGAATTTTTCAAACACACGTGGCACCGCACTCATCATTGTTGGAACCACTTCTTTAATGTTGTCGGCAATTGTACCAAGGTTTTGCGCATAGTAAACCGACATACCAAGATATTGATACAAATACACCAACATTCTTTCATAACTGTGACACAACGGCAAGAAACTCAATGCTCTTGTTGATGTAGCCGATGGTGTTTGACGCAAATTCTTCAATTGGTAAACTATATTGTTATGAGAAAGCATAACACCTTTTGGTGTTCCTGTTGTTCCTGATGTGTAAATCAAAGTTGCTAAATCATTAGGTGCTACCGCACGTTTGCGTTTTTCCAATTCTTCGGGATTTTGATTTTGTTTTCCTAATTCAATTAACTGATCAAAATAAGGATATTCTTTTCGGTCAGCAAATGTGTATAAATATTTCACATTTGGAGTTTCTGCTTTTACTGAAGTAATTTTACGCATCACGTCAGCACCTTCCATAATCACAAATTTAGCCTCACAATTGTTAAGGATAAATTTATAATCACTTTCACTGATAGTTGGGTAAATTGGAACCATTACAGCACCTATTTGCATAATTCCCATATCAAGCATATTCCATTCTGGACGGTTTGTTGCTATTACGGCAACTTTGTCACCGGGAACTATGCCAAGAGCCATTAACGCATAACTGATATTGTTTGCGTACTCTTTGTATTCATCAGGACTATACGTTACCCAGGAGCCGGTATTTTTACCTGCTAATGCTACTTTTAGATTTGGATAATTTTCTTTGTAATTGTCGAGTAAATCAAACAACCGTGTAGGTTCTTTGATTTTTGAAAAATCTCTTAGAACAAATTTTTGAGCCATAATTTCTTTTGTTTTGTTTTTGCAAAAGTGAAAGGAAAAAAAATGACAGACAAAAAAAAGGTACACAAAACCATTCTAATACACAAAAATCAAAATTCGGGTGTTAAAATCTAGATTTTGGGGTGAAATTCGGAAATCGTACACTGTAAATAGGTGAATTTTTGCAAAAATAGAGGGTGGTATTACCCTATTTGGGACGTAACCTTTTCGTAATGTATCTGGCGGTTATTGCATATGTGCCATGAGTTGTTCTCGCATAGCATCACATATAACGACAGATTTTTGTGCTTTAAAATCAAAGTGAACAATTACAACCTTTGAAGAAGCGCAAAGATCGCCATTTTGCCATAGTTGTTGGATCAAATCAAACGAAGAATTTCCCATGCGAGAAACCCATGTCCGAATCTCTACATTGCTGTGAAAGTAAATCTGTTTCAAGAAATCAATTTCCAAGTGTGCCAAGATAATATTCCATTTGGCAAAATCTAGCGTAGGATTTAAGATTCGGAACAATGGTGTACGAGCTTCTTCAAACCAGCAAGGCAACACCGTATTATTGATATGTCCTAGAGCGTCGGTGTCGGCAACGCGAGGAGTTATTGTGTACAAAAACATGTTTTTTATGGAATGATTATTTCTAGTAATTTACTCATTTGATACAAACTATTCTGGGTTGTATCTTGAAATTCAATATCAATGGAACCACTATATGAATCGTTTATAGTCATGCGAGCAGATTTAACTATGCTAGAATAGGATTCAACCAATGGTAGTACATTCATTTTAGCCAAATAGTCTTTCATAGTCTGGGGATAGCTTCTTACGTCATAATTTATATAATGATATGAAGCGAAATTCGTTGCCTTAGCTCCTAACTGTTGCACTTTTTCTCCATAATTGAAAGCAAGATTCGGAACAGCTTGTTTCTTCACTATAGAATCTACATACATTTTATCGGTTGTGAGAAGCAATGCATTGCCTTTACAAACAACATAAGCAGGAAATCCCATAATTTTAGAAAAGCAGTACACCCCTGCCCCCATGTGTTCACAGACATCTTGAGAAATATGATCAAGAATCATTGTTGGAATTTTTGAATCTTTTAAACCAAGAGCAACAACCATATGAGGAAACGTTGATTTTTGCTCTTTCTGCAAATGATTCCATAATAACATACCTCCTTGATATTCATACTCTTGCACAAACTCAAAGGCATGAATTTTTTCTAACGAAATATCGTAGAGAGAAAACGCACAATTTCCATCAAATGAGTTGGCAGCGTCAGCCATAGAAATATCCAGTTTTTTCAATTCTTTTTCTGAATAATCATAGTATTTGGTGTCTTTAAATAAATTTATAACATTTTGAGGTTCAAGCGCATACGACATAAACCACAAAGTATTTTGCGGCAACCAATTACAGATAGTTGGGTCGAACGATTTTTTTATGAATTTATTTTTGCGCCAATATCTTTTAAAATCGGAACCCGGCGTAAACTGGAACGTGATGTTAGTTGATTTACCAAAAGAAATATAGGCATGAATATAATTCCCCTTCAAAATGGATTCCGGTATGGATTTTAACGTTAAGAATGTGGGTAAATCTTTGTACCATAAATAATAACATTCCAACAATTCTGTTGTTGATATCCAAATTCCTTCATCATCGTTTTGCTTAAGGAATGCTTTAAAATCTCGATTCCTTGCCAATGTTCTGCGAGAATGAGAGAAAATTTTGTTCACACATTCCAAAATTCCTCTTGTATGAATGGTTGAAGAACCATAGACCACGACCTCGTCATTATATGCTACCCACGAAAAACGGTCATTTCTATTGATATAGCAAACGCAATTTTTCGTTCCCTCCAATTTCTCATAACGATTCGATTTTACTTTTTGAAGATATCGAGAAAACGCTGCGGAGTCATCTAACAAGAGCGATGTGCATTTGTACGCATTTCTAAACTCTTTTGACGGAATCAAATATGCCATCATGTCAGAATGCTTATTTACGCCGGTTTGGAGAGAGTCTTCAAATAAAACACTCATAGCCATATCAAACGTTTCATTATTGAAACCGTACTCATTTAACGCTTTGAGAATTCTATCTGTAACTTTTTTCCCTTTGTCACCCGTCTTTACTATCATATCCTTATTATAGGCTCTTATTACCGAAACCGTTCCTTCAGGAATGTAATCTACTTGACGAGGAGTTTTTGTGCATGAAGTAAAAACAATCAATACAAGAAAACTAGTCAACGTAATACTATTACGTACTTTCATAATTTTAAAAATCTTAATTCAACAAATATAAAGAAAACCCTAAAAAAACACAATGAATTTTCTACAAATAAGCGCATGAACAAATTTTACAAATCAATAAATGTAAGAAACTGCGTCTCCTTTTGAAAATAAAATTTGTTCCATGTAAAATACTTTTGTTATTTTGCAGTTATGGTTTTG
>DAIOSV010000044.1:0-9663 GCA_036752345.1 Bacteroidales bacterium | reverse complement strand
AAAATAAAATTTGTTCCATGTAAAATACTTTTGTTATTTTGCAGTTATGGTTTTGGATTTTTATTGAATTACATACCATTCTGAACCATACTATTTTAATACGATAGCATTGAAAAAACATCTCTATAGCTCACTTATACTTATTGGTATTATTGCCCTCTCGGGTTGTTCTACAAAGAAAAATACATTCCGAACCAGAGCATACCATAATATAACCTCGCGCTATAATATTTATTTCAATGGTCGCGAAGCATACAAAAATGGCGTAAAAACACTTGAACACAATTTCAAAGAACCGTTTAACGACATTTTACCGGTATTTTATTACAAAAAAAAAGATTTGCTCCCGAGCATTTCGTCGGACATGGACAAAGCGGCAGAGAAATCGGCAAAAGTCATAAAAGAACATTCTATCACGGCGAAGCCGCAATCTAAAAGGCCTGCAGAAAATGCTCGACAAAAAGCATTCTATGCGCAACACGAATTCAACAAATGGGTTGACGACTCTTATTTGCTCATGGGTAAAGCTTTTTTCTACAAAGGCAATTATTTTGATGCACAAAAGAATTTCCAGTTTTTGCTGAACGAATACAAAGGACAAACCATCTGCTACGAAACTAATTTGTGGTTTGCTCGCAACAAAGTAGAAATGGGACAATACGATGAAGCTCGCGAAATTCTTGATAAATTGATAGAAGACGAGGAATATTGCCCCGAGAAGATTCGAAATGCGTGCTATCCCATATACGCCGATATTTGCATTCAACAAAAACTTTACGAAGAAGCGATACACTATTTAAATATTGCGTGCGACAACACACGAAAAAAGAAAACACGCATTCGTTACAAATACATTATAGCCCAATTGTATCAGGAATTAGGCGACAATATGAATGCGCTCAAATCTTTTGACGAAGTTATTTCAATGAACCCCAAATATGACATTGCATTCAATGCCAAAATCAATAAAGCCACCGTATTTGATGGAACCTCGTCAAGCAAAGAAGTGTTGAATTCTTTGAATAAACTGCTCAAAGACGAGAAAAACAAAGAATATCAAGATCAAATCTATTTTGCTCTTGCCAACGTGTACTACACCGAAGGTAACGAAGAAGACGCCATTGATTGTTATGAAAAATCAATAGCAACAAGCACTTCTAACTCGCAACAAAAAGCAATCTCATACCTTTCTATCGGCGAAATTTACTACGGATATCGGAAATACATACAAGCACAACCATATCTTGATAGTTGTATGAAATTTCTCCCCGAAAATTATCGTAACTACCACGAAATCAAGACTAAATCGGAAAATCTTAACATCCTGGCAAACAATGTGCATAGTGTTGAATACGAAGATAGTGTACAACGCATTGCAAATATGAGCCCTCACGAACGAAATCTCTATATTGACAAGATAATTGAGAAAATCCGTCAAGACGAAGAAACAAAACGGCAACAAGATGAAATTGCCAATATGAATAGCGACCTGTATAACCAAGAATTTGGGATGAACAACCAAAAAGTGGCAGGGCAATGGTATTTTTATAACGAAAGTGTGGCAAAATTCGGGAAAGCGGAATTTACCAAACGTTGGGGTAATCGTCCGCTAGAAGACAATTGGCGCAGAACAAACAAACACTCTACAGCCACATTTGCCGAAACCACAAATGAAGAAGAAGCCAAAGCAGAAAGCGGAGAAGCTGAAGAAAAGAAGAAACTCGTTACCGACAACAAATCGCGCGAATATTATCTGCAAAATTTGCCACTGAACGACTCACTCAAGAAGATTTCTAACACCAATATAGAAACCAATATGTTCTACACCGGTATGACATATATGAACTTGATTCACGACAACCAGTATGCAACAAAAGCACTCGAAGACTTCATAACTCGTTTCCCGAACAGCGAATACAAACCAATGGCACTTTATTATTTGTACGGGCTTTACATAGGCGCAAATAACACCTCGAAAGCCGACGCAGCCAAAAATGAATGTATCGCAAACTATCCCGAAAGCAATTACGCAAAAGCACTCTCCGACCCCGATTTTCAGAAGAACCTCAAGGCTCGTGACAAACAACTGGAAAAAGAATATGCAGACTGCTACAAATCGTATATGCGTAACGATTTCTCTTTAATCAACCAACGATGCAGAACACTCATAGCGCAAAATGCCGATTCGTATCTTGTACCAAAATTCAAACTACTTCTGGCTATGAGTAGTGGAAAGCAAAACGGCACTGACGCTTTGAAGAGAAACATGGAAGCATACGCAAAAGAATTCCCCAAAACCGAAGAAGGCGAATATGCGAAACGAATTGTAGACTACCTCAACACAAACCAAAGCAATGCAACGTTTGAATCTGCCATTATTGCACAAAGCAATACTACTACAAACAATGTGACGAAGCCTGCGCCAGTTGAGGAAGAAAAAGAATTGTACGTATTCGAGGAAAATGTGCCACACTATTTCGCAATCTGTGGTAAACAAGAATTTGTTGATTTCAACCGACTCAAATTCAATTTCATAAACTACAACCTCGACTACTTCACCAACTTCAATTTTGAAGTAGAAATAAAAGAACTCAACTCTAAATATGCGATGCTACTCGTTAAGACACTCAACACGAGCAAGCAAGCCATGAGCTACATGGAATTGATAGAATTCAACCCTGAAATTTATGATGGTATAGACAAAATCTTTACTTCTAAATTCATTATTTCTCAAAAGAATTTGGAAACGCTTATTCAAGACAAAGACGTTGACAAATACCAGAAATTCTTTGAAGAATATTACGGAGAATAACATCGTTTAATAAAACGAGCAAAACATTTTTTACCCGCAACATATTACTTGTTGCTTGTTTCCCGTTATCATAACAAAAATATCTACATTTGTAAGCAACGTTATTGTATAAACACATGCGACAAACAACTATTCTCTGGGCTGACGACGAAATTGAGTTACTCAAGCCCCATATTATGTTCCTTGAAGCCAAAGGGTATCAGGTTATTCCCGTAAACAACGGAAACGATGCCATACTAGAGGTGGAAAAACAAAAAATTGACATTCTATTCCTTGACGAACAAATGCCAGGTTTGAGCGGCATAGAAGTGCTTGAAACAATTAAAGCAAAACATCCCGAACTTCCGGTAATTATGATTACCAAAAGCGAGGAAGAAAATATTATGGATAAAGCCATTGGTGGTCGAATCAATGACTATTTGATAAAGCCTATCAATCCAAACCAAATTATTTTGGCACTCAAAAAAAATCTTGAGAAAAACGATTTGCTCACACAAAACACAACAAGCAAATACCAACGAGATTTCTCTCAACTTGGCATGGAAATAGCCGATGCGAACTCTTGGAATGATTGGGTTGAAGTTTACCGACACCTTGTATATTGGGAAATGCAGCTTATTCAGTCTAAAGATCACAGCATGAATGATTTACTGCTGTTGCAAAAAAATGATGCCAATGTGAATTTTGCCAAATTTATCAAGAAAAACTACTTGAATTGGTTCAAAAGCGACAACACAGAAAGACCTACAATGTCGCCAAACATCATCAAAGAACGAGTGTTTCCCGAAATACAAAAAGACTCTCAAACGCTTTTGCTCGTGATAGACAATTTGCGTTACGACCATTGGATTGCACTCCGCCCTCTTTTGAGCGAATATTTTTCGGTAGAAGACGATTCTCTCTACTACAGCATATTGCCCACAACTACCCAATATGCGCGCAATGCGCTCTTCTCGGGGCTGATGCCTGCCGATTTGGAGAAAATGTATCCCGACCTTTGGGTTGATGATGAAGACGACGAAAGGAAAAATCTTCATGAAGAAGAAATGCTCATCACACAACTCAAACGCCTTGGTTACAGCGACAAAATTTATTTTGAGAAAATCACCTCTATCAATTCCGGGAAAAAGATAAGCGACCGCGTGTACAAGATTTCTCAGTGCCATTTTTCGGTGTTGGTACACAATTTCATAGACATTCTTTCGCACGCACGCACCGAAATGAATATGATTAAAGAATTGGCAAACGACGAAGCTGCGTATCGCTCGCTTACGGTTTCATGGTTTAGCCACTCATCACTGTTTGAATTATTGCAAGAATTGGCGAAAAAGAAAATCAACGTCATCATTACTACCGACCATGGTTCTGTGAATATTCAAAACCCTATTAAAGTGTTGGGCGACAAGAACGTAACAACCAATCTGCGCTATAAGCAAGGAAAAGCATTGCAATACAATCCGAAAGAAGTGTTTGAAATTACGAAGCCAATTGAAGCTCGTCTGCCACAATGCCATTTGAGCTCATCATACATTTTTGCTACCGGTCAGGACTTCTTTGCCTACCCAAACAATTTCAACTACTACGCGAAATATTACAAAGACACATTCCAACACGGCGGCATCTCGCTTGAAGAAGTTGTTATTCCTTATATACAACTAAAAGCATTGTAGTCAAATAGATAAAATGCGGAAGTATATCGACAGACTAAAGGACAAACAAAGAAAATAAATCTTACTTTTGAGAAAAATGAGATATGAATAATCTACGCTCTATAGGTATTTTCTTAATAGCTTCTACGACTACACTTACAGCTATTTCGCAAGAAGACTCATCATCACGTTGGGATTTAGACCGTTGCATTTCTCATGCTTTAGAAAACAACATCAATATATCGCAATCGCAATTAGAACAAAAAGTTTCAGCATTAGAATACACGCAATCAAAATTTGAACGATTGCCATCGATAAATGGGTCGGCTTCACAATCGCTGCTTGATCCTACTACCACAAGTTTTGGACTCAATGCAAATCTGAATATATTTAATGGACTTTCTACCGAATACAACATCAAGAAACAACGCCTTTCGTTAGAAAAACAAGCAACGAAAACCGAGTCGGTAAAGTATGAAATTACCACTGCCGTAATTGAAGCATATTTGCAGTTGCTCTACAACAAAGAAAATATTGATGTTGCCGAAAAAATACTTGAATCAAGCAAAGCACAACTTACTCTATCGCAAGCAAAATATAAAGTAGGAAGCATTTCGGCTAAAGACGCCAGCGACATTGAGGCGCAATATGCAAGCAATGAGTATTCTCTCATTAAGGCTCGCAATGCCTATGCTCAGCAACTTTTGACACTTAAACAACTGTTGGAACTTAATCCCGAAACTTCGTTTGATATTGCAATACCCAACATTGAAACGGCTACATATGAGGTTCCATCGGCAAAAGAAGTGTACCAAACTGCCTACACGGTGTTCCCCGATATTAAGAACATTGAACAGCAACAAGCTATTGACAGCGTTTCTATAAAACTTGCGCAATCGGCATACTACCCATCGCTTTCTTTATCGGCAGGAGTAGGCGCGAGTGCAAACTACTTTGACAACCAGTCGGAATTGGAAGGGAATAACTCTCTCCGACTTTCGCTTTCCGTTCCTATTTTCAATAATTTGCAAACCAAAACCAACGTAGAAACCGCGCGCATCAATTCGGAATACAACACGTTGGCACTTGAGTCGGCAAAGAAAAATTTGTACAAAGAAATAGAATCAACGTGCCAAAGTGCGCAAGCATACCAAACGGAATTGATAGCCTTGGAAAAATCAGAGAAAGCTGCCGCTGTTTCATACGAATTGGCACAAAAACAATTCAATCTTGGTGCTACTGACGCCACTTCTCTCCTTTTGGCAGAAACCAATTACATTCAAGCAAATCTTTCAAAAATACAAGCGAAATATATGGCAGTTTTATACCACCTTTTGCTACAACAATATCAAGGAAAACCTCTAGCACTATGAAAGCTAAAAAAATAATCATCATCGTTATTGCACTCATTGCTATTGCAACAGCAATCTATTTCTTGTTTTTTGCAACCGACAACAACAATAAAGTTATCGTAACCACGTCAACGGCTAAAATTGGCAACATAGCCAAAGTAGTTACCGCAACCGGAACAATTGAGCCAACACAACAAGTAGAAGTGGGTACACAAGTTTCGGGAGAAGTCAAAAAAATATATGTTGACTATAACAGCCAAGTAAAACAGGGACAAATTATTGCCGAAATTGACAAAACGAATTTACGCGCTACCGTTGCCGAAGCACAAACAACCTACGAACGTGCGTTGAATGAGTTAGATTATATTAAGAAAAACTACGAGCGACAGAAAACATTGTACAACGAAAAATTGATAAGTGATGCCGATTTTGAAGCAATTACGTACCAATACAACAATGCAAAAAGTTCGCTCACACAAGCAAAAGCAAGCCTTGACAAAGCTAAAACAAACCTCAGCTACGCCGATATTTATTCACCGGTAGATGGTGTTGTTTTATCAAAGAGTATAGAAGAAGGCCAAACCGTGGCAGCAAGTTTCAACACTCCTACGCTCTTCACCATTGCACAAGATTTAACCAAAATGCAAGTTGAAGCAGATGTTGACGAAGCAGATATTGGGCAAATTAAAGAAGGTCAGCGAGTTACATTTACCGTTGACGCATTTCAAGATGATATTTTTAATGGCAAAGTTACCCAAGTGAGACTAGACCCTACGGTTACGTCAAATGTGGTGACATATACCGTGATAATTGAAGCCGACAACTCAAAACTCAAACTAATGCCCGGCCTTACTGCTACAGTAACTATTTATACCAAAGAAATTGCTAACGTTCTTACAATTCCCGAAGGTGCTTTGAACTATGAGATTTCACATGATTTGTTGCAAAAATATGCAGAACAAAATGGACAAACATTCACACAAGAGAATTCCACGAGAAAACCTGATAGCATGCGCCCACAAAAAATACGCCGGCAAGAAAAACAAGGCGACTATGTATGGGTACTTTCAAACAAGAAAATAAAACGTCAGCCGGTAATAAAAGGCGCTAGTGACGAAATTCATTACCAAATTCTATCCGGTTTGAGTGAAAACGACTCCGTTGTAACCAATATTAAAACCATTACAAAAAAAGAAGCGGCAAACACACAGAGTCCATTTATGCAAGGCCCTCCGGGAAGTAAAAGGAGATAAAATAGTAGAAGCATGACGATGGAAAAGCAAACGATTATCCATATTGACAATTTACACAAGGAGTTTGTTGTAGGAAATGAAATAGTTCATGCACTCCGTGGGGTTTCTTATGATATCCATCAAGGAGAATTCGTCACCATTATGGGAGCAAGCGGTTCGGGCAAATCAACCATGCTCAACATTCTCGGCTGCCTTGACAAGCCATCAATTGGTACCTACGAAATTGATGGCACATCAATTACCGAATTGTCAAACGATGCCTTAGCTTCTATTCGGAACAACAAAATTGGGTTCGTTTTTCAGTCATACAACCTACTTCCACGTACCACTTGTATAGAAAATGCTGAATTACCATTATTTTACAATCACACTATCCCATCAAAAAAACGTGAAGAACGAGCTATTCACGCATTGGAACTTGTAGGTCTACACGACAGATTGCACCACATGCCGAGCCAACTTTCGGGAGGACAGCAACAACGTGTAGCAATTGCCCGCGCACTCGTAAACGACCCGGTTGTGATTTTTGCCGATGAGGCTACCGGTAACTTGGATACGCGCATGTCATACGAAATTATGGGACTGTTTCAAGACCTCAACCGGCAGGGAAAAACGATTGTATTCGTCACTCACGAACCCGACATAGCACGCATGAGCAAACGCACTATCACGCTTCGTGATGGTATTCTCATAAGCGATGTTACGCACGAGAATCAAGTTGATGCAAAAGAAGAATTGGCAAAATTACCCCCTATAACTGATTAATTATGGTATTTTCAAATCTCATAAAAGTTGCTAGTAAAGCAGTGATACTGAACAAAATGAGAACATTTCTCACTATGTTGGGCATCATTATCGGTGTAGCCTCGGTAATCACCATGCTCGCCATTGGCGAAGGCTCTAAAGAAAGTATCAAAGCCCAAATATCACAAATGGGTTCAAATATGATTACCATTCGTGCCGGTTCGGAACGTATAGGAGGAGTTCGTATTGATGATGGTTCCCAACAAAGCATCACACTCAAAGACGTAGAAGCAATCACAAAAAAAGCAAAATACATAGATAAAATATCCCCTATTGTACAAAAAGGTGGGCAGACTATTCATGGCGCTAACAACTATCCTTCAACTATCTTTGGAGTTTATCCAGAGTACCTTGCAATAAAAAAACTAGCCATTAGCAAAGGAAGTATGTTTACCGAACGACATGTAAATCAATCATCTAAAGTAGCCGTAATTGGTCAAACGGTGGTTGAAAATGTTTTTGGAAACGAAGACCCCATTGGAAAAACCATTCGATTCAAAAACACTCCATTTTTGGTTATTGGCGTACTGGAATCGAAAGGAGAAAACACCTTCGGGCAAGACCAAGACAATGTGATTTTGGCACCGTTCACTACCGTTCAAAAACGAATTTTAGCTATCACCTACATAAACTCCATTGTAGTTTCGGCCATAAACGAAGAATCTGCAACAAAAGCCGTTGATGAAGTTACACAAATTCTCGAAAAAGTTCATAATAGCGATGGGACAAACGATCCTTTCCGCATTATGTCAATGGAAGAGTTGCTTACCACCGTGAGTTCTACGACAGACATACTCACCACCCTTTTGGTTGCGGTTGCGTGCATTTCGCTTCTCATTGGTGGTATCGGGATTATGAACATTATGTATGTTTCGGTGAAAGAACGAACCAAAGAAATAGGACTCCGCATGGCAGTAGGCGCACGCAGTAAGGATATTTTATTGCAGTTCCTTACCGAAGCAATATTTATAAGCGTTTCAGGGGGAATTATAGGCGTTTGCTTTGGCATTGCAGCAACAAAAGTTATAACAGCCTTTACCGCTTGGCCAACCATCATTACCGGTTATTCACTCTTACTTTCTTTTTTAGTTTGTGTATTAACAGGAATATTTTTTGGTTGGTATCCTGCAAAAAAAGCTGCAACTTTGGATCCAATTGTTGCACTGAGATACGAATAACAAACTATTCAAATTTCGTACTTTCGAAATAAACAGAATATAATAACACGAATGGAACACACGATACAAATTACTTCGCTGGATGACATTGCACAAGCAGCCAAGGAATTCAAAACAGCAATAGGGACTCACACCGTTATAGCATTTCACGGAGAAATGGGTGCGGGGAAAACCACGTTTATAAAAGCTCTTTGCGCGGAATACGGCGTAACCGATAATGTTGCAAGTCCAACATTTGCTATCATAAACGAATACTTGACACCAGAAAAACGCACCATTTACCACTTCGACCTCTATCGGTTAGAAACGCTTGCCGACTTGCAAAATATCGGAGCCGAAGACTATTTTTATACCGGAAATTTGTGCCTTATAGAATGGCCGGAATTGGCAAACACATTGCTTCCATCCGACACGTTGCATGTCACCATTTCCGTATTGCCCGACAATACACGGCAAATTTCAATGTAATTCATCTCACCGAAAAAGACAACTGCGTATCGCATTCTTATTGGTGCATTATTTTTTAGATTTTTATCACAACTCAATTTTTAATATGAAATATTCTTTTTTACCCTTTCTATTCCTACTACTCATAGCTTCAAATACATTTGCCCA
>DAIOSV010000043.1:4827-19688 GCA_036752345.1 Bacteroidales bacterium | reverse complement strand
TGCTTCGTCACATGAATACAATAATAAGATAGGTAAAATTGAAAGAAGTAGTTTTCTCATTGTTATTATTATGTTACGGTTAATAATGTTACAAATGTAAAAAATAATTTATTTATAACAAATTAAAATGTTTAATAGCAGAAATAAAAAAGGCTATCGTTTGAGGATAGCCTTTGTGTGAAGAATAAAAATAGAGTCTCTATTTTTTTACAACAGTGCCGGTAAATACCAGCGTTTGTTCTGTTGGTTTTGCATTTGAAGTAACCACTGCCGTTTTAGAAAATTTACCGCCGGTTGCTGCGTCAAATGTTACCTGAATTTCGCCTTTTTGTCCCGGCATGATTGGCGTTTTTGGCCAAATGGCATCGGTACAGTTGCAAGCCGGTTCAACTTTTGATATAATTAACGGCGCATTTCCTGTATTGGTAAATTCAAATACTACATCAACAGGTTTGCCTTGCGGAATTTCACCAAAGTTGTACGACTCAATAGTCCAAGTAATGACTGGTGCTTTTAATTCGCTTGCGTTAAGTTTTTTATTAGTTGGGTCGCCTCCCCACTGTGCAAATGAAACAAATGGTAGTACACTTGCAAATGCCAAAACTAAAAGTAATCGTTTCATAATCATTAGAATTTATCTGTTAGACAAAGAACGCAATAAAAATGTTACATTCAAACGAGAAAATAGCAAAAACCTTGCCAGTATTTGAAACGTAATTTCTGGGTATTTAGTCTGCATAAAATTATATCTTTGCCACAAATATATGTTTGCAATGAAACTCAATTTTTCTCAAAACAACGGTTTGGTACAAGCAGCCGTGCAAGATAGTCGTTCCAACAAAATTCTTCGTATTGGTTTTATTAACGAAGAAACTCTTTCTACGATAACGGAAACGAAACAAGTCTATTTGTTTTCGTCGGCAACCAACAAGCTCGAACTGATTACCGCCGGAGAATACAACAAACCAATGCAGGTGGTAGATATGGTGGCAGACCAAGACGGTCTTGCTGTTGTAATCAAAGCATTGCCCGAAGGTTCAACAACTGGAGCGAATGCGTTTTTGGGAGAAAAAAATCTTGATGATTTGGCATTCCTTTCATATTTGCAAGATTTCATAGAACGTCGCAAGCGTGAAATGCCCGAAGGGTCGTACACAACGAAATTGTTTACCAAAGGCATCAACAAAATTTCGCAAAAAGTTGGCGAAGAAGCTATTGAAACCATTATAGAAGCAACCAATGGTACCAAAGAACAATTGTTGTACGAAACGTCAGATTTGATTTACCACCTTATCGTGTTGCTTACCGAGAAAGGTTTGCGCATAGAAGATTTAGCCCGCGAATTGAAGGCTCGTCACAAAGAGTAGCAGCGGCTTACTTGTTTTTTATTCGTTGCCAAATGTGCCGAAAAGCCGCCTTTGGTGAATAAACAATCATGCGAGGACCTGTCCAGCGCATAACTTCACGTACTTTTTCTCGCATATCGGGTTTGTAGCAATGCGTGGCGCAATCTTTACATGCCGGTTTTGTTTGCCCATAGCGGCAGTGCGTCAATCGTTTTTCTGCATAGTCAATCAGTTGCTCGTATTCTTCCGGAATTTCTCTTACACGCAAGCGGTGTCGGCAGTATAGACCAACCATCAGACGAATTGTTTGTTTGTCTTGCTCTATTTTATTCATAGCGTTACAAATATACAGAAAGACGTTTTTGTAAGCTCTTTTTTGTCTATTTGTTTGCCATACACCCGATAACGGCGTTATTTTTTTCAAAAAAAGTGTTTCAAATACATAAAAAGTGTACATTTGTAAAAATTATAAAAAAATAAAAGAAAATGAATTCAAAAGGTGGTTACATTTCTTTGGTCGTTGCTATTCTTTTAGCATTAGGACTTGGCTATTTTGTATGGCAAAACACACAATTAAAAACTGAAGTAACATCGTTACAAGATACTGTTTCGGTTGCTCATGTTGAAAAAGCTCAGTTGTTGAATAATCTTGATTCTCTTGAAGTAGAAATCAAAAAACAAGTTGCAGCCAATGATGAGATGGATTCTGTGCTAACACAACGTTTGCAAGAGATAGAACAAACTCGTGCAGAATTGGCAGTAGCAAAAGCTGATGCAGCTTTAGTAGCTAAATACAGAAAACAAATCGCAGTATTGCGTCAAACAGCAGAACAATTTATTCGTGAAAACAGTATGTTGAAGCACAAAGTTGATTCGTTGAGTTTTGAAAACAATACGAAACAACAGAAGATTGACACGATGACAATTTTGGATTACCAAAAAACACAACAAATTGAAAACTTGAGCCAGAAAGTAGAAGTTGGTTCTCAGTTGCGTATTGGCGATTTAGTTGCAAAAGGATATAACAAAAGTGGTAAACTAGCAACAAAAGCTCGCAGAGCTAGCAAAATTGGTGTTGCAGGTACATTACTCAAAAACAATTTGGCTGAACCGGGTAACAAATTATTGTTTGTAAGAATAATAGCACCAAACGGAACCGTACTTACCGCAAGCAATGCTAATCAATTCGATTTTGAAGGTAAAACAATTATGTACACAGAAAAGAAAGATCTTGAATACAACAATGAAGATGTTAAATTTGAGATATTCTTCGATGCTTCAAACGAAACATTGGCTATAGGAACCTATCAAATTTCGATATTCTGCAATGGCAAGGAGATCGGAAAATCGACATTAGGTTTGGAATAAAAATTTAACTACATTTGTAAAAAAATATGGGAATCCCGATTGCGGGATTCCTTTTGTTTTGTATAAATCAAAAAAATATTCTTATGGCGAAGATTTCTTATGTAACAGAAGAAGGCTTGCGTAAACTACAGCAAGAGTTGGATCAATTAACGACGGTAGAACGTCCAAAAATTTCACAACAAATTGCCGAAGCGCGCGATAAAGGCGACCTTTCGGAAAATGCAGAGTATGACGCGGCAAAAGAGGCTCAGGGATTGTTGGAATTGCGTATTTCAAAATTACAAGATACCATAATTAATTCCCGAATACTAGATGAATCTAAGTTGGACAATTCAACCGTGCAGATTCTTTCAAAAGTGACGATTCGTAATGTACGCAACAATGCAAAAATGGAATTTACATTAGTTGCAGAGTCAGAAGCGGATTTAAAGGAGGGTAAAATCTCTATTAATACTCCTATTGCCAAAGGTTTACTTGGCAAAAAAGTTGGCGACATTGCTGAAATTCAAGTTCCCGCAGGGAAAATGCCTTTCGAAATTGTTGAAATAACTCGTTAATATTATGGCTTCTATATTTTCTAAAATTGTGGCAGGCGAAATCCCTGCATATAAAGTTGCCGAAAACGATCAGTTCTTGGCATTCTTAGACATCAACCCTATGGCTATCGGTCATACGTTGGTAATTCCTAAAAAAGAAATTCCATACATCTTTGAGGTTGATGATGATTTGTTGGGTGCAATGATGGTGTTTGCCAAAAGAGTTGCAAAAGCAATTGAAAAAAGTGTGGATTGCACGCGTATTGGCGTTGGTGTAGTTGGTTTGGAAGTGCCTCATTGTCACATTCATCTAATACCATTACACAATTCGGTAGGCGAGATGAATTTTGGTGGGGCTAAACTTTCTCCTTCTCAAGATGAGTTGCTTGCAATGGCACAAAAAATAAAATCAAATTTTGTATAAACAGACTTTTTTCTCAATGGATAAAATCGTCATTTACACAGAATCAAAATTCTTGCCTGAAAAAAAATATGTGTTGCAAGTCATTTTAGGTGAGATACTTGGATTGGAATACGAAGTGTTCGATACTTCGGTTAGCCAGGTATATAAATTCGTCATGCCAAACGGCAATTTCATAGAGTTTGCCGATGAATTTTTTACATATATTCCCGAATCTATTGGGTATTGCAACAAAAAATATCTCCCGACGAAAGTTGCGGAACTCAAAAATGTATTAAAAGACGACGTTCCCTTTTTGTACGGAAACAATCGGTTGACCAACCACGGTAGCTCAATGTATTGTGGTGGCGACATTATAGGAAGTGCATTCTTTATGTTGAGCCGTTGGGAAGAGACTATTGCCGAGAATTATGATAACTTCGGACGTTTCTCCGAAAAAGAAGCATGTGCCGTAAAATTTGGCATTATTGAAAAGCCGGTGGTACACATATATGCGGAATTAGTCCGTGTGTTCTTAAAAGAATTTGACATAGATGTACCACAACGTCACAAATACAAAAAAATCATTTCTCACGATGTTGATTGCCTTTATAAATGGGGCAATACGTTCGATTTTATAAAGAGTTGCATGGGCGATTTGTTTAAACGCTTCTCAATCCGTTCATTCCAGACTTCGTTGCAAATGAGAAAGAGCAATCAGGACCCGTATGATACCTTCAATTTTTTGATGGATTTGAGCGAAAAAAACAACCAAAAGTCAATCTTCTATTTCCTTTACACAAAGCGAAATGAATGGCAACTTGGCACGGAAAAAGGGAAACAAATAATTAATGCAATTAAAGATAGAAAGCACGAGATAGGAATTCACTCAAATTATTTCTTGGAAGCAGACGTTGAACGTATTAAAGTCGACCAAAAATTTTATGAAACAATTTTTAATCATCCTCTTGTCAAAAATCGTCAGCATTATTTGAAAATACGTGTGCCACAAACTTTTCGTGCATTAGAAGAAATAGGAATTACGCAAGATAGCAGTTTGTATTATCCGCATTTCCCGGGCTTTAGAACGGGTATGTGTATTGAGCATTCTTTGTTTGACTGCGAAACGCGCAAGGTGATGAAAATCAAAGAATTACCGCTTACGCTTATGGATGTTTCGTTGCAAGATGCACGTAAGTACAAAGAAGCCGAAGAATGGGTTGATTCTCTTATGGACACGGTGAAACGTTATCATGGTAGTTTTGTTTGCCTTTGGCACAATAGCAGTTTCTATTCTATGGAATGGAAATATTTGGATGGTTTGTACACACACATTGTTGAGGATAAGTAGCGTGCGAAATTTTGTGCGTTAGAAAAACAATTCATGTAATCTATAAATAAATCCGTACTTTTATAAAAAGTCTTCTATATGAACACATTTGGAACAAATTTTAGGGTTGAAATTTTTGGAGAAAGCCACGGTGTACGCATTGGCGTTATTGTTGATGGCTGTCCTGCCGGTATCCCTTTGTGTGAAAATGATTTTACAGAAGACTTGCAGCGTCGTCGCTCGGGAGGACTTGGTTCTACGCCCCGCATTGAGGCCGATTTGCCATCAATAGTAAGTGGCGTATATGAAGGGAAAACGTGTGGAACGCCTATTACCATTTTGTTTGAAAATACCAACACAAAATCGGGCGATTATGCCAATTTGCGAAATCAACCTCGCCCCGGCCATGCCGATTTTACCGGCGCAAAAAAATACGAAGGATGTAACGATCCCCGTGGTGGCGGACATTTTTCGGGTCGCATTACCTTGGGACTTGTTGCTGCCGGAGTTATTGCAAAAAAAATACTCGCGCCAATTCAAATTTCGGCTCAATTAGTTGAGGTTGGTGGGAGTACCAATATCGAAGCAAGCATTCAAGAAGCCATGCGTGCCAAAGATTCAGTTGGCGGAATGGTAGCCTGCACCTGCAAAAACGTGCCCGTAGGCCTTGGAGAACCTTTCTTTGATTCGGTAGAATCAGAAATTGCTCACATTATTTTTGCAATCCCTGCCATTAAAAGCATAGAATTTGGAAGTGGTATTGCAGCTGCTAAAATGCGTGGTAGCGAGCATAACGACTTGATAATAGATGAAAAAGGAACAACCGCTACCAACCATGCCGGAGGTATTAATGGTGGAATTACCAACGGAAACAATATAGAATTTCGTGTGGCGGTAAAGCCAACTGCAAGTATAGCACAACCGCAAGAAACCTATAATTTCTCTACAAAACAAGTGGAACCGCTTACTATTGTAGGTCGTCACGATGCGTGTATAGCCGTGCGCGTTCCGGTTATTGTAGAGTCAGCAGCTGCAATTGCCTTAGCTGATTTATCATTACGTCGTTAAAACGTAATTCATAAACTCATAATTCATAACTATTTCCGTATCTTTACGGCATGAGAATGCCGCGTTCTCCTTTTGTTTTAGTAAGCTTATTTTTGTGCTTATTCTTTTCTCAATTCGCCTACTCACAGGATTGGGAAAGTGTGATGGCTATGGTTGCCGATGAAAGTCAAGAAACAATTTCGGAAGATGATTTTTCTGATTTAGAGGAATTGTTTAACAATAAATTGAATATCAACGATTTATCTGACGATGATTTCTCTGCTTTTTTATTCCTTACCAATTTTGAACAAGCAAGTCTCGCATATTATGTAAATCACAATCGCCCGTTGCTGAGTATGTATGAATTGCAGTTTGTGTTAGGTTTGCCTTTGCAAAAAGCAAAATTGCTTTCTCAGTTTTGCTATGTTGCTCCTATTCCAAAGTCAAAACCGATAGAACAACTTCTGCGCGAAGGCAGCCATGTGGTGGCTTCAAATACCTCGCTCACAAACGTCAAGAACGACGATTATAAGGAAAGCAATAACTACCAAGGTGGCGGACAAAAAGAAGTCTTGCGATATCGTTTTCAATCAAACAATGAATTGTTTTGTGGAGTAACTCTCAAAAAGGACAAAGGTGAAGCTTATTCTTTGCGCGAAGGTTTTGATTCGCGGTCGATGTATGTGCAAATAAAGAACCGAGGAGTGCTTTCGAATCTTGTTGTTGGCGATTACAACGTTTCAATAGCACAGGGACTTATTCTTTCGCAGGGTTTTAGTATGGCAAATTCGCTAGAGCAGTCGGGCGGAGTTCAGTCGTATGTGTTGTCAAAACATAGTTCAACGTCGGAGTTTTTGTTTTCCCGTGGCTGTGGTGCAAGTTTTAAGATTGGCACGTTTCAAATAACGCCGTTTGTTTCGGTGAGAAACTTAGATGGAAAACCCAACGATGAGGTCGCTTTCCCCTTTTCTATATCGAAAACCGGATACCATAGAACTGCCACAGAAATTGCCTCGAAACAAGCCATTTCAAACACAATGGCGGGGGTACACGTTGCAACACGCGTAAAGCATTTGCAATACGGGTTTGCCATTGTTCAACATACCTTTTCGTTTGACACAATTTCGGCTCGAATTCAAAATGCTGATGTGTTTTATACCTATTTTAAACGGCATGTGCGCTTGTATGGAGAATTTGCAATCGATAAAGATTTCCGTTTTGCAACGATTAATGGGGTTTCGTATGCATTGTCGGAAGGTGTATTGCTTTCGAGTAGTTTGAGGTATTATCAATCAGATTATCAGAGTTTTATGTCGTCAGCCGAAGGGAGGCAAAGCACAGTGGGAAATGAGATGGGAATACATACAAATATGAAATTTTCTCTCACTGATAAACTTGCATGTATAGTGGACAACGACGTCTTTGCCATTCCCAAAGAACGGACAACTATGCAACAACCGGCACAAGGAACGTGTACCCGATTCAAACTTTCATACAAGACATTTTCGGGTTTGTATATGTATTATCAATGTGGTTTCACTCGTCAAACAACCAAAACAGAAGCAGGATTTACTTTGCCAAAAAAACAATCACACAAGTTGTATATGTCGTTGCCCATAAGTAGCACAATGGTATTGAAGACTTCGGTGCAAGTTTCAGCAGATGAGCAAAATAAAGGATTTCTATTGTATGAAGATTTTGTGTGGAAACCTACTTCAACACTGGTGCTAAGTGTACGGTTTGCGAATTTTGATGCACCGTATGAGAATCGCTTGTATGCCTGGGAAGACGATGTGATGTATTTGTTTTCAAATACGCAGTATTTTTATTCGGGAACGTACAACTACCTCGTCGTGAAATGGAAATTGTGTGATGCGGTTACGTTTCAAACCAAAATGTCGTGTACGCAATTTTCAGAAAAATACGATTTGCCCGAAACGTATGATATCTATACTAATCACCGAAAAGTGACCGTGAATCTGATGCTTCAGGTACAGATATAAAAAGAAAGGAGATAGCAACGTGCTATCTCCTTCGGTTCTTTGATAAAATAAGAGTTATTATTCTGCTATTTTAACATTAACAGCGCATTGACCTTTTTTTCCTTCAGCCAATTCAAACTCAACATTGTCATTGTCGGCAATCTTGTCAACCAAACCTGAAACGTGTACAAAGTATTCTTTTTCCGTTTCTGTCTCTTTAATAAACCCATAACCTTTGGTTTTGTTAAAGAATTTTACTGTACCTTTCATAATGAAAAATATTTAATTAATAATTAAGCAAATATAGAAAAAAAGTTTGTTTGTATATATATCCAATCCTTTTTTTTATGAATTACGGGCAAGATTTTGGTATATTTTTTGGAATAAGTTGATTTTTAATTAATTTCGTGAAAAAATAATGGAGAAAAAGGGACATTTTTTATTTGTTGTTTTGTTAGCATTGTTAGCATTTTCTGCGACAGCTCAAGATAATAATGTCTTTATTGAAAAGGATCATAATCCAGAGCTAAAGGTAACAGTTACCGGCTATTTTGGCATTAGTTTAATGACTACCTATACCGGATTTGTGCGTTATGGATATATTCAAATAAAATCAACCGGTGAACAGTTAACCACGTGGCTTACCCGAGATCAATTCTTACAACAAGCAAGTGGACAGGTTTTTTCCAAAGCAAATCCCGGAAAGAAGAATCTGCTTGAGGAGAAAGGCATTAAAAAAGAGTCTTTTGAAAATTTATGGAAACTTCGTTATTCTGAATATCCCTACGATGGCAGTCAAGAATTGGGCTGGGCAGGTTTGCCATATGCTCCAAGCGAGGGCCAGTGGAGTTTCTTAAGTAGAAACTACCATTTTACCAAAATGGACCAGTTTCTTTATGGTGAAGATATGTGGCGATTGGTAAAAGATTCTCAAGATCCCGATTGGCAACGTCAGTATTCTAGTTTGAAATAGCAATTTTATTATTTATACTACAATGAAACGGAAGAAAACAATCACGTTGGACGATTATCTATTGGCCAACAGAAAAGCGAGCAGAGAAGAAGAAATTGCTCTGCATGGACATCCGTTGCAACATGGAAGAGTCCATAGGTCAAAGAAAGTGTACGATAGAAATAAAACGAAGGCAGGCGACAGAAACCTGCCTTTTTTGTTGCCATATGGTAGTTTAGCGTTTTTCGTTATGCGTTTCACGAGTATTTTTCCGGATAACGCCTAATGTGAAACACAAAAAGTGAGCAACGTTAGTCGCGAAATCCATGGTGTATAGGCACAAAAAAAGAACCCCTGCCGTATTTGGCAAGGGTTCTTATAGAAATTGTGAGTTGATTTACTCAATCAATTATTTTACGAATTTAATGATACCTTCTTGAGCAGTGATGAAGTATACACCTTTAGCTAAAGAGTTTACATTAAAGTTTTGAGAAGCAGTAGCAACTACTTGACCAGCTACGTTGTAAACAACGATTTCGCCAGCAGAAGCAACCATACCACCTTCAACTGCAAAAGCAGCATTTTCTACAGTGTTGATAGCTGTTCCTGTTCCTGCTTCTTCAAAAGCTATGCTTGAAAGACTGATATTGCCTGTGCCACCACATTGAATGTACAATTGTTTAAGTGTTGTGAAGTTAAGGTCTGCAACGTTAATTGTAGCTGTTGCACCAGTAAATCCAAAACTTTGATTTGTGTTATCGTTGAAAGCAGCGATTACTTGAATGTAAGTAGCCCATGATGGGATTGAATCCATTGTAACGGTAATCGTTTTGTATGCAGAAATGTCAAAACCGGTATTATACTCTGCAAAACCAATTCCGCTATCAGATGCTGCAAATGTCATAGTTTTACCGTTTACTGCATTTCCATTTCCCCAAAGACTTGCAAGTGTTCCTAATATTGGATCTACATATGGAGGTTCTGGAACAACGCCAGATGCATTTATAGCAATAGTTTGAGTTCCAGCTACAGGTGCATTTTTAGTGATTAAGTATAGGCGAATTTCAGTTCCTTGAGATGCAGCATTTGCTGTGATAGTGAAACTTAAATTAACTGCGTCTCCTGCTGATAATGCACCACTGATGTCATCATAACCGCTTAATACATTCCAACCATAGGAATTTGTTGCAGAGCATTCAACTAAAAATGCTTGCAATCCTTCAACTCCAGCACTGATTTTTCCTGTTACTGTTACTGCAACTTGATCTCCTGAAGCAATAGCACTTGTAACATTAAAAATCTTTTCGCTTGACTGATAATTAGTTGTGTTGTTCGAGAGAACGATGTCGTCAATGTTAACAGTTGCAACTTGAGCACTAAGCGCAGCAGTTGCAAGACATGCACCAACAAATAATAATAATTTTTTCATACGTTATAAATTTAGTTAAACATTAATTGAACTTTTATAGTGTAAATATAACACTTTGTTTTGAACGAGGATAGTGAATTTCATTTTTTTTTATTTTGCAAAATTAATATTACTACCTTTGTAACGTATGATAACAATAACACAACAAGGACTAGAAGAAGCGCTTCGCTATAAAGTGAAGGCATCGCTTACGTTGGAATATCTTTCGGCAAAGACGTTGGCAACGCGTAATGATAAGGCGGCGCTGTTTTTTGCCTCACTCATATCTTCAATGGCAAATGCCAACGGAGGTGTTATTTTTATCGGAGTGGTTGCTTCTCGTAGAATTCCTCGTCATGTTGAACAAATATCCGACAGTGAAACTGTTTCATGGCTTCAGATGATTTGTCAGACGCAAATTTCACCGGAAATACCGAATTGTCTGATTCAAAAAATAGTGGTTTCCGAAAACGGCGGTTTTGTGATTGGTATTTCTGTGCCAAACAGTCATCTGGCTCCTCACATGAGCGGTGATAATCGGTTTTACAAACGTTCGGAATGCAAGACGGTGTTGCTCGAAGAATATGAGATACGTGACTTATATACCAAAGGGAAACGTGCTCAGATTGAATTGTTTAGCGTAACAAACACGGGTGGTATTCCAATACTCTCCGGTGGAAAATTTCAGAAAGTAAATTTCTATCCTCGTTTTTTGGTAAAAAATACCGGTGGGTGTGTTGAGCGTTTTTACAAAGTGGAACTTTCGGTGCCGTCAGTCCTGAATAACCCCAATTTTAATGCTATTCAAGATAGTTTTTCTCGCTTCGAAGACGGCAATTCTATTTATTCTTTTCAAGGTAAATCGGCTTTGTTTCAAGGTGAAATTGCTTCAATAATAGAACCCAATTTCGTTGTCGATGCAAATTCATACGCAACGTTTGAACAAGGTGAAATTATACTCCGATTTTTCTATTCTTCGGGAGTACAAACAAAAGTATTTCATTGCAAAGAGTTGTTGCTCTATCGCAACAAGCAGATTGAGTCGCAAGATTTTGCAGTAAATCAGCAGGTTTTAGTGGACGACATCCTCGAGTGATTCCGGCTCCATTTCTTCATTCTCATCGCCTTTAAGTTTTGGCAAATTTATTTGGTCGTTAACCAAATATGAAACAGGAAAGTCAACAAGTAATTGTTTATAAAACGAGTACGCTTCTTCTTTGGTGCGAAAATCGCCTACGCGAATTTTGAAGAATGGCGGTTGGTAGATGAGGTATGCACCAACTTCGGGATATTTTGATAAAAATAATTTGCGTGCATTTTGTGCCTCGTTGCGTGAATTTGTTCCCGATGAGTTGTAGATTTGAACGCGCCATCCCGAAATTTTACCTTCAGAGGCTTTGTTTATTTCAATATGCCGATCTACCAATTCCGAAATTCGTTCGTCTTGGTTAATCGTAATTGTGCCTTCTTTCTTCGTATCGTTTTGAGAGAACGCTGTAGAAGCCACGAATAGGAATAATATCAATAGAGTGTTTCGCATTTCGTTTGAATTCTTTACAAAAGTAAGCATTTACTACAATCAATCAAATGCTTACTTCTTTTTTATATATGTTCGCTCCAATTCCGAAATGTTTAAACGATTTGTATGTAAATCTTCTACATATGGACGAGTAATGTTGTAGAGAGGACCTTTCCCAATAAAATTGACGTTATCATAGTTGGCTTCCGAAATTTCATAGTCAATATTTGGTGGAAATTTTTTAATTGTTTCACTAATCACACTACTTGGAACTAAGAGCATTGCATCAATTTTTCCTTCAGAAAATAAGGTGACAGTTTCTTCAAAATTCTTTGTCTTGGTAATGAAAACCGTGTCAAGGTATGGTAATTTGTTGTTGTTATCGTCTAATCCGTTATAAAACAAACACTTAACAAACATAAACTGAGTTTGGTCTGCTTCGTATCGGAATGGCCCGATGCTGACGCTAGAGTTTTTGCCATATTTTTTTACAGCTTCTTCCGGAATGATTGACGCAGCGGGATGTGACAGTTTTTGTATAAAAAGAGCGGAAGGTCGTTCCAATGTAATTTGAATTGTTCCTTTGTCCAAAATTTTTATCCCTTCAATGCGGCTTGTGTCACGCTCCGCTTTAGTCATTGCGTAATATTGCTTTGCTCCTTTTATTTGTGATACGGTGTTGGCAAAGTTTTCACCTCCATATTCCGGGTTGGCAAGAATGTGAAATGTATATTTCACATCGTACGCAGTTACCTCTCGTGTTTCGTTGTGACCAAAGCAAGGGTCTTTGTGAAATTTTGCAGTTGAATCAATATGAAATGTGTAAACCAATCCAGAGTTGTCAACATCCCATCCGGTACAAATGGAATTCTCTATTTCTAAAGAAATAGGATTTAGTCGGAATAGTCCGGTACAGAATATACTTGCCAAACTTTTTTCCAAGTCATTCGATATGCTGGGAGTAAAAATGTAGTCGTCAAACGTTACATCATATATTGCAAGATGAAGATTATGGCCACTTTTTTCACTTTGTTTATAGTTTTTGTCGGTCCCATTGCAAGCAGCTAAGGCAATGATACCCAAAATGAAAATACAGACTTTTTTCATAAGCTATACGTATTGAAATAGTGAGTTGAATATTGCCAATTGTTGTTTATTTAAAAGCGTTTTGCCAGCCTCAATTCTTTGTATAAAGAGAAAATCGTCGCATGAAGCAAGAGTTTGGTGTATTTCGTTGATTTGACTTTCAGAATTTACCGGTGATATTTTGATGAAGAAAGAGATGTTTTTAAGAAAATCGAGAGTTGGGGTTATTGATTTATTGTCGATGAGCGTTATTGTAACCCGACGGAGCATATCGTCAGACGAAAAACACAATGGTTGTATGTCTTTCTTTTTCAGGGTAATAGTAATCGGCGATTTGCGTTGTAAGTCTATGTTTAGTAATTGGTTGATTTTGAGACACATCTGCATCTCGTTGAGAGAAGTGCTGAGTGCATATATCTCGAATGATTCTGTTTTTGAGGTTATTTTTATTGTGGTTGGTTTCGTTGGCATTATTTAAAGTCTTTTAGGAAAAATAATAAACTAAGCCAATATTCTTCGTTTGCGTTAGAGTTCCACCAAAGTGCTTTTGCTCCATGTTCTCCATTTGAATTTTCGGGGCGGAAAATTACTTTTTTGGGTGACTCAATATTTTTTGCGATTTCGGTAATATATGAATATTCCGGTCGAGCACATGCAATGTAACAAGGCGTTTGCAATCCACTTATGTAATCGGCAACGCTAAAATTGCTAAAAAATTCTCCCGGACTATAGGCAATAACTGCTTTAATGTCCTCACGGTCTTTTGCAACTTTGAGGCACAATGATCCTGAGAAAGAACTTCCTAATAGAAAAATTTGTGCCGTTGAATCCATGGAGTAAACAAAGTCTATAGCAGCGATTATGTCTTTTTCGCAATCAATCATAGAATTAGCATATTTACCTGTTCTTGCAAGCATAGCGGTTTCATTGTTTATAAAATTAACTCCATTACCATAGCGCAAATCAACAGCTAAACAATTGTAATTCAATTTAATAAGTCGTGTTGCTATTTGTTCAAACTCTCCACGACTATATTCTGCCTGATGAAAGAGCAACATATAATTACTTGTTTGGCTATAGGTAGTATATAGTTCGGCAGAAACCTTTAAGCTATCCTCTGCCATAAAAGTAACCATTCGTTGTCCGTTGCTGAATAAGGCAAAGAATACACATACAATTGATAAAAATACTTTCTTCATACTCTTATATTATACTAAAAAAGCCACTAATTCTCTAGTGGCTTCTTTAGAAAGTTTTAACGTTTATTATTCAACCAATACGATTACCTTATTAGCCGATTGTTCTACAACTCCACCACTAATTTCGAACGATTTGTGTTCATCTTTGTCATCAACAACTATTACATTGCCGGCTGCAAGTGTTGCAACAATGGGAGCGTGGTTCTCTAACATTTCAAAAGAGCCATTGCTTCCCGGCAAGTTGATGCGTTTTGCGTTGCCTGAGAACAATTTTTTTGTTGGTGTAATTATATCAATTGTCATCGTTCAGTTATTTTGAGTTCGCTAACATTTTTTCACCTTTTTCAATAGCTTCTTCAATAGTACCTACAAGGTTGAATGCTGCTTCAGGATATTGATCAACTTCACCGTCAATAATCATGTTGAATCCTTTGATAGTGTCTTCAATTGAGACTAATTTTCCAGGCATACCGGTAAATTGTTCTGCAACGTGGAATGGCTGAGAAAGGAATCTTTGAACACGACGAGCTCTTTGAACAGTAAGTTTATCTTCTTCAGAAAGTTCATCCATACCAAGAATTGCAATAGTATCTTGTAAGTCTTTGTTTTTCTGAAGAATCTGAATAACTCTTTGAGCAGTATTGTAGTGTGCTTCACCAATAATTTCAGGAGTAAGAATTCTTGAAGT
>DAIOSV010000043.1:0-4727 GCA_036752345.1 Bacteroidales bacterium | reverse complement strand
TCTTGAATAAGCACTGTTTTACCAACGCCCGCACCACCGAACAATCCAATTTTACCACCTTTTGTGTATGGCTCAATCAAGTCAATGACTTTGATACCGGTGTATAATACTTCTGATTCGGTAGAAAGTTTTTCGTATGCAGGAGGGTTTTCATGGATTTGATATCCACCTTCTTTTGAAACTGTACCAATACCATCAATGGCATCGCCGGTAACGTTGAACAAACGTCCGCGGACTTTGTCTCCAACCGGCATGGTAATTTGTTTACCTGTTGCTACTACATTCATACCACGTGACATTCCATCGGTGGAATCCATTGCAATGGTACGAACGGTATTCTCACCTATATGTTGTTGACATTCCAAAATGACAACTTGACCATTCGGTCTTGTCACTTCTAGTGCATCATATATACTTGGAAGAGTACTGTCTTCTTGTTCAAAACTAACATCCACAACCGGACCCACGATTTGAACGATTTTTCCAATATTTTCAGCCATACAATCTTTTATTTAGATTACTTTAATTTGTACGTTATCACAAAATTACTTTTTTTTTGAATATCACAAAAGAAATGGAATCTTTTTTCTGTAAGTTTTTACGCCCAAAATCGCGAATATTCTTATTTCTTGGAAAAAGATGTGGTTATTGGCAGGTGGTCGCTAAAGCCTCCATGATAATACGCACCACGATATGTGCGGAAGGGTGTTTTTTCTCCCGTTTTTTCGTTTGTTTCGAGCAGTCCTTCTGCTTTTACTACGGCGTAGTCAATTTTGTAGCGTTCTAAAAAGCCGCTACTTACAATGGCTTGGTCCAGAAAATTCCATTGCCCTTGAAATTTGTATGTGCCATCGGCACTTGGGTCTTGTAGGCTGATAAGACATGATTTGCAGGCGTCGGTTTGCTTTTTTGCTTGTAAAACTTCGGTTATGCTTTTGTCGTCGGGGTAGTCGTTAAAGTCGCCGGTGACCAAAATGTTTGCCTTGGGGTTTGTAGAAAATATGCTGTCAATCTGTGCTCTCACTCCTTTTGCTACCTCCATTCTAAACGGTTCGCTTACTTCCTTCCCTCCTCGCCGCGATGGAAAGTGGCAAACAAAAAGGTGGAGCGTGTCGTTGGTCGGTTTCATGATGCCCGAAACGTAGAGCACATCGCGTGTTTTTTTGTTTGTGTCGGAGGTGAATTGAATACGAATGGGCCGCTTTGTGAGAGGAGAAAATGTCTGGGTGTTGTAGAGTAGTGCTACATCAACACCGCGTGGATCTTCCGAGTCAAAGTGTATGATGTTGTAATGAAAACGGTACAGCTCGGTCTTGTTTAGTAAGTCGTGTAAGCAGGTATCGTTTTCAACTTCGCACATGCCAACAATGTCCGGCAATTGCCAGCCACCGGCCGTAGCAATGGCTTTAGAAATGTTGGTGAGTTTTTTATGGTAGCGGTAGGAATTCCATCGCCGTTCGGCAGTTGGGAGAAATTCGTTGTCGTTCTTTTGCGGATTGTCAACGGTGTCGTAGAGGTTTTCTACGTTGTAAAACATCACCATAAAGTCTCGTTGCGGTTGAGAAGAACCCAAGAAAGGAATCAACAGGAGAGCTATCAGAAGAGGTGCTATGTTATTCCTTTTTCTCATAAAAATA
The DNA here is from genome assembly GCA_036752345.1 of Bacteroidales bacterium. Lineage (GTDB taxonomy): Bacteria > Bacteroidota > Bacteroidia > Bacteroidales > UBA1715 > UBA1715. The sequence continues at coordinate 3,090 of DAIOSV010000043.1, read as the reverse complement.
TTCAATAGCACCCATGTCGGGTTTTGAGTCGGCTATTCTGGAATGTGAAAGTATGTCGGTTGGGTATAAGGCTCCATATTCGGCATTGCCTATATTAATGGCTTGCGAAAGCGAGTCGAGTGTAAAAGAATCGTCAACAGAGAATAATGGTTTGCTTTGGTCGTAGTATGTTATTCCTTTATAATATGAGCTGTCGGCATAGGTGAATCTGTCGCGAAGCAAGCAATGTTGGAGTACGCAGGCGAGTGAATTGTTGCCGTTTGTGGTGGTGAATTCAATTTCATTTTCCATAGTGCCGAAGACAATTGAATTGTAGAGCCATGCTTGCTGCACAGGTGCGCTTGTGTCGGAAATGGAAATTGACGGATAATGTTTTCTTCCTCGTGGTGTGCCCATGTTACATATAGTATTGTGTACGCCTTTGAACCAGCCACCTTGCAAATTAAGTATGTAATATTCGCAGTTTGTGAGTATGCAGTTGTAACTGTTTATGTGCGCATTGGTGGCATAAATGCCATTGCCCGACATGTTGGTAATACGTGTGTTGTTTAGGTCGCACGAAATTTCATGCGTAAGGTCGCCACGAAATACGAGCCCGTTTATGCCATTTTTGATGATGGCGTGCGATATGGTGTTGTTGCTGCTTGTGGGTTCAAAAATAATACTTCCCCACTGCCCCGGAAGGAGTTGGTACGTCTCTTCCAATCTGTCGGAAGTGAAGGTAACCGGTTTTTCGCTCGTGCCTTCTATAGCGAGCGTTCCTTTTACTATAATGTTTGCGTTGTAGTGCATATAGATTTTAGCACCGGCTTGAATAGTAAGCGTTTCGCCTTCATTTACTACCAAAGAATCGTAAATGACGTATGGTATTTTTGCCGTAAATGTTTGCGTATTCATAGCCACACCTTTGAGGTTTACCACGTCTTGCCCCCAAGCGGAGAGAACCACTTTGCTTTGCGTGGAATTGTAGTCAAAGAGAAGTTCTTCTTCGTGGAAGAGTGCTGTGTCAACGTTTTGGCTCGCAAGTTTCGTTTGCACAAAAATAAAAATACTATCGCCACTTGCTATGTCAACATTCTCAACCGATGGACCTTGCGTGCCATTTACATTAATATAGAAGTCTGATTTTGAGCCGCCTGCAAGATAAATTTTGTCGATTTTAATAGTGCCGTCGCATTCGTTTTTAACCATAAGGTACTGCGTAACGCTTCCTTTTTCGGTGAAAATGGTGTCAAAACCGATTGTGTCTTCGGAAAATGAAAGTAAGTCAGACGAAGAGTTTGCGTAGAAATCCTTTTTACATGAAGTAGCAAAGGAGACTAGGCCAATGAGAAGGATGATATAATAACGATGTAAATTCATATGATGTAACAAACGTACAGAGAGTAAAAAATATTTGTTTACAAATCTAAGAAAACTCGTGCAATGAAAAAATCGAAATTTCTTGCCTTCGTTTCATGCGAGTTTAACAAAAATATCTTATATTCGCATTGTTTGTCTTTTTGGCATTTATGGAGCAAGGAAAAATAGAAGAGCAATTTAGTGATTTAAGCGTATTCGAGGGCCTTCAGTATGAGGACTTAGTGTATGTTTATAGAGGCTTGTTCACGCAAACAATCACGGATAGTATCATTGCCTTGACCGAAAATAATTTGGATACATCGGGGAGTTCTTCTAAACTTAAAAAACGCGTGTTCTCCATAATGGTAGAATGTTTGCAAAACATTACTCGCCATCAGTATGTTGATGATGAGCAAGAGTTGCCTCCCGACAAATCAAGTTTGTTTGTGATATGTGACAAAGACAGAACCTATCAAATGACCTCCGGAAATGTGGTGAACAACGAGAACATTCCTCACTTACAAGAGTTGTTGAATAAAGTAAATAGTTTAGACAAAGAAACATTGAAAGAGTATTACAAAGAAGTGCTAGAAGAGGGAAGTATCTCAAACAAAGGCGGTGCAGGATTGGGCTTGATAGAAATGGCTCGTAAGTCGGGGAATAAGCTCTATTATACGTTTGAGAATATAGACGATGAAAGCTCCTATTTTTACATGAACACTTCTATTTCTCACGAATTAGATGAAGAACCTGTAGGAGGAGATTTCAATATTCAAGATGTGGTTTCGCTGCACAAGTTTGTGTTGCAAAAAAACATCATGTTGATTTTTAATGGTGGGTTGACACAAAAGAGTATGATGGAGATTTTGTCATTGATAAATGAACAATCATTTGGCAAATTGGGACGAAAGAAAAAGATGTGCAATGTGATGGTAGAAATGTTGCAAAATGTTGTAAAACATGGAGTTAAGCGTGATGAAACACGTACGGCCGGTAACCCGGTCATTTTCTACATAGCACAAGAGGGAGACGATTTCAATTTGAATGCAGGAAATTACATAGATAATGGTTCAATAGAAAAGGTGCGGACAAAAATCGAACATCTAAACTCGTTGCGAGACGATGAGTTGGAAGATTTCTACACCAAATGTTTATTGAATTTTGAAATAGATAACAGCAAAGAAGCTGGTTTGGGGCTTGTGGATTTGCGAATGAAAAGTGGTCATAAAATAGTGTATAAAATTACACCGATAAACGAAAAAATGTCGTTTATTGTAATGCAAGTTATAATATAAGTATGGAGGCGTTACACATAGTATCTACCGAGGAGACTCCTGAAGTCCATTTTGATGTGGAAAACAAACATTTTTCCATATCGGGGAAGTCTTTGCCGGAAGATTCAGTAGCTTTTTATGCACCGGTGTTTGACTGGTTGCAACAATTTGTTGATGAAGTTGAAGAAGACGTAGAGTTTGAGTTCTTTATGGAATATTATAATACCTCCTCGGCTAAGCAGTTGGCAAAAATCTTTTTGTTTTTGGAAAAATTGAATGAAAAAGTTTTTGTACAGGTAGTTTGGAAGTATAAAAAAGACGACAATGATATGATGGCGTCGGGTGTGCGATTCTCTAAATTACTCAATCTTGAATTTGAATTGCGAGCCGTAGAATAAACTTGGTCTTGTAGTTCAATGGATAGAATAGTTGTTTCCTAAACAATTGATTCGGGTTCGATTCCCGGCGAGACTAC
>DAIOSV010000042.1:8495-20594 GCA_036752345.1 Bacteroidales bacterium | reverse complement strand
GGCATTCAATAATTGTTACAAACTCAAAAAAGTAACGCTTCCAAGTCAGTTGAAATCAATTGGTTACAAGTCGTTCGCAGGCTGTACAGCGTTGGAAGGAATTTCAATTCCTGCAAGCGTTACAAAAATTGACAACAGTGCATTTGAGGATTGCCGCAGTATGAGTAAGATTGTTTTCGATGGCTCGGAATTAAAAGCGTCAACAAGCAATTTGGAAACAATTGGAAAATGGGCGTTTTATAATTGTCACAATCTGCAAAATATTGAAATACCCGAAGGCGTGACTTCCATTGGCGATGCTGCTTTCTATGGTTGCACCTATTTGCAAAATTTAAAGCTACCAAGTACGCTTAAATCAATGGGAGACAATACGTTTGCCTTATGCGAAAACTTAAAATCAATGACAATTTTGGCAGAAAATCCACCTTCGTTGTTCGAAAAATCATTCTACAACGTTGACCATACGATTCCTGTTTCCGTTCCAGAATCAAGTTTAAAATCGTATGAGGAAACGCCATATTGGAGTGAATTTATTCATTACAAATCAGCAGATGCAACCGCAATCAATAGCATTTTTAATGTAACAGCCGTAAATATCTCCAACAACCAAATCTTTGTGAACGGCGAAGCACCAGCATTTGTGGTAACAATTTCTGGTCAAAAAATAGCAAACCAAAATCTGAAATCTGGGGTGTATTTTGTGAATGTTGAGGGGGAAATAGTGAAGGTTGTGAAATAATGCGTAATGCTCAATGCGAAATTCAAGGGATTTCCGTAAGGGAATCCCTTGTTTGTGTATTGCTAAATTCAAAATATCGTCATTGGTATTTTTCCGATAATTGTTCTATAAATTGCTTATATAATTGCAAATACATTTTATAGTCATCATTATTGTTATGCATCAGTAAGGCCGAATAATATGATATTCCCTCAAATTCAATTGATGCAGTTTTGAGGGTGTAATGTTGCTTTTGCGAATATGAATTAAACCACATTCGGAACAATCTGTTCCGAATATGCTGTTTCCCATCCATAGAATCGCAGATATAAACGGCTACCCGGTTCTTGTCCTCAAAAAAATGTTCAAAAACTGCAATTATCGTTTCTTTCAATTTTACGTCCTTAAACGATGGCGTTTTCGTGGCTCACCCGTAAAATCCTGTGTCTGAAAAATTGTTTACTTTGTGAAAAAATCAAAGATGGACGATTTACAGAGGTTAATGGGACAGTTGCTGTTGCCCGAAGAGGTGAACAAATACTTTACGATAGTAGGAATAAGGATAATCGGAGGCGTTGTGGAAATAGAGCTGGAGGAGAACGACGAGTACCACACTCCCAAAGAAGGTCATTTGTATGAAAAGAACGGCTTCTACGAGCCGATGACAATCCAGGACTTCCCATTGCGCGACAAATGCACGATATTGAAAATCAAACGTCGCAGATGGATAGACAAGACGACGGGTAAGAGCGTCGGGAACGACTATAACCTGATAGCCAAAGGGACACGGTACTCTCAGGAGTTCGGTGCTTTTTTAAAAGAACTCGTTGGATTCGATGCCCATAACGGCACGTTCGTTAGAAAGACCATATAAGATAGACGGGGACCTGTTCAACCGCCAATACAAGGAGCATCTGTCGAACTACAGGGAATGGGAGCATTTAGACCATGCGGAGGACTATCTCGTATACGCCAAGAACATAGGCACGCATCTAAGCATAGACGAAACCGCCCTGACGTCTGACGAGCTCTATACAATCGTGGAGAACAAGGACGCCCACGGGAAGTCGGGGACAATCGTCGCCATCGTGAAGGGGACGAAGTCGGAGGACCTAATAAAGGTCCTGAACAAGATACCACAAAAAGAACGGAACAACGTGCAGGAAGTCACGATGGACTTGGCTGAAAACATGAAAAGGGCAGTCAAGTCATGCTTCCATAACGCCCGAATCACAATAGACCGCTTCCACGTGCAGAAACTGGCCCAGGAAGCGGTGTCGAGCGTCAGGGTAAAGTACCGCTGGCTGGCTTTGGACAACGACAACAAGTTACGTAAGGAGGCACAGAAACGTGGTGAGAGGTATGAACCTGCGACATATGAGAACGGAGACACGGAAAAGGAACTGCTGGCACGGTGCAGATATGCGTTGTTCAAGTCTCCGGACAAGTGGACGGACAGCCAACGTGAACGTGCGGAGATAGTGTTCGACAGGTATCCTGAAATTAAAAAAGCCTATGACCTTGCCCAAAGATTACGTTCAATCTTCAACAAACGATCCAATAAAGATGCCGCAAGAACGAATCTTGCCCGATGGTATAATGACATAGAGGAAGCGAACATGGAACAATTTAGGACTCTCGCACACACGATACAGGAACGATACGATGAGGTCTTAAACTATTTTGTTGAGTTCTCCACCAATGCGAACGCAGAATCCTTCAATGCGAAAGTCAAACAATTTAGGGGTGCCTTACGTGGAGTATCCGATGTCAAATACTTCCTTTTTCGGCTAACAAATATCTATGCATAGACACAGGGTTTTGCAACTGACCCCATCTCTGATACAATTGTTTTCACGGAAGATGCATCGATAAAGAAGCATTTTTATTTTGATGGGTGGAGTTATACTACTTCTTCTGATACAATTTCATTCCAAAAGGATGAAACGATAAGAAAATTTTTGTATTCAACAGCAAAAGAGAATGAAATGATTATTTATAACTTCATTGATAGGTCGATAACTCCCCAAGTAAGAGATATTCAATTCATTAAAATTAAATAAGGTATGAAATCGAAAATATTATGCATTGTATTAATTTTTTGTGCCTTATATTCCTATGCACAAGAAAATCACAGGTAAAAGACTATTATTACTACAAAGGCGAAAAGAAAAATCTCAATATTAGTAAAACAAAACTTGTGGTTTACTTTGAAGAAGATATTTTTGTGCAGGTAGATGGTGGGGAAATGTTGAAATTTGTAAAAGAATAATCGAATTAAATAAGTATAACTAAAAAAGGAGTAATTATGGAAAAGAATATTTTATTTCTCGCACTATTGTCGATAGGCATGGTGTGGGCGTGCAGCAAAGAGGACGAAGAAATTAGTACTTCTCAGGGAATGACTGACGAGGAAATTCAAAACGCACGAGACAAAGCAACCATAACCAACTGCTACTATGTAACGGTAACGGCACCTGACGGAACTACACACGATTCCTTGGTTGTTGTGGGCGAAAGTTGGACAGGAAACGAAACCATTCCTTTCACTGACAAAGAGGTGTGGTATGGCGACTCGTTGGCAATAGAGCGCATTTATCAGTTCCCCGACGGATATTTCGACAACATTGAATTGCCCGATACAGCTTCGGTGGAAAATTAAAAAGCTTTCAAAAGTCTATAAACTAAAAAATCCCGTAAACATATTTGCTTACGGGATTTTTTTCTCTCCACTGGCGGAGAAGGAGGGATTCGAACCCCCGGTACATTGCTGTACGACGGTTTTCAAGACCGTTGCAATCGACCACTCTGCCACTTCTCCGCTGCAAATGTACATTTTTTTTAATTAACGCCTAATGTTCACCAATATTTTTTTCAAAAAAATCACTGCATGAGGCTTATTTCATTATGTATCAGCGAGAAACGCAGTGTCTGAACTGCGGTAAAAACGGTCTTTTTTTCTGCAAAAATCACAATAAAGCAGGTTTTCGCTTCATTGTGAGAGTCGCACAATTCTTAAAATCGTTCTTTGTGAATTTTTTCTTTCTGTAAACGAGTTACATCGAAGGGTTTTTTCTCCTCGTCTTTGTATCCCATTGCAACAACCGAAAGAACTTCATATTTAGCAGGAATCTCAAGTAATTTCTTCAAAACTTCTGAAGCACTCTCTCCATTGGCTTTAGTGCGTTTGTGCATTTGTACCCAACAACTGCCCAATCCCAAATCTTCAGCAGCAAGTTGCAAATAAATGGTAGCAATTGACGCATCTTCTATCCACACATCGCTTTTCTCCGTATCGGCAAGTACAACTACGGCGAGCGGAGCATCTTTAATCAACGCTGCGCCCATTTGCTTGCTTTCTGAAATTGCTGCCAATGTTTCTTTGTTTTCTACAAAGATAAACTCCCAAGGGTTGGAACGTTTGCTTGCAGGAGCCATGAGCACGGTTTCTTGCAAAGTTTCTTGTATGTCTTGTGGTACCGCTTGTGCTTTGAATTTGCGAATGCTACGGCGTGTTTGCGCCAAATCAAAAAATGTTTTCATAGACTTATTTTTTTTTCAATATACGATAAAAGAGATATATAGTTATTGCAGTAACTGGTATTTCCACCGAAAGCATTAACACTAAAGCTATTGTTGACATATTCTAAATATCTTTAAAATTATGCTCTTTTGCCTTGTGAATCAATAAGCACAAGCCTAAAAGCAATACTATTAAACTGATGCGAGACATATCTATGTAGAAAACGTTGTTTTTTATGTCTCCATTGTAGAGTGGCGTACCAACCGAAACGTGTTGACCTACAAATACTTCAACGCTCGTATTGGCAGGAATTTCGTAGGTTTTTGAACCTACGGTAATGTTTTCGCTCCCGATGCTTGTAACATTACCCTCATTTTCCGAGAAAAATTCATTGGCAAACCAGGTGTTGTTCGGGCCTATATTTTGATGCCGTAGTTCGCCTATAATGCTTGAGTCGTCAAGTTCCCATCCTTTCAAGCTGAGCAACGTCCAGTCGTCATTTTTGGGCTTAATGAGCGCTGCTACAAAAATGACGATAAGCATGGTTGGCGTTACATATTTCAATATGTATTTGAAAATAATTGGCATTTGTATGTCGGCGTGGTCGTGAATGAGATCCCAGCCTTTGTTCACGCCCATTACCCACGAATACGCAATGGCTTCGAGCATGGCAAAGATGAACAACGTAATGGTGCCGCCCCAAAAATCATATTCGTCAAACACTCCTTGTTTGAAAAAGAAAATACAGGGCAATGCAATAATAAATAAGATAACGCCAAGTAGGTACGAAGTGCCTTTTTGCGACCAATTGTAGTTGTTTGAAAGGAATGCTACAAATGGCTGTGCAATTGAGAGAGATGATGTAATGCCTGCAAAAAAGAGCAATCCGAAAAATGAAAATCCGGCAACAGCCGAAAGTAAAGACCCCCAATTTTCAAACAAAAATGGCATGGTTCTAAATCCTAATCCAAATCCGCCACTATTTGTGAGTTCTATCACTTTGTCAACACCAAAGTAGCCCACTGCAATTGGGATAATGATGGAGCTTCCGAGCACAATTTCGGTGAATTCGTTGGTAAATGCTGCCGTCATTGAGCTAAGAGCTACATCTTCTTTCTTTTTAAGGTATGACGCATAGGTTTGAATTGCGCCCATTCCTAACGACAATGTGAAAAATACCTGTCCGGCTGCGGCCAACCATACTTTCGGATTGAGTAGCGAATCAAAATCAGGAGTCCATAAGAAATTGAACGCAACCGAGCTGTTATATTGTACACCGTCAACGCCGGCACGCATGGTGAACGCTTTGATAACTAAGAAGACGGCGAAAATCAAAAGCATTGGCATAATGATTTTTGCCACTCGTTCTATCCCTTTTGCGATACCATGGCTGAGAATAAAAATATTGAGGAAGAGACAAATTACAAACGAAATAAAAGTGTCAAATGGAATACCCGAAGTGGATACGCCAATATTTAGGTAGGAATCGAAAAATGCCGAAACTGAAGTTTCGCTCATACCATTGAACGTACCTACTACGGAATGAATTGCATACGAAAGAATCCAGCTTTCTATAAAACAATAGTATGCACAAATTACGATACTCGAAAACAATCCGAGCGAGCCGGTGTATCGCCAAAAATGACTTTTGTTAAGCGTCTGCATAATTGTTGGGGGCGAGTGTCTGCCAAATTGGCCTCCAAATTTTCCCGTTGACCATTCAATAAGTACCAGCGGAATGCCAAGCAGGATAAATGAAACCAGATACGGAATAATAAACGCGCCACCGCCATTTTGTACGGCTTGTATAGGAAAACGTAAAAAGTTGCCCAAACCAACGGCACTTCCTGCCATTGCCATAATGAGCCCTATTCGAGAATTCCAAGCTTGTTCTGTTTGTGCCATACAAGTAACCTTGAGCAAAAATACTTTTTTTTATGGAATTATGGGTAAAAGAATAATCATCGTCTGCACTCGTTTTCTAATTCATTTTTGATTTTTCTTGGCAATCCTGCGTGCACCAATGCATACGCTCGTTGAATTAAATCGCGGGTAAGTGCGTCTTGTATTTGTTCCAAATACAGGTCGTTCCAGTGCTTTTTGTTCCAATGAAATGCGGGAACAATCCCATTGTGCTCCTCCCGAAGATTCTCAGAATCTGCAGGCGCGAGTTTTAGGGTAATTTTGGGCTCTTCCGACGTGAGACCCATTGCCATAAATATTTTTCCGCCAATGCGAAACACCAGCACGTCGGGACCAAACGGCAAGTCTTCCGTTACGTGCGGCAGCGATAATGCTAATTCTCGTACTTGTTCTATATTCAAAGTGTTACAGTTTTTTCATCCTCTGCCGATGGTTTAATAATCGGCCGTGTTTTCTTTTTTGGGAACAATTTTCTCATTCGAATCAAAGATTGTGAAACCCTGTTTCCCGTTATAATTACCGTTACCGCAACAATGATAAGGAGAAACCCGAGCGCCATTCGTGCCGTGAAGGTTTCGCCAAGAATAATGATTCCCATCAAAACGGCCGCAACCGGTTCTAATGCTCCAAGTATGGCAGTTTTGGTGCTTCCAATGTAAGCAATTGCGGCGGTGGTGCAAAGAAATGATATAGCCGTGGGGAACAATGCTACGCCAAATATATTGAGCCAACTGTACCAATGGTTCGGAAGCCGTATGCCAGTGTTGGCAAACGAATAGCCGGTAAAAAGGAGTAACCCCACAATGAGAACATACAACGTGAGCGTAAGGGTAGGCGTGTCTTTGAGCACGCTCTGGTTTATTCCTACAAGATACACCGCGTAGCTCAATGCCGAAACAAACACCAATATCAATCCAAGCGTGCTGAGCGTGCCGCCGTCTTCGGTGCGATAGAGCAGGAGAATCCCCAATATTGCTATGCAAATACACAAAATTGTAATTGCACCTGCTCGTTCTTTGAAAAAGAGCGCCATAATTACTGCCACAAGTATGGGGTAAATAAATAGCAATGTTGACGAAATGCCCGCGCCCATGTAGTTGTAACTGATAAAGAGCGAAAGTGACGAAATGCCCATGAGCAGCCCAAAAATGACAGTTGGCAGAGCCTCCTTTCGTTGCAATCGAAAACTCCTACCTCGCACCAGCATCATTATTGCTACAATGGGAATTGCCACCAAATAGCGGAAAAAGAGAACGGAATTTGCGTCCATCCCATCTTGATACAATGGAATGGCAAAAATAGGATTGGTGCCGTAACTTGCTGCGGCAATTATTCCTAACAAATATCCCTTTAACGTATTAGTCATTCACGAATTGTGCTTTGAAAGTAAACAAAGATAGAGATTCTTCTTCGTTTGCTTTCATTTGTCGCAGAAATACTTTGATGCACAAAAAAACCAAAAGCAAATACTTTTGGTTTAAACGCGAGAAGGCTATACTTTGAGCGTTCTCATGGAATTGAGAACTGCCAAAACGGTCACGCCCACATCGGCAAACACCGCCATCCACATGGTGGCAATGCCAAAGAACGCAAGCACAAGTACGGCAACTTTTACAATAATGGCAAAACCGGTGTTCTGTTTTGCTATGCGCAACGTGCGCCGTGCTTGACGAATAGCCACGGCAATTTTTGAAGGCTTGTCGTCCATAAGAATCACGTCGGCGGCTTCAATTGCCGCATCGCTTCCCAAACCGCCCATGGCAATGCCCACATCGACGCGAGCCAACACCGGAGCATCGTTTATGCCATCACCAACAAACGCAACCGAGCCGTTTTGAGTGTCGGCGAGCAATTGTTCCACTATTGCAACTTTATCGCTCGGAAGCAATTCTGCATGAAATTCTTCAATGCCAACTGTTTTTGCAACATCGGCAGCCACGTCGTACTTATCGCCGGTGAGCATTACCAAGCGGCTTACACCTTCGTTCTTCAATGATGAAATTGCTTCTGCCGCGTCACTTTTAATTTTATCCGAAACAATAATGTGGCCTGCATATTCTCCGTCAATTACCACGTGCACTATTGTTCCCACTTTGTCGCACAGAGTCCATTGCACGTTGAGTTCTTCTATCATTTTGAGATTGCCCACGTACACTTCGTGTCCGTTGACTTTTGCCGAAATGCCTTTGCCGGCAACTTCTTCCACGTTTTCTACCGCGCACTCATCGTCTTCGTTGGCAAAGGCTTCCTTGAGTGAAACGGCAATAGGGTGCGTAGAATAACGCTCAACGTGGGCAGCGTAGTGCAGTAACTCAGTTTTGCTTATTTTGTCGGGATGAATGGCGGTAACATCAAACACGCCTTCGGTCATGGTGCCGGTTTTGTCAAACGCAACGCTTGTAACTTTCGCAAGCGTTTCCATGTAGTTGGAACCTTTTATCAAAATACCTTTTCTTGAAGCGCCGCCAATGCCACCGAAAAACGCAAGCGGAACGGAAATAACCAACGCACACGGGCACGACACCACTAAAAACGTAAGCGCACGGTACAACCAAAGACCAAAATTCTCTGAAAAATTTCCGGAAATAATCGGCGGCAAAAAGGCTACAGCTAAGGCCAAAACAACAACAATAGGCGTGTAAATGCGTGCAAATTTGGTAATGAAATTTTCGCTCTTAGATTTGTTTTCGCTTGCGTTTTCCACAAGCTCAAGAACTTTTGTAACCGTTGATTCGCCAAATGTTTTGGTTACGCGAACTTTTACCACTCCGGTCAGATTTACACAGCCTGACAAGATATCGTCGCCGGCGTGAATGCTGCGAGGAACGCTCTCACCGGTGAGCGCAACCGTGTCAAGATTGCTGTCGCCTTCAAGCACAATGCCATCTAGCGGAACTTTTTCGCCGGGTTTTATAAGGATAATTTCTCCTATCTGCACCTCTTCGGGAGCAATTGTGCTCACAACGCCATCGCGCTCAACGTGCGCCACGTCGGGGCGAATGTCCATTAGTTGCGAAATAGATTTACGACTGCGGCCTTCGGCAATGTCTTCAAACAATTCTCCTACTTTGAAAAACAACATGACAAACACCGCTTCGGGAAACTGGTGTTCGGCATTCGGCAAAAAACCTATAGCAAGCGCGCCGATAGTTGCAATGGACATTAAAAAATCTTCGTCGAGCACGCCAGAAAAATGTCCTAAAAAACCATGTTTTTTTTCACTGCTTTCGCAATGGCAATGTTCGCAGTGGTTGTCATCATCGTCAATGCCCAACAATTTTTCTCCTGCTTCCCGCAATACATCGTAACCGGCTATCAAGTACGGCACCAAGTATACAAGCAACAATTGCCACGTAGGCAAATTCCACGTGCGTTCAATGATAACCGCAACTATAAGCAACATGCCCGCTGCCACGATTTTGCCTAATTTGATTTTGTTTTCTGTCTCCATGTTGAGAGAATTAATTTTTACGGAGACAAATGTCAGTAGAAAAACTTGCAACTTGGTTGCAAAGTTACGTTGTGGCAAAATCTCTATTTGCGACTACTGCATTTTTGGCAAACGCCTTTAATCATGTAGTTGATGGAATTTGCTTCAAAACCTTTGGGAGTTTCAACCAACGGAATCGTTACGTCTTCAAAGCAAAATGTTTGGTGGCACGTTTCACAGTAAAAATGGACGTGACCGCCAACGGCGTGGTGCAATTCTTCGGTACAAATTTCATATTTCAAAGAGCCGCTACCGTCTTCAATTGCATGAACCAAATCGTATTGCAAAAAGAGCGTAATGACTCTGAAAATGCTGGATTTGTCCATAGACAAAATGCTGTCTTCAATGTCGGCAATGCTCAGCGGACGTGCATGTTTTGCGAGAGTTTCGTACACCAAAATCCGATTTGCCGTAGGTTTTACGCCTTTTTGTTCTAATTTTTCAGTTACGTCCATGTGCAAATTTATTTATTCTTTTCCAAACAACCAATTGAGCCGCAAACTATTAAGCACGACGCTCACACTCGAAAATGCCATCAGTGCTGAAGCCCACGTTGGCGTTATTTGAAAATTAATACCAAAAATGTGCAGCAAACCCGCTGCCAGTGGAATGCAAACAACGTTGTAGATAAAAGCCCAGAATAAATTCTGATAAATCATATTCACCGTTTTTTTGCTCAACAAAATAGCATCGGGAATGCGCCGAAGATCATCGCCCATCAAGGTGATTTGAGCCACGTCCATAGCTACATCAGTTCCTTTTCCCATGGCTATGCTCACATTTGCCAATGCCAGTGCCTGCGTGTCGTTGATGCCATCGCCTATCATTGCCACCCGTTTCCCTTGCTGTTGGAGAGTTCGCACAAGGTTTTCTTTGTCTTGCGGAAGCACCTTGCTTTGATAGTGAGCAATGCCAGCCTGTTCGGCCCAGTAGTGGGCTGCTTCTTCTTTATCTCCGCTCATCATATAAACCTCAATACCATTTGCCTGCAACTGTTGCATAGCTTCACGAGCATTTGGTTTCAATGTCTCGCGAGATTCAAGAGGAATGTCCTCAGCTTTGGTGAAATCGATTGTACGATTAGGAATGGTAAGCGTGCCGGTTTTATCAATGACAACGGCATCAATTTTACGGAGTTCTTCAAGTGCCGAAGCATCTTTTATGAGAATATTGCGTTTTGCCGCTTTGCCAATGCCTACCATAAGAGCCGTAGGCGTAGCAAGGCCCATGGCGCAGGGGCAGGCAATTACTAACACCGCCACCGACGAAAGTATTGCTTGCGGAAGCGCTTCGTTTCCTCCAACAAACCACCATACCAAAAAAGTAATCAATGCAATGCCGGCAACTATCGGCACAAAAATCAGCGAGACTTTATCAATAGTTCGTTGCACCGGAGCTTTACTCCCTTGCGCTTCTTGCACCATTCGTATGATGTTTGCCAACGCCGTTTCTTCTCCAATTTGACGTGCACGAAAACGTAATTTGCCTTGAGCTATCACCGTTCCTGCCAATACTTTTGAATCTTTTTTCTTCATTGCAGGGGTAGGTTCGCCGGTAATCATTGCTTCATCAACATAGGCAGCGTCGTCGGTCATGAAACTGGTTGCCCATGTTACGTCACCATCAACGGGAATTTTTTCACCGGCACGAACTTCTATTACATCGCCTTTTTGAATGGTAGAAATTGGCACTTCGTCAAGCTCATTGCCTTTTACCAAGCGAGCCGTTTTGGGTTGCAACCCCATCAATTCTCGTATGCTTGATGCGGTGCCGTTTTTTGCTTTTTCTTCCAACAAACGGCCGGTCAATACAAACGTAATAATCATGACCGATGCGTCGAAATAGGTATGCCACTCTATGTCGCGGCTGCTCCAAACGGCTTCGCCCCAAAAGGTGTTGAACACGCTAAATAAAAATGAAATTCCGGTAGAAAGAGCTACCAGTGTATCCATATTTGCTGTAGCATGAAGCAATTGTTTGAACGCATGTATATAAAATTGTCGTCCGCAATAGAAAATATTTGCTATCGCAATTATCATAGCCATCACGTTTGCATTGTCGCGACTGGCAAGGTCTATCCAACGCATAGAAAAACACATGACCAATACGGCAAAAATCCACGAAAAAATCGTTTTGCGACGAAGGAGCATATATTCGTTTCTCTCAATTTGTTCTGCCGAGCGGCCGCTTTCAATTATCAGGTCGTATCCAATGGCATTAATTTCGTGTTTTATTTCTGCAAGAGAAATCTGCGATTCATCGTACTCAATTAGTGCGGTGCGTGCAGGTAACGAAACCGAAGCAGAGGTTACTCCAGGTAACGAATTCAGCTTGAGCTCAACATTCGCCGAGCATGCCGAGCACGCCATGCCAACTACCGGTATCGTTTGCTTTTTCATTATGCTTCTAAATCAAAACCAACCTCGGCAACTGCATTTTTCATTG
>DAIOSV010000042.1:0-8395 GCA_036752345.1 Bacteroidales bacterium | reverse complement strand
CTTTTTCATTATGCTTCTAAATCAAAACCAACCTCGGCAACTGCATTTTTCATTGTGTTTGCAGTCACTTTTGTGTCGTCGAATTCAACTTCTACGTTTTTATCATCCAAACTTGCGTGTACATTTGCTACACCATCGAGTGCTTGTAATGCAGTTTCTACTTGTGCCTTGCAATGAGCGCACCTCATGCCATATACGGGGAATGTTTTTGTTGTCATAGTGTGTTGATTTTAAAAATTCCTTTTTGTATAACAAAAGTAGGAAGAAAAAATTGTAACTAAATTTCAAAAAACAAAACTTTATTTTCCGACGTTTTTGCTCAATCCATCGGATATTTCACGCCCCACTCTTTGCGCAAGGCATCCATTTGACGCATTACGTTGAGTGTTTCTTGGTGCGGCATAAATGGAGTTTCCAATTCGCCTTTTTCGAGAGCGTCACGGCACGCCAATACTTGATATTCATAGCCGGAAATTTGATTTTCGGGACGTAGATATTCTGCTGTGGCGTTGTAGCCTGCATCGTAAACGGTGACTTTTTCGGGACAATTAATGTTATCAACCACAAGGTAGCCCTCGTCGCCACAAATTACTCCCTCACGATTGCACCGGCAAATTGCTCCGGATTGAAGGTTTGCAATGCGTCCGTCGGCATAGGTCATGCAAATTGTTTCGTACAAATCAACGCCGCTCTCGCTATTGATGTGAAACGATGAGGTGTTTGCAATATCACCGCCAAAATACATTCTTGCAAAATTGAGGCAATACACGCCCACGTCGAGCAACGCACCGCCGCAAAGAGCCGGGTCCATAATTCGTTGTTTGTGTTCCAAGGCATAGCACAAACTTGCATTGAGCAAGCGCAAACGTCCAATTGATCCATTGTCAAGCAACTCTTTGATTTTGAGCGACAATGGCATATATCTGGTCCAAATGGCTTCGGTAATAAATACGGCTTTTTTATGTGCAAGATTGAGCAATGCCTCTGCCTCACGAGCGTTTGCGGTAAATGCTTTTTCGCAGAGTACCGGTTTGCCGGCTTCGATAGCCATCGAGGCATGTTCAAAATGGTGTGAGTGGGGCGTTGCCACATACACAAGTTCTACATTTGGATCGTCAATCAATTCTTTGTACGAGCCATACGCTTTGGTGACGCCACATTTTGAGGCAAATGTCTTTGCTTTTTCTAAGTCGCGCGATGCGATGGCATACGTTTCAAAGCCATCTAATTTTGAAAGGGTGTGTGCCATTTTTTCGGCAATCCAACCTGCACCCACTATTCCTATGTTCATTATTTGGTAGTTTTTAGATTAATGTACGAAAGCAAATGTACACTTTTATCGTATTACATAAAATTCCATTCGCTATTATCAACTCCAATAAATTTTTTACCTTTGAGAAATTTTTTACAATGGATAATAGGGTTCAGTCGGTTAAACAAAATTTGGGAATCATAGGAAACTCACCTCGCTTGAACAACGCGGTTGAGATTGCCTTGCAAATTGCTCCGACGAATCTTTCTGTATTGATTTGTGGAGAAAGTGGTGTTGGTAAAGAAGCGTTTTCCCAAATTATTCATAAAAATAGTCTACGAAAAGACAAACCATATATTGCCATCAACTGTGGCGCAATTCCTGAAGGAACTATTGACTCCGAACTTTTTGGACACGTAAAAGGCTCGTTCACCGGTGCTGTTGGCGACCGCAAGGGATATTTTGAAACAGTAAATGGTGGTACCATTTTTCTTGACGAAGTAGGCGAATTGCCAAAATCTACGCAGTCGCGTTTGCTTCGTGTGTTGGAGTCGGGAGAATTTATTCCCGTTGGTGCTTCAAAGGTACAGAAAACCGATGTGCGCATGGTGGCTGCTACCAATGTGAATTTGCAGAAAGCAATAGAACACGGGAAATTCCGCGAAGATTTATATTACCGCTTAAATACCGTTCCTATTACTATTCCGCCGCTTCGCGACCGCCAGGACGACATTTATGTGTTGTTCCGCAAATTTGCAAACGAAACCGCCGAGCAATATCGTCGTCCTCGCATTGATTTAGATGAATCAGCC
This sequence comes from Bacteroidales bacterium, assembly GCA_036752345.1. Lineage (GTDB taxonomy): Bacteria > Bacteroidota > Bacteroidia > Bacteroidales > UBA1715 > UBA1715. The sequence continues at coordinate 6,331 of DAIOSV010000042.1, read as the reverse complement.
AAAACGTTGTTGATTACATATCGCTGGCCGGGAAATATTCGTCAGTTGAAGAATGTATCGGAGCAAATAGCCATGTTGGAAGATGGCCCAGTTGTTTCGGCTGAAGATATGAAGAAATATTTGCCTGATTACGGAAAATCACATTTGCCTGCAATAAATCCGTCGGCAGCCGAATCCACGTACGCTTCGGAACGCGAAATTCTTTTCAAATTGATGTTCGACATGAAAAAGGACATGGACGATTTGAAAAAATTAGTGAACGGCGTTATTCAAAATGGAGCGCAGTATTCCAACACAACCGTGATAAACGACGTGGAGCAATCTGCCGATGACAAATATTTTGGTGAAGAAACCGTAAACGTATCGGAAGATTCTGCTCCAATAAATATTGTAACGCCAACGGTGCAAACACCTCATTTGGCAAAACAACGAAATGATTCGCATATAATTGACACACAAGAAATTAAAGAAGAATCGCTTTCGCTTACCAACAATGAAATGGCTTTTATAAAAAAAGCTTTGCAAAAATGGAACGGGAAACGAAAACTTGCTGCCAAAGAATTAGGAATTTCTGAACGAACACTTTATAGGAAAATAAAAGAATACGAATTATAGTGAAAAAACTTATCTTGCTGATATTGGTGGTTTGTGGTGTTACAGCATGTTCTGTAAACTATTCTTTGTCGGGTGCGTCAATTTCGCCCGATGTGAAAACCTTTTCAGTATCGTATATAGCCAATCACGCAGCTAACAAACAAGCCACGTTGAGTGACGTGTTTACGGAAGGACTGAAAGATAAATTCCGTTCGTCTGCCGGTTTGTCGCTGGTTTCGTCGAATGCCGATTTGCAATTTTCGGGAAGTATAACCGACTACAGTACCTCATATCAGGGAGTGACAGCAAGTCAGTTGGCAGCGCAGACGCGTTTAACTATTGGAGTAACAATTAAATTTGTGAATAAAACCGACGAAAAACAGAATTTTGAGAAAACCTTTTCTGCGTATCGCGATTTTGATGCCACAACAAGCCTATCGGACGTTGAAGATGCTTTGATTAAAGAAATTTCAGATGAAATAATCGAATCAATTTTTATGGAAAGTGTTGCTAATTGGTAAACAATTATGAATAAGAAACAACTACAACAATACATAGAAAATCCAACACTTCTGTCGCCTTCCGACACAAGGAAGTTGCTGGATTTGGTTGATGACTATCCATATTTCCAGACAGCCCGATTGCTCTACACCAAAGGCTTGAAAGACAATGCCAACGAAAAATATGAGCGAGTTTTAAAGGTAACAGCCACGTATGCCATTAGTCGTAAAAAGTTGTTCGAATTAATAACTGATACACAAACATCGGAAGTTGCTACGCCTGTTGTAGCAGAGCAACCGGAAGTTCAACCCGAGCCAGTCGCAGAACCGGTACAAGAAGCGCAAGTTTCAGAAGTAGTAGCAGAAGAAGTTGTTTCTCCAGTAGTAGAAAAAGAACTGGAAGTTCAACCCGAACAAATTGTAGAACCTGTTCAAGAAGAAGTTCCAGAAGCGATTGCAGAAGATGTCGTTTCTCCAGTAGTAGAAGAAGAACCGGAAGTTCAACCCGAACCAATAGCAGAACTAGTTCAAGAAGAAAAAGTTCCAGAAGCGACAGTAGAAGAAGTTGCTTCTCCCGTTGTAGAAAAAGAACCGGAAATTCAACCCGAACAAATTGCAGAGCCTATACAAGAAGAACCAGTTGCTGAAGTTGCAGCCGAAGAAGTTATTCCTCCTATAGTAGAACAAGAACCCGAAGTTCAACCTGAGCCAGTTGCAGAACCTGTTCAAGAACAACAAATTCCAGAAGTTGCAGCATATGTTCCTCCAATTGTAGAACAACCGAAAGTTGCACCAAAAGAAGAATCGACTCCAAAAGAATCATTGGCAGATATGATTTTGAAAAAATATCAAGCCATGAAAGCGGAGGAACAACCAAAAGAAGAACCTCAAATACAAACTCAAGCACAAGAGCAGCCTGAACCTCAGATACAAGAGCAAATTCAAGAAGAGCATCAAACTGAAGAAGAAGTTCAAGCGCAAACACAACCTCAAGAAGAAAACCAAGTTGAACAAGAGCCTCAAGCGCAAGAACAGCCTGAACCTCAACCTCAAATCAATGAACAAGAGGAATCGAAATCGACCGCTGGCGAAAACGAAATATTTGATTTTTCAGCAGGAATCGTGTCACACGTTGAAGAGCCAGAGGAAGTAGCTCCCTCTGTTATTGATTTTACTGAATTACTTAGCGATGGCGCAAACTCCAAACCACAACCGGCACAGAGTTCGGAATATGTCGAAATTCAACTTGAAACAGAACAAGAATCTCACGAAGAACCAATTCAAGAAAAACCTGCAGAGCCAATAATAGAGGAAGCTCCACAGGTTGCATTTGAAGTTGAAACCGAACCCGTTTCGCAGGAAGAGAAAGAAACTCATGATTGGTTTGAACGTTCACAAAAGCAAACGCATCCTTCTGCAATGGAATTGATAAATCAATTCATAGTAGAAGATCCGAGAATGCCAAAATTAGATTCTTCGTGGATGGGCGAATATTCTCAAGAAGACAAACTTCCCGAAAATTACGCGAAAACCAATGTCGAATCTCAAGAAGTTGTGACAGAGACAATGGCCAAGATATATGTTTCTCAACGCCTTTTTGACAAGGCAATTGATATATATGAAAAATTAAGTTTGAAATATCCACAAAAAAGTATTTACTTTGCGAACCGAATTTCAGAAGTAAAGAACTTAAAAAAATAACAGAGGTATGATAATAGTTAATGTGTTACTAATAATCGTAAGTATTCTACTTGTTGCTGTAGTATTAATTCAAAATTCAAAAGGTGGTGGTCTTATGTCTTCTCGCTATGAAATGGGTGTTGCTCGCACTACCGATTTTGTGGAAAAAGCAACATGGTCACTCGCAGGTGCATTAGTTGTTCTATGTATTGTTCTTACTGCACTTACCCCAACTACACGCGTTGAAGAATCTCATTCAATGTTTGAAGACAATGCTCCTACAGTACAAATGAATGTTCCAGCTGATGTTAAAACAGCAGAAGACATACAACAAAAGAAATAAGATTTATTTTTTATACATACTAGAAAGTGTCAATATGTCGTAAATATTGACACTTTTTGTTTTTTTATGACAGTTGTTATTTCAAAAGAGAAAGAAATACTGCCATTTTTTCACGAAAAACAATTGGCACAAAATGTGACATTTGTTGCGCAAATCAAAACAAGTTTAACTTAAAAATATAAAAATACTATGGCAGAATTTAAAGGTAGACCACTTGCAGGTAAAGTTCTTGTAGAACCGATTGCTGCAGAAGAAAAAACTGTTTCTGGAATCATTCTTCCTGATTCAGCAAAAGAAAAACCTCTTCAAGGCAAAGTTATTGCCGTTGGTAAAGCAAAAAAAGATGAGGAAATGGAAGTTGTAGTTGGCGACACTGTTCTTTACGGTAAATATGCCGGCACAGAAGTAAGCCACAACGATGAAAAATACCTTATTCTTTCTCAATCGGATATACTCCTTATATTGTAATTTTTAAAATCATTCTATATTATGGCAAAAGAAATTAAATTTAATATTGATGCTCGCGATTCTTTGAAGAAAGGCGTTGACGCATTGGCAAATGCAGTTAAAGTAACATTAGGTCCTAAAGGTCGTAATGTTGTGATTGAAAAAAAATTTGGTGCTCCACAAGTAACCAAAGATGGTGTTACTGTAGCAAAAGAAATTGAACTTTCTGACGCATTCGAAAACATGGGCGCTCAAATGGTAAAAGAAGTTGCTTCTCGCACCAATGACAACGCCGGAGACGGAACAACTACGGCTACCGTACTTGCTCAAGCAATCGTAAGCGTAGGTCTTAAAAACGTTGCTGCCGGAGCAAATCCAATGGATTTGAAACGCGGTATAGACAAGGCTGTAAGCGCAGTTGTTGCTAACTTGAATGCACAAGCAGAACAAGTTACCGTTGAAGGTGAGAAAGTAGAACAAGTTGCTCGTATTTCTGCCAACAACGATGAAGAAATCGGTAAATTGATTGCCGAAGCAATGAAGAAAGTGAAAAAAGAAGGTGTTATCACTGTAGAAGAAGCAAAAGGAACTCAAACAACCGTAGCAGTTGTTGAAGGTATGCAATTCGACCGTGGATACATTTCTCCATATTTCGTAACAAATACTGAAAAAATGGAGACTGTTCTTGACAATCCTTTCATCTTGATTTACGACAAGAAAATTTCTTCAATGAAAGAAATTATGCCGGTTCTTGAAGCAACATTGCAAACAAACAAACCATTGTTGTTGATTGCTGAAGATGTTGACGGAGAAGCTCTTACCGGTTTGGTATTGAACAAACTTCGTGGCTCATTGCGTATTGCTGCAGTAAAAGCTCCTGGTTTCGGCGATCGTCGTAAAGAAATGTTACAAGACATTGCTATCTTAACTGGTGGTACTGTTATCAGCGAAGAAGTTGGTTTGAAACTTGACACTACAACCATAGAACAACTTGGTCAATGTGAGAAAATCACCATCAACAAAGAAAATACAACGGTGATTGGTGGTAAAGGCGAAAAAGCAGCAATTGATGCTCGCGCCGCACAAATCAAAGCACAAATTCAAACAAGCACATCTGACTATGACAAAGAGAAGTTGCAAGAACGTCTTGCTAAATTGGCAGGTGGTGTAGCTGTGTTGTACGTTGGTGCAACTACCGAAGTTGAAATGAAAGAAAAGAAAGACCGCGTAGACGATGCTTTGAGTGCAACTCGTGCAGCTGTTGAAGAAGGTATTATCCCTGGTGGTGGTGTAGCACTTATCCGTGCTCAAGTAGCTTTGGAAAACCTTACTGGTGCCAACGATGACGAAACTACTGGTATCTTAATCATTAAACGCGCTATTGAAGAACCACTTCGTCAAATAGTTGAAAACGCTGGTGGTGAAGGTTCTGTAGTAGTACAAAAAGTTCGTGAAGGCAAAGGTGACTTCGGTTACAATGCTCGCACCGATCAATATGAGGACTTGAAAAAGGCCGGAATCATTGACCCGAAAAAAGTTACTCGTATAGCACTTGAAAACGCTGCTTCTATTGCAGGAATGATGCTTACAACAGAATGCGTTTTGGCAGAAGAAAAGAAAGACGAACCAGCTATGCCGGCAGGTGCTCCGGGCATGGGTGGTATGGGCGGTATGATGTAATATCATTCAAACCATATATTAAAGAGAAGCGGCCGAGATTTCTATAAGTCTCGACCGCTTTTTATTTGTGGCTATGCCTCAATTTCAGAGAACAATAGCTTCTTTATTCTGCAAACATTGGTGTAGATAAATATCTGTCGCCGCTGTCGGGTAAAAGAACCACGATGTTTTTGCCCGCATTTTCCGGACGTTTTGCTAGTTCTATTGCAGCCCATGTAGCCGCTCCCGATGAAATACCTACCAAGATACCTTCTTTTTGTCCAATGCGTTTTCCTATGGCAAATGCATCTTCATTTTGTACGGTGATAATTTCATCGTAGATTTTGGTGTTAAGAATTTCGGGTACAAAATTGGCTCCGATTCCTTGAATTTGGTGTGGAGCAGCAACGCCTTTGCTGAGCAACGGCGAACTTGCAGGTTCTACGGCAACAATTGTAATGTTGCTGTTTTTTGACTTTAAATATTCGCCAACGCCCGTAATAGTTCCACCCGTGCCAATGCCCGCTACGAATATGTCAATGTTGCCATCGGTGTCTTCCCAAATTTCCGGGCCGGTTGTAAGACGATGAATTTCGGGGTTTGCCGGATTGGTAAACTGTCCTGCTATCATGCTGCCGGGAATGGATGCTTTAATTTCTTCCGCTTTTTCTAGAGCGCCTTTCATCCCTTTTGCACCTTCGCTTAATACAATCTCAGCGCCGTATGCTTTGATGAGTTGGCGACGCTCTACGCTCATCGTGTCGGGCATGACAATGAGAACTCGATAGCCACGCGCAGCTCCCATCAAGGCCAAACCTATGCCGGTGTTGCCCGACGTTGGTTCTATAATTACGCCACCCGGTTTGAGCTCGCCACTGCGTTCTGCAACGTCAATCATGTTTTTAGCAACACGGTCTTTTACGCTACCAGCAGGGTTTAGAAATTCCAATTTTGCTATAATGTGAGCCTTTAGATTCAGTTCTTTTTCAATGTGCGTAAACTCCAAAAGAGGAGTTTTGCCTATAAGTTGGTCCGCAGTTTTTAAAATCTTTGCCATAGCTCGATGTTTTATGTTATTCTTGAATTCTTACACAAATGTATAGTTTTA
>DAIOSV010000041.1:14594-21924 GCA_036752345.1 Bacteroidales bacterium | reverse complement strand
CAAAAGTTGATGTAGAAGCAGGCAAAGGTTTATCTACAAACGATTATACAAGTGCCGAGAAAACAAAACTTGCTGCAATCTCAGGCACCAACACTGGTGATCAAGATTTAAGCGCATTGGCAACCAAAACAGCCTTGGCAGATTCAACGGCAAAAGTTCGTAGCGAGATACCACAAAAAGGAACCCAACCTGGTGAAATGTTGTATTGGAACGGTTCAGCATGGGTAACCGTTGCGTCTGCAACTAGTAATGGACAGATTTTGTACTTTATTAATAATAAACCTCAATGGGCGCCAATGCTAGGTGAAAATGATGTGCTTTCTGCCACTGGTAGAATATGGATGGACCGCAACCTCGGAGCTTCGCAGGTAGCTACCAGTAGCACTGATGAAGCTGCTTATGGCGACCTGTACCAATGGGGGCGTGCTGCCGATGGTCACGAAAGCAGAACATCAAGCACATCAACTACATTAGCAACAAGTGATACTCCCGGGCATGGCGATTTTATCACTAGTAATAGCACTCCTTACGACTGGCGTAGCCCACAAAACTTCGATTTATGGCAGGGCGTAAGTGGCACCAATAACCCTTGCCCAAGTGGCTATCGCATACCAACCGAAGCGGAATGGGTGGCTGAAGCTGCTACTTGGAGTAGCCCGGATGCAGCCGGTGCTTTTGCCTCGCCCCTTAAATTGCCCATGGCTGGTTGCCGCCCCAGCAGCAGTGCTTCGCTCAGTAATGTGGGGTCCCAGGGCTCCTATTGGTCAAGTACGGTTAATGGTTCATACGCCAGATACCTGTACTTTTACAGCCTCAGTCACAGCATGATCATCGGCGGTGGGGCGAACGGCATGTCTGTTCGTTGTATTAAGGAATAAATACTTTTTTTTTGACAGGGGGACCATGCTATCCGTTTTTTTTGGTGACATGGTTCTTTTTTGTTATACAACCCAATAGGAAATCAAAAGTGGCTGTATGGTAGTATTTCATGAAAAAAGAACACTTTTTATATCAGAATTGCCTACATTTGGTAGTTGAAAATAAACTATTGTGTGTCATACAAGACCAACGCAACCATTTGTAGAACGCATTAAAAATTAAGACATGAAAAAACAAACCATAATTTTCCTTCTATTTGTTGCATTCACATCGTGCAGAGAAAGCACACACGATATGATGCAGTTATTGATAAAGAATGACACAAACAGTGAATTGACCATTCACCTCTATCCAAAACAAGACCAGATGTATGGCACCATGTATAAAGATGAGAAGTGGCACTACCGTGACACCCTTATCCTTTTGCCGAGTGGCTCTGATACCACAATATATACCACCTACGAACAATTAAAACCAAACGAATTGGCTGCACAAGTTTTTGATAGTATCCATATAGTTTCGTCAAATCAGAATGTAACGACACTAAAATTCGCCCCTGATACCGTCATTGCTTATTCTGAGAATTTATATCAAAGTAATTCTTTTTGGATATACGGCACATACAAAGAATATGGTTCAACGTTGGGGGAAGCTACAGACGTATATCATAATTATACGTTTAGAATCTCTGAAAAGAAATACGAATGAACATTGGCGGTGGCATGCAAAAAAATAGAGTGCTTTTGATACTTACTCTGTAAGAAACCACGTTACATAGGGTACAAAGAAATACGAACATGAAATGCCTGTTTTATAGAGTAAAAGCAATACATATTCTGACATTCTTTTGCCTTAGCCTCCAAACATTCGCGCAAGGAGGACCTCCAATGATAACAGATGATCCGGGCACTGTAGATAAAGGGCATTTGGAAATTAATTCTGGAATCACTGCCGAACATACCGCCTCTGAAACGTCTATTGAATTTCCTTTTATCGATATCAATTACGGAGTGAGTGCACGTCAGCATATTAATTTTGAAGTTCCGCTTGTTTCTCGATATGTACAAGGAGAAGGCTCAGACAACGGAATTGGCAAAATGGGCATTGGAACCAAGTTCCGGTTTGTTGACCAAGATAGTGCAGGAATCGCTATCTCAACGCACCCTGCGTGTTCTTTCGTTTTGTCAAACAATGCAGTTACCAAAGGGGTAATTGATGAAGGAACAGAATTCTTTCTTCCTCTCGAATTTCAAAAAGACTATAATCAAAATAGTTTCGGAATAGAATTGGGCCGGCTCATAAATACAAAAACCGAAGATTCGTGGACGTATGGAGCACTCTATGCAAGAGAATTTAATGCACGAATCAACGCAGCTGTCGAAGTAAATGGAACCTCAAATACGAATTTTAGCGAATCAACCATGTTTCTGAATGTTGGAGCAAGGATGACAATAACGTCATGGAGTAAACTTCTATTTTCAGCAGGAAAAACTATTATTTTGCCCAAAGGCAATGAGGATGTGTATATTGGGTATCTCGCATTACAAGTAGCAATTTAAATGTAAAAAAATATCAAAATGACATCAAATGAAGTAAACAAAGTAGCCAAGATAACATTGATTTTCTGGCTCATGAAAATAGTAGCAACTACGCTCGGAGAAACATTGGGCGATTTTCTCTCAATGACCTTAAATCTTGGATATGGAATTGGAATACTCATTACCCTCGCATTTTTCATGACGGTGTTGTTTACCCAATTAAGTGTCAAGAAGCATATTCCTGTTATTTACTGGTTAGTAATAATAGGAACTACAACACTAGGGACTGAAATTTCCGACTTTATAGACCGAACACTTCATTTAGGCTATACGTTGGGCACCATACTACTCGTATCTTGTTTAGCAACCACCTTGTTTTTGTGGTATAAGAAATACAAAAACTTGCAAGTATATCCTATTAGTGACAAGCCAAAGGAGCTCTATTACTGGATTGCAATTCTATTTTCCAATAGTTTAGGTACCGCTTTCGGCGATTTTTTAGGAGAGTATTTCGGCTTAAGTTATTTAGCCGGTGCTATGATAACCGGTGCCGTAATTGTCGTTGTGGTGTTACTCCATTATTTGAGCAACATTAATCATGTTGTGTTGTTTTGGATTGCGTTCATTTTCACACGACCATTTGGAGCAACCTTTGGCGATTTCTTAACAAAACCTTTGAACAAAGGAGGTATGGAACTTGGCACATTGAGTTCGTCTCTTATTGCTGTGAGTATCATGATACTGTTGCTCATCATAAATACTAAGAAAGAAAAATGTGAGGCAGCAGCGTGCAAGCGGTCATAACCATGTGCTACTATGGAAACGAGAATAACATCGGTTGACCAGTACCTGCAAACCTTCCCGCAAGATGTTCAGGTAATTATGGGAAAAATACGTTCCATAATACGAGAACAAGCTCCTGATGCTGAAGAAAGTTTTGCCTACAACATGCCTGCATACAAGCTATACGGCAAACCACTTGTATATTTTGCAGGGTTCAAACATCATATTGGATTCTATGCCACGCCAACAGGGCATTCAAAATTTGAGGAAGAACTTTCCCCCTATAAACAGGGGAAAGGTTCGGTTCAGTTTCCTCTCAATAAACCAATTCCTTTCAATCTTATAGAAAAAATAGTTGCATTCCGCGTTCAGGAAAACAAAGTAAAAGCGAAGAAGTGAACTACTGATATGGGAAAGTCTCCCACTTTGAAGAAAATAACTCCTGCGAATAGCAAATAAGAAACTGCAAAAAGGGTATACGCACCTAAAAAATGGAAGTAAGCTACAAAAAAAAGGAAACAGGCCACCAAGAAAAGGAAGTACGTTGCTAGAAAAAGGAAACGAGTGACTAAGAAAAGGAAACGAACGACTAAAAAAAGGAAGTAAGCCACTAAAAAAAGGAAACTATCTCCTAGAAAAAGAAAACACCTTATCGGTTAGTGGAAAATCATGGCGTTCACCACGTTTATACAAACAAACTTGCTATGGTAATCGATGCAAATACCACACTGGCTATGCCATTCGTGGTGCTAAAGGCAAGGTTCACGCGCGAAATGTCTTTCGGCGACACTATTGCATGTTGAAACACCAAGCAGCCAATAAATGCAGCAGCGCCCACCCAGTATAGCCATGAAAAATCGGCATATACGCCTGCAAGTATGGTAAGCAGTGCCGTTACTGCGTGAATGCCTATGGAAATGCGCAAGGCATTGGTGCGTCCAAAGTATTCGGGTATGCTGTGCAGCGACTCTTTGCGGTCAAATTCCTCATCTTGCAACGCATACAAAATGTCGAATCCGGTCATCCAGCCAAGCACTATGAGCGAAAAGATGATAGGCGTTACGGCAAATTGTCCCGAAACGGCCAAGTATGCACCAATTGGCACCAGCGACTGTCCTATGCCCAACACAAGGTGGCAGAGTGAGGTAAATCGTTTGGTGAAAGAATAAAACAATATCACGCCCAAGGCAACAGGAGAGAGGTAGAAGCAAATACGGTTAATGAACCACGTAGTTGCTACAAACAGTACCGACATGAGAATCACAAATACCAAAGCGGCGTGTTTGCTTATCACTCCTGCGGGAATTTCTCGTGGAGCAGTGCGTTCGTTTTTGGCATCGAACTTCGAGTCTACAAGGCGGTTAAACCCCATAGCCGCAGAGCGAGCAAATATCATACAGAGCAGCACGTACAGCAACAGATTCCAATCAAATGCGTAGCCATCGTACCATACGGCAAGCGAAAAACCTATTGCCGCAAAGGGCAACGCAAAAATTGTGTGCGAAAATTTCACTAACGAGAAAAAATCCTTGACCTTCATAGCTTATTTTGCAGCAGGCTGTTTGTCAAATGTTGCAGACCTACTGATTGCTTGTAGTTGACGCATTAAGTTGCGTTTTTCTTGGTTAGGATAGTACACGTACCCTTCTATGGTGATGAGTGTGTTTTTGCCCGGGTTGCAGAACGTGTAGCTCGAAAATGGTCCTGCCATAAAATCGTTCTCTACACGCCATTTCCCCCGTAGTTCTACGGTGTAGTCGTTGTTCACGTATTTCCCCACTTCACGATTAATGGGAAGAATGTATTCTGTAGTCATGTAGCTGCCTGCACTTGGTCCGGGTATGTATTTTTTCACAATAGAATCACGGTAGTTGAGTAGCGCTGTTTTGCTAAATTGAGCCGTGTCTTTGTACGGACGAGTGTAAATGATAAGACCTTGACTGTAATCATTTGTTTCCAATGAAATCCACATGAAGTTCTCAGCAATTTTGTTCACATTGAATCCAACAGGACACGAGATGTTGAGGTCAAAATTGTCTTTTACAGCTTTCTCCACTATTTGGTTGTTAGCCGATTTGTATAACTGTTGGTAGCGTTCTATTTCAGCTTGCACAAAAAATTCGATAATTTTTTTGTGCTTGAGTTCTACCACGTTTTTGAGGTCTTCAATAGAGCTTGCACCCACGGCAACGTATGCTTGATGTTGTGCCCAAAGGTCTTTGCGATATTGAATCTGTGCTTTTGCGTATTTTTTATCAACCTCAAGATTGAGTATGTTGCGGTACGTACGGAATGTGCTCGAAAAATTGTTTTTGCTTATCACGGTAATGGCAAACGGTGCTTCCGATTGCGTCAGACCAATTTCTTCTTCATTGAGAATTTCTTGAATCTTGTCGCCCGTTTCGGTGTTCTTGTATTCATCGTTGATAACCACAAGCATATCACCTGGTTCTCCGGTCATGGAACTTCCACCAATGCCGCCTTTACATGAGGCAAATGCCACTACTATCGTAATATACAGAAGGATTTTTTTCATACCTATTTTCGTTTGGTGCAAATGTAGTAAATAATGTGTAATTCCTTAAAACGAAACGTGAGAGTTGTCCTAAAATTTAAAACAACAAAGGCTCGCGTTTTGCTGAGTGTCGTATGTTTGCTAGACAAGATTTCGTGTGTACAAATCGCGTTCAAATTTTGGCATTTGCAGAATGTACGCAATTAAAAGCAAAATGCTGGCGCCAATCCATGCCAAAACGTCAACCATCACAATGCCGTTGTATCCGAATATGCTGGGCAAGGTAAATGAAGCAATGGTACGAATTACTAATTCCAACACACCCGCCATAAGAGGCCAAAATGTTTTCCCCACGCCTTGCAGTGCGTTTCTGAATACAAATATCAAGAACAAGAAAGGGAAGAACGTCGCCGAAATGTAGAGGTAGTGGCATGATGCATAGAAGATTTCTTCAGTGTTGCCGGTCGCTTTTCCGTCAAGGAAAAGAGAGGTAAGTGGGCGAGCAAAGAGTATCATAAGCAAACTTACTGCGAGGCAAACAATGAGTGTCATTATAATGGTGTAGAGCACTCCCCGACGCATACGAAGTATGTTGCCGGCTCCATAGTTTTGACCAACGTATGTTGCTATGGCTACGCCAAATGAAATAGGAATCAGCATGCCTAGGTTTTGTATTTTGCTGGCTGAGGTAAATCCTGCAATGTATGTAGTGGGGAAGCTATTCAATGCGGCAAAGAATATGATGATACCGGCTGCCGTGATGCTAAATTGAAGAGCCATAGGCAATCCTATGCGCAAATGCTCCCAGATAAAGCTCCAGCTTGTTTTGAAGTCTGTTTTTGCGAGTCGCAGTTCGGGATTTCGGTGATGTACATACACAAAGCAGAGCGTGGCGGAAATAAATTGTGACAAAATGGTTGCCCACGCCGCACCCGGTACGCCCCAACCAAAATCTTTCACAAAGAGAAGGTCTAAAAAGACGTTCAACCCTGAAGCAAAAATAAGGAAATAGAGAGGCGTTTTGCTGTCGCCAAGCGCACGCAATATTGACGAAATAAGATTGTAACCTACTTGAGAAAAGAGCCCTAAAAAGGTGTAAAACATATAGTCATGGGCGTACCCATAAATGTTTTCGGGCGTATTTATCACGCGAAGCATGGGTTCAATGCACGCAAGCGCAACAAGAGTCAGAAACATGATGAGCGCAATACAAATAAGGTAACACGTGGCAATAGAACGGCGCATTTTTGCATAGTCGCCTGCACCAAAAAATTGCGCTATGCGAATACCACATCCGCTTGTGATACCAATAACAAAACCAAATACGAGAAACGTCATTCCGTTGGTGATTCCAACACCGGCAAGGGCTTGGTAATTCACAAATTTTCCCACAATGATAGTGTCAACAACACTATAAATTTGTTGGAATATGTTACCCAATATTATGGGAAACGAGAATAATAGTATAACCTTGGCAGGATTGCCTCTGGTAAGGTTCTTAATCATTTTGCAACGCGAGTTTTTAGTGCTGCGAAATTAGATATTTTCCTGAAAACGTGATTTTGTTTTTGAGAAAAAATGAGAGCAATGACATAACCGCAATGGTACTCATAAC
>DAIOSV010000041.1:2125-14494 GCA_036752345.1 Bacteroidales bacterium | reverse complement strand
TCATAACCCATAACTAAATCTCATCAAGCTTGTTCCACCATGTGAATTTGAGTATGGTAGCGCCAATAGCTATAATTGCTACGGAAATACCAAAGCCCATCCAGTTGCGAGTCACTAAACAAATAGGCATAGCAACTAATGCTGTTTGCGTTACAATACCTACCGCTACGTTACCCATATCTTTCCAGAAACGAGTGTTCTTTTGGAATTGTGGATTGTCTTTTTGTACCAATTGTAAAATAGGTTTCCAAAATCCCCAAGGACGCACCGTGCTGTAGAACGATGTAAGCGTTTCGCGGTCGGTTGGTTCGGTTAGGAATGTGCCAAGCAAACAGCCCACAATAGAGATTGCCAACGTGATAGGGAACGTATAGAGGGCAATTAAATTTGCCGGAATAAATGCAAAATGGTCGGTAATGATTTCAGGCGCGAGCAGTTGTATAACTCCTATTACAACCCCCGATAGAATACCGGTAAACATTCCCCAGAAATATCCGTTACCGTTGAATCTCCACCAGTACCATTTGAGTATGTTTGAAACCATATAGCTTGCGTAGAATGCACCGGTCACAATTTGCAATATCTCATTAATGTTTTTAATTACAAATCCCAAAATGGTACTGAAAAGCACCGCTGTTATTCCCACTATATAGTTTATACGGCGTTGTTGGTCGGGAGTCGCTTCGGGATTGATATGTTTCAAATAAATATCGTTGGAAACGTATGCTTGTGCTGCGTTGAGTGTGCCTGCAAATGTTGAGATAAATGCGGCCAAAAGTCCCGAAAGCAGCAAGCCCAGCAAACCGGCAGGAAGGAATTTAACCATGGCGGCAGGCAATATTTGTTCAAAGTCAATCATGCCGTTTACCGAAAGATTGAGGTCGTCGTAGAACGTAATGGCTAAGATGGCAAAGCCGGAAACCATGAAGTAACGTACCGGGTTTAAGATTACCGACACAGAGCCACTCATTTTTAGTGCATCTTGTGGCGATTTGTTTGCTAGAATTTTTTGCATATCGTACGTTGGTGCCGGTCCGGCAAGACTTACCAAAATACCTTTCATAAACATAAAGCCAAAGAATAAACTAAACAATGAATAGCCGTCGTCTGCAATTTTACTGTTTACTTCGTGCAATTTCCCAGCCCAATCTACGTCAAGCATCGAACCGAAAAATGGCGAATTCCAGCCATCTGGAGTGAGTGCGGCAAGTGTGTCAGGGCTTACATACATCATGGCTATAACGCCAATTGCTATGGAAGCCACAGTCATCATGGCATATTGTACCACATCGGCCCACACAATGCTTATCATACCTCCCAAAATGGTGTAGAAGGTGGCAAATATGGTGAAGAAAATACCATACACGTGGGGTACGTACATGGCAGGAATGCAGTCAGGTGAAATGTTAAGAAATGCACAAAGAGAATCCCAAGGCATAAAAAGAGTAAGGAATTTACCCAAGCCGACAAAGCCGTACGACAACATTGAAAGTCCAATGAGCAATGCAAAGCAAACAACTATCCAATGCGAAAGTACACTTCCACGTCCTTTGCCAAAGCGGGTTTCAATCCATTCGGCGCCGGTAGTTACGTTAGACCTGCGTAGCCATGCCGACAAAAACATCATAAGAAAGATTTGGTTAAATGTTGGCCAGAGCCAAGGAATCCAAATACTTTTGAGGCCGTATACAAACAATAGTGTCACCAACCACATAGTACCCGAAATATCGAACATTCCCGATGCGTCGGAAAGCCCCAACATGTACCACGGCATTTTTCGGCCGCCTAGTAAGTACGATGATTTATCTTTTTGAGCTTGTTTCTTGAAATAAATTCCAATAAATACAAGAACCGCAATGTATAAGATGATTACGGCTATGTCTAATCCTTGTAAAACCATAGTATCTCTTTTTTTGCAAAAGTATCGTTTTATTTGATTTTTTGCGCAATACTCTGACTAATAAATGAGTAGAAATATTGCAGTAATACACGAAAGTGTGATTATGGTGTTTTGATATACGCAGTCAGAAAGGACTTTGGTAAGCCAAAAACCTGTGAACACACCGATAAACATTATTGGTAACGTGTAAAGGTCGAGTACGAGTGAATCTAATGTGATTGTATGCCATAAAAAAACGTGAACCGGAATTTTGATAAAGTCGGTAATGAGACAGAACCATACATAGGTGTGGATAAATTGTTTTTTAGGAAAACGTTGGAGCAAAAAGAGCGTGGAAATAAGCGGACCGGTTGCGTTTCCTATCATGGCAGAAAAACCGGCTATAAGACCAATTACTATTACGCTAATTCCATACGGATCGCGGAAAGCAGAACGTTTTATGTGTTGGATGATAGTGATGGTAGCTCCAACCAAGATTACGATTGAAAGCAGAATGAAAAATATTCGTTCGTTGGAAATGTCTCCTATCCATGCACCCAAACAAATCCCTATCAGAGCCCATGGTAGCACTTTGACAAGTGCCTTCCAATTTATATGAGATCGATTTCTTATGCCCGATATAAGCGAAGCTACGAAAGAAATGGGGAGAAGGAATCCTACCGATATTTTGCCGCCCAAAAAGATAGCCAGAATAGGAATAACCACGCTACTTGCTCCTGGAATTCCAGCTTTTGCAATTCCGGTAAATAGCACACTCAAGCAGATAACGATTATAGTGCCTAAAGTGAATTCTTCCATGTAATTTTTCGCAAAGCTACTTAATAAATTGAGACCAAAGACGTATTTTTGTCCAAAATTCAACGATATGAAACGATATATTCTCTTTTTTGCCTCTGTTGCCTTGTTCTTCTCATGCTCTCGTAGTGCTGATTTCGAAACAGATTACAAGGTATATGAAGTACAAGGAAAGGTTCGTGAGGTAATGTACAAGAATAGTGACAATCCTAATAGCAATGTAGTAGCCCAGTTTAACAAGGATGGAATGCTTGTGCACGAACAACTTCCGGGACGAATATTCGAGTACAAATACGATGGCAAATACATCAAAGAACTCAATTCCTTTGTTGGCGACTCTATAGATTTACGCCGTACATACAAATACAAAAAGCATCTTCCGGTTGAAATTCGTGAATTTGATGCCAAAGGAACGTTGCGTAAAAAAGTACAATACATATACGATTCAGACGGAAACAGAACAAAAGGAGTAATTCTCAGCCCTTATAACGATACGTTGTTCGTCTGGAATTACATGTTCCAAGATGGCTTGGTACGTCAAGAAAATCGTGCTGGGTTTACAGAAATTCTTCCGAAAAACGATACTGAAAATTCAGAGCCAAAGGTGAAAACCTATGAAAAAACGTATGAGACTCGTTTTGATTATACATACAACGATAAAAAGGAATTAACTTCAATTGTAGAATTTGCAGGCGAAGAGCGAATTTCAAAAACGGAATATAAAACGTTTCACGGTGTGCCATTGCAAACCGCCATTATCTCATACTGGGCAGGTGCCGTTGCCGATTCTACAACAATGACCTATGGCTTTGATGAAAAAGGGAACTGGATATTCAAACGTACATTGTCTTCTCGTGGCCATGAACAACGCCAAGAACGAGTAGTTATGTATTACAAGGAATAGAACGTTGTTTTGAGCGGTTCGAGAACGTTCTACATAATATATTTTTTCAGAACAGGAATCTTGCTGATTACAAAGATTACGAGCATACTGAGAATAAATGTTATGAATGAACGTAAAGGAATCATGACAATGGGTGAAATAATGTCAACGGCGAACCCAATCTTTCCAAAAATCATATTGAAAAATTCGTGTACAAGATAAATACCGAATGTCAGTTTTGAGATTTTTACAATGTAATCCCCGCTGGTAGTCATGACTCTGTTCTCAAAGTAATCTTTGAAAATCAAAAAAATACCATACGACTCAAGCATTGTTGTTGGGTTTAAATACTGATAAAAAACTTCTGTGGGTTTATTGGCTTTTATGCTGAAAACCGCTGTTAAAACTATTGTTGCGATAACGGAAACAGCTCCTGCAATTTTGATAATACATTTCGTCTTTTTCTCAAGGGTAAAATGTGAAAAATAATACCCGGCAATGAAGTATCCAACATATCCTGAAAGTTCAACTATTGGGAATTCAAATTTTTTCTGTAGGAATCCAATGATGGCAAAAATGATGAGAAAATATTCTATTTCTTGTTTGCTTGCATGTTTGGTAAATACTCTCAGTATAGGCGTGATGATGTAGAGCCCAATAATTGTGTATAAAAACCATAAGTGAGGCCATGCGCAGTCAAATATAATTTTTGAAGGTATTTTTGCGAGTTGCATTGTGAGTCCTTTTCCCGAGAACCATTCACATGCGTGATAGAGATTATATGCAAATCCCCAAAAAATAAGTGCAGCGAAAATTCGAGGAATATATTTAAAGTAAATCTTTCTTTGGGTAATGTCCTTATCAGGGTCTAGGAAAAACATTCCAGAAAGCATGAAAAATACGGGCACAGCCCAACGTACCAAGCTGTCGTATATATTCATGGCTTGCCAATCAACTGATTGTAACGGTGTTGAATACCATTTTGAAGCTGCGGTATGTATAATGACGATTCCAAATGTTGCAACGATTCTAAGAGCATCGGCATAGAGTACTCTTTCTTGTTTAATTGGTGAATTCATATTGTGTATAGTTTTTCCGGTACAAATGTAGAAATTCTTCCGTGTTTACTGAATTGCATTATTTCTATAATTAAAAAAGGCGAATACGTGTGCATTCGCCTTAATTGTATAGATAAAAATATCTTTTATTTCTGAGAATTTAGATAGTCAAGAATCCCTGCTGCTGCGCGACGGCCGTCACCCATGGCAAGAATAACCGTAGCACCGCCACGAACAATATCACCTCCCGCAAATATGTCGGGAATGCTCGTTTGCATAGTGTCGGGGTTCACAACAATGGTACGTTTGGGCGACATTTCCAATCCTTGTACGCTGTTCGGAATAAGTGGGTTAGGCGAAACACCTACGCTCACTACAACCAAGTCAACGTCTATCTCGTATTCTGAGCCTTGAATTACCACCGGCTTTCTACGTCCTGAAGCATCAGGTTCGCCAAGTTCCATTTTTTGAACTTTTACTTTGTTTACATGACCTTTTTCGTCAGCTAAATATTCAATAGGATTGTTCAAACAAAGGAATTCAATACCTTCTTGTTGAGCATGGTGAATTTCTTCTACACGAGCAGGCATTTCTTCAAGTGAACGACGGTAAATAATAATAGCGTGTTCAGCTCCTAGTCGTTTTGCTGTTCTTACAGAGTCCATTGCGGTATTTCCACCACCAATCACTGCCACATTTTTGCCGAAGAATGTAGGCGTGTCAAAATCAGGTTTTGCCGCATTCATCAAATTGATACGAGTTAAGTATTCGTTTGACGAAAGAATGCCCGTATAGTTTTCTCCCGGAATGCACATAAATTTAGGCAATCCAGCACCACTACTTACAAAGAATGCTTTATAACCTTCTTCACGTAAATCATCAATTGTTGCGGTATTTCCAACTATGAAGTCTTTTACGAAGTTCACGCCGATTTTTTTGAGGTTATCAATTTCAACGTCAACAATGTTGTTTGGCAAACGGAATTCGGGGATACCATATTTAAGCACACCGCCAATTTCGTGCAATGCCTCAAATACTGTAACGTCGCATCCTGCTTTAGCCAAGTCGCCACTACAAGAAAGCCCGGCAGGTCCTGAACCAATAACGGCAACTTTGAATCCATTTTTCGGTGCCACTTCGGGCAAACACATTTGTCCTGATTCACGTTCGTAGTCAGCAACAAAGCGTTCCAAGTTGCCAATGGCAACAGCCGGTTTATTCATCTTAGCTGCGTAGATACATTTTGATTCACATTGTTTTTCTTGTGGACAAACACGGCCACATACTGCAGGCAATGCGCTCGTGCTTTTTAACACTTTTGCAGCACCAAGGAAATCTTCGTTTTCTACACATTTAATAAATCCAGGAATGTTGATACTAACCGGGCAACCTTCCATACACGTTGGGTTTACGCAATCAAGACAGCGGTGAGATTCTTGCACGGCCATTTCTTTGGTAATGCCCATATTCACCTCTTTGTAGTTTTTGCTACGTTCGATAGGATCTTGCTCCGGCATAGAAATTCTGGTCATTGCAGAACGATCTTTTGCCGAGTATTTTTTGCGAAGTTCAGCACGCCATTCTAAATCACGTTGCTGTTTTAAATATTCTTGATTATCCATTCGTGTTGTGTCTTATTTGTTTTGTAAATATGCTTCGTAAGCGGCTTTTTCTTCGGCTTTGTAACCGCCAAGACGCATAATCATTTCGTTGAAATCAATTTTGTGAGCATCAAATTCGGGACCGTCTACGCAGACAAATTTTGTTTGTCCATCAACGGTAACGCGACACGCTCCACACATACCTGTTCCGTCAACCATTATGGTATTTAAACTGGCATAGGTAGGTATATTGTATTTTTGTGTGGTTAGGGCTGCAAATTTCATCATGATACTTGGACCAATAACCATACTGAAGTCTATTTTTTCTTTTGCAATGGCTTTTTCCATACCCACGGTTACAACACCTTTTTCGCCGTAAGAGCCATCGTCGGTCATAATGTATACTTCATCGGAACATTTACGAATCTCGTCTTCAAGAATTATCAAATCTTTGCTACGTGCAGCCAACACCGAAATAACTTTGTTGCCCGCTGCTTTCATGGCTTGAGCAATAGGAAGAAGTGGTGCTACGCCAACTCCACCACCGCAGCAAAGAACGGTACCGAATTTTTCAATATGAGTAGCTTTGCCCAGCGGACCTACCACGTCACATAAATAATCTCCGGCATTGAGCGAAACAATTTTGCTTGTACTCACCCCAACTTTTTGAAGTATGAGGGTAATGGTCCCTTTTTCAGGATCGGCATTGGAAATAGTGAGCGGAATGCGTTCACCTTTTTCATCAATTCGTATAATTACAAAATGTCCGGCTTTTCTTTTTTTTGCGATTAGTGGTGCTTCTACAACAAGTTGCCCCACGTTTTCTGAAAGCATTTTTTTGCTAATAATTTTATTCATCTTGTTTCGATTAGGTATCACAAAAGTATCAAATTATTTTACACAAAAAAATCTCCTTGCGTTCTATTAAATACAAGGAGATTTATCTATAATTTATTTAGTTATTCTACTAAACTAAACCTTGAGCCATCATTGCATCAGCAACTTTAATGAAGCCTGCAATGTTAGCACCAACAACATAGTCAATATATCCATCAGCTTGTGTTCCGTATTTAACACAGTTTTCATGAATAGAAGCCATGATGTCGAACAATTTTTTGTCAACTTCTTCTGCTGTCCAAGAAAGACGTGCAGAGTTTTGACACATTTCCAAACCTGAAGTTGCTACACCACCGGCGTTAGATGCTTTTCCAGGAGCATACAAAATTTTTGCTGATTGGAAAACGATAACTGCTTCTGGGCTGCTAGGCATGTTAGCACCTTCGGCAACACACATTGTACCGTTTGCTATTAATGCTTTTGCATCGCTTTCGTCAAGTTCGTTTTGAGTAGCGCAAGGCATTGCTACATCACATTTAACGTTTTTCCATGGACGTTGACCTTCGAAATATTTGCAACCATATTTGTCTGCATATTCTTTAACACGACCACGTTTAACGTTTTTCAAATCACAAAGGAATTGTAATTTTTCGGCTGAAATACCAGCTTCATCAACTACAGTACCATTTGAATCTGATATAGAAACAACTTTTGCTCCTAATTGTGTACATTTTTCAATTGCATATTGAGCAACGTTTCCTGAACCAGAGATAGCAACTGTTTTGCCTTTCAATGAAGTACCTTTTGTTGCTAACATAGATTGTGCGAAATATGTTGTTCCGTAACCAGTTGCTTCAGGGCGGATTAATGAACCACCATAAGAAAGACCTTTACCGGTTAACACACCTGTGAATTCATCACGGATACGTTTGTATTGGCCAAACAAGAAACCAATTTCACGACCACCAACACCGATATCACCAGCAGGAACGTCAGTATCAGGACCGATATATTTTTGTAATTCAGTCATGAAACTTTGGCAGAAACGCATTACTTCGTTATCTGATTTTCCTTTAGGATCGAAGTCAGAACCACCTTTACCACCACCCATTGGAAGTGTTGTTAAACTGTTTTTGAATGTTTGTTCAAAAGCTAAGAATTTAAGAATACCCAAGTTTACTGTTGGGTGGAAACGTAATCCTCCTTTGTAAGGACCGATTGCGCTGTTCATTTGAACACGGAAACCACGGTTGATTTGCCATTCTCCTTTGTCGTCAATCCATGGAATTCTAAAGATAAATACTCTTTCTGGTTCAACCATTCTTTCCAATATTTTGGCTGCCTTGTATTTAGGATTTTCATCCAAAAAAGGAAGAATTGATTTTACTACTTCGTGAACTGCTTGGTGAAATTCTGATTCACCTGGATTCTTAGCGATTACTTTCGCCATGAAATCGTTCAATTCTTTGTCGAAATTCTTTGCCATTTGTTTAGGTTTTAGATTTTGTTTTTACGAGAACAAAAGTAGAGCTTTTTTTGGGAATTGTTTTCCTAAAATGCTGATTTTTAGAAAATTACGGGTTTTTCGCAATGGTTGTACGTGAATTACGTAAGTGGTTGATTCAAGTAAACGAAATCTACCATTCTTCTTCCGTGCGGAAGTTGTTGATGTGTATGCCTTCCCACTTAAAAGATCGTTCTCCGGCATTCTCATTGATAGTGATTGTTTGTGCATATTCCGGTAGTTTCCCCGGAAATACTAGGAAGAAATCAAACGAGCGGGAAATCTTTTCCTCTCCTTTGTCGTCGAGGTACGTGAATGGTTTGCTGGCGTATTTCATGTTTTTCGAATCTGAGCAATCAAACCACTCGTTAAATGGTAAAACGTGTTGTATTGTGCTGTCTGAGAGTACGCCAAACTTTTTTATGGAACTTATAAAAGAACCGCATTGCAAGGTTGTGTTTGAACTCATAGAAACTTGGTCTTTTCCTTCTATGTTGTATCTGAAAACTACGTACACTTGGTTTTGCTCAACGGTAACTTGCATGATATGGATGTTGTCATGACTTATTTTGTCAACTTTGGGGTAGTAGGTTGAAACTGATTGTCCTTGGCTGGAGAAAAAGGAAAGGAGAAAAATAGTCGGCAACAAGATTGAATGAACAAAACGTTTCATAGGCTTTTGTATTACGATTCGTTATCTCACTTCAAATTTCAAATTTTCCGGTACTGAAATGCAGTTTTGCGCAATTGCAATATTGTCGGGATTTGGGTCGGTGGCAGTAATGTGCAGATTCTTTTTTACCAAGGCGGCGAGTAAGGCTATTTCTCCTTGTCCGCAGTTTTCCATGGTATAGTCGCCTTCGTCGGGCAGGGCGGCAATTTTCTTTGCCAATTCAGCATCGCGCAACACTTTGCGTGCGTTGCGTTCTATTTGCCGACTTTTGTAAATGTAGTTGTGCAACACCAAATCTTTGTAGTAGTCTGCCGTTTCAATCGTTTTGGCCAGGCTCTCATATTCTTGTTTGTATCGCTTGCGAACAAGACTTGCAGTTTCTCTACATTCTCGTCCGTTGCGTAAATTTTGGTCGTCGGGGCGAATGCGGTCGAAGATTTTTATGGTTGCTTTGCCTTTGCGGAACAAAAATTCTTTTTTCGGGAAAAGGTGTCCAATGCCGTGAATCATGATTGGAATAATGTCAACATTGAGTTTGTCGGCCAAGAAAAATGCGCCTTGGTGGAAACGCAAAATGTCGCAATGTTCGGAGCGCGTTCCTTCGGGGAACACTAAGATTGAGTATCCTCTGTCAATGGCAGTTTTGAGTTTCTCAACATTGGTTTCAATGCCATTTTCCACCGGATAAAAATCGGCATAGCGTATAATTTGACCATAGAATGGGCAATGCCAAACCCAGGTATTGGTGAGGCAAATAATTCGCGGGTTGAGCATGAGCAAATACATCAAATCGAGATGCGATTGGTGGTTAGCAATGATGACTCCAGGCTTTTCAAATGTTTCGTTAGCAACGTTTTGAATGTCACAGGCTACGCTCGGCATGAGTTTGGTGAGCAACTTGAAAATGTTGCAAAGTCGCTTGTGATACCATAGTTTGTGCGTCTCGGTTTTCCCTAAAAGCGTAAGGCTTATAAATCCTGCAATGGTGAGGTAAATGCTACCCAACATAAATACGGTGAAGCCAATAACGGTAATGCCAAGATTTTTAAGTGTAATTGGCATCAGGCGGTTTTTACCGTTTTTCTGGGTAAGCCAACGGTACAACAGCGGCGGAAACAAGTACGCCATGAGTACCACCGAAAACATTCCCACTATGGTAACTTCGCCCAGTGAGTGCATAGCCGGGTGCTTTGCAATAATGAGCGAACCTATGCCAATGAACATGATGGTAGCCGAAAGAATGACGGAATTTTTGTACGAAGCCAACATTTTTTTGCGGTACGTGTATTCGTGCATCAAGCCTTCGGTTACAAAAATGGTGTAGTCGTCGCCTTGGCCGAAAATGAACGTTGCCAATATAATATTGACTATGTTAAATTTCATGTCGAACAATCCCATTAATCCCAAAATCCAAACCCAACCAACGGTAAGCGGAATGAATGCGATGAGGCTCAATTCCAACCGGCCGAACGAAACAGTGAGGAATAGAAAAACAATCAGTCCACAAATGTAGAGCACGTAATTAAAGTCCACAGAAAGCGCATCAACCATTTGGGTGATGAGCGACGTGTTGTCGAAGGTGAAAACCGCGGGCACAATTCCGTTGAGTTTTTGCGCCGTGGCTTCTTTGTCGGCAGCTGCGGTTTGTACTATATTATATATCAACACTCGATTGCTGTCTATCGACACAAAGTTTTCGCCGATTGATTGCATAATTGGCGCAAAGTGCGTGATGTCGTGCGGCTGGTAGTTGGTTTGCAAAATTGCTTCAAATTGTGAAAATGCGTTTGGATTAAATCCCGTTTGAACGCAGGCACGACGCAAGTTTGCCAACAGGTTTTCTCGTACGGTGCTTCCGTTTTGTGGCGTCTGCAAAAATTCGTTCCATTGCTTGATTTTCTCGCTTTGCAATTTCTGTGAAGGAATAAACGTACCAATTCCCGACGTGGCGATGATTTTCCCTTTTTGTTTGAGCGAATCTATGGTAGGCAATGATTGTTCGTAGGCTTGCAGCGCGTCTTCGAGGTTTGTGCCTTCGGCAACGCAAAATACCGACGGATGTTGGTTTTGCGTTTGCTTGTTGAGTTTTGCCATCTGCGCTGATTGCTCGTCGGTCATATAATTGATGGCGTGCAGGTCGGTTTCGAACGATGTTTTTTTGCTCAAAACCAAGAGCGGAATGGTGGCAATGAGTATGAACACCACCACAAACACGTTTTTATCGAGGTTGTACGATGCAATTCTATTGAACGTGAGATTGTCGCTCAAGCGTTCTTGTTTTGCAAACAGTTTTTTCTTGAACATGTGTGGCAGAAATACCAGCACGAATATTATTGTTCCCACCAAGAGTGCTGCGGCAAAGAGTCCCAAGTCTTTCATTGCATTGGAATGAATGAACACAAGGCTCAAAAATGCGCCAACAGTGGTGATGTTGCCCGTAACCAACGGATCTACTATGTCGCGAATGGTTTGCTCCTTGCTATATCCTTCTTGGTAGTGCGCCAAAAAGTGCAGCGGATAATTCACTGCAATACCTACTATAATTGACCCAATGCCTACGGCTATGATGGAAACGGAGTCTTGCAACACCGAAACGAATGCCATGCCGAATAGGCCTCCAAACACTAGCGAGAACAAGATGATGAGCAGTGCCCGCACATCTCGGAAGAAATAGAGAAGCAGTGCCAATATGAAAAACAACGCAATGGCGGTAGAAACGAGGCTGTCGGTCTTGATTTGGTTCGCGTTGCCAATGGAAATAACCGATGCGCCAATGCACGAAAGTTTCACGCCGGGGTGGGCTGCCATGGTTTGTGCTATGGCTGAATCAATGTCGGCAATGAGTTTCGCGTTTTCAGACGTTTCACTTACCGGAAATTTAGACGAAACCGAAACAAGCGCTTCTTTTCCCGATTTGTCAAAAATGTAGCCGTCAATATTCTCGTAGTTCGTGGTTGCGTTCGATTCGTTGAGCGACGAAAGGAGTGGAGTTGCAATTCCCAGTGGGTCGAAGGTGATGAAATTCTTCACAAAACCGCCCATAGGTGAGAGCAGAATCTGTTTGTCCTTGTTGAGCTGCGCAACAATTGAGTCGTACGAAAGTCGTTGGCTCAGTTGC
>DAIOSV010000041.1:0-2025 GCA_036752345.1 Bacteroidales bacterium | reverse complement strand
TTGAATTCGCTCGTTTTCCTTGCTTTGCGGCAAAAACGAACTAATGTCTTCGACAAACGAAATGCGTGAAATGGCGGCGATGCAGAGCAAAATCAATCCAATCAGAAGCGCACGTAAGAGTATGGTGTGTTTCTCAAAAAATGAAAATATGCGTAATAAAATGTCAGCCATAATGCAACAAAAGTACTATTTTCTTTGATGATAATATGCACGCTTGGTTTGATTTTGGAAAAAGTAGTGTTTCCATCGGTATTGGTGTTGTTCAAATTTTGAGCGGAGCGAATTTTCCCATTTCAACGCAAATAATCGTTTTTGTTTTTTAGTTTTGTAGAAAATCAGTTCGATGCACATTTTTACGGAATATTCGCTTTGGTTGTTGCCTCTTTGCATTCTGGCGGGGCTTGGCACGGCGTTCCTTTTGTATCGAAAAAACGACAAGTTGCGCGAAGCACCGCGTTGGGTTCGCCGTTTGCTGTTTTGCTTGCGTGCGTTTGCGGTTGCAATGCTCCTCTTTTTATTGTTGGGACCGTTTGTGGAAATGCGTCGTTCGGTGGTAGAAAAACCCACGGTGGTGTTGCTTCACGACAATTCCGCATCGCTTGTGTTGCAAAAAGATTCCACAAAAATCCGTACCGAATATCTTGCCGCATATCAAAACTTTGTTGCCGACCTGCGCGAAACCTATGCAGTAGATGAATACACGTTTGGCAGTGGTTTGGTCTACGATTCGGCGTTGAATTTCTCCGAAAAAGAAACCAATATATCGCAAGCCTTGGAAGACGTTGCCGTTCGTTACTACAATCAGAATCTTGGCGCGGTGGTGCTTGCTTCCGACGGCATTTACAACGCAGGTGAAAATCCGAAATATGCCACGCAAAATTTGCCAGCAACAACTCCCATTTACACCGTTGCGCTCGGCGACACTGTGCAGGAGTGCGACAATGTGATAGCGAAAGTGCTGCATAACAAAATTGCGTTTCGCAACAATCCGTTTACGGTTAAAATTTCGGTAGAAAGCCATGCGCTTAAGGGAAAACGCTCCACCTTGACCATCAAGGAAAACAATGCGGTGGTGTTTGAAACGTCGTTCACGGCATCGTCGGCACACGTGTTCAAAACGCTCGATTGCAAACTGAAGAGCGATGAAATCGGTAAAAAGATGTACACCGTTTCGCTTACATATTTTGAAGAAGAAATTAGCGAGAAAAACAACACCTATACCTTTGCCGTTGATGTGCTTGAAAGTCGGCAAAAGATATTGTTGGCATACGAGGCGGTGCATCCCGATGTGGCGGCTTTGCGTCGCGCTATTGAGAGCAACAAAAACTACGATTGCCAGGTGGTGAGACTTTCCGAGGTCAATTCTCTTGATATTCCTTCATATAATTGTGTGATACTTGTGGGTTTGCCTACGGCCTTTGGCAATGGAAAAGCAATCCTTTCGCAGGCGGTGGAAGCTGGTGTGCCAAGTCTTGTGGTGTACAATCAGGCTACGTCGGTTGAGGCGTTGAATGCGCAAAACGTGGGCGTGACCATTGAAAATTTCCGTAATTCCTACGATGAGGTGAAACCTGCCTATCAGTTCGATTTCTCGTTGTTCCAACTTGACGAAGCAAGCAAAACCATGTTGGAACAAGCTCCTCCGTTGATAGCGCCGTTTGGTTCGTATAGTGTTGGGGCGCAAAGCAAAGTGCTCTGTTCTCAAATAGTTGGCACTATAGAAGTAGCTCGTCCGCTTGTTGCGTTTTCTCAAATAAAAAACACCAAAACAGGCGTAGTGCTTGGCGAAGGTCTTTGGCGTTGGCGCTTGTTCGACAAGAAAGTGAACGGCTCGTTTGCCGCCTTTGATTCGTTTGTGAACAAAATGATTGCGTATTTGGCACTCACCGAAAAACGGGAATTATTTTCTGTCAGTGGAGAAAATATTTTCTCTGACAATCAAGATGCGCATTTCACTGCCGAGTTGTACGACAAGAGTTATGAGCCCATGCCTAACCAGGAAATCTCAATGACGGTGCGCAACGA
>DAIOSV010000040.1:0-22399 GCA_036752345.1 Bacteroidales bacterium | reverse complement strand
GGTGGCGTAACTGCAGCTATTACCAAGACGCAAGAATATTTGAAAGCAAAAGGCAAAGACCTCAAAATTGAAGTGGAAGCTCGCACGCTCGATGAAATTCGAGAGATACTCAATTTCAATATCGACCGCATTCTTATAGACAACTTCACCCCCGAAGAAACCAAAGTGGCGGTAGCCTTAATCAACGGAAAATGTAAAACAGAATCATCAGGCGGAATTACCAAAGAATCAATACGTGCCTATGCCGAAGCCGGTGTTGACTATATTTCGGTGGGAGCATTAACGCACCACATTAGTAGTTTGGATTTGAGCCTTAAAGCATTTTAACGGAGAATGCCAACTACATCACACTCTTTTCGAATCACACACTCAGGAGAGACGCACCATGGTACGTTTCTACTTATTATTCTATTCTGTCTTATTTTTTCGCTACGCGGAGTTGGACAAACGCTTCCTCCCGAAAAGCCAAAATTGGTAGTAATGATAGTGGTGGAACAAATGCGTTACGAATATTTGGAACGCTTTAGTCCTCATTTTTCAAGTGGCGGTTTCAAAAAACTCATGACCCTCGGCACACAGTGCATTGATGCCAATGTAAATTTTGCCTACGGCCAAAGTGCCAGCACCTTTGCTTCGATTGCTACGGGAACAACTCCCGCATTTCATGGCATTATAGACGACGCATGGTATAGCCGCAAGCAACGCTCACGCGTAGAGAGTGTGCAAGACGATGACTACCCGAGCGTAGGCAGCGATACCCACGAAGAATATATGGTTTCGGCCAACAACCTGATAGCTACCACCTATGGCGACGAACTCCTCACGCAAAGTTTTGGAGGTTCACGCTCTTTTACTATCAGCCTTGACCAACAAGCTGCCGTACTCTGTGCAGGACACAAATCGAACGGCGTATTTTGGCTCAACGAATACACCGGCGAATGGATGAGTGGCACATACTACAACAGAGTTTTACCGGCATGGCTCAACTCATTCAACAACAAAGGATTGGCAAACTTATATGCCAACCGTACATGGAACACATTTTTGCCTATAGAAAAATACAAAGAATCCACGCCCGACGATATGCGTTACGAAATAGGCATACGCAATCAAAATACGTTCCCGTACCGTTTGCCACAACTAAAAGACCCGTACAAACCGTACAAAATCTTGAAGGCGACACCTTTTGGCAATACGTACACTAAAGATTTGGCTATAGACCTCATAGAAAACGAGCAATTGGGCAAAGGCACGAACACCGATTATTTGACCATTGCCTACACGGCTACCGAAGAAATTGGCAATCGGTTTGGGTGTTTGTCAAAAGAAGTTGAAGACACCTACGTTCGTCTTGACTTTGAGTTGATGTTTTTCTTGAACTATTTGGAAACGCATCTCGGCAAAGACAACGTGTTGGTAATTTTAACCTCAAACCACGGCGTTTCTATTTCTCCAAAAAGCGACTACCAAAAATCCATGAAACTCGGCATATTCAAGCCGTTGGAAACCATGTATTTGCTCGACAAACACTTGGACGTAACGTTTGGAGAAGACAACTGGATAGAACACTATCAAAACCTACAGATATACTTCAACCTTCAAGCCATGAAGAACCACAATGTAACGGTAGCCGAAGTTGAAGACGATTGCACCGACTTTATGTCACAACTAAGTGGTATTCAGACAGTAGTAGGCTCTGTTTGGCTTGCAAACCATAACTTTTGCAGCAACGAAATTTATTGCAAAATAGATAATTCGTACAACAGCGCACGTTCCGGCAACTTATTCCTGGTACTGAAACCGGGATGGGGCGAACAAACAGTAGAATCGGTTGGGAATCACCTTTCTCCGTACAACTACGACACACACATTCCGCTCATGTGGTATGGATGGAAAATGCAACCGCAAATTTTGCAACAACCGATTGATATAACTGATATTATTGTATCTTTGTGTACACTTACCAAAGTAGCAAAACCAACTATGGCAACAGGAAAAAACATAGAAAACCTTATAAAATAACATATGAAACACTCACTTCTCGGTCTCATAGCTCTTTTTTTAACTTGTACTACGGTAGCTCAAGAAAACCACAAAACAATTTATTTCACGGAACCGGGCGAGTTAATTTTTCAATTCTCACAATCTACCATTGAAAACAATACCGCAAAAAATGGCGTTCGAACATCATATTTCACGAACGTTCCTGCATATATGCACATCAATTTCAACAACAACATTGGACTGATGCCGGGCATAAGCATTCGCAATATTGGAATCAAGACCAAAGACGAACAAATCTTTACCGGTATTGACACCATCACGTACGATATAATCAAACGACGTGTATTTACCGGAGGAGTTTCATGCGCTCTAAAAATCGGTTCTTTCCAAAGATATCTGTGGGCATACGCCGGCGGAGGCATAGACTGGGCGTTTCATTATCGCCAAAAACTCTATGAAACATCACGAAACAAAAAGGTTACAAAAGAAGGCGAATGGATGAGCAATGCCACTCCGAGTATGATACCATCTGTATTTGTGGGAATTCAGACTCCACTCGGACTCAATTTCAAAGCAACCTACTACTTAAACGACTTCATCAATCAGAATTACAATGGAATTTTTGGTAATTTCAGCAACATTACAAAATCACAATTATTCACATTAAGTGTCTCAATTGTACTCAAAGATATGAAATCGGAAATCTCTGATGAATTGCCAATAGAAACGCCCTCTCGAAAAGAGAAATCGGTTGAACTATAGGCCTCAAAAAGGATAAATAAACCTCTGACTATTCATACAAAAAGACGAAAAACTACGTTTTTAATTCAAAATATTATTTGTTCCTTGTCCATTGTTCTTTATTTTACTACATTCGTTGAAATTTCTCTAACATGAAACTGAAAAGAATTATACCGATTTCGGTAATCATCATAACCTCGTTATTATTAGGGGCTTTCCTTATAAATGAAAAGAATGAACCACGTGAAAAACTTATTCTCAATTCATCGTATGAAATTCTCAATTCATTGCATTATAGTCCACAAGAGCTCAACGACAATTTTTCGCAACGGGTATTCGACTTATACATGAAAAGTCTTGACTACAACAAAATGTACTTCACCAAAGACCAGATTGATATACTTTCAACATACAAGAACAGCATTGACGATGAAATCCGTTCCTCTTCATTAGATTTCTTTAACCTCTCAATAGAACTGATTGACGGTCAAACAAAAAAAATAGAAGACTACTATACCAAAGTATTGGAAAAACCAATTGACTATACCATTAGCGAGAGTATCAATATCAACAGCGACAAACGAGACTATTGCACCTCACAAACCGAATTAGAAGACTATTGGCGTAAATACTTGAAATATGAAGTGCTTTCGGAAATGATAGCGTTGGAAAACGAGCAAAATAAAAAAGCAGAAAAATCTGATACCGTTACCGTGAAATCGGAAACAGAATTAGAAAAGATAGCTCGTGGAACTGTGTTAAAACGGACCGAAACACGATTTAAACGTATTGACAAAATTTCGAGAAGCGACCGATTCTCTTCTTATATAAATGCAATAGCCGGTTCATTTGACCCACATACCAACTATTTTCCACCTACCGAAGAAGAAGATTTCAACATCTCTATGTCGGGCAAACTTGAAGGTATTGGAGCTACATTGTCAGAAAAAGACGGTTACATAAAAGTAGTAGAAATAGTACCGGGAAGTCCGTCATGGAAACAAGGAGACTTGAAAGCAGAAGACATAATACTCAAAGTAGCACAAGGCGACAATGAGCCAACCGACCTTTTAGACATGAGATTGGACGAGGCCGTTCGACTGATTCGCGGTCCTAAAGGATCAAAAGTGGTGCTTACCGTGAAAAAAATTGACGGCACCATTGTTAAAATCCCTATCATTCGCGATGTGATTGTATTGGAAGAAAAATATGCCAAATCAACCATTATTACAACCAACGATAAAAAAGCTTATCGAATAGGTTACATCTATTTGCCACAGTTCTACACCGACATGAACGACAGCCATGGTCGCCGATGCTCCGATGACATTCGCAAAGAAGTTACAAAACTCAAACAAGCCTCAGTTGATGGTATTATTATTGACCTCCGAAACAATGGTGGCGGATCGTTGAACGACGTGGTAGAAATAGGCGGATTGTTTGTAAAAAGCGGACCAATAGTACAAGTAAAATCATTGAATACTCCGGCACAACAATACAACGACAACGACAACAACATACTCTACGACGGGCCGCTTGCTATCATGGTGAATAGTTTCAGTGCTTCTGCCTCAGAAATATTGGCGGCAGCTATGCAAGACTACAAACGTGCTATTATTATAGGCTCAGAGTCAACATACGGCAAAGGAACCGTGCAACGAATTGTTGACATAGATCGTATGGTTTCAAGAGAATATCGCTCCGATATGCCTCTAGGTGCTATCAAAATCACCATACAAAAATTCTATCGTATCAACGGAGGAACAACGCAATTTCAAGGAGTAAAACCCGATGTGATTCTCCCCGACATCTACGATAAAATTAAGATAGGAGAAAAAGAATTAGACTATCCGTTGCAATGGTCTGAAATTAAGCCAGTTCCGTACACAGTATGGAATTATGCACCAAACAGCAAAGAACTTTCAAAGAAAAGTGCATCACGCATTCAAAAAGATACCTCTTTCGTTCTTATCAAAGAAGCAGCAACATGGTTAGCCGATACAAAAGAACAAGAATCTGTTTCACTTGAACTAAACGAATTCCGTATGAAAGACAAGGAAGATTCCGCACTTTCGAAAAAATTTAAAAATGCAGGAAAAGGTGTAGCTCCGTTTGAAATAATCAGTTTAGGTGCCGTTGACAAAGGCAATGCCGTTCTTGATTCGGTAGAGAACAAACGTACTGAAGATTGGGACAAATCAATCAAAGAAGATATAACGCTCTACGAATCATATCGAATAATTTCAGATTACATAAATGGAATTAAAAAATAACAATTTGTTGTCTGTATTCTAAACTAATGAACTTGTAACGCATTCCGTTTGAGTTGCTTTGACACTCGTTCCGCCAAATAGCATTTGTATAACAAAGATTAGAGGCTCAATTAAAGATATTCAATAAATTTTGATATTGTTTTTTTCTCTCAAGAAAAAAGTGTATGTTTCGATATTAAAAATTAAAGATGAAAAAATTATTTCACATCATACTTCTCGGGTTAGTTGTAGTTTCTTTTGTAGCGTGCAAAAGATCAGGCAAAAGCACTGACAATGCTTCGCAACAAACCCAAAATACAATAGAAGACACTGCTATCATACAAGACGACCCAAACAAAAACATAGTAGGAATGATAAATGGGACCATCTATTGTATGCCATCGCCATACGATATGATGAACTACATTAGAGGTCTTAAATTACAATACGTGCGCTCACTCCCTAACTCTGTACTCAACGTAATGCACTATGAATCATCGTACAAAAAATTGCTAAACATAGGTGTCTATAGCATAGACATTTCATACATGACCATGTATGAACAAATGACAGATGCACTTAATTATTTCTCTACATTAAAGTCATTGGCAAACCAAGTAGAATTGGCGGTGGTGTTTGATGCTGCAACAATGGATGAACTTGAAAGCAATATGGGTTCACAAGACAGTCTGTTCCAGATACTTTCTAAAAAATTCCAAGAATCAGACAAATTGTTGAAAGGCGAAAATGAGATGGCCGATGCATCACTCCTCATGACCGGAGCTTGGGTAGAAAGTCTCTATCTGCTCACACAAATTCAGAAACAAGCACCAAGCGAACTTTCGGTACAAAAAATTGCTGAGCATAAATTAGCCGCAGAAGCCATACTTAACGTACTTCGCCCCTATTACAACAAATCAGATGATTTTAAGAATTTGATTGATGCTATCGTTGACATTTGCTATGAATATGATGGAATTGAATACACCTATACCTACAAACCACCAAAAGCATACGCAAACAATCATCTGACCATTATCAACAGTGAATCGAAATTTATAATAATGCCCGAACATATTAAAAATATAACCAACAAAATTGAAGCATTACGAAATTCTATTATACAATGAGAAAAATACATGTTATACTTGGTTTCATCGTTTTGTTCTTAGCAACTTCGAACATTGCTCTTGCGCAATGCGCCAATTTGTTGACCGAAGATTACATTTCCGATGGACAATACTATACCACAAAAATCAATAGCGATGAAGTAAAAAATTGCGAGATAACATTTATTAAAGGCAATGAATATCGCTTGATTGTGTGCCCTCACAAAGCAGAAAAAATTAGAATGGAAATAGTAGACCGAGAAGGACATCTTATATTTGATAACAAAAATTACGACTATACTAATTATTGGAACTTTCGTATAAAATCATCAGTAACGTGTACTATCAAACTTAGTTTGGTTGATGATGTTGTAAAAACTGATGAGATAGTTTTATTAGTAGGTTTAAAAAAATAAATATTTTTGAGAAAAGATACTACTCATGAGTGAACGTATAATTCAAGCTTTATTAAGACTATTTGCAGTTTTTGCAAAAACCGACGGTAACAAAAGTGATAAAATAAAGATAGTTGAACTATTCCTATCAAATCAGCTAAACAAAGAATTAGCAAAAAAATACCTTCCTTCTTTTGAACAAGAATACGACGATGTAATGAACGACATCAGCCGTATTACAGAAAAAGCTGACTTACAAGACACTGTTGACGCAGAAAAAGTAAAGTTTAAAATAGAAGCAAAACTATCTGCCCGCATTCACAAGATAGGCAACAGCATGAACCAAGAGCTCACCCAACGTCAAAAGCTCTACGTCATTATCAGTTTGCTCGAATTCGTCTCTACCGATAGCAGCATTTCCGAATCAGATAAAGAATTTATGGATGCGTTGGTTGACGACTTAAACATAAATGAAGACGAATACCAACAACTTTGCGAATTTATACTCCATCCATTCTTGGAGATACCGGATTCGGAGAATTTGATGATTATCAATAATAGACAAGAAACCGGCGAAGTTATCGCAAAACACATCAACTCGCCTCATCTTAAAGGAACCATCAAAGTATTCTATTTGCGAGCATCTAACTTACTCATCTTCCGTTCTTTTGAAGTGGGTGAAATTTCATTGAACAGCCAACCGGTATACGAAGACAAAGTTACCATACTCAACATGGGGAGCGCAATTAGAAGTTTGCAAACTACCCCAATTTATTACAGTCAAATTCTTAACATATTCAACGCCGGAAATTCAGAAGAAGGCGTGGTTTTCAAAGCCAATAACATTACCTACCAATTCCGTGATGGCAACACTGGGCTCCATGAATTATCGCTGAATGAATCATCGGGCAACCTAATTGGTATAATGGGTGCGTCGGGTGCCGGAAAATCGACACTGCTCAACGTATTAAACGGTAACTATTTACCAACTTCGGGCACGGTTACCATCAACGACATTGACCTTCACAACGATGTAGAGAACAAACTCAACGGGTTGATTGGTTTTGTACCACAAGACGACCTTTTGATTAAGGAACTTACGGTGTATCAAAACTTGTTCTATGCAGCAAAACTTTGTTTTGACAACCTTACCGAAGAACAAATATCCGAAAAAGTTGACAAAGTACTACAGAGCCTTGGTTTGTATGAACGAAAAGACAACGTTGTTGGCGATGAATTAAAGAAAGAAATATCGGGAGGTCAGCGCAAACGTTTGAATATAGCGTTGGAATTGATTCGCGAACCCGCAATTCTCTTCCTTGATGAACCTACATCGGGACTTTCGTCAAAAGACTCAGAAAACATCATGGACCTTTTGAAGGAACTTGCTTTGAAAGGAAAATTAGTATTTGTGGTGATTCACCAACCGTCATCAGACATATTCAAGACATTTGATAAACTTGTGATATTAGATACCGGTGGTTACATGATATACTATGGTGCCCCCGTTGACTCTATCATGTACTTCAAAGAATGTACCCGCCAGGCAGATAGATTTATAAGTGAATGCCCTACGTGTGGTAACGTTAATCCGGAACAAATATTTAACATTACCGAAGCGAAGATTTTGGACGAAGATGGAACTCCCATGTTGAATGAGAAACACCAAGAAATCCGAAAACTTTCTCCTGACGATTGGTTTGATATGTACAATCAAAAGAACAAAAAAGAAACAGAAACAGAAGCAAAACCAATTCCCAAAGAATTACCGGAAATTACCTTTAAAATTCCCAATTGGTTCCGACAGCTTAAAGTTTTTATTGTTCGTGACGTACTTTCAAAAGTCTCGAATATGCAATACATGCTTATCAACTTCTTGGAAGCACCAATAATTGCCGTATTCTTGGCATACATTGTAAAATATTGGGACGTTGACGAAAACAGCACAATTGGCTACACGGTAATGAACAACGTGAACATACCGGTGTACATTTTTATGTTGGTTATTTGCGGATTCTTTATAGGATTAACCTCAAGTGCCGAAGAAATTTTCCGAGACCAAAAAATTCGTAGTCGAGAGTCCTTTTTACATTTAAGTTGGTCAAGTTATTTGGTATCAAAAATTATAATTCTGTTGGTCATCTCGGCCATTCAATCTTTGTTCTTTGTCTTTTGTGCCAACATGATACTCGGGCTTCATTGCCTATTTTTCAAATATTGGTTTATGGCCTTTAGCGTATGGGGCGCGGCAAACCTTATCGGATTGATTATTTCTGACTCATTCAACGACATTAAGACCATCTATATCTTAGTTCCTTTCTTGGTTATTCCTCAAATTATCTTGAGTGGTATCATTGTAAATTTTGACAAATTGAATCCGGTGGTTTCGAACCCACAAAGCATTCCGTGGTACGGAGAATTTATCACCTCACGATGGGCATACGAAGGATTGGCCGTAGAACAATTTTCGAACAACGACTATGAAGCTCCATTCTTCAATATAGATATGCGCATTAGCGAATGCAGTTACCGTAAAGGAGAATGGTCAAACCAGTTAAATAACAAAATAAACGACTGTATTCGTTATAAAGAGACGAATGAAAATGAGGTTCAATACAAAAAGAATCTGATACTTATAGAGAATGAAATAGAGCGAGAGCTCAATAACACAGGTTCACAGTTCCCATTCGATGAGAAAAACCTGAAAGCTCTCCGTTCTGAAAATGTAAGCGAAGAAACATTGTTGCTTGCTCGCGATCATGTATCTGCGCTCAAGGATTACTATGTTAAAATGAATAACAAACTTCGCTCGCTGAAAGATCAAATGACAAACGAGACCATCAAAGAAATGGGCATAAAAACATGCGACAAACTTGGTATTCCTGAAATAGAACGGACACCTCGAGTGCTTGATAGTCTTGGAAATATACAATTCATTGAATTGAAGAAAAACTATTACAACGAGAGCCTTGAAGAATTTTGCCGAAACCAAAATAATTTGACCGTATTGATTGAATATAAAGGTCATCTGGTACAAAAAACCGACCCTGTATTCATGAAACCTACAGCTCCTTTCATTAAAGCACATTTCTATGCTCCTATGAAACCATTTTTCGGTAAATATCTCAGCACCTATTGGACAAATGCCTGCATCATCTGGATAATGTCATTAGGATGCTACCTTCTGTTATATTTCCGAGTACTACGAAAATTTTTAATTTATATAAGTAATCTCAATTTTTCTAAGAAAACACGATGAGCGAAACACGACAAAATAAAGTAGCACGATTGCTACAAAAAGAATTAGGTGACATTTTTCAAAAAGAATCTCTCTCACTCTTCCGCGGTGCATTAATTTCTGTGACTGTGGTACGAGTAGCGCCTGACCTCTCTTTTGCTAAAGTGTACCTCAGCATTTTTGCACCGGCAAAAGACGAAAAAGAATTATATGCATCGGTGCAAGACAAAGCAAAAACAATACGACAAATGTTGGCTCAAAAAGTAGCAAAGCAACTACGAATAATTCCTGAACTCGCATTTTTCATTGACGATTCTATTGACTATCAAGAAAATATAGAACGATTACTCAATTCAAGCAACGACAAAGAGAAAAAATAATAACGAATGAACTACGACCCTATCAAACGCTCATTAGGCACATTTTTCAACTCAAGCCCCGTATTGAGGAAACTATTTTATTCTTTATTGAATCTCCTATTCCTCCGTGCGTGGCACATATTGAAAGCCATTAAACTTTGGGGAAATACCAAGTCTACCCAAGCTACAATACTTGACGCAGGCTCAGGATTCGGACAGTACTCCTATTTCATGGCTCACCGCAATTCACTTTGGAAAGTGCTCGGCATTGACGTAAAAGAAGAACAAATAGCCGACTGTAACGCATTTGCCAAACAGATTGGGTACGAAAACCGTATGTCGTTTAAAGTAGGCGACCTTACCGAATACATAGCATCGGAGCCGGTTGACCTTATTCTTTCAGTAGATGTAATGGAACACATTGCAGACGATGAACAAGTTTTTCGTAACTTCTACCTATCGCTCAAACAAGGAGGTACGCTCCTCATCTCTACTCCTTCAAATCTTGGAGGTTCAGATGTTCACGATGGTGATGGAGAATCATTTATAGGCGAACATGTACGTGATGGCTACAGCAAAGAAGACATTACCGAAAAATTACAACGTGCCGGATTTTCAGATATCAACGTATCATACTCATATGGTACTGTAGGGCATATTTCATGGATTCTTTCCATGAAATTACCGATTAGTTTACTAAACATCTCAAAACTGTTTTTTATACTACTCCCCTTTTACTACATTGCAATATTCTGGTTATGCCTTATACTCAACACAATAGATGTACTTTGTGAACAGCCTCAGGGTTCCGGATTAATTGTAAAAGCGAATAAGTAATACTATGTCGATTTCTTTCTTTTTTGCACGAAGATATCTGTTTTCAAAAAAAAGCAAGAATATCATAAACTATATCACTATGGTATCGGTGATACTT
The DNA here is from genome assembly GCA_036752345.1 of Bacteroidales bacterium. Taxonomy (GTDB): domain Bacteria; phylum Bacteroidota; class Bacteroidia; order Bacteroidales; family UBA1715; genus UBA1715. The sequence goes on along the minus strand of DAIOSV010000040.1, from coordinate 11,367 downwards.
ATTGCCATAGTTAGCATAGCTCTCACCATTACCATGTCGGTTTTTAATGGTTTATCGGATGTGATTTCGTCTATGTACAACACGTTCGATCCTGAGATAAAAATTACGGCAAAAACCGGCAGAGTATTTTCATTTGACACGGTACAGCCAAAGCTAAAAACCGTTTCAGAGATAGAGGCTTTCACCCCAATACTCGAAGATGACGTACTCTTTACCTATGGCGAAAAACAACTTATAGGTAAACTAAAAGGTGTTGGGAGCAACTTTTCTAAAACGTGCAATGTAGACTCAATACTTGTGGCAGGAGAATTTGCCTTGCAACAAGATGGTATAGAATACGCGTGCGTAGGGCAAGGTGTTGCTCACAAACTCTCTGTTGGTCTCATGTTTCGCGACGTGCTCCATATCTATGCGCCAAATCGTACCAAGAAAACAACGATAATCCCTACCGAAGAATACAACAAAACGTATGCCTATGCTCGAGGAGTATTTTCAGTACAAATGGATATAGACAACCAATATGTAATAACCTCGCTCGATTTGGCACAAGAACTTTGGGCATATACCAACAATGAAATTTCATCTATCGACATAAAACTACAACCCAATGCCGATGTACAGGAATCCGTTGCTGACATTCAACGCTTACTTGGAGATGGTTTTTCCGTACAAGACAGAGAGCAACAACATGAATTTATGTCTAAAATAACGCAAGGCGAAAAATTCATCACATTCCTTATCATCACACTCATACTGATAATTGCCTCATTTAGCATTATAGGTTCGCTCACTATGCTTATTATAGACAAACAACGAGATATAAACATTTTGCGCAGTTTAGGTGCTGACTCCAAAACTATCAAACGTATCTTTATCATTGAAGGATGGCTTATTTCAATAATAGGTGTGATAATTGGCGTAGCAATAGGCATTGGCATTTGCTTTCTTCAAGAAAAATTTGGTATTGTGAAACTGCCAGGCGCATCTCAAAACTTTGTTGTACAAGCCTATCCGGTTCGCGTAATGCTGAGCGATGTCATAGCCATACTTGCCATTGTGCTGTGCATTGGCTTCATTACCGCCTATTATCCAGTTAGAAAAATAGCAAAAACACAAATACACGCATGAATATACTTGACATAATTACTGTAATCCCCATACTTTGGGGCGCATTCAAAGGATTCAAAAATGGGTTGCTTACCGAAGGAGGTACCATTATAGGACTCGTTCTGGGCATTTGGGCTGCTATGCACCTCTCCAATAACTTTACGAAATATGTACAAGAGTACACCTCTATTTCTCCTGAATATCAACAAATTGCAGCCTTTGCCATAACGTTTGTACTCGTTCTTATCGTTTGTTTCATCATCACAAGAATATTGCTACGTTTTTGTAAAGCAATCAATATCTTGTGGTTAGACAAAGTGTTAGGTATAGCGTTTGGTATGTCAAAATACATCATCATTTTGGCTTTCATATTCTTCCTAATCAACACGGTTATCAAAAGCTATGCAACAAAACCTATCGAAACCATAGAAAAATCGATACTATTCAAGCCCTTGGCAAATGCCGCTGAATCATGCATAGAGGGGAACATTACCATACCAAAAATTGAGACACAAACTATTGATATATTTGATTCTGTAAAAAAAGACAAAGGCGATGAAAATTAATAAAACAAACGCAGCACGTTTTCTTGACACCCTGCATATTTCATACGAATTAGTCCCTTACGAAGTCGACGAAAACGATTTAGGAGCGGAACATATAGCAGACCAACTACACGAGCCCATAGAGCAAGTATTCAAAACATTAGTACTCCGTGGTGACAAAATCGGAATATTTGTGTGCGTAATACCCGGGGACCTCGAAGTTGATCTAAAACTTGCGGCAAAATTGTCGGAAAACAAGAATTGCGACATGATTCACCTCAAAGAATTGCAACCATTGACAGGCTATATTCGCGGCGGATGCTCACCTCTTGCCATGAAGAAAAAATATCCTGTATTTATTCATAATTCCGTACTTGACCAACAAAGTGTATATGTAAGTGCGGGAATACGCGGACTTCAAATAAAAATTGCCCCTGCCGACTTAATAAAAGCTGCAGACGCTACCGTTGGTGAAATTGTTCGATAATACCTACAGCAATGAAACTGATAGACACTCTTTGCAAAGCATTCCGTTTTGTTAAAAACAAATGGCTATCGTTCATGCATAACCAATATCTAAAAGAGAAAATTTACTCTATTATTTTCGGTTCGGATACACCAGCCGGTAAAATATTTGATGTGCTTCTTTTTTCAATAATCTTGCTGAGTGTTGCAGTTATTATATTAGAGAGTATGCACATCTTTCCACCCAGCATGCATACTGCACTTCGGGTTCTTGAATGGATTTTCACGGCATTCTTTACGTTTGAATATTTGGCACGCATCTATTGTTTGGAAAAACCACGTGCATATATCCTAAGTTTTTGGGGATTTATTGATTTACTTGCAACATTGCCAAGCTATCTGAGCATATTCTTCAAAGGAGCGCAAGGTTTATTGGCTATTAGAATATTCCGATTGCTTCGAGTATTTCGGATATTTAAACTGTTTGCCTTCCTTGAAGAAGGAAACTTACTAATACTCTCGCTCAAACAAAGCAGTCGCAAAATCATTATTTTCTTCCTCTTTGCGGTAATACTTGTTGTTTCTATTGGAACAATCATGTACATAGTAGAAAACGGCAGAAATCCGAATGGTTTTGTTGACATACCAAATAGTATTTATTGGGCTATTGTAACCATGACAACCGTGGGCTATGGCGACATAGCACCGGTAACTCCCTTGGGGCGATTCCTTTCGGCTATTATAATGCTTTTAGGATATACGGTTTTGGCTGTTCCTACGGGAATTTTCTCTGTTTCGTTAATCAATGAAGACAAAAAACGAAGAACAAAAATATGTCCTCATTGTCACGAACATACTCAAAATAGTAATGCACAATTTTGCAGCCACTGCGGAAAACCGTTTAAAGAAACAGAAGAAGAACTACATACCGAAAACGAGGAGTTCAAATAAGGGAACTACACGTGTAAAGCAGCGATGTCTTTGAGTGTTATTTTCCCTTCATAAATTGCTTTTCCGGTAATTACAGCATCTATACCATGAGCCTCAAGTGTCATGATATCATCAAGGCTTGCAATTCCACCACTTGCTATCACATATAGCGTAGGAAATTCTTTCTTCATTTTGTCGTAGAGCCCGACATTAGGACCTTGCAGCATACCATCTTTACTGATGTCGGTGCAGATTACTTTGGAAATGCCTTGAGCAACATATCCCTTCAAGAAATCAAATAGGTTAAGACTTGTTCCCTCTTGCCATCCGCTCACCGCTATCTTTTCATCCTTAACATCAGCTCCAAGAATGATTTTGTCACTGCCAAACTTCTTAAGCCACGACAAAAAAATCTCTTGATTTTTTACTGCAATGCTTCCTCCCGTTACCATGCTGGCACCAGAATTAAATGCTATACGCAAATCTTCATCGGTTTTAAGACCTCCACCAAAATCAACAATCAAATTGGTATGAGTTGTAATAGTCTCTAGCACTTTGTAGTTCACAATTCTACTACTCTTTGCTCCATCTAAATCAACGAGATGCAAGCGTTTTATGCCGTGATCCTCGAATGCCTTAGCTACTTCTAAAGGGTTTTCGTTATAGACTTTCTTTTGTGCATAGTCTCCTTGCGACAAGCGGACGCACTTTGCGTCAATTATATCAATAGCGGGTATTATTTCTATCATAATCAAAAAAAGGAGGCATGCTGGCACGCCTCCTTATTATAAAAAACATCAATTTTATTTTACAATTACTTGTTTTACAAGCACTTCATCGTTGGCATGCATTTTTACCACATATGTTCCAGCAATCAAATTCTTGCCAAATGAATATGTGCCTTGGTTATCAACAGTATCGACAGCCAATTTTTTACCTTGCATATCAAACAATTCAAGAGTAATTGTTCTTGCTGCTGTTTCATAGTTTACAGCAATTTGAGAAGACGTGTTGCAATATGCTATCATTGATGAATTAACTCCTGAAACTTCTTCTACGGGACTTGAAACGCCCAATATGTCGATGTAATCAAGTCCCATCCATCCCCAACTACTCTTTATAGTGATGCTGTTCTTCCCGGCAGTTAATGGCACCGTAGCTTTATAGATAGCCCAATCGGTTGATTCAAAGGTTACTGTTCCAAGACTTGTGCTATTTACGTACAAATATTGTTCTTTTGGGGTACCATAATTACACATGTACGAAATGTATATTTGATAATCGCCAGCAGCCGGCGCATATATGTTGTTGAATGTTATCAATTTGAAAGCTTGCAAATCCATATACATTTTGCCGCTACAGAATTCATCTACTTTTACCGAACCACCAGTGTTATTCAATAATGTAGCATCTTCAGCTTCAAAACGAGTTTTAGGTGTATTAGTTACCGAAATTACCAAATCATTTGATTGTGTAGAATTATATTGCACATCAAGATTATTATTATACACAATGCCATAGAATGTATAGTCAGCAACTTGTGCTGGAGCTGTCCATTTATAGGTAAATGGTGCCGATGTAAGTGTTGTCAACAAAGTTCCATTTAAATAAAGTTCAACCTTTGAAACCTCATATCCACCAGGAGCAGCTGCGTTTGTTGCTATTTCTATTTCGTCATTAGGATTTGCCAACACTCCAGATTGAGAAAACAACGTAATGGTTGGTTTTGCAGGAGTTACCGTAAAATGTATTGTTTGTGACAATACATTTGCTGCATCTTCATTGTCTACAATTCGCAACGTATAATCTTGAGAAGCTCCCAACATTACTTTCATAGAAGTATTTGGGTCAACCTCTTCATCATTAAAATATGCGGTTACATTTCCGCCCGTTTTCCATGTAAATGTCACAAAATCACCACCTTCTCCGGTTTGATCAGTAGAAGTACCAAGGTTCGTTGAAAAACTTTGTATTCCAAATGTTGTAGGAGTTACATCAATATAGAAAGGATCGGCAGGCAACAATACATCACCTGATTTTCCATAAAAATTGATACCTCCAGGACATCTATCCCATGCGTAACGAATGGCAGTGAAAGGAACATCACAAGAAACCGTGACTTGATTGTTCTCCAAAACTGCAGTGGCTTGTTTCAATCCAGTTGTTGTAACAACAGAAAACCATGTTAATTTGCCACTCGTTGAATCTTTTGCAATAAGTCCGTCACCAATGTTATCAAAATCAATGGTAACAGAACCATCTCCGTTCACCACATGACTTTTGTAGCGAGGACTGTATCCTGCAATAGCTTCGCCGTACACTAATTGACGAACGGCCAAAGCAAGACGAGTTCCAATAGTTTGTTTGTCGGTTGGATGTATATTACCTGCTACACCGGCATCAATTGTGATAATTTCAGCTGATTTCGGCAAAACAGAAAGAGATTTTGTCTGTTCGTTTCTCATGGTTATCCATGGATTTGAGACTTCTAGATGACTTGGTGTGTTATTTACCTCTGTTCTCGTTTCTGATTTATAATTTGGTAATTGTACCCACACAACCGGAAATTCATTTTCCCATAATGCTCTGTACGACGAAATCATTTTGTTGAATTGTTGGCTGTACACTATTGCATCGCTTTCAACATCGCAGTTTGATTCAGCCTGATACCACAACATTGCCTTGAAAGGCAAGCCAATTATTGGGTTCACCATTTTATTATAAATCAATGTTGGTTGACGTTCGTTTTCGCCTTGTGCAAGACGAACATCTTCCTCGTCGTAGCCTAACATGTCTTCGCTCATCCAAGCTTCTACACGTGCACCGCCATACGATACATTCAAAATACCGATTGGAATATCTTTATACGCTGCAAGTTTTTTCATTTCTAATACACAGAAATATGCAGCGGCCGAGAACAATCCCACATAGGCTGATGTAGCAGGTTTCCATGAAACAGAAGGTAATTCTTTAGATAATTCTTTAGAAACTCCTTTACTGATTTTCATTTGACGAATAGTTTGATCATTCGCAGCTGCTTGGACTGTGGTATAATTGTCACACGACTGTACTTCCAATTCCATATTTGACTGTCCCGAGCAATAAAATACGTCGCCAAAATAAACGTCCGTCATCTCTACTGCAGTCTCCGTATCTATAGAGCTTTGGATTGTCATAGTATACGGACCGCCATAGGTTGTTGCGGGGAATAATGCTTTCCACTTTCCGTTTTCATCTGCCGTTGCGGTAGTTTGAACGGAATTGCATGTTATTGTAATTGTTGCACTATGTGTTGCCGTTCCCCAAATCGGCACAATCACATCTCGTTGCAACACCATACCCGACTGAAATACTGGATTTGGTGTAATTTCTGCTTTTGATTGCAAACCTAGACTCACTAAACTTGTTGCCATAAATATCTTTGCAATAGATAACCATTTATTTTTCATACACTTACACTATTAAATTTCATTCTATAATTTTGTTATAAACATACAAATTTTATCTATATTTACCCCACCAATATTTGAGTATTTATGAAAAACATTGAATTAGACCCAGACAAACTATTTTACACGATTGGTGAAGTTGCTACTATGTTTGAAGTAAATACCTCGCTTATACGCTTTTGGGAAAAGGAATTTGACATTATCAAACCTAAAAAAAATGCAAAAGGAAATCGGCTTTTTACCCCAGCTGACATTGAGAATTTCAAATTGATATACTATTTCGTAAAAGAATTAGGACTAACTCTTGACGGCGCAAAGAAAAAACTCAAAGAAGGGAAAGACCAAAATGTGTCAAAAATGCAGATAGTAGAAAAACTCACTGCTATTAAAGCTCAATTACAAATACTAAAGACGAATATGTAATTCAATAACGAATTACAAAATTTTGCTTTACAATTCCCTCTCGAAAAAATACAATACCCAATTTGCATACATCAATGCTTATACGTACGCGTTCGTCTGCTATGATTGTATTCCAGGCTTCGTTCATGCCTTCGCTCCACGAAATATCATCAAACACCAATATTGACTTAGAAGTACAATACGGAACTATTTGTTCGAAATAACGCAACGTCGCTTCTTTGGTATGATTTCCATCAATAAAAGCAAAATCAACACGTTTTAAGCTTTCTAAAACAGGTGATAAGGTTTGATTAAAATTGCCCTCAACCACTTCTACATTAGACAAATTGCAAGCTTGAAATGTCTCGCGCGCTTTTTCAGCAATTGAATGTGAGCCTTCCAATGTTATGAGTTTAGCATTGGTATTTCCTGTTGCCAAATATGCAGTACCAATGCCAAGCGATGTGCCCATTTCTACTATTGTTTCAGGCTTATAATGCTCTACCAAATGATACAACAAAAGAGCATATTTTCCGCTCGTGGCACTGGTGCGAGCCACATATTGTATTGTGCGGACGTTTGAGGCATTTTGCTTTGAACCCGCTCCCATATCTTCTATGGTTATTTCGAAGGAATCAGCGAGCAACTGTTTTCGCCGTTTCTCAATCATTTTAAAAGCTGAAACGTTGCTTGAAGCACGAAAAACAGAACGAATTAAATCGAACACAAAAGGAGAATGAATGCGATGTCCGTATTTATGCCCCGATACCAAACGGTAGAGCAACGTCTTCTTTATCAAGAATAGATTCATATTGTTTTTTCTTCCTGCAAAGGATAGACGAATGAGTGACAATTGCAATCGTGCTTAATATATCGATATCGTTTTTTTGCCATCTTTGTCGCTTTTTGAGCTTGCGACTGTGCCCTACACGAGCTTAACGACACAAGGAAACTTGACAATACAACAAGTGCAAGTATTCTTATATGCGATTTCGTCAAAAACATGTTCTCCCTTATCCTTTAATGAGCAGCAAATATAAAGAAATTCAGTATTACTCTCGCAAAAATCAAAATCAATCTATCTCTCGTTTTCAATGTAGAATACGGGGTTAATTTTTTTTAGAGACAATGAATAATACTTCGCATGTCTCTGAGCAAAAATGACTACATTTGTGTTTGAAAAAACAACTTTTCAGTAAAAGAAGGCAAAACAATGATCCACTTTATCTATAGATTATCCGTTGTATCTCTCATTTTTCTTTGTGTTTTTATAGCTAAATCGTATGCTCAACAATTCTTCTGGAAAGCTGGTTATAACTTTATTGGTGATAATAGAGAATACACAACAAACTATGGATACCCCGAAACAATTTTAGGTTCTCGCCTTGGTGTTAACGTTGGCTATAATCTAGATAGCATGCAATCTATTGTTGCCGGTGGCAGTTACTTTATAGAACATGGAGAAAAAACATTTGCCCAAACTCCCGTTATCAACATGTACTATGAATACAAAAACTCCTATCTTGACTTTCAGTTGGGTTCTTTTCCTATAGAAAAGCTTACTTTCTCAAAAGTTCTCTATACAGATTCGCTCCTCTATTATTGTCCTAATTATCAAGGAGCGAGAGGTATTTTTACACATAAACGAGGCGAACAAACAGTGCTATTTGATTGGCACACACAAGTAAATGCGGGCTATGTTGAAAAATTCATCACCGGTGTCAGTGGCGTTACCCACCTGCGCAATTTTTTCATAACCGATATGTTCTACTATCGCCACCATGCAGAAGGCGAACGTGGTAAAAAATCAGTTGCCGACAATGGTGCATGCAATATCAACCTGGGATATGATGTCAAAAATACGTGGTTTGATTCGCTCTCAATTTCCACCGGTTTCATAAATACGTGGTACAGCAATCGTAAAGATACCACAATCATCAGCCCTTTGCGTTCATTAGCTTCATACACAACTTTTTATATAGGGAAACGATTCTTAGCTTTAGATGCAGTATATTACTATGGTGGAGGAACACATTTACCATGGGGTGACCCACTCTATCGCTGTGGCAACTATGCTCGAATAGATGGCGTTGTCAATATTCTGAATAAGGAAAACGTAAAAGCTAGTTTTCGTTGGTGTTTCCATTATGTTGATGGAGTTATAGACAATTCACAACAAATATTTCTCCAAGCTCGATTTGGAGGTCCAATAAAGAAATGAGCGTTCTCGACGACGACATACAATATCTTCCCGGTGTCGGTCCCAAGCGAGCTGATTTGCTTAAAACCGAGCTACAAATTTTTACCCTTAACGATCTTATAAATTTTCTGCCGTTTCGATATATAGACAGAAGCAAATTTTATACGATTGCGGAACTCGTTCCATCTCTCACCTATGTGCAAGTAAAAGGACAATTTGTTTCAAAACAAAAAGGTGGCTATGGCGCTAAGGCATACTTAAAAGCCATATTTACCGATGGTACCGGACAAATAGAAATAACCTGGTTTAAGGGCATAAAATGGGTAGAACCTCTCATTAAACCAAATGTTGATTTTGTAGTTTTCGGAAAAGTAAGTGAATTTCACGGAACACTTTCTATGACACACCCAGAGGTTGATGAGCTACAAAAATTCACCAGCCAACATCGTCAGAGTTTCATTGGTGTATACCCTGCTACCGAAAAAACGCGCAAAGCTAACATTAGTGGAAAAGTGATGCAGTCAATGGTAGAAAACGCCTTCGCTCGAATAGGCACGGGCGGTATTTTTGAAACGCTTCCGAAATATCTCCTTGACGAATTTCAATTCCCGAACTTAGAAACCACGCTGCGCACACTTCACGCTCCATCTGATTTAAATCAAGTTGCCAAAGCACAACTTCGAATAAAATTCGAAGAATTGTTTTGGATACAACTTGCCATGGCAATTCGGAAAAAGAATAATAAGACAATAATAAAAGCCCACCAATTCCAAAGAAACAAGGACAATATTCTTCCGACTTTCTATAAAAACCATTTGCCATTTCCCCTCACCAAGGCACAAATACGGGTAATGTCGGAAATTCGGCAAGATGTAGAATCGGGAAAGCACATGAATAGGTTGATTCAAGGTGATGTGGGCAGTGGGAAAACCGTCGTTGCAGTATTGGCAATGCTTATGGCTATTGACAATGGGTATCAAGCATGTCTCATGGCTCCAACAGAAATTTTAGCTCAACAGCACGCTCAATCGCTGCAAAAAATGCTTTCGGAGCTGCCAATAAAGATTGCATTACTTACCGGCTCTACTCCAAAAAAACAGAGAACAGAGATTTTAGATGACTTGCAAAATGGCACGATTCATATCATTATAGGCACGCACGCTCTTTTGGAAGATACGGTGCAGTTTCAAAACATAGGACTTTGCGTCATAGACGAACAACATAGATTTGGCGTTGCACAAAGAGCAAAACTTTGGAGCAAAAGCACTATTCAACCGCACGTATTAGTGATGACTGCCACTCCTATTCCGAGAACACTTGCTATGACATTATATGGAGACTTAGATGTGTCCGTAATTGACGAATTACCACCGGGACGAAAACTCATAAAAACCGTGATGATTCGCAATTCACAAAGGCCAAAGGTTAACGAACTTATACGACAACAAATAGCACAAGGGCGGCAAATCTATATTGTTTATCCTCTCATCCAAGAATCGGAACGAGTGGATTTTAAGAATTTGGAAGAAGGCTACAAACAAATAACAACAACTTTCGCTGCGCCAAATTATAAAACAATTATGGTGCATGGCAAGATGAAACCTGCCGAGAAAGAAGATGCTATGCAACAGTTTGCATCGGGCGAAGCTCAAATAATGGTTGCAACTACTGTAATTGAAGTTGGTGTAAATGTTCCCAATGCTACCGTTATGATAATAGAAAGTGCGGAACGGTTCGGACTCTCACAACTGCATCAACTTCGTGGTCGTGTGGGACGTGGAGCGGAATTGTCATACTGCGTTCTCATTGCCGGCGATAAAATCTCTACAGAGGGACGTTCTCGTCTTGAAGCCATGACACAAACCAACGACGGATTTCAATTGGCGGAAATGGATATGAAACTACGTGGCCCTGGTGATATAGAAGGAACTCAACAAAGTGGTATTCCCATCGCTTTCAAGTTGGCTAATCTTGCAAAAGATGGACAAATCTTGAATTTAGCACGGAACACTGCATTCAATATTATTGAAAAAGATCCTACGCTATCGTTATCTCAGAATGCAATACTCAACGCAGGCATTCGTAAACGCAATACCAAAACAATATCGTGGAGTGATATTAGTTAATCATTTATTTTTTTTGAATTGAAGCAAAATAAAAAATGGAGGATATCAAAAGATATCCTCCATTTTTTATTGAGTATGGGACTGTGTCTATCGAATCAATGTCACGCTACCGAATTTGGTTTTCTTGCCATTGCCGGCATCAA
>DAIOSV010000039.1:7151-22522 GCA_036752345.1 Bacteroidales bacterium | reverse complement strand
CAAACAGACTCTGCAAAGGTTGACATTTTTCTTTCAAAACAGATGGTTGGCAAGGATGCGGCAAACATAAAACTGCTACCCACTTTTGAATATACCGAAGACGGATTTGTGTTGTTGGCAACCGAAAAGTCTCTGTTTATTTTAGGTAACGGAGGTTTTGTTCCGTACATGAAAATAAAAACACCAATTTCTGCTTTTGGCCGGAACAATGAAGGAGTTCTTGTGGCAATTAGCGGCAAACAGTTTGGAGTGTTTGATGCCAATGGTGATTTTGTGAAAGTATGTCTGTTGCCGCATTCAAACATGGCACTGGCTTCAAGTCCCAATGGAATCTTAGCATACGAAGATGAGGCAAACAAAGAGAAAAAGTACAATGTGTATGGTATTTATAATGACAAAACTTTTTCGAATTTACTTAGTGCACCAAGTCCTATAACGGCTGTAGAAATGGTCAGCTCTGGGAATTTTCTCTATGCTTCAGAAGGACGTGTTTTCTTTGCAAATTTGGACAAACAATCAGTAACGCCAATTTATACCGCAGGGGAACCAATTATCTCAATTGCAGTAAATCCACAGAGTGGAGCAATCTTTTTTGCAAGCGCAAAAAAAATATATCACATCAATGGCAAAAATGTTGAGGTTTTCAATGACACGTTTGGAGGAACTCTCAAATTCACAAAAGATGGATTGTTAGTATTTCAAGCCAACAATTCTTTCATGTGCCGTTTCCGTAATAATGTTTTACAAGCAAAATAACGACTATGGAAAAAACTCTATACAAATCAAAACATGACGTGATGCAGTTTGCTACGAGTCTTATAATCGTTGCAATGATGCCGTTTTGTACCCAAGCGCGTGATTCGCATTTGTCTTTAAATCAAATGCGCCAATTGGTGCTTGCCGAGAAATTCTCCGAAGTTCTCCCTGAATATGCTTGGTTGGTGCAAGACCAAGAGCGTTCCATTGGGTATCATAAGGGAGTTGATGGCGATTTACTTGCAGAATATGCCTACGTGTTGGCACTCAGTGGCATGTACGATGGAGCGTTGCTCAATCTTGACCGAGCATTATCAATCGGGAATTATAACGCAATAGATCCGGTTGAAGCAGCAGGATCAAAACAATTAGCCTTATCAATGAAAGAAGGAAAGCGGAAGCAAAAAGAGTTGGAGCGTGTGAGCACATTAAATAACTCCGGCTTGCTTGAATTTTATATTGCGCAAGTCTATACGTTGATGGATTATCCAAACATTGCAAACGTATTTTTTAACGAACAAGATTCGGCTTCAATGGCAAGCGTTCCACAATGGATTTCCAAAGATTACAAACGTTTGGCAAAAAAATATACTCGTCAACCAGTTATAAACCAAGATAATTTTGTCGATGCCATGAAGCGCGCTAACACGTTTTCGGTGAACAAAATGTATATACAGGCTATAGTTATTTTTCAAGAAATGATAGATAACTATCCCAAAGAATACATGCCATACATGGGGCAAAGCAAGGTTTGGGAAAAATTAGGATTTTATGACAAAGCATCAGAACTGTTGACAAAAGGAATTGCGTTGAATCCCGCTACGGAAACCGAAAAGACCCCGTATTTAGGGCATTTACAACTTCTCAGTACCAAATCAAATGAAGCGAATCTGAAACCATATGCCAACTCTTTGGAAGAACTTGGAATGTTTTATATAGGTGGCACATTTGCAAACAGCTACAAATCTCTTAGCATACGTTATGGAAGTTCTTCATACAGAGCAAGGTACACAGAGAATGTAAGTATTTCTCTTGCCGATTACAATGGTACGCTCAAACTTTCAGTTGGTGGAGACTTTTTTAAACGAAACCGTTTTCTCGTTGGTGGAGCTGGCTTTTACGCCGACTTAGCGAAAGGGAGTCCGAGTACCACAATTAAAATAATGGGAGGTTATAGTTTATTGTATGCCGATTATAGTCAATCAATTGACATTATGCTTTCACTTGGAGTAACCTCACCATTAAATGTGGGCGAAGGACAAAAACCATCTTCAATTTTTGCCATCTCGGTAGGCAAGAGTCTTTATTTTGGTAAAACTAAAAAACATGAAACACTATGAGAAAAGCTTTATACATACTCGCACTTTGCATAGCATCGGCAGCAACAAGTTTTGCTCAAACGACTATATTTAGCAGTCAACAATTTTTGACCGAAAACAAAACGTATTTTTTCAATGCAGAAGTAGAAGACAAAACATTGATTTTGTATGCAATCTCAGATTCATATGACGCATTGGATTTGGAGCAAAAGGAGACAATGATGAATACCTCATTGCGTTCCGCTGAAATAGATTTGGTAATGGTGTATTCAAAATATACTCGTGAATTGTGGTCACGCAGTACAAACACCAAGTTGTTGGGACTAATAGACACATGGAATGTGAATGATATGGAGATAGATAAATTCGCTTCAAAACAATTGAAGGGAACACCATATCATCCCTTCTTTTTCTCGGGTAGTTTTGGAATCTCTAGTATCAATTTCAAAACAACAACTATGTCTATAGGCGTAAGTGCCGGATGTTATTTGGTAAAACAAATTCTTGATGCATCGGTGCATGCTTCTTTGAATGGCGACATTCGTTCTGTAGGCCTTTCGTCACGCGTTCACATACCCATAAAGTCGGCTCACATGAGTCCATTTGTTGGTATTGGAATAGAGCGTTCAGCGTACGATGTGCCGGCAATCAGTTCGTATGAAGATTCAACTGTTGCAACAAACACGTTCCCTTTGTATTTAGGGATGAGTTTTTTTGTTGGCAACGGCAGCATTGATGGAACGTATAGTTATGACAAAAATTCAAAGGGACAATTTACCATTGGCTACACTATCATGGTGAGATACAAGGACTAAAAAAGGTGGAATTTAAAAGAATACGGAAAAATCAGAACTAAAAATTTTGAGAATAAAAAATAATTACTACTTTTGCCATGCAATTAAGGAGTGGTAGCTCAGTTGGTAGAGCACAGGACTGAAAATCCTGGCGTCGACGGTTCAATCCCGCCCCTCTCCACCAAAGAGGATGATTTGAAAAAGTCATCCTCTTTTTTTATATGAAAATTCCTCAAAAATCGTTTCCTTTGTAACAATTCATTATTGTAATGAAACAGGCTCTGTTTGCGTTCATATTCTTCCCATCAGTAGTTTTCGCTCAATTAGGCGGAACTTCTACTTTTGAATTCGCAACATTACCTTATTCTGCTTCCGAAAATGCGTATGGAGGCAATTGCATTACTACTACCGAGAAAAATCTTCCGTTTGCATTAAAAAATCCTTCTTTATTGGATTCTTCATATGCTAATGAAGCATTTGGCAGTTGGGGTATGCTTCATCTTCGAGAGACTGGAATAGGTTTGGGAACTATTGGCTATGCGCACTATCTCTCAAACGGCATTACAATGGGCGGTGGCATTCATTTTGTGAACTATGGCGTGTTTCAGGGCTACGATGAAGAAGGAAATAAAACCGAAACATTTTTTCCCTCTGAATATGCTTTGATTTGTGGTGCGTCATATAGTTTTCTTCCGAACATTACGGCAGGAATCAATATAAAACCCATATTGTCGTACATGGAAAGTTATTCATCGTACGGATTACTATTCGATGTGGGTGTAAGCTATCGCCTTTCCTATTCAAATTTTTCGCTTATGGCGCGCAATGTAGGTTGGCAGTTAAAGCCATATACCGAAGGGAATCGCGAGGCGGTGCCGTATAGCATTGATTTGGGATATTCTCAGAAATTGGAACATGCGCCAATTCGTTTCAACATTACCTACGAAGACTTGCAAAAGTTTGATTTATCGAGTGCAACCGATGATGATACTGAAGAACGAAAATTCGTTTTAGTTGCAAAGAATTTCATTAAGCATGTAAACATTTCCGGCGAATTTCTAATTGGCAAAAATATAGAAATCATGGCAGGCTACAATTATCGTAAGTCTGAAGATCTCTCGTTTGGAACGTCTAAATATGGCACGGGATTGAGCGTGGGATTAGGTTTAAATTTTTCGCGATTCCAACTTTCATACGGATGGGCAAAACAACATGCCGCAGGTGGTCGAAATTTCTTTACGCTTGCGTTCAACGCAGGCACAATATATTCTTTGTGTAGAACACATTTCAAAAAACCGGAACAATGATAATAGCAATTGATGGGCATTCTTCGTGTGGGAAAAGTACTATTGCAAAAGGATTAGCAAAAAAACTTGGCATTACGTACGTTGATACCGGTGCTATGTATAGAGCGGTTACGTTGTTTTGTCAGCGACGTACTCTTATACAAAATGGGATAGTAAACGAGGCAGAACTTCAAAAACGAATAGGCGAAATTACCATCACATTTGCCGTGAATCCTACGACAAATGAGCAAGAAACGTTTCTCAACAATGAGAATGTCGAGAAATTAATTCGTGGTATGGAAGTCGCTCACGATGTAAGTTTAGTAAGCAGAATAGGATTTGTTCGGGCATTTTTAGTGGCAAAACAACAAGAATACGGCAAAAACGGCAGTGTGGTAATGGATGGTCGTGACATTGGCACTAAAGTATTTCCTAACGCCGATTACAAATTTTTCATAACCGCATCGTGTGAAATTCGTGCACAACGCAGATATGACGAGCTCATGCAGAAAGAAGGGAAGGCAAATTACGATGAAATTCTTGAAAATCTGAAACAACGAGATTTACTAGACTCCACGCGTGCGGAAAGTCCGCTGCGACAAGCCGAAGATGCCATTTTGGTTGATACCGGCAATATGACACGTGAAGGGCAATTGGAATGGATACTGAGCAAGATACAAAAATAGTAGAGATTGACTCCAAGTCGGGGTTTTGCTTTGGTGTAATCAACGCGATTCAGCAGGCTGAAAAAGCGTTGGAAACCCACAAAACGCTGTATTGTTTGGGCGACATTGTGCATAATGGAGAGGAAGTTGCTCGTCTCAATACAAAAGGATTGATAACTATAACCCATGAGGAGTTCAAGAATTTGAAAGATTGCACCGTTTTGCTTCGCGCTCACGGCGAGCCTCCCGAGACATATGAAATTGCCAAGAAAAACAATATCACTATTATAGACGCAACCTGCCCTGTGGTGCTGAATCTACAGAAACGCATAAAGCAGGCTCATAAAGAGATGCTCAAAGAAAACGGCCAAACGGTTATTTTCGGGAAACCCGGTCACGCGGAAGTTGTAGGCTTACTTGGGCAAGCCGACAAAACGGCAATTGTTATTAGTGGCTTACAAGATTTACAGAAAATTGATTTTTCTCGTCCAATTGCGTTATTCTCTCAAACAACGCAAAACATCCACGATTTAAAAAAGATTCAGGAAAAAATCAGCGACGAAACGCAGAAACTCGGTAACACCCAATTTACGTGTTATGACACTATTTGTCGTCAAGTTGCTAATCGCGAAGCAGATCTTAAAAAGTTTGCGGATAAATATGATACAATAGTCTTTGTAAGCGGAGAGAAAAGTTCAAATGGCAAAGTCTTGTATGACATTTGCAAACAAATGAACGACAACACGTTTTTCGTATCAGCCATTTCTGATGTAGATAAAATCACGTTCTATCGAGGTAAGACCGTAGGCATTTGCGGTGCAACCTCTACGCCAAAATGGTTGATGGAACAAATAGCAAATAAAATAAAAGAATTACCATGGATATAAAAGCAATGCATTCGCGCCGCAGGAAGCGCACAAATCACAATTTTTTCATCATTACAGTTGGGTTCATTCTCATGTTGTTGGTGCTCATTTTTGGCACACAAGATTTAATGTACCGCATGGGACAAAAGAAGAAAGATGTTCGAGTACTTCATTGTGAGATTGAAAACCAAAGCGTAGCCACTGTTTGTAAAATGAATGTAGGCGATGTTGTTCTTTTTGAAGATTCATTGCCACAAGGCAAAACGACTTTCGACTATCGTTGGCATTTTGATTCTACACAAACGGTGGAATTTCAGGTTAAAGACACAACGTTAAATTTTGAAAACATAAAAGTTGCCGACAGTGTGAGTTATTTAATGGTTGAGGTGAAGTCAACAAAAACTGGTACGCTCGCAATTAAGAAGTCGTTCTTTGAATAATGGGAATCATAGTTCTTGTACTATTTCTCGGTCTTCTTGTTGTGTTCAAATTCGTAAAAAACCAACAAATACGGCTCATTATAAAAATAGCATTGCTGCTAGCGGGCATATCTCTGCTGTTTTTATTGGTTGTTTCTGTCTGGATGATGTCAGTTGACGGGTGGGTTACAGACTAGCGTTGTCCCGTTTTTTCAAAATATTTCTTCAATACTAACAGTGAAATAATGTCTTCGCGTTCAAAGTCAAGGAACTGGCTCACATAGGCTTTGGCATGGTCAATAATTTGCTGCGCTTCGTCTTGGTGAGCCATGTAGTATTCCAAGCGTTCTTCAAGGTCGGAATAGTCGTCGGCAATTGCCACATAGTGGTAGTTTGGGATAAGTTTTGCTTCCATAAACCACGTTTCATAGTGTGGGCGTGGCATTACTGCCAATGAGTTGGTAAGCATCACCCATTTGAGGTTGGTTGCCACATCGTTTCCTTCCAAACAAAGTATAAATTTGTAGTTGAGGTGCTCGCGACGTGACATTTTTTTCTGAAGCCAAGCTTCATTGTGCACCGGTTCCGGATTCACTTGTCCCAAATCGCACAAGCGCGTGCCAAACCATTTGGTATAAAAGTCAATACGTTTCTTTTGGTAAAGAAACCCACGACCAACTAGTTTATCATCTTTTTTAGCAAAGGGAATCGTATCTTTAATGAAATTGAAATGCCGAAATCTATCCAGTTTCAACAATATAGAGTTCTCATTGTCATCACCGATTGGTCTGCTTTTCACAATTGTTGGAACCGCAGGAATGGTAACAATATCGCCATATTCACAACAAAATCTGCTTGTGTTCGGGAAATATTTCAAATATTGATACGTATCGAAAAAATACGAAAAATGATATTTTTTGTCAAACCTAAAATCGCGAAGAATCAGAGCCGAAGCTGGGAGTGAGGTAGTGTTTTGGAGTTTGCAGTAATAATCAACGCGTTGTTGAATGTATTCCGATTGCTCAGGATGATTCTTGTGGTACTTGGCTATTTTTTGTTCCAACTGGCGCTGAAACAAACATTTTGGGAGCAAGTAACCCCAAACATGCCTCACTTGATATGGAAATTTTTGATTATTGTAAACTTGCATTCTGCATAAACATTTCAATATACAAAGATAAGATAATTCTCTCATAAAATACAAAGACTGCGACCGAAATTTAAGTGCTTGTTTGACATATTGAATTTCAACGATTTATTGTGTTTTTCTATAAAAAGAGTAATTTTGCGCGTGATTTTTGAAAAACATATACAATAAATGAGCATTCCAGTAATAACTGCCGACCAGGCAGCATCGTACATTAAAAATGGCGACAACGTAGGCGTAAGTGGTTTTACAGCAGTTGGTTGTCCAAAAGCAATAGGTGGTGCTATTGCCAAAAAAGCAGAGGCAGAGCATGCTGCCGGTCGTCCGTTTCAAATAGGACTTTTCACCGGAGCATCTACCGGCGAATCTCTTGACGGAATTTTGTCAAGAACTAATGCAATTTCGTTCAGAACTCCGTACCAGTCTAATAAGGACTCACGAGCTGCAATCAACGAACAACGTGTGCAATACAACGATTATCATTTGTCGCAATTGGCACAAGACGTGCGCTATGGTTTTTTTGGAAAAATCAATGTGGCGGTTATAGAGGTTTCTGACTATGACGAACAAGGAGATTTAGTGTTGACCATGGCTGTTGGAAATATTCCAACCTATGCAGCTTTGGCCGATATTATTATATTGGAACACAACAACAAGCGTCCAAAAGAACTTCGTGGTTTCCACGACATTTATATGCCTGCCGATCCTCCTCATCGTCGCGAAATCCCGGTGTACAAACCGAGCGACAGAATTGGCTCTCCAGTGTTGAAAGTTGATCCTAAAAAAATTGTCGGAGTAATTGAAACTGCACTTGACGATGAAATTAAAGATTTCTCCGAATTAGACGAAACAACAACAAAAATCGGTGCAAACGTAGCCGACTTCCTTGGAGCTGAATTGCGCAAAGGCACTATTCCAAAAGAATTTTTGCCTATCCAATCAGGTGTTGGAAACATTGCAAACGCTGTTTTGGCCGGAATTGGTAGTAACAAAGATATTCCTCCATTTGAAATGTACACCGAGGTTATTCAAGACTCAGTGATAGGTTTGTTAAAAGAAGGAAACATAAAATTTGCCAGCGGTAGTTCTCTTACGTGTAGTACTCCCGTGATGGAAGACATGTTGAGCGACTTGAATTTCTTCCGCGATAAACTTGTGCTTCGTCCGCAAGAAATTTCAAACAGCCCTGAAGTTGCACGTCGTTTAGGTTTGATTGCCATCAATACTGCAATTGAATGCGATATTTTTGGGAATATGAACTCAACGCATGTAATGGGAACGAAGATGATGAATGGTATTGGCGGTTCGGGCGACTTTTTGCGTAATGCATATTTGTCAATCTGCACAACGCCTTCTGTAGCAAAGAACGGTTGTATAAGTTCTATTGTTCCTATGGTTTCTCACTTAGACCATTCAGAACATACCATCAAAGTGATTATTTCGGAATATGGTGTTGCCGATCTTCGTGGAAAATCACCTGTTCAACGTGCCCACGAAATTATCGAAAAAGTTGCTCACCCCGATTACAGACAGCTTTTGTGGGATTATTTAAAATTGACCGAAGGAAAGAAAACTCATACGTTCCAAGCGTTGAACAAAGCGTTTGGCATGCACCTCGAATTTTTGAATTCCGGTGATATGCGTAATACAAAATGGTAATAGTACCTTTTTCAATACCAAAAGGCGATGCTCTGCGAGTGTCGCCTTTTTTGTTGGTGGCATAATATGGTGTTTTTCGTCTTTTTTATTCAATGGTTTTCTAATAAAGGTTTATTTTTGCAGTTGTTAATTCAAACAAAATGTATAGAACACACACTTGTGGCGAGTTACGACTTGCCAACGTAGGACAAACGGTTACTCTAACCGGATGGATACAACGCATACGCGAACTTGGCGGCATGACATTTATTGATCTTCGTGACCGATACGGCATTACTCAGCTTGCGTTTGACGAGCAGCAAAATGCCACATTAAGTGCAGAAGTTAAAAAACTAGGCCGCGAATTTGTCATTCAGGTTGTTGGTAACGTAATAGAACGTTCAAGCAAAAACCCGAAAATGGACACCGGCGATATTGAGATAGCTGTAAGCAAACTCACAATCCTTAACAAGTCCGAAATTCCTCCCTTTACTATCGAAGACAATACCGATGGTGGCGACGACCTTCGTATGAAGTATCGGTATTTGGATTTGCGCCGTCAGGCTGTGCGCAAGAACCTGGAACTTCGTCACAAAATGGCGTTTGAGGTTCGTAGTTATCTTGATAAACAAGGATTTTTGGAAGTAGAAACTCCTGTGTTGATTGGCTCTACTCCTGAAGGTGCACGCGATTTTGTGGTTCCTTCTCGTATGAATCCGGGACAATTTTACGCATTACCACAAAGCCCGCAAACATTGAAGCAATTGCTTATGGTTGCCGGTTTTGACCGTTATTTCCAAATAGTAAAATGTTTCCGCGACGAAGACCTTCGTGCCGACCGTCAACCGGAATTTACTCAGATAGATTGTGAGATGAGTTACGTAGAACAAGAAGATATTATTACCTTGTTCGAAGGGATGGCAAAACATTTATTTAAGACTATTCGCAATATTGAGATTTCTGACGATTTCCCGCGTATGACGTGGCACAACGCCATGAAATACTATGGTAGCGACAAACCTGATATTCGTTTTGACATGAAGTTCGTCGAATTGATGGACGTTCTTAAAGGATATGGTTTTGGCGTATTTGATAACGCTGCTTACATTGGCGGTATTTGTGCAAAAGGCGCAGCTACCTACACTCGCAAGCAATTAGACCAACTTACCGAATACGTAAAACGTCCGCAAGTAGGCGCCAAAGGTATGGTGTATGCGCGCATTGAGGCTGACGGCAGTGTAAAATCAAGTGTAGACAAATTCTATACACAAGAGGTTTTGCAAAAAATGAAAGAAGCCTTCGGAGCCGAAGCAGGAGATTTAATCTTGATTTTGAGTGGCGACGATGTGATGAAAACACGTAAACAGTTGTGTGAACTTCGTCTTGAGATGGGCAATCAACTTGGCTTGCGCGACAAAAATAAATTTGCATGCCTTTGGGTGGTTGATTTTCCAATGTATGAGTGGAGCGAAGAAGAAGGCCGTTTGATGGCAATGCACCATCCGTTTACCAGCCCAAAACCCGAAGATGTTCCATTACTTGATACAAATCCTGCAGAAGTTCGTGCCAATGCATACGATATGGTCATAAATGGCGTTGAAGTAGGTGGTGGAAGTATTCGTATTCACGACAGTCAATTGCAGGCAAAGATTTTCAAAATATTAGGTTTCACCGAAGAAAAAGCACAAGAGCAATTCGGTTTCTTGATGAACGCATTCAAATACGGCGCACCTCCTCACGGAGGTTTGGCCTACGGTCTTGATCGTTGGGTGAGTTTGTTTGCCGGTTTGGACAGCATCCGCGATTGCATCGCATTCCCGAAAAACAACCAAGGACGCGATGTTATGCTTGATGCTCCGGGCAGAATAGAACAAAAGCAGTTAGACGAATTGTGTTTGGCTATTAATTTACCAAAAGACAAAGAATAGTGGCAGAGCAAAAGTCCGACGAATATTATATGGGGCAAGCCATAGAGCAAGCAAAATTAGCATACGAAAAAGATGAGGTGCCAATTGGTGCCGTAATTGTGTGCGAAGGGCAAATTATTGCTCGTGCCTACAACTTGTCGGAAACGCTCAACGACCCAACTGCCCATGCCGAAATGCAGGCATTTACCATTGCTACCGATTATTTGGGTGGCAAAAGTTTGCAAAAATGCACGCTCTATGTAACGCTCGAACCATGCGCAATGTGCTGTGGCGCTTCGTATTGGGTGCAAATTGGCAAAATTGTGTATGGTGCTTCCGATACCAAACGGGGCGTTTCAAAATTGCACGACCAAATTCTTCATCCCAAAACGGAAGTAGTAGGTGGAGTGCTTCATGAGCAATGCGAAGAATTGATACAGAATTTTTTTAAAGAAAAACGATAAAATGTAACTAATATGAGAAACTCAAATGTAATTCTAAACATCATTTTCGGAGTCGCAATCATTGTCTTGTTTGTGCTCTATGTAAAAAAACCGTCGGCAACAACGGTTGCGCCGGCTCAAAGCGCATCTCTCACTACTGTTGATACAACTGCCGATGGAAAAGTTGTTCCTTCAACATCGTTTCCAATAGCATACGTCATTGTTGATTCAGTAATGCACAATTATTTGTACTACCAAAAATTGCAAAAACAATATCAAAACATGGTATCGGCTGAAGATGCAAAATTGCAACGCAAAGCTGAAATGTTCCAAAAAGATGTTCAGGAATATCAATATCAAGTTGAGAACCGCATCATTACAAGTGCTAACGCGCAAACTAAAGAGGCAGAGTTGTCACAACGTCAACAAAATTTATATGCCGAACAACAATCAAAGCAACAAGAATTGTCAGAAAAAGAGCAAAAATTGCTAGACCAATTGATTGACAGCGTTCACGAATGCATCAAGTTCTACAATGCCGATGGCAAATACAAAATTATTTTGAACAATGCATACCAAAGCAGCGTGTTGTATGCTGAAGACGACTTGAACGTTACCAATCAAGTGCTTGAGGTGATGAACAATCGCTATAAGGCATCATTGGAGGCTGCAAACAAAGCAAAGAAATAACCGATGAAAATCGTTGTAGCGGTTACCGGGGCAAGCGGTGCGCTTTATGCGCAGCGTTTGTTTGAAAAACTCCATACGCTCTGTGGTACACAACATACCGTGAGCGTGGTGTTTTCCGAAACTGCTAAAGAAGTGTGGCAATGTGAAATTGGCACGGCACCGCGGTTATATAATTTCATCGAATACAACGACAATGACTTTTTTGCACCAATAGCATCGGGTTCTGCGCAATATGATGCAATGGTTGTATGTCCATGTTCTATGGGTACGCTAGGCCGAATTGCACACGGCTCCGCCGACACGCTTATTACTCGCGCTGCCGACGTGATGCTTAAAGAATGTCGCAAACTTATACTGGTTGCACGCGAAACGCCCTACAGTCTTATTCATATCAAGAATATGGAATTGCTCACACTTGCAGGAGCAATTATTTGTCCGGCAAGTCCGTCGTTTTATTCTAAACCGCAAACTATTGAAAATCTTTGCGATACAGTAGTCGACCGTATACTTGATTTACTTGGTATTGTAAACAATGGTTTCCGCTGGGGTGAGCATAGCTCATAAGTGTTTTTTACAAAAAAATTATAATTCTCTTGCAAATGTCATTTTTTATTTTGAACATTTGTAAAGTTTAAAAGACAAATAGGTATACAATGACACGTCAAATATTGAATAACAATTGGTGGTGGCTCTTACAGATAAAAAAATCCGTGAGTGACATTTCCGTATTGGTATAGCAATATTGTGAAAATATAAAAGAGCTGAAAAGCCTGTCGAACTCACACGACAGGCTTTTTTTTTGGAAAAAATTGAACGAATAACAACATAAAATTGGAAAAATATGGACTACAATGTAAATGAAAAAGGCTATTACGGTGAATTTGGCGGAGCATACGTTCCGGAAATTTTGCAGAGAAATGTAATGGAATTACAAAACAATTACTTGCAAATAATGGCTGCACCCGAATTCCAAAAGGAGTTAGACGAATTGCTTCGTCAATATGCCGGACGCCCAACGCCGTTGTACTTTGCTAAACGTCTTTCAGAAGAAGTAGGAGCGAAAATTTATTTAAAACGTGAAGACCTTTGCCATACCGGTGCACATAAAATCAACAATGCATTGGGACAAATTTTGGTTGCTCGCAAAATGGGAAAAACCAGAATTGTAGCAGAAACCGGAGCCGGCCAACACGGTGTAGCAACGGCTACCGTGTGTGCGCTTATGAATATGGAATGTGTGGTGTATATGGGCGAAACCGACGTGAAACGCCAGTTTTTGAATGTGCAACGCATGAAAATGTTGGGTGCCGAAGTTGTACCGGTTACTTCAGGAAACAAAACCTTGAAAGATGCCACCAACGAGGCTATTAGAGACTGGTGCTGTAATCCGCAAGATACGTTCTACATTATTGGTTCGGTAGTTGGTCCACACCCGTATCCCGATATGGTAGCGCGCTTTCAGTCGGTGATTAGCGAAGAAATCAAAAAACAACTCAAAGCACAAGAAGGACGCGAAAACCCTGATTACCTTGTAGCTTGCGTAGGCGGTGGGAGCAATGCTGCTGGCACGATATATCACTATCTTGATTGCGACGATGTGAAAATATACGAAGCCGAGGCTGCCGGTCTTGGACTCGAAGATCCTGAAAAAAGTGCGGCAACAATCCACCTCGGACGCGAAGGCGTGCTTCACGGCAGTCGCACACTCATTATGCAAAACGAAGACGGACAAATTACGGAACCATATTCAATTTCTGCGGGGCTTGACTATCCCGGCATTGGCCCGCTTCACGCACATCTTGCACGTTGCGGCAGAGCCAAAGTGTTTGCCATTACCGACCAGCAAGCTATGGATGCTGCATTTCGTCTAACACGTTTGGAAGGAATTATTCCTGCCATAGAAAGTGCTCACGCGCTTGCCGTTTTGGACGAAGCCAAATTCAAACCAACTGATGTGGTAGTGGTAACCGTTTCGGGTCGTGGCGACAAAGACATGGATACCTATTCAAAATATCTAATCCAAAAAAGCTAAAAAACTACAGATATGAAACAACAAACATTCTCATATAAAGTACACAGTCGCACCACGTTGGGCGACCTACATACGCCGGTCAGCACGTATTTGAAGTTGCGCGACATGTATATGCAAAGCGCGTTGTTGGAAAGTTCCGACTATCACGGAAGCGAAAACAATCGTTCGTTTATTGCTATCAATCCTATTGCAAGTATTGCCATTTCTCATGGTTCAGCCATTGCATCGTATCCGAATCTTGAAAAAACCACTCGCGAAATTTCTTCGGAATATGGTGTAGACACCGCCATCAATGAATTTCTCGGGAATTTTTCGGTAGAGGGCGAATACAAAAAATACTGCGGACTCTATGGCTACATGACGTTCAATGCGGTTCGTTATTTTGACAATATCAACATCAAAGACAGCAAACTTGAAGAAAACGATGCGCCCGATATTTATTACATTCTTTACAAAAATGTAATTGTGTTCAATGATTACAAGCACGAAATGCTTTTGCTCGAACTTCTTGCCGATGGCGAGGAAAGCCAGATGGACGCAATACAAACGCGCATCAACAGCACAAACTTTACTGCGTACGATTTTCATGCCGTTGGCGAAAGCACAAGCACGCTAACCGACGAGGAACATAAAGCGAACATTCGTAAAGGAATAGCTCATTGTCTTCGTGGCGATGTCTTCCAAATCGTACTTTCCCGTCGATTTGTCCAAAAATATACCGGCGATGATTTCAAGCTATATCGTGCGTTGCGAAGCATCAATCCGTCTCCGTATTTGTTTTACTTTGATTTTGGCGGATATCGCATTTTCGGTTCTTCGCCCGAAACGCACTGCAAAATAGAGAATGGCAAAGCCTACATAGATCCAATTGCCGGAACCACAAAGCGCACCGGCGATGACGAGGAAGACGCAAAACTTGCGGCTGCTCTTCAGGCAAATCCGAAAGAAAACGCCGAACACGTAATGCTTGTAGACCTTGCCCGCAACGACCTGAGTCGCAATTGCAAAAACGTGAAAGTTGATTTTTACAAAGATACGCAATACTACAGCCACGTGATTCATTTGGTGAGCCGAGTAAGCGGAGAACTCAATCCCGGAACAAACAACATAAAAGCCTTTATTGACACGTTTCCGGCAGGTACGTTGAGTGGAGCGCCAAAAATCAAAGCTATGCAACTCATTAGTGAAATAGAACCACACAATCGTGGTGCGTACGGCGGCTGTATTGGTTTCATAGGCGTTGACGGTTCGCTCAATCAAGCCATTACCATCAGAACGTTTGTGAGCAGAAATAACGAATTGTGGTTTCAAGCCGGTGGAGGAATTGTTGCCAAAGGCGATGATGAATATGAGCTACAAGAGGTAAACAACAAACTTGGTGCGCTCAAAAAAGCAATAGAAATAAGCGA
>DAIOSV010000039.1:0-7051 GCA_036752345.1 Bacteroidales bacterium | reverse complement strand
GTGCAAACTCCTATAGATTTGGTGGCCGAAGATTACATTTTTGCGGGACTTCCACGCGAAATTCCCGTTGGGCGCTACCACTCGTGGGTGATTGATGAAAAACACCTTTCGCCGGAACTTGAAGTGACAGCACTCAGCAAAGAAGGACAAATTATGGCGGTAAAGCATCGTCAGTTCGACATTCACGGCATTCAATTCCATCCCGAAAGTGTGCTTACACCCAACGGAAGAACAATCGTTTCTAATTTTTTAAACAAGTAACCCTAACACTTATACAATATGGCAATAGTAATGAAAGAAGTACTCGCACGTATGTTGAGCCAGCAAGAGTTTAGCCGCGAGGAGACTAAAAACATTTTAGTAGGAATAACGCATGAAGAATTTTCAAACGAACAAATCACCGCATTGCTCACCGGCATGCAAATGCGAGGTATCACCGTTGACGAACTACTTGGATTTCGTGACGGCATACTTGAGACTGGCGTGCCGGCAATTCTTGAAGCTGAAAAATACATCGACATTGTAGGTACCGGTGGTGACCAAAAAAACACCTTCAACATTTCAACCTGCGCGTGTTTTGTTGTTGCGGGAGCAGGATACAAAGTGGTGAAACACGGAAATTACGCTGCAACTTCGGTGAGTGGTGCGTCAAATGTAATTGAGCAACACGGCGTTACGTTTACCAATGATTTACAGAAATTACAACGTTCACTCGACGAGACAAATATTGCATATTTACACGCGCCACTTTTTGCTCGCGCCATGAAATTTGTAGGTCCAATTCGCAAAGCTTTACAGTTTCCAACATTTTTCAATTTGCTTGGTCCGATTGTAAACCCAGCGCAACCGAAGTGTCAGTTGCTTGGCGTTGCAAATCTGAATCAAATGCGCCTGTACAATGCCGTGTACCAAAAAATGGGCATAGACTATTGCATTGAAACAAGTGTTGACGGATACGATGAAATTTCACTTACCGGCGATTTCAAGATAACAACCAACACTTACGAAAGAATATTTAAACCAAGTGATATTAGCTTGAGCATAGCCGATGCCAAAGATCTTGAAGGTGGAAAAACGAAAGAAGAGGCAGCAAAACTATTTGATAGTGTGCTCAGCAATACGTCAAAAATTGACCACAAAGAAGTTGTTTTGGCAAATGCCGCATTTGCAATTCAAACAATGGATCCGCAAAAGAATATACACGAATGTATGGCAATTGCTCGCGAAAGCATTGAAAGCGGTAAAGCATTGCAAACACTCAAGAAATTTATTGAAGTTAATTCTTAAAATCTGTTGTATTGCTATGACAATTTTAGATAAAATAGTAGCTCACAAACGAGAAGAAGTGAAGCTAAAAAAGCAGACAAAAAGCCTTGATGCGTTGAAAAATTCACCGTATTATTGGAGAGAATGTATTTCGCTCAAAACGCGGCTTCAAGTGCTACAAACGGGGATTATTGCTGAGTTTAAACGCAAATCGCCGTCAAAAGGTTTTATACACGAAAACGCTGAAGTTTCTCACGTTGTTCCCGGCTATCAAGCGGCGGGGGCCTGTGGCATTTCGGTGCTTGCCGACTCTACTTTTTTCGGAGGAAGTATTGACGACGTGAAGCAAGTGCGCAGTTTGGTTTCTATTCCAATTCTATTCAAAGAATTTGTGGTTGACGAATACCAGCTTCATGAGGCTAAAAGCGCTGGCGCTGATGTTGTGTTGCTTATTGCGGCCGTACTCACACCCAAAGAGTGCCACCACCTTGCTTTTGTGGCAAAATCACTTGGCATGGAAGTGTTGCTTGAGCTCCACGATTCCAATGAGGTTTTACACATCAACAATCTCGTGGATATTGTAGGCATTAACAACCGCAACCTCAAAACGTTCGAGGTCAATCTTGATGCTTCTATCAAATTGGCGCATGCAATTCCCAATACGTTTTTGAAAATTTCGGAAAGTGGAATTTCAGAGCCTGCAACAATCAAACGCCTGAGAGGAGAGGGATTCAGCGGTTTTTTGATGGGAGAGACGTTCATGAAAACAGAAAATCCAGCCATGGCATTAACCGAATTTATACAAGCAGTGAAATGAAAAAAGAGTTGCTCATAAAAGTCTGTGGCATGCGTGAGAAAGCCAATCTCGAAGCTATTCGTCTTTTGCGTCCCGACTATATTGGACTGATTTTTTATGAAAAATCGCCTCGTTTTGTGTCGGAGCAAGAAAGCTATTTGACAGAATCTTTTGCGCCTATTCAAAAAGTGGGAGTGTTTGTAAACGCTCCGATAGAGCGCGTGTGTGCTTTGGCGCAGGCGTTTCACTTAGATGTGGTGCAACTTCATGGAGTAGAACCGGCTGACGATTGCGCGACGCTGAAGCAAAAGGGTGTAAAGGTTATCAAGGCGTTTGGCATCTCTTCGGTTGACGATTTTGCACAATGTGAGCCGTATACATCGGTGTGCGATATGTTTCTTTTTGATGCAAAAACTCCCGCTTATGGCGGTTCGGGAACTGCGTTTGATTGGTCAATTCTCGCAAACTATACGTACAACGTGCCATTCCTTTTGAGCGGTGGCATTTCGCTCGATAATCTCAAGGAAGTCAAAGAATTACAACACGAAAAATTTATTGGCATTGATTTAAACAGCAAATTTGAACAAGCACCTGCTTTGAAAGATGTGGCAAAGGTGCAACAGGCAATTAGAATAATGAGAACAAATAAAAACGAATAATTATGGATAGATTACAAACATTGTTTTCTACAAAGAAACAGAACATTCTTTCGGTGTATTTTACGGCAGGATATCCTCACAAAGACAGCACCGTTGAGGTTATCAAAACCTTGTCTGACAACGGCGTGGATTTGATAGAAATTGGAATTCCGTTTTCTGACCCTATGGCAGATGGACCGGTAATTCAGCACAGTAGCCAGGTGGCGTTGGCAAATGGTATGTCGCAAGCCGTGTTGTTTGACCAACTCAAAGAGATACGCATGGTTACCAACATTCCGTTGCTTTTCATGGGATACATTAATACGGCTATGCAATATGGCTTTGAAAATCTCTGTGAAAAGGCCGTAGAAATTGGCATTGACGGTTTTATAATTCCTGACGTGCCATTGGAAGAATATCGCACGCTCTATAAAGCAACGGTGGAAAAATATGGTCTCAAATTTATTTTGCTTATTACTCCCGAGACAAGCGAGGAGCGCGTTCGCGAGATTGATGCAATAAGTTCGGGCTTTGTGTACATGGTTTCGTCGGCATCAACTACTGGTGCACAACAGAGTTTTAACCATTCAAAGCAAGACTATTTTAAACGCATAGCCGACATGAAACTCAAAAACCCTACCTTGGTTGGTTTTGGCGTTTCCAACAAAGAAACATTTGATGCTGCGTGTGCCCATTCCAATGGCGCAATCATAGGCAGTGCGTTTGTTCGTGCCTTGGGCGAAACAAATACCATATCTGAAGCGGTTAAAAAATTGCTTGACAATTTGAGAAAATAATCTAAATCACACGGGTTTGCTCTGCCCGAGCGGTTTTCGCTGGTATTTGCGAACAAATCCGTGTGAAAATAAGATATTTCCTTTTTCCCTACATTTTCCGTTACTTTGCATTGTTTCAAAATTTGTTTGGGAAATGAAAACCATGCGAATAATTCTTTCAATTGTTTTATGTCTGTGTTCGCACTTTGCGAATGCGCAAGAATTAACGCAGTATTTCTATCCAAACGGCTCCGTTTCGTCCGAAGGAATAATGGTTGATGGCAAACCGGACGGATATTGGAAAACTTATTACGAATCGGGAGTCCTTAAATCGGTTGGAAAACGTAGCAATTCGCAACTCGATAGTATTTGGTGTTTCTACGACGAGCAAGGACATTTAGAAAAAGAGATTTCGTATTTCGAAGATCACAAAAACGGTTACTATAAAGAATACATTACTGTTGATTCTGTAACGTATTTGAGTTCACAAGTGATGTATGTCAATGACCTTCGGCAAGGAATAGAACAACATTTTGCGGCAAATGGTGAGCTAGTGAGCGAGATACCGTTTCAGGACAACAAACGCGAAGGCAAGGCCTACGAATATGCCGAGGGTTCAATTATTACAATTACGGTGTACGAAAACGACAGGATTATCTCCAGTCAGACTATAAACCGTACCGACCAGCAAGGACGTAAGAATGGGTTGCAAATGACATTTTTCCCTAATGGTGAAATGAAAACTGAAGCGAATTACCTTCACGGCCAACTTAATGGTATATATAAGCTATACAACCAGCATGGTCAAATTATGCAAGTAGGTAACTACGAACACGATTCTCTCATTTATTCCGGCTCTACTATGGCCGAATTCGAAGATCCGAAGGAGAAAAAAGAATATTATACCGATTCTACACTAAAATATAAAGGAGCATATCGCAACGATACGCCAATAGGCGTGCATCGCCACTACAATGAGCAAGGTGCCGTAGTTTCAGGTGAATTGTATGATACGCTTGGTACATTGGTTGGACGTGGCATTACACTCGAAACGGGAGAAAAAATGGGAGATTGGCAGTTCTTTTATCATTCCGGAAAAAAGGAATCAGAAGGTGGGTTTGCCAATGGTAAGAAAACTGGCTTATGGAAATTTTATTATCCTGATGAGAAACTGAAACAGACTGGCTATTACAGTGATGGATTGTACGATGGGTTATGGACATTTTACAACACTGCCGGTGATGTGCAAAAAGAAGAGGAGTATGTACATGGCGACCGTGAAGGTTGGAGTATAGAATATGACGACGAAGGCGTAAAAATACTTGAAGGCATGTATAAAAACGATACACGCCAAGGGTTTTGGGTTGAACGTGTAGGCGATTTAATAACACAAGGCGAATATAAATACGGTGAAAAAACCGGAGAATGGAAAAGCACATACACAAATGGAGGCAAAGCTTTTCGCGGCGAATATTTCACTGATAAACCAAACGGACGACATGTATATTACTATAAGAGCGGTAGAATAGAACATGATGAGCAATGGCGCAATGGCAAAGCCGTAAAGTCATGGAATTACTATCAAGAAGACGGGCGTTTGAGATATACCGTGTATTATAAAAACGGGAAAGAAAACCGTATTGTAGCTCCTACAAAATGAAAATAGTTATGGGTTATGAATTATGAGTTATAAATTGTGGGTTTGTTTTGGGAAACCCTATCCTTTTAGTATTTCATAGATGAGTATAATTATTTACCATCCCGAGAGTCTTCATCAACACAAGAACTGAATATTTGAATTTAAATGGGTTAGAGTAAGATGGCAACTTCAGAATAATTCAGGACTTTAGCACTTTCTAGCTTTTATTTTAAAAGCCAATTATTTCCGCCTATCTTAGCCTATAAAGGTTACACAATATATGTTCAATCGGACATCCGGATTCATTTTTATCGTAGGGGCAGTGGTGAGATATAATGGGGGAACAATAATTCAGTACCTCTGCTCATGAATGGACATAAAAAAAGCCGACTCATTTGAGTCAGCTTTTTTATAAGAGCAATTTAAATTATTTAATTGTTACAATAGTGTAATCTAATACAATACCATTAGTATTTGCATCACTTGTTGCAATTGAATTGATATATAACCAACCTTTGATGTTAAGAGTTTCGTTGTAGAATGCTACATAGTCACCAGCTTCAATTGTAACGTTTGTAGATTCAAATTCAGATGCTTTCATTTCATAAATTGTAGCAGCATCAGCTTTTCTTTTCTTAATGTTGTTGAATTTAGTTTCAGATGCTTTTGTTGACCATGGTTCACCAAGAGTTCCTTGACCTGCAGTAGCATATGTTCCATTAACATATCCATTAGTACAAGCTGCATCAGTTCCAGAATAGATTGAAGCAGAGGTTGCAGTTACATTACCTACAAAAAGAATATTAGTAGAACCATTTGTTTTAATGTCAGCAGCTTTGTAAACTGTACCATCAGAAGTAACATATGAACCTGCAGATGTGTTAGAACCTGCACCTACAAATACTCCTGCTTTTGGTGTTGTTGTGTAATCAACGCCTTCCCCAGGATCATTAGTATCACATGCGCTGAATCCGAAAGCGGCTACTAGAGCCAATGCGAAAACTTTTAATTTTTTCATAACGTTTGTTTTAATTAGTTAATAATACGTTTTTTTTGACAGCACAAAAATACAAACTTTTCGGATTAATACAATATTTTTTCTAGAATGTTTTTCGTTTGCAGCAACCAGAGATTAAAAAGCAGCACAATAATTAGAAGAAAACAACTATTTTTTTAAAAAGAATTGACAATAAATAGAATTTAGTTATATTTGCGTAGTTAAAAATTTATTAAACATTAATTAAAAATCAAAAAAATTATGAAAAAGGTATTTTTACTTTTAGCAGCTGTTCTCGGCGGATTCGCTGCAATGGCTCAATTTACGTACAATGCAACAACAGGTGTCATTTCTGTTCCTTACAACTCGTACGGTGGTGATAGAGATAACCCAACTGATGGGACTTCAGATCAATGGCAAGGTGGTAACAGATCAGTTTTGGATGATGCTGTTTTCGCTGTAACATCTGAAGCATGGGGTCTTCCAGCTCTAGGTGAAACATTCCAAGTTACAATTAAAGGTACTGCAAATTTTACAGGTAAACTTAAAGTGTTCCTAGTTGACCAAAGAGAAGTAGCAGGATATTTCACAAAATTATCTGATGCTAATGGTGAGTTTGACGTAGTAAAAGACCAACCATTTGAAGCAGTAACAGTTTTGGTTGTTACTAACAATAGTACTTGTACAAATGGTGCTAACAATGGACAACCTGTAGATGGTGGTTTAACTGCAGCTGATTTAGTACTTGGTTGTGAACCAACGTTAACTTCTGGTGTTGATCCTAATTTCAATAGCGCAGTTCCTTGTACTATTACAACAACAGAATTCAAAGTTAAATGGGAAGCTGCAAGAGCCATTACTAATGGATATCCTCTTACAAGTAAAGGTCCAGCTGATAAACCAGAAGATGGTTTTAAATACCAAGGTCAATCAAAAGCA
>DAIOSV010000038.1:16484-23544 GCA_036752345.1 Bacteroidales bacterium | reverse complement strand
AAATCTGTGTAATCTGTGGTTATAAAGTATTTAGCTATTCGCTTTTAGGTATTAGCCTTTGACAAAGAGCCAACTGCCCTTCTCACCGATTAACCGTTGTACGTTTTACGTTATTCGTTAAACGAACGACAACTCACTCATAATTATGAAAATGTATGTCCTACGGACAAATAATGTAGGGGTGTTTATCATTTCTATTAAAATAGATGCCCTAACGGGCAAATTTTTTCCATTCGTCTTTAGCACTTGGCTATTGGCAAAAAATGCCAACTGCTAACCACCAACCGCCAAACTTTAACCAATTAACCAACTCACCGATTAACCGTTTTACGTAGAACGAACAACGTGTAACGGACAACGGTCACAATTTCTTCACGTAATTTGTTGTAGAGAAGCCTTGTACAAAATCAATTGTTTTGACTTCGCCTCCGTGTTGCAATACCACATCGGCACCTACTATATCTTGTACATTGTAATCACTGCCTTTTACCAACACATTGGGAATGAGTTGTGAAATCAAATCATGAGGAGTATCTTCGCCAAACAAGATCACCAAGTCTATAAAGGCAAAACTAGCTACCGTAAGTGCTCGTGATTCTTCTTCTTTAATCGGGCGCGACTCTCCTTTGAGGCGTTTTATAGATGCGTCGGTATTGAGGCCAAGCACCAACTTAGTACCCAAATCGCGAGCCTGCGCCAAATAGCACACGTGACCTTTGTGTATAATGTCGAAACAACCATTGGTAAACACAACCTTCTCACCTTGTGCTTTCCATTCCGTGACAATACGTTGCGCTTCTTCACGCGTAACTATCTTTTTTACAATGGCGTCTAATTGGTTCATACACGTGTTTTTTTTCTAAAAATAATACACAAGGAAGCCACACCCAACACAAGTTCCACCAGCAATTGCGATTCGTGGCTGATAGTTGCATAGAGCAAGCCCACCGTAGTATAATCAAGTCCGTATATAGTAAGCGCACTTGCCACAATGAAGTGGAACACGCCTATACCGTTTTGCACAGGAACTGCCATGCCCAAACTACCAATTATGAGCAAGAACAAACCATCAATCATACCAAGATGCGAGGTTTGCGGTATTGAGAAACAGATTACCCACGTCATCATCCAGTAGCAAAACCACAGGAGCAGCGTGTATAGTATAAAACGCCAACGTTTTTCCAATTTATAGACCGACTTCACTCCATGGACCATACCTTGTATGAACGAGTGCGTTTTTTGCACCAATATGTTCTCTTTTTTCCTCAGCAAAAGGAACCCTACTACCAACAACACCAACACTACCGCTATAGCAACAAAAAAAACCACGCTGATTGATGCAACGCGCGATGCCGTGGGCATTACTATGCTATTGATAATGAACGAGCCAAAGAAATCCATTTTAATCAAAAACGTCATTGCTGCCAACAGAACTACCATAAGCAAATCAAATACACGCTCTACGATAACCGTACCTATAAGCGTATCAAAGGGTAACTTGTTGGTACGTGCAAGTGCGCCACAACGAGTAATTTCGCCCACACGAGGCAATGCCAAATTGGCAAAATAGCCAAACATCAATGCCCAAAATGAGTCCCACAATGATGGTGCTCGCCCACACGTTGATTCTATCAATAAATTCCATCGGAGAGCTCGGAATACGTATGCACACATGGAAAAAACAAGTGCAACCAACACCCACCAATAGTTTGCGTTGACTATGTCTTTCCACATAGCAGACAAATCAACGTCGGCAAACGCAAAATACAGAAGCGCAAGACCTAATAAGGCAAAGATTACATACGAAATTGCTTTTGAAAGGCGTGCGCTCATACGCTATACGAGTTTGTTGGTGGCAGTATTAGGGAAAATTATTGTTGGTTTAAACGCTTTCGCTTCTTCAAAATCCATCTGTGCGTATGAGATAACAATAACAATATCGTCTGGTTTGAATTTGAAAGCCGCAGGACCATTCAAACAAACGACACCGCTATCACGTTCACCCTCTATTACATACGTCTCTATTCGTTCACCATTGTTCAAATTCAGAACCTGCACTTTTTCATTCGGTATAATATTGGCAGCTTCCATCAAAGTGGCATCGAGGGTAATGCTACCAATATAGTTAAGGTTAGCCTCGGTAACGGTTATACGATGAATTTTAGACTTTAGAACCTGTATATTCATATGTTACTTTTTTAGAGTAATATTATCAATTAAACGAACGTCGCCCACATTTACGGTGACGCATCCTACAATCCAATCGGCTTGATTCCATGCCGAAACCGGTTGCAATGTATTTCCATCAACTATCTCGAAATATTCCACGTCGAGCATTGGCACGGCATTTATTGTAGCAACCACAAATTGTTTCACTTCTGCCACCGATTTGTCAGCAACCATGGTAACTGCCGCAAACAATGTTTGAGAGATTTGAACCGCCTGTGTGCGTTGTTCTTGACTCAAACGAGCATTTCGAGAACTTAACGCAAGTCCATCGCTTTCGCGCACAATAGGACATGGTACTATTTCAATGTTGATGTTTCGTTGGCGAACCATTTCGCGTATTATGGCAATTTGCTGAAAATCCTTCATGCCAAAGTATGCACGATCGGGACGCACCAAGTTGAACAAACGATGTACTACAATGCCCACACCATTGAAATGTCCGGGACGAGCAGCTCCTTCCATAACACTGCCTATGAAACCAAAATCGTACGATTCGGTAACGTTGTCAACGCCTTCGGGATACATGGTATCGACAGACGGGACAAACACGATATCAACGCCTGCCTTTTCGAGCAACGCTATATCGGCATCGAGAGTGCGTGGATATGTTTGGAGGTCGTTTTTGTTGTTAAACTGCGTAGGGTTTACAAACACACTCACCGCAGTGCAATTATTGTCGTGGATTGATTTTGAAACCAATGAAATGTGCCCTTGGTGAAGCGCTCCCATAGTTGGGATGAAACCCAAGGAATTATTCCGTTTGCGTACATCAGCTACGGCTGCTGAAATTTCTTCCCTTGTTCTACAAATAATCATTATTCTGTCAAAAAAGTTCCGACAAAGGTATATTTTTTTTTAACTATCAGTTCGTTTTTCGTAGCATAATAAAGGTACGTGTTTTCCGTTTTTAAAAAATGTATAAAAAAGTCCGGAAAATTTTTTATACTTTTGCATACGAAAAAATTCAAGTAATGAAGAAAGCAAAAGTCCTTTATGTTTCACAAGAAATGGCGAAATACCTGCCCGACACCGAAATGTCGCTGAAGAGCCGTTTCTTGCCACAGTATATTCAGGAAAGCGGAAAGGAAATACGTTGTTTTATGCCTCGTTATGGGATTGTAAACGAACGACGCAATCAATTGCATGAAGTCATTCGATTGTCTGGAATGAACCTTATAATTGACGACACCGATCACCCGCTTATAATTAAAGTTGCCTCAATACAACAAGCACGTCTCCAAATATATTTCATTGATAACGATGAATTCTTCAAAAGAAAAGCAATGTTTACCGATGAAAGTGGGAAAGAATACGATGACAATGAAGATAGAATGATATTTTTTGCTCGTGGCGTGCTCGAAACGGTGAAAAAACTCCGTTGGGCTCCCGATATTGTTCACTGCCATGGTTGGTTCACGTCGCTCTTGCCATTGTATCTCAAAAAGACCTTCTACGAAGATCCGTTGTTTGCAAATGCTAAAGTGGTGTATTCGTTGTACAACGAGAAATTCGAAAAATCATTCTCGAAAGATTTTGCCAACAAAATTCACTTTGATGGCATTACCTCTGATGATATAACCTCGATAAAAGAAGATGCGAATTGGTTGAACATAAACAAATTGGCTATAGACCAATCAGAAGGCATCGTGTTGGGCGAAAAAGACATCCATCCGGAGTT
This sequence comes from Bacteroidales bacterium, assembly GCA_036752345.1. Classification (GTDB taxonomy): domain Bacteria; phylum Bacteroidota; class Bacteroidia; order Bacteroidales; family UBA1715; genus UBA1715. The sequence goes on along the minus strand of DAIOSV010000038.1, from coordinate 19,637 downwards.
GTTGCAATACTGCAACGAGAAAAAGAAAATCATTTTACCATACCAAGGTCAAGAAAATTACGTTGATGCGTATAGTGATTTTTATGATAATTTCTTAGAATAATACCATTATGAATATACGCCATACGGCTTTAGGACTTTGTCTTGGCTTGTTTTTGTTTGCATCGTGCGATAAAGAAGACCAGACAATTGGCATTGATATGCTTAGCCCATCTGACTTATTAACTACCCGTCAAGACAGTACCTCAACGGGCATAACAATGAAAACGGTACTCGACGATAGTGTGCGCTCTACCGAAATAACCTATATGGTTGGTGAGAATTATGACAATGCGTTGGGTAAAACTCGTGCCGGAGTGGCTACTCGTCTTTATTTGCAAGCAATGGCAGGCGACATATCAGGCTACAAACTCGATTCAGTTTGTTTCAGCCTTGCCAAATCGTCAACATACTATTATGGCGACACTACCGTAGCTCAGACATTCTCTCTGTATGAGTTAAATCAAGCAATTACCGTTGATGAATGCGAACAATACGAGCAATACGGCACCATGCCATCGTGCATAGCCTCAAAAACAAAGATTAGAGATATTGCGTTTGCTGCCTATCAAGACGACAACACTGCATACAGCTACAAACTTGATGCTACCTATGCCTCAAACTTGTATTCTCGCCTGAAAGAATGCTATGCAACAGATGCATCAATACAATACGTTGACTCTCTATTTTTGAAAAAATATCATGGTATATACTTGACCACTAAAAATGATGCCTTCAACAATGTAAAATCGGTGATAGCACACTGCGTGCCGGGTATCACATTCTATTTGTCGAGTCAAGATACCACTATTACACTCAAATTAGCACCATCGCCACAAGCATACGATAGTCCATTGAGTACAGACCCAAGTCAAATATACTTGCAGGCTATCAACGTATTCCAACACGACTATTCTACGACAAGCGTATCGCTCGGCACAACAAGTACCACATCGTATGTACAAGGATTTTTGGGTGTAAAAACACAACTCTCGTTCTCAGGACTTGACACGTGGCGCGATAGTGCAATGGCTATTAATTATGCCAAATTATACATCCCAATAGAATCACGTGATACGTGGAGCGAATATTTGCCCATCAATTTCCGCGTGTACGATGCCAAAAGAAATTTAATCTACTCAACCATGTCGATTGAGGGAAAAGATAGCACTAACTTTGTATTTAACATACATAATTTTTTACTACACTTGTATAATAATACGGCTACAGCTGACGAATACACATACGAACTTTCGATTGCCGAAAACAATACCTACGGCAACGCATTCGTACTCAAAAACATAGCTGACAAGATGAAATTAGTAATAACTTACACGAAAACAAAATGTGTGGAATAGTTGGATATATCGGAGAAAAAGAAGCGTATCCGATATTAATGACAGGACTAAAACGATTAGAATATCGTGGATATGATTCTACCGGTATAGCTCTCATTCAAGGAGACAAAACCGTTACGTATAAAAAACAAGGCAAAGTAGCCGATTTAGAGGCTCACCTTACTCATACAAACACTTCAGGGCATATTGGTATGGGGCATACTCGTTGGGCAACTCACGGAGAACCTAACGACGTAAACGCACACCCTCACTCTTCTATGAAGGGGAAATTTGTGGTGATACACAATGGTATTATAGAGAACTACAATACACTCAAAAAGAAGCTTGCCGACAAAGGATATCAATTCAAAAGTGAGACCGATACTGAAGTTATTGCCAATTATATAGAATACATCTATTTAAAGGGAAAAATTTCAGCAGAAGTAGCGGTACGTCTTGCCTTACTTGAAGTACAAGGTGCCTACGGATTGGTGGTAATCTGTACTGACGAACTTGACAAACTTATTGTTGCTCGTAATGGTAGCCCGCTCGTAGTTGGCGTTGGTGATGGCGAATATTTCGTTGCTTCCGATGCTACACCTATTGTTGAACATACCAAACGTATCATTTATTTGAACGACTTGGAAATGGCAACAATCAAAAAAGATGAGTTGTCGCTCAAAACAATTAAAAATGATCAATTAACACCTGTTATTCAAGAATTAGAACTTGATATAGAAGGTATAGAAAAAGGCGGATACGACCATTTCATGCTCAAAGAAATATTTGAGCAACCGAGTGCCATTATGGACACATTCCGCGGTAGAGCTACCAAAAATCCACCTAAGGTTTATTTAGGTGGACTCTATAGCGTTTTTGATAAATTTGACAAAGCAGATAGAATTATCATAGTTGCATGCGGAACGTCATGGCATGCAGGCTTAGTAGGTGAATATTTAATAGAAGAATATGCCCGCATACCGGTTGAAGTTGAATATGCTTCGGAATTTAGGTATCGCAACCCTATCATCAAAGAAAACGATTTAGTGATAGCCATAAGCCAAAGTGGTGAAACTGCCGATACATTGGCAGCAATTCGATTGGCTAAAGCCGCGAAAGCAGTAGTTGTGGGCATTTGCAACGTAGTAGGCTCAAGCATTCCACGCGAAACCGATGCCGGTGTGTACACGCACGCAGGACCGGAAATTGGTGTGGCTTCTACAAAATCATTTACTACACAAGTTACGGTTCTTACCATGATGGCATTGATGCTCGGACGAAGAAGAAATACCATCTCAAAAGAGAACTATGAAAAATTGATAACAGAATTGTACGATATACCACAAAAGGTAGCATGTATTTTAACACATGCTGCTGACTACAAAAAAATAGCAGAGAGATACAAAGACTCTCAAAACTTCATTTATTTGGGAAGAAGCTATTTGTATCCGGTAGCATTGGAAGGTGCATTGAAATTGAAAGAAATTTCGTACATACACGCCGAAGGATACCCGGCAGCAGAGATGAAACATGGTCCTATTGCATTGATTGACAAGAACATGCCGGTAGTAGTTATTGCCACAAAAGATAAACAATACGAGAAAGTTGTAAGTAACGTGCAAGAAGTGAAAGCGCGTCAGGGTATTGTGATTGCAGTGGTAACAGAAGGCGATACCGTGCTCTCAAAAATTGCCGACTACGTGATAGAAGTGCCGGAAACAGCTCCAGAACTTGCTCCACTGACTACGGTAATTCCTTTGCAAATACTTTCGTACTA
>DAIOSV010000038.1:0-16384 GCA_036752345.1 Bacteroidales bacterium | reverse complement strand
AAACACGTATTTCGTCGTTGGGTACTTACCACGTTCCACAAAGACATTTATAAAGAAGTTCGCCCGGTATATCTCCGCTTTATTGATACTGCCGCTCCCATTGGTGTCAAACCCGATGGAAAAGGTACAGAATTGATTGTTCAGCACGACATTCAGCAATCGGTTGATGACATATATGCAGCAAACCACGTTGACATAACCAAACCGATAGTTGCATTTTGCCCGGGAGCAAGTTTTACCAATAAGCAATGGCCTGCCGAGAAATTCGCAGAACTTGCAAAACGAATTGTTTCTGACCTCAACATACAAGTGGTACTGATTGGTGGCAAAAACGAACAAGCATTGTGCGAAACCATTATACGTGAAAGTGGAGTAACTGTGGTTTCGCTTGCCGGAGCATTAGATTTGAGCCAATCAATTGCTGCACTCTATCGTGTAAAAGCAACGGTGGCAAACGATACCGGCATGCTCCACGCTTCAGAAGCTCTCGGAGTGCCTGTGATAGGCATATATGGTGCTACCGCACGACAATTCGGTTACTATCCTATTTTGCCCACAAGCAAAGTTGCCGAAGTTGACTTGCCTTGTCGCCCTTGTACCAAAATGGGTATGAACTCTTGCCCTAAAGGACATTTCGCGTGCATGCAAACCCTTTCGGCTGAACATGTGTTTGCGTTGTTGAAAGAAGTGATTAAATAAACGTCAGTTTTTACATCTCTCTCCCATTCTATTCTGTAAAATCTCACTACATTTGCCCGCAATATTTAAGTGAAATAGCTATGGTTTATGTATTTCTATTCATATATACTATTGGGTACATGTGTGTGTTTATCCCAGTATTCTGCATCGGTGCGCTATTTAATGCAAAAATGCGCGAAGGTCTCATAGGCAGAATCACGCAACCAAAACGCATACGCCAATTTGCCAAAGAACATGCCAACGACTCAGTGGTATTTTTCCATAGTGCCTCTGTTGGCGAATGGGAACAGTCAATTCCTATCATTAAAACACTCAAACAATCGCACCCTGAAATAAAAATACTTGCGTCGTTCTTTTCGCCTTCGGGTGTGCACCATGCAAAGAAAGACGACATAGATTGCACCATCTACTTGCCGTTTGACGTATGCTTTACCAATTATTTCTTTTTCAAACGTACGCATCCCAAAGTTTGGATTGTATCGAAATATGATATTTGGCCGGGCAGTTTGCTTGCAGCACATTGGACTCATGTGCCGGTATTGCTCTGTTCTGCTGAGTTAGCAAAAGATTCAGTACGGTATCATGGTATTAATGCCGCCATTAATCGCTTGTTTTACAAATACATAACTCGCATTTTTCCAGTTTCGGAAGACTACAAAGAACGTTTCTTGAACATCTATCCTTACCCTGAAAAACTTGAAGTGGTGGGTGATGCTCGTTACGACCAGATACTAGCGAAAGCGGAAGCAGTACAAGCGCAACCGAATGTTGAGATATTTGAAAACCCTCTTCCTGTGACGTTCATAGGTGGTAGCATTTGGCCAGCCGATGAAAAACATTTGTTCCCGGCACTCATCAAAGCATTTAAGGAATATGACAACCTGCAACTTCTATTAGTGCCCCACGAACTCCATGAAGCGCACATACAAGCAATTGAGCAAACATTTGCTGCCGAAGGAATTGCAACGGAACGATATAGTGATTTTTCAAAAAGCGAAACACAAAAAACGAAATGCCGCGTAGCGATTATTAACACCATTGGTATGTTGGCTAAGTTGTACAAGAACACTGACATTGCGTATGTTGGTGGTGCATTTTCTACGGGTGTGCACAATGTGGCAGAACCGTCTGCATTTGCCAATCCGGTTATATACGGACCAAAACACATCAATTCGTACGAAGCTATGCAGCTCAAAGAAAAAGCAGGTGGATTTCCTATTTCTAACGAAGAAGAATGCTATACGATTCTCTCAAAACTCATTGCTGATGAGCAATTTCGGAAAGAGTCCGGGAAAAAGAATCAAGACTTTTTGTATGCGAGCAAAGGTGCTGCATCAAAGATTGCAGACTACGTTACAAGATTTTTATAACCCCACCGTTAGGCATTGCCTTAAGAATAATGTAGTCCGCTGTTTTTGATACTATCTCCAATGGTTTATCAGCTTGGGTAACGGCATTTACAGCGTTACCATTGGCGTAAATCAAGATAGTCAAAGGCACAAAACACGAAGGCGGCACTATGGTCAAGAAATTCTTATCGGTAATGGTAAGTGAATATTCTATATCACCCTTGACTTTTTTCGCTGTGAGCGAAGCACAATGTGCCTCTCTATGATATGCAATTGCCCTCCCGTAGGTTGTTACCCACAGGTTACCCTGATTTTTTTTCAAATATTGGAATTGCACATGCAACGAATCTTGCTTGACTTGCGCATACCACGTGTCGTTATGTGAATTCATTTCATCGTCAACACTATGGTACAAAAACGTGAGTAAACCGCCACCAGCTATCACTTTATCAACCTCAGCCTGGAACTGCGCATTCGTTGTCCGTTCGTTCATGCCATATATCTGCGTACGATAGTAGTCATCGTCAGTTTGAGCAAAGTCATACGAGTAGTTTGACATTCTCCATACCGAACGAGCACCAATATGACCGCTCTTGCGGATAGAGTCAATGACTTGTTTTTCCGCATCGGAATAGCCTGCTCCCGCGCCATACGGATAGGCAAACGAAATAAGCGTTTGTTGTGGCACATTTTGGTCTATGCGATGTTTGGTTTCGGCAATCTCATCATGTAATTGCGCTGGGGTAAGCTTGGTCAAATCGGGGTGCGTGGCAGAATGATTTCCTATTTCATTTCCTTGTTTTACAACAGATTGCAATGCTTTCCACGAATACTCAGATTTCTCAATATTTGATTCTATCGGGAAAAACGTAGCAACTAAATCACTCTTACCCAATTGAGGCACAACAATAGGAAATTGCCCGGGAGTCCAGTCATCAAAGGTAAGCACCACCGCTGCTTGTTTGTTTGAATCCCATTTGCAGATACCGCCAATAGCTGATGCATTCATAAAATTTGATTGCTGCGCATTTACTGAGAGAACGCCCATAATACCTAAAAATAAACTTACTACCTTTCTATTCATCGCCATAATCGTCTTCTTCTTCATTGTCATCGTTCGATTTCTTTTCTTTTTTTTGCTTTGCAGGCTTTTCTTTTTTCTTTGTTTCCGTAACCGGTTCAGTTACTTCTGTTTCTACCTCTTCTTCGTCATACGACTCTTCTTGTGCAGGAGCTGCTGCTGGTTTAGAAGCCTCAGCCGCTGATGGTGCTTCTTCTGCCGGTTCCTCTCCTACATCATATTCGTCAAGCTCAGTAACTTCTTTGTTTTTCTTCTTTTCCTTTTCTGCTAATGCAGCTTCGGCGGCAGCCTTGGCCGCAGCTATTTCTTCAGGATCTTTGTTGTAGTCGGCATATTTACCTTCAGTGTCTTTCAACAAATAGTTTTCTAACTTCAAATATTCGGTTGGATCATACGCCTTTGCCGTTGCGGGAGGTTCTATTTTTTCCTCAACGGCTTTGTACACACGCTTACGCACAAGAGCTGCCGGAATCATGCGTTTAGCACGCGTTTTGGTTTCGTACCTAGCCCAATCTTTCATGTCTTGCCATACCGCATCGCACCATTCCTCCACCTCCATACATTTTCCCGATGGTACTTTCTCATAATTCATTAACCTGCCAAACGAAGCACTTCCATATTCTGAGAATAACGCTTCATGTAAAAAGTTAGAAAAACATGTGACTATAATTGAATCTTCAATGCGTACTTCAATATTAAACACAATACTTCCTCTGGTTTTTTCAGCTGCGTGTGATGACAAATAGATATCGGGCAAATTCACATAATTTACATAGGGAAAATATCCTTTCCCTTGGAATAGCAATTGTTTACGATTTTTTGCAATGAGTCTTTGACCTTTCTCTTTTTTGAACCAGCGTTCTATGTCTCGTGACAGACGAATTTTGCTTGTCCCATGACGTATAGGAATAGTATCATACACGACAAACGCCTGACTCATAGAGTGATATGAAACGCCAAGGAAAAATATCAAACAGAATATGGAAAATAGTTTTCGCATAACACAAAGGTCGCAATTTTATAGAAACGAAACTCAATCTCTCTCTATTTTATAGAGGATTGAATAAGTTTATATGTCAGTATCGTTCCTTTTGTTATTCTGTCCTCGATTGGCTTGGTCAAATCTATTTGCATTTGGGTTGGTTGCGACTCAACATCAATTGTTTTCTTATATATCAGACCAATATTTTTTGCATACCGTTCTTCGGCATATTCATAGGTATACAATGATTTGAAATTCTTCTGCATCACAAACAATACAGAATCATAGCCAATCCCGGCTATAGTATCAGATTGGTTGACTGCTGAATACGATGTTTTTTGTTCCTCTTGTGTGTTATATTCATTCAAATTCCACGAAAACAAAGTATTTACGGGGAACTTAAGCACCTGATATGGAACATTATCTTCTACTCGAACAATACTATGGTCGTAGCGTTGCACTCCCAATGACACATATGGAACCCACGCCGCTATATCTGCAGTTCGTTTCTCACAATTTTCGGCAAACACCTCACATGTATTTCCCTTGTTGAGGCTTGAAACCACTGTTTCTTTAACGGTATAAACGGATGTGTCGTTAACTTCTGCAAGAACGTCAATAGTAATTGCCGTACACTCATATATTCGTTCTGTTCCTATTGATAGTGGATAATAATCAGACCACACCATAGCAGGAGAAGGCTCCTCCTTGCTACACGAAAAGCAGATTAAAAAAATAACAGATGCTATAGAAAGTTGTTTCATACTTCAATTATGCTATCAAATGTAAGGAATTATTAGAGAGTGACAATTTTTTTACACTGATTTGCACGCATTTTACCCCAAAATGAGGTGGTAGATTTTTACTCAACAGCAGAATTTCACCCCTGAAATGAAGAAAAAAGCAACCGAAATGGAAAATTTAGCAACATAGACACAGTTCGACGTACCATTTTTTTGTCTTGTGCAAGTTAACGATACAATTTTGCGTCCAACAAAACGAGAAGTGGCATTGTGCCAACTCGACAAGTTTAACTAAAAATTTGAACAATGAAAAAACAATTTCTTATTTTAGCTTTAACTGCAAGCGCAGTACAAGTAATGGCAGGTGGAGTTATAACTAACACCAACCAAAGCGCTCCATATGTACGTACCGTATCTCGAAACGCTTCAATGGACAATGACGCTGTTTATTTTAACCCAGCAGCAACTGCACAATTAAGTGATGGAATACATTTATCGTATGGCCACCAAGTTTGTTTTCAAACTCGTACAACTACCGATGACTTTCCTACATTAAATAGACATGAATATGAAGGGAAAATCGTAGTTCCTGCATTCCCTACATTAGATGCTATCTGGAAAAAGAACCATTTGGCTATTTCTTTAGGATTCGGTCCTAATGGTGGTGGCGGTAACGCACAATATGATAATGGTTTAGCATCATTCGAACGTCAAATTTCTCTTATCCCCGGAATGGTAACCAAAATGGGTAGTTCTATGGGACTTTCTGCTTCAAAATATTCTGTTGACATAAATTTCAAAGGTGGATCTATCCTCTATGGAGGTCAAGTAGGAGCAGCATATTCGTTCCTTGACGATATGCTTGCAGCAAGTGTAGGTGTACGTTATATCTATCAAAAGAACAGCTATAAAGGTTCTATTAAAAACATTCAAATTAACCCAACAGCTGCTGCACTTGGTATGGATGGTAGCATGATTCCAGCAACCACATTCTTCCATCAAGTTTCTGCGGCTCTTGCCACATCAAATCCTACCATGTCAGCAACAGCTGCTGCTTATGAGGCTTCTGTAGCAGACAAAGAAGTTGATGCAGTGCAAACCGGAATGGGATTTACTCCAATAATTGGTTTAAGCTTCAAACCAAACGATAAATTCAACTTCGGTTTTAAATATGAAATGAAAACCAAAATTGAACTTACCAACGATACGAAAAAAGACGATACTGGAATGTTCCCAGACAAAGCAACTTCTCGTAAAGACATTCCGGCTATTATGGCTGCTGGTGCTGGTTTCAATATTACCGACAAATTCAGAGGTTCTTTGTCATACACCATATACTTTGACAAAGATGCTAACTGGAATGGCCGTGAAAAATATATGGACAAAAACACCATGGATGTAGCTGGTAACTTGGAATATGACGTTATTGACCTACTTACGTTAAGTGCTGGTTATTCTCGTAGTATTTCAGGAGCAACACCTGAATTCGAAACCGATATGGACTATGCATTAAGCTCTAACGCATATGGTATGGGTGGTCGCTTAAATTTCTCAGAAAAATTGAATGTTGACTTCGGTTTCATGTACGTTGCATACGACAAAGTTGAAAAGACTTCTACAGATGCAAACTCTGGAATTGAACATACTGAATCTTTTGACCGTGTAAACAAATGTTTTACTCTTGGCCTAAATTATAATTTCTAATCTATTACGTTTAGATTTTCTGTGCGCATAGCACTTGTGGGAGCGTTTCTGTGATGGAGAAACGCCCCCACTTTTTTATGTAACTACTTAGAATAAATTGGTTCTTTGGTTAACTGCAATACCAAATTGCCATCTTCAATGACAACATTTTCGGGACGTTCCATAACCATCTCCATTTGCCAATTTCCTTTTGACCAACGAGTAGAATTGTAGGTATTAAAGTCATCGGTCCAACGTTCCGTATAGATGTGCGTGTCTACATTGTAATCATATACCTTAACGTAGTCGATATATTGCGCTACAGGCACTCTATCTTTGTTGAAAACACCTACCCAACCGGTACTTTTACTTGCCCACAAATTGAATCGCAAACTTTGACTTTGAACCAATGCAGCCACTTGTGCCTTCACATCATTGGCTACTACACGAATAGTGTCGCCGTCAACCAACCAACGAACCGTATCGGGTGTCCATTCTATTACATACGTGTGATAGTTGGTATTGGCCGGAGTATTTAATGCATGAATCGTCTCTGAAGTTATTTTACTTTCGGCAGTACCGGTTATAATATTTGACTGAAAACTTGTAGAATCTTTCCCTATCACTTCTATATCAATCTCATTCCAAATTTTGCCTTTGCCCTTATACGAGTCGTTGTAATATAAAAACATAGAACTAATACACCCGGGAGCATATGCCATCTTCATTCGTGCCTCAAAACGTCCATATTTATAGGTTTCATTGGTGTACAACTCCGCACCATAATAGTTATACCCAATAATTGTTGGCGGCACTATTTGCGAGGTGGTGTCAACTGCCGTGGTATCTTTTGAAATGGTATCAATCGAGGTATTTCCACCTGTATCGGTTCCATCAGATTGTATGTTTTCTTTTGCACACGAAGCAAACGTAAAAAGTACTGAGATAACAAGAAAGACGATTTTTTTCATACGAGTAGTTTTTATACAATATACAAGCTAAATATAGAGAATAAATGGCGCTAAAACAAAAAAGCACATAGATAATTTCTATGTACTTTTTATTATTCAGAGCGAGAAACGGGACTCGAACCCGCGACCCCAAGCTTGGGAAGCTTGTGCTCTACCAACTGAGCTACTCTCGCAATGTTTTTTTATTCAAAAACAATGGTGCGATTGTTATACACCAATGTCTTGTGTTGTATATGTGACCAAATTGCCTTCGAAAGTACGATTTTTTCCAAATCTAACCCTTTCCTTTTCATATTTTCTACCGAATCTTTATGAGTTACTTCAGAAACTCCTTGTGCTATAATTGGTCCGGCATCAAGTTCCGTGGTAACGTAATGGCTAGTAGCTCCTATCAACTTTACGCCACGAGCATATGCCGACTCATATGGTTTTGCGCCCGGAAATGCCGGTAAAAAAGAATGGTGAATGTTGATAATCTTATTTGGATATGATTTTATAAATGAATCGGAAACAACCTGCATGTATCGTGCAAGTATCACTAAATCAATGTTGTTATCGTGAAGCAATTTGAGAATTTCAGCCTCTTGTTCCAATTTATTTTCTGCAGTTATTGGCATGCAATAATAAGGGATGTTAAATTCTTCACCTATGTGACGCAATTTTTCATGATTGCTAATAATAAGCGGAACCTCTATGTTCCACTCTCCCGAACGTGCGCGCGAAAGAATGTCGTATATACAGTGAGACAGGTTCGACACGAAAATTGCCAATCGTGGTTTCGCATTTGAAAAATGAATAGCAAACGTCATATTTGACGGCTTAGCAACCAATGTGGTAAAGTAATCACCAATTTTATCGGTAGGAATATTAAAGCCTTCTAAGTCCCACTGAACACGCATAAAGAACTGTGACTCTTGATGGTCAACGTGTTGGTCAAGATAGAGGATATTTCCGTTATTTTTTAGAATAAAATCGGTAACCGCAAGCACAAGACCTTTCTGATCTTTGCAATTCACCAAAATAGTTGCTGTTTGTTGCTGTTCCATTATTCGTCTATACTATTTGCTAATTCTTCGGTAATTTCCAAATTATGATATACTGCCGTTACATCATCTAATTCTTCCAATGCCTCAACAAAATTCAGAACTTTTTGAGCATCCTCCAAAGGAAGTTCTTTCGTTGTATTAGGAATACGCTTAAGTTCTGCGTTGTCTATTTCCACCTTGATGTCTTCCAGTTTTTTCTGCATGTCGCCGAACGAATCATACGGACAGTATAGAGTAACTATCTCATCATCGTCTGCATCTATTTCGTCCAAACCGGCATCTATCATTGCGAATTCAAAGTCTTCCATCGGCATTGTGATTGCTGATTTTTTTATTTCGAATACACCTTTTCGGTCGAATATAAACGCTAACGAGCCATTGTTGCCCAAACTGCAATTGTATTTTTTGAATACAGTACGAACTGTGGTGAACGAACGGTTATTGTTGTCGCTCAAACATTCTACAAACACAGCAACGCCACCGTTTGCATAACCTTCATACGTAAGCAACTCAAAGTCTGATTTATCTTGCTTACCTTTACTTATAGCACGTTCAATTACATCCTTTGGCATATTTTGGCTCTTGCCATTTTGAATGCAAAGACGCAAACGCGGATTCATATCAGGGTCAGCACACTGTCCTTCTTTTACCGCGATTGTTATTTCTTTTGAAATACGTGAAAAAATTTTACTTCTTTTAGAATCGTTGGCACCTTTATCTCTCTTGATTTTTGCCCATTTACTATGTCCTGACATATAATTGTAAATTTTTAAACGGGCAAATATAAAAAACATTCCTGATGTACAAGAATAAGTTGAGGCGAAGTTGAACTTAGAAACGTGAAAATTAGCTACCATCTATCCCAGTTATCTTTGGCATTCTTTTCTTATATTTGTAAAATTTTAACGAAAAAAAATGAAACGGACTATTCTTATCACCGGCGGAGCAGGATTTATAGGCTCTCACGTTGTTCGACTATTTGTAACAAAATATCCAGAATATCATATCGTAAACCTTGACTTGCTTACCTATGCGGGGAATCTTGAGAATTTAAAAGATGTGCAAGACAAGCCAAATTACACATTTGAACGTGGCGACATTGCCGATGAACCGTTTGTGCAATCGTTGTTTGACAAATATCATTTTGATGGTGTTATTCACCTTGCAGCCGAATCGCACGTTGACCGCTCCATTAAAGACCCATTTGCATTTGTTCGCACCAACGTATATGGTACGGTTGTTTTGCTTAACACGGCAAAAAATGCATGGAAAGACAATTTCGAAGGCAAGAAATTCTATCACATATCTACCGATGAAGTGTTTGGTTCTTTGGGACAAACCGGTTATTTCACCGAAACAACTCCATACGATCCACAAAGTCCCTACTCTGCTGCCAAAGCAAGTTCCGACCACTTTGTGCGCGCATACTGCAACACGTATGGTTTCCCAGCCGTATTGAGCAACTGCTCAAACAATTATGGGCCAAATCATTTTCCAGAAAAATTGATTCCATTGTGTATCAATAATATAGAAAACAAAAAACCACTTCCTATCTATGGCAAGGGCGACAACATTCGCGACTGGTTGTATGTGATAGACCACGCACGCGCCATCGATCTCATTTTCCACAAAGGAAAAGTGGCAGAATCCTACAACATAGGCGGAAACAACGAGTGGACCAATCTTGCATTGGTACAAACTCTTTGTCGCATAATGGACAAGAAACTTGGTCGTGCCGAAGGTGAATCAGAAAAACTCATCACATTCGTGAAAGACCGCGCCGGTCACGACAAACGCTATGCTATTGATGCATCAAAACTCACAAAAGAACTTGGTTGGAAACCATCAGTTACTTTTGACGAAGGATTTGAAAAAACTATTGATTGGTATCTTGCCAACGAAGAATGGCTCAACAACGTAGTTTCGGGCGATTACGAGAAATACTATGAAACAATGTATAAAAATTAGTAACAACATGCAACGACTCATAATACTCCTCTGCTCAACAATGTTCGCATTGAGCGCATGCCACAAATCTTCTCAAAACCAATACGAAACTACCGAAGGTGGTTTGCAATACGTGTACCGCGACAAGTCTCATTCTGACATTGCTCCGCAACCTGGCAACAAACTGCTTCTTGATGTGAAATATTTTGATGAAAAAGATTCGTTGTTGTTCAACTCACAAGATATTTCGCCTCGCTTTATCATGGATTTTGACAAGCCGGAAACTCCCGGAGCTACAATCAATGATGCTTTTGCTATGATGCACGAAGGCGATAGTTTGAGCGTTCTCATAAATGCCTACAAATTTTATCTTGGAGCCGGACAAGTTGAAGAACTCAAAAAAATAGACAGCACCAAAATGCTTCGTTTTGAGCTTCGGCTTAAAAAAATTCTTTCGCCCGAAGTGGTTAAAAAAGAGTTGGAAAAACAAGATAAAGTGTTGAAAGACGAGGAAGAGTATTTACTCCAAGATTTTTTAACGAAAAACTATCCTGACGCAAAACCAACAAAATCAGGCCTTTACTATATAGAAACAACGACAGGCGAAGGTCCGCTGATTGCAAAAACCAACACAGTTGCCATTCATTACACTGCTACATATATAAATGGTGAACCTATTTATTCTACCTATCAGCGTAACGACCCACTTGTATTTCAAGTTAGTGACCCCAACGTATGGCCATGCTTAGCCGAAGCGGTACAATACATGCGAAAGGGTGGAAAAGCAACGATTATCGCTCCATCAAAATTGGCTGCCGGTGAAAATGGAGATAAAGACATGCACATTGCTCCACGAAAAACTATCGTCTTTGATTTGGAAGTAATTGGCTACAAGTAGCACTATTGATTCATAACCTCAACGGTATGCACGGCGGCAATTGCTGCCGTTTCGGTACGCAGACGACTTTCGCCTAAAATTATTGGTATCCAACCCTGTTGCTTTGCTTGTTGTATCTCAGCAAGCGAAAAATCGCCTTCGGGACCTATCAAGATGGTAATCTCCTCTCCTTTCACAACTTCATCGCGGAGTAGCTTTTTCTCTTGATTTTCGCAATGAGCAATGCATTTTTTCCCGGAATAATTTGCGGCTAACACTTTTCGCACATCTATCATTTCGTGCAACGTTGGCATGGTAGCTTTGTACGATTGCTTCATAGCCGAAAGCACTATACGTTCTACTCTGTCAAGTTTCAAAACTTTGCGTTCGGAGTTATCACAACATATAGGAACAATCTCGTCAACGCCAATTTCTACGGCTTTTTCTATGAAAAACTCAAACCGATCGATGTTTTTCGTGGGAGCCACACACATGCGTACATAATAATTATGACTACCAAAGTGTGGCATAGTTTCAAGTATAGAGCAATAGCAATCTTTTTTGTCAACAACGTCTATGCGAACTTTGTACAAATTCCCCATTCCGTCTATTACATGAATCTCATCGCCTACAATCTTGCGCAATACTCTCGCACAATGTTTTGCTTCGTCGTCGTGCAACACAATTGTTGTCTCTTGAATATCGTTGGAATAAAAAAGATTCATACCTACTTTTTGCAAACATACAAAATTTATAGAATGGTGAAATTTTTATACCAATCGAAACAATATTTTTTACATTTGCGCACCTAAAAATTTATCAATGAAAAAAGGTTTACTCTATGTAGGGATTGCCATCGTTGGGCTTGTGTGTATTATTGCTTTAGCCATTTCGCCAATAGCAAAATCTGTATTGGAAAATCATTCTAAAGAATATATCGGACGAAAAGTTTCTATGGATAAACTTTCGCTCAATATTTTCTCCGGACGACTCAAAGTATCTAATTTCACTATGTATGAAGCCGACGACAGTGCTTCGTTTGTTACATTGAAATTGTTTGACGTAAACGTAAACCTCAAAAAATTACTGACAAAAACCTTTGAAATTGAATCTATCTTGCTTTCCGACGCTTCCGTTCAAATCATTCAAAACCAAGATAATTTCAATTTTACCGACATTCTCAATTTCTTCTCTGACACAACCGCTGCCGAAACCGACACAACTTCCTCTGAATGGGGCGTAATTGTCAATAACATTCAATTAGCCCATAGTTCTATATACTACCAAGACAAAAGCATTGGCGGTGAATGGAATTTGAAAGATATTTCTGTCGTAATTCCCGGCATTGATTTATCGTACTTGAAAGCAAACATGGGAATGCAACTAAAATTCTTGGATGGAGGGAAATTAGCGACAAACGTAAAATATGACACCGAGAAATCGCTCTACGATTTACATGTTGATATTCAAAATTTTCAACTCACCCCAATTCTTCCGTATTTGCAACAATCGCTAAATGTTGACAGCCTTGCGGGCACCTTTAGTACCAACCTATACATAAAAGGTTCTACAGAACATTTGATGAATTTTGATGCCAATGGTTTTGTCAAAATCGGGAAAGCTTGTTTACGCGATATGCAAGAAAAAGATGTGTTTGCTGCTGATAGCATTTTTGCCGAAATTAGTCATATTGATATGATTAACAACAAGATAGAACTTAAATCTATTCTTGTGAGCGGACTATCGTCGTACTATGAAATTTTCAACAAAAACACCGACAACCTTACCAAACTTATAAAGCCGACTCCGGCATCGAGCCAAGTAGCAGACACTGCAGCTATTGCTCAGTCAGCAGACACCACAAGTAAACCGTTAGATGTACGTATCAATACGTTGCGGATAGCCAACTCTAGCTTCAACTACATAGACCATACGTTACCCAAAGCGTTCAATTACAACATTAGCAACATAACGGTTTCTGTCAATAATTTCAACCTAAACCAAAACAACGACGTTGAACTTTCGGCTCTCCTCCAAAATACCGGGAAACTCAAAATCAAATGGATAGGAAATATCAATGACATTTCAAATCAAAATATTAGCGTAACCCTCAATAATCTTGATTTGAAGCCATTCTCATCATACTCTCTTGCAATGTTTGGTAATCCTATAACGAGCGGACATATTTCTATTCAAAGTCAAAATATTATCACGAACAACATGCTCAACGGCGCAAACAAAATCAATATTTACGATCCTAAATTCGGCGACAAAAACCGTGATATAAAACCAGAATACAGCAATATCCCTCTCAAAATGGGAATCTACGTGCTTACCGACAAAGACAACAAAGCAAACTTTGATATACCTATTTCGGGCAATATTAATTCTCCCAGTTTTTCGTATGGCAAACTTATTATCAAAACATTGGGAAATTTACTCGTAAAAGTTGCTGCATCGCCTTTTGCCATGATTCAAAACGATAGCACTATTGAACAAATTACATTCTCGGTACTCGAAACCGAATTTGCCGATGAGGAATATGCTCAATTTGCAAAACTCAGTACACTACAAAAAGAAAAGCCACAACTCAAAGTGTATCTTACACAAAATGTTGAATACGAGCCAACGCTTGCTGAGTATTGCGTGATAGCACTCAAAAAAGACATGGCAATTAATGACTCAACAAGCAACGTTACTGTAGCAAATGCCGATGACATTCTGATTAAAGAACAATACCGTGCCATTCCAACAAAATCGGTAGAACTGACCGCTTTTGCCAATAAAATGATGCAACAAAAAGGATTGGCAAACAATGACAAACTCACCAACGAAGAACGTGCCACAATGCTTTATGGCGAAGCTATGCGCTCTACCATACTGAAAGACATGAATACACGCAACGCCTTATTACACTACTACTTGACAAAACAATGTACAATGCCCGACACCGTTTTGTCTATCACATCAAATCTCATTGAATCGGACTCTGTTAAAATTTCAAAAAACAACTACAAGGTTTCTTGGAAAATTGATGAATAAAATAGTGAATAACAACGCATTTGTGTTGTAAAAGTCAAAAATTAGACGAAATTTGCCGTCCGAAATACATATATACATGCAAGATATTAGAAACATTGCGATTATCGCACACGTTGACCACGGCAAGACCACATTGGTTGACAAAATTTTACACCAAGTTAACACATTCCGAGAAAACGAAGAAACAGGCGACCTTATCCTCGATAATAATGCACTTGAACGTGAACGAGGAATTACCATATTGTCAAAAAACGTTTCAGTACGCTACAAAGGCGTAAAAATCAATATTATAGATACTCCGGGACACTCTGACTTTGGAGGAGAAGTAGAACGAGTTCTTAATATGGCCGATGGCTGTTTACTACTCGTTGACGCATTTGAAGGCCCTATGCCTCAAACTCGTTTTGTGCTTGAAAAAGCTATTGAATTGAACCTCAAACCTATTGTTGTTGTAAACAAAGTTGACAAACCGAATTGCGACCCTGAAGGCGCTAATGAAGCTGTGTTTGACTTGATGTGCAATTTGAACGCATCAGAAGAGCAACTTAATTTCAAAACAGTATATGGTTCTTCAAAACAAGGATGGATGGGACCGGATTGGAAAAATCCAACCACCGATTTCGCATACCTTCTTGATACAATTTTATCGGAAATTCCTGCTCCTAAAATTGTAGAAGGAACAACACAAATGCGTATCACGTCTCTTGACTATTCTTCTTATATCGGACGAATTGCCGTAGGTAGAATTGCTCGCGGAACCTTGATTGGCGGACAAAATGTTTCGTTAGTAAAACGCGATGGAACAATTGTAAAAACTAAAATCAAAGAATTGTACACCTTTGAAAGTCTTGGCAAAGAAAAGACAAAACAAGAAGTACAATGTGGTGAAATTTGCGCTCTTGTTGGTATTGAGGGATTTGATATCGGTGATACCGTTGCTGATTATGAAAATCCGGAAGCTTTGCCTTCTATCTCTATTGACGAACCAACTATGTCTATGTTGTTTACCAACAACGACTCTCCTTTCTTCGGGAAAGAAGGTAAATTCGTTACTTCACGTCACCTTCGTGAACGTTTGTACAAAGAGCTAGAGAAAAACCTTGCTCTCCGTATTGAAGAAACAGGTTCTGCTGATTCGTTCAACGTTTTCGGACGAGGCATCATGCACTTGTCTGTGTTGATTGAAACAATGCGTCGTGAGGGATACGAAATGCAAATTGGACAACCTCAAGTTATCATCAAAGAAATTGACGGACAAAAATGCGAACCAATGGAACAAGTTACCGTACACGTTCCAGAACGCCTTGCCGGTAAAGTAATTGAATTGATAACTCCTCGTAAAGGTGAAATGAAAAATATGACATCGAAAAATGATCGTGTTCACCTTGAATTTTCTATTCCTTCACGTGGTTTAATAGGATTGACAAGTAGCATGCTTACTGCTACTGAAGGTGAAGCAGTTCTTTCTCACATCTTTACAGGATATGAACCATGGAAAGGCGATATGGCAACCAAAAACAATGGTGCCCTTATTGCTATGGAAGGTGGTCAAACCTATGCGTATGCAATCAACAAATTGCAAGATCGCGGTACATTCTTTATTGATCCGGGAGAAGAGGTTTATGCTGGTCAAGTAATTGGCGAACATATTCGCGAAAACGATTTGGTTATCAATGTTTGTAAAAGCAAAAAGTTAACCAATATGCGTGCATCTGGTTCTGACGATAAAGTTTCCATAGCTCCTCCAAAGAAAATGTCTCTTGAGGAATGTATGGAGTACATCCGTAAAGACGAATTCTTGGAAGTAACTCCAAAATCACTCCGTCTCCGCAAGATTGTACTTGACGAAAACGAACGCAAACGTCAAAACAAAGCGTAACTAATTATGAGTTATGAATTATGAGTTATGAGTTATAAGTTAAAAAAGCTTGGCATTATTTGTCAAGCTTTTTTATTTTTGAATA
>DAIOSV010000037.1:20553-25100 GCA_036752345.1 Bacteroidales bacterium | reverse complement strand
ATACGCACATAAAAAAAGCGTGGTACTTGTATTTCGTAATCATTTGAATTTCTGAGGATTTACTGGACTACCTTATTCACCAAATAACACGATAAAGTCCACGCTAACGTGAACGTTTCGTCATATCTCGGTGAATAATCTTCAGAAATTTGTATTCCTAAAAAGTGTCCAGTTTTTCAGAAATTCAAGATAATTCTTAACGCTTCAATTATATATTGTGCTTACTATTTCTACTGCTTCATAGGCAAAAAGATTAAAATTTTACAAATTCGTTTTTACAAAGATAAAAAATTTTGAAAATCGTTAAAAAATATATGCGTTTTTTGGAGATGATAACTTAGCACGAATATATTGACAGGTTGGATTTTACCGAAAAAGGTTGTATATTGCGAAGCCCAATCCGCCTATAACTGCGCCGGTGCAGTTTGCTAAAAAATCTATACTATCACAAGTGCGTTCCGCAATTGGTTGCAAGAGCTCTATAGCGCCACCTATAAGGCTTACAACCACTACTACCAATAGTATTTTGGGAAACGATACAGCCATGGTTTTTCGGCTATTGAAAAGGAACAAAAACGCCAACCCCAAATACATACAGGCGTGAATAACCTTGTCCTCGTTGGGGAAGAATGTGAATCCCGTAGGAATGTTTTGCGAAGGCATAAAACTCGCAAATAATACGCCGCAAAACCATATAATGGTGAGTAAATATTGTTTCAGCCTTATTCCCATCCCAATCGTTTGAGCATTTCAAGAAAATCTTCGTATTCTATGGGTTTGCTTACAATCTTTCCTCTGTCCAACATATAAATGGTAGGTGTGGCATAAATGTAGTATGACTCTGCAAGTTCACCGTCCCAACCATTGGTGTCAATCAAATTTTTTGCTTTGGCAAAATTTGGATGCACTGCCAAAAATTTGTCCCAATCGTTTGACGTGCTATCGAGCGAAATGGTTACCAACTTATATTTTGGTTTTGCAATGGTTGCGTAATGATCAACAATTTTGGGGACTGTTTCTGCGCAGTGGCTACACCACGTAGCCCAGAATATCAACACAACATTTTCTTCAGCAAAATTTATGTCTTTTTTGTAATTCATTGCCGTCAATAAATCTAATGGTGCTTGTTTACCCACCGCCAATTGCGTATTACTCAATGCTTTGCGCTGAAGTGTAGTAGCTTCTCCGCTATTACATGAATGTTGGGTTAGATATTTTTCAGAAATATAAGTCACAATTTCCGATGCTCCCATTGATTCAAATCCTCCTATCAAATAATCTACAACAAAATCATAGGTTCTAGGATTCACCGAGGCTTTTTCTAAAATGGTATCAACCGCCGACATGAAGATGGCGTTTTTGTTGGATTGCTGAATTTGTTGCGAATACACCGACAAATAATGAATTGCGGTAGAGGTAAATACGTCCGAATTGATAAGTGTAGTGTCGGAAAAATCAACATTATCAAAATAGTGCGATTTTAGGAACGCATTTTTATCGGATTTTGAGAGCAACATGGGCGATGCGGGAGTTTCGAGCGAACGTATCACCTTCCATGCATAGGTATTTTTGCCTTGCTTACGAAAGGTGTCCATATCGTTCGCATGCTGCACGAGCAAACGACTATACTCCGCTTCGGCTTGCGCCTTGAATTCATCGCCAATATAATTGTTATAAACCATTTCAAGCAACTCAACTTGATTGTTGAATATGGCATCTTTGGCAACAAATTGATAGTACAAATCATTCTCTTTTGACATCATTACTTGTATGTACGCATTGGGATTGACCGCTTCGGTAGTAATTGCAATATTTTCTTTATTGAAAATAAAAGGAACTTCGGCATTGTTCAATTGAGGGAAAATAAATTTATAAAAACCCGTTTCATCTTCATCGGTAAAGGTGGTTTTGAACAATCCGTATCGGTCGGCAGTAAGAGTGTCTATAATAATAGATAAATCACCTTCAACTTTGGTAACCAACGTTTTTTGTCCGCCAAAGCCATTCACCGCAAGAGAAATAGAGTATTCGGCAGCAAACATATTAAGTGCTAGCAATAAAGAAACAAGCGTAGTAAGTAATTTCATTCTCCTATTTTGTCTTAAAAACTGTGCAAATTAAACAAAAACTCGCAAAATGTTGTAAATAAACGAAATTTACTTATATTTGCCTCGTGAATTATTGAAAAGGGGGACGAAAAAGTCCCCCCTTTTTTTTATCAAACTAATAAACAATGGCAATAGAGAAAACAAAAATAGAAGCATTGGTGGCTGAATTCGTTGCGGGAACCGATATGTTTTTGGTGTCGTTGTCAATTTCTTCATCAAATGTTATTATGGTGGAAATTGATTCCGATTCGTCTGTTGATATTGACACCTGCGTGGCATTGAACAATTCCATAGAAAGCAACCTTGACCGCGACCAAGAAGACTATGAGTTGACAGTTTCATCGGTGAGCCTTTCTGAGCCATTCAAGGTACATCGCCAGTATTTGAAAAATGTGGGCAAACAAGTTACCGTAACTACCGCTGCACGAAAATACCAAGGTGAATTGCTTGCTGTAACAGACAATTCTGTAACAGTTAAGCACATAGATGTGGTAAAAGTGCCACCAAAAAATAAAAAGAAAGAAATGGAATTCGTAACAGAAATCCCATTTACCGACATTCAGAAAACCGAATGTGTAATAGTTTTTAAAAATAAAATAATCTAAATTCTTTAAGTCAAAGTAACAATTGTAAAACGATGAAAGTAGAACATCAAAATTTAGCAGAGGCGTTCTCGGAATTTAAAGTGGACAAAAATATTAACCGTCCTACAATGCAAAAAATTCTAGAAGAAGTTTTGAGTAATTTGTTAAAACGCAAATTCAACATTGAAGATGACGAGGCCATCCAAAAGAGTTTTAACATCATTATTAATGTTGATAAAGGCGATTTTGAAATATGGCATAATCGCGAGGTTGTTGCAGACGAAGACTTCGAAGACGCATTGAGTCAAATTTCTCTTACTGAAGCAAGAAAAATTGACGAAGATTTTGAAATTGGTGAAGATGTATCTGACAAAATCAGCATTGACGACTTTGGTCGCCGTGAAGTGCTTTCTATCCGCCAAAATTTGATTTCAAGAATCATGGATTTGGAGAAAAACGAAATCTATAAGAGATACAAAGACCAAGTCGGTGAAATTGTGAGCGGAGAGGTGTATCAAATATGGAAAAAAGAAATTCTTATTCTTGACGATGAAAGAAACGAATTGTATTTGCCAAAATCTGAGCAAATTCCTTCCGATTTCTTCCGCAAAGGTGACTCGGTTCGTGGCGTTGTAGCTCGTGTAGAGATGAAAAACGGCAGTCCGCTTGTTATCATTTCAAGAACATCACCCTATTTCTTGGAACGCTTATTCGAATTTGAAGTTCCTGAAATTCTTGACGGACTTATTACGATTAAGAAAATTGTACGTATACCGGGAGAAAAAGCAAAAGTTGCTGTTCAGTCATACGACGAACGCGTTGATCCAGTGGGAGCTTGCGTTGGTATGAAAGGTTCTCGTATTCACGGCATAGTACGCGAGTTGAAAAACGAAAATATTGATGTAATCAATTATACCGAAAATCCACAGTTATACATACAACGTGCGTTGAGTCCTGCAAAAATCACATCAATCAACATTGATGAAGCAAAGAAACGTGCCGAAGTATTTATGCAACCAGACCAAGTATCATTAGCTATTGGTAAAGGAGGTTCAAACATCAAATTGGCTATTCAATTGACCGGCTACGATATAGAAGTATATCGTGACAATGCTGAAATGGAAGAAGACGTTGATCTAGAAGAATTTAACGATGAAATAGATGAATGGGTAATTCAAACATTCCAAAAAGTAGGTTGTGACACAGCTAAGAGCGTGTTGCGTTTGAGCAAAGAAGAATTGTTGAGACGAACCGACTTAGAGGAAGAAACAATTGACGATGTTTTACGAATTCTACACAAAGAGTTCGAAGATTAATAAACATTCTCAGTTGGACAAAAAACTAAATAAAACGTATGGCAAGATTAAGTAGAGTAACAAAAGAATTTAATTTGGGATTGGACACTATCGTCGATTTTCTTGAGAAGAACAATTTCAAAGTCGAACGTGATATGAATGCAAAAATCACGGACGAAATGTATGATTTGCTGAAAAAAGAATTTCAGCCTGATGCTGATGAGAAACAGAAAACAAAAGAAGTTGATTTGTCCGAAACACGTAAAGTAAAAGAAACTGTTTCTTTGCCTGTGGAAGAGACTGTAGAACAAAAACAAGAAGAAATATTTGAACCATCAAAGGTAGAACTTGAAGGTCCTAAGGTTGTAGGAGAAGTTAAGCTTGCCAACGAAAAACCAGCAACTGATAAAAAGGCTTCTGTTTTTGAACCTACTGTTGAGAAAAATCCTATTGTTGAGAAAGTTGAAACAATTGAAAAACCTAAAAAAGTAGAAAAAATCCAAAAGGTTGAAGAGGTTGAAGAAATTCAAGAGATAGAAGTGAAGGAAGAAACTCCTGAA
>DAIOSV010000037.1:16371-20453 GCA_036752345.1 Bacteroidales bacterium | reverse complement strand
GAAGAAACTCCTGAAGCAGAACTTGAAGCACCTGTAGAAGAATTCATTGATACTACAGAGGGCGAATCGCCGGTTGTTGAAGAAGAAATGATGTCTTTAAAAACACCAAAAATTTCCGGACCTAACGTTATCGGTCATATTGACTTGGCATCAATCAATCAAAAGACACGTCCTGACCCTAAAACAAAAGAACAACGTGCAAAAGAACGTAGAGAAAAAATACAACAACAAACAAAAGGGAAACCGGTAAGACCTGAAAGAAATAATAATAACAACAACAGCAATAATAATAACAATACCCCTTCTAATAGAGAGCCGTACAACAACGACAAAAAGAAGAAAGACAACTTTATTAAAACTGAAGTTCCTAAACTGGCCAAAACAAATGTTGTAGGGAAAATTGCCGAAACAAAAACAAATGACAGCTACGGCGGAGACAAAAAAGGTAATCGCCGTCGCCATTTCGTTGCTGGAGAACGTGTTAACATTAATGACTCCTTTGATCCCAAAAGTGGGAAAGGAAAATTTGTAAAAGACGCGAAAGGAAAAGACCGTCATGGAAAACAAATTTTCACCCACGATGAAATCAGTGAAGAAGATGTAGACAAAAAAGTACGCGAGACCAAATCAATGTTAGGTCCAGTAGGAAAAACTTCTAAATCAAAGCACAATCGTGACAAACGCGAACGCGTACGTCAAGAAATGGAGGCCAAAGAGGAAAAACTGCATGAAGAAGAAAAAATATTGAAAGTAACCGATGTGGTTTCTGCCAATGACCTTTCAGCTATGATGAATGTGCCGGCTACCGAAATCATTAAGGCTTGTTTTGATATTGGTCTTATGATTGCGCTGAACCAACGTTTGGAAGCAGATACAATTCAAATGATTGCTGAAAACTTTGGATACGAAGTACAATTCGTAAGTGCCGACATTCAAGAAGCTATTGATATAGATACAGACAAAGAAGAGGATTTACTACCACGCTCACCAATCGTAACCGTTATGGGTCACGTTGACCATGGTAAAACCTCATTGCTCGACTATATCCGTAAATCAAATATGATTGCCGGAGAAGCCGGAGGAATTACACAACACATTGGTGCATATGGTGTAACACTACCAAACGGTCGGAAAATAACATTCCTTGACACTCCTGGACACGAGGCCTTTACTGCCATGCGTGCTCGTGGTGCACAAGTAACCGATATTGCTATTATTGTAGTTGCAGCCGATGACAATGTAATGCCACAAACTATAGAAGCTATAAACCACGCTTCTGCCGCTGGCGTTCCTATTGTTTTTGCAATTAATAAAATTGATAAACCGGGAGCAAATCCGGATAAGGTATATGAACAATTGGCAAACATGAATTTCTTGGTTGAAAAATGGGGTGGAAAATACCAATCACAAGAAATTGCAGCCAAGTTCGGTACCAATGTTGATGAATTGATGGATAAAGTGCTTTTGGAAGCAGATATGCTTGACTTAAAAGCGAATCCAAACAAACCGGCACAAGGCACAGTAATTGAATCTCGTCTTGATAAAGGTCGTGGATACACTACCAATATCTTAATTAGTTCGGGAACACTTCGTGTTGGTGATGTGATATTAGCAGGAATGCATGCCGGTAAAATTAAGGCAATGTTTAACGAACGCGAACAACGCATTGACGAAGCCGGACCATCAACTCCAGTTATGATTTTGGGTCTTGATGGAGCTCCTCAAGCTGGCGATAAAATTCATGTAATGTCATCGGAACGCGAAGCACGTGAAATTGCGAGCAAGCGTGAACGTTTGCAACGCGAACAAGAATTGCGTGCAATGAAACCGGAGACACTTGAAGACATTGCTCGTAAGATTAAGATAGGAAACGTACAAGAGTTGAATTTGATTTTGAAAGGTGACGTTGGTGGATCTGTTGAAGCATTGTCAGATTCATTATTGAAACTTTCTACTGAAGAAATACAGATTGTCATTAAACACAAAGCTGTAGGTCAAATTTCAGAAAGTGACGTTTTGTTGGCTTCTGCTTCAAAGGCTATCATCATTGGATTCCAAGTACGACCATCAGCCGATGCTCGTAGAATGGCAGAAAAATTAGGTATCGATATTCGTTTGTATTCGATCATTTACGATGCTATCAACGAAGTAAAAGACGCCATGACTGGTATGCTTTCTCCTGAAATTAAGGAAGAAGTTATCGGAAGTTGCGAAGTTCGTCAGGTATTCAAAATCTCAAAAGTGGGGACTGTTGCAGGTTGCTACGTTACCGATGGAAAAATTACTCGTTCAGCAAAAATCCGCCTTATCCGCAATGGTATTGTTATTCACTCAGGAGAACTTTCTTCATTGCGTAAGGTAAAAGACGATGTAAAAGAGATGACCAAAGGCTACGAATGTGGTTTGAGTATCAACAACTACAACGACCTTAACGAAGGCGATATCATTGAAGCCTACGAAGAGAAAGAGGTTTCAAGAACATTGTAATAATTTAAGTTTCTTGGTTGTTCGAAGGTACAACGAAGAAGAATTATTTAATTTTTGTTTTCATAGTGGAGAATGCTGATTACTGTAGTAGTCAGCATTTTTTCATTATAACCTCTGCAATTTTGAGGTCAAGTGGTGTTGTGATTTTTATATTGTTGGTATCTCCACTATAAAAATGCACTTTATGGCCCGCACATTCCCAAACAGTAGCCTCATCGGTAAATTCGGGTTTATACGGCGTGTCCATTGCTTTTTTTAACTTTACTACGTCAAATATTTGAGGAGTTTGTATTCGTTTTATTTTCGTTCTATCAAGCGTTTTAGACTCTTCACCGGTTATTTCCCTAAGAGAATCTATGGAATCGACGTAAGGCACCGCAGAATCGAAAATCTCAGCGGTTTCAAATCCTTGCTCCAACATTTCTCTTGTAATAATTGGACGTACACCATCGTGAACTGCAACTAGTCCTGAACCATTTATTGCATTAAGTCCATTTGCCACAGAATTAAATCGTTCCTTGCCTCCACTCACAACCGTATGAGGCACGGCAAATTGATATGTTTTGCAAAGCGTTTCCCAATATGCTATTTGCGATTCTGGCAATACTACAATGCACGAAATAGCCGGATCAAAAGCGTGGAATTGTGCTATGGCATGCATTAATATTGGTTTATTATTGAGCAACAAAAATTGCTTGGGAATTTCATTTCCCATACGTAAACCTTTGCCTCCGGCTACTATTATTGCATACTTTGGTTTCATCTCTATATAAAAAGAGAGTATCAAATATTTGATACCCTCTTTTGCAATTTTTTATGAATTTCAATTATTCAATTACATCACCTTTTTTCTTCATCAAAATGTATGAAATTGGAGTTGCAACAAATAATGAAGAATATGTACCTACAATGATACCAACAGCCATTGAGAATACGAATCCTTTAATAGAATCTACTCCAATAAAGAACATTATCAATAATGTTAGAACGGTTGTTAAAGAGGTATTGATAGTACGGCTGATTGTGCTGTTAACACCTTGGTTAAACAATGGTCTTGTTTTACGATTTGGATATTCCCTTGTGTACTCACGAATACGGTCGAATACAACCACGGTATCGTTGATTGAGTAACCAATAATAGTCAAAACTGCTGCGACAAACGTTTGTCCAATTTCCATAGAGAAAGGAACAATACCGTATAGTAATGAGTAAAGACCAATTACGATAATAGAGTCATGCATCAAAGCTAAAACAGCTCCAACACCATATTGCCAACGTGAGAATCTGACAAAAATATAGAAGAACATACATACCAATGCAATGATAATAGAGAGAACTGCTCCCCAAATAATATCGTTTGCAATAGTAGGTCCAACCATATCAGATTGCTTCAAATTGTTTTCAGAGAATGATTCAAATGTAGACCCTTCTTGCAAGTATGGTTTTAATCCTTCATACAACTTCATTTCAACTTCTTGACTTACTTCAGAACTCTTGTCGTTGATTTTGTAGTTAGTAGTAATTTTTACTTCAGAAGCACCATACGTTTTAACTTCAGGAGCTGCATTGAATTCTGCTGCAAGTGATTTTGATAT
>DAIOSV010000037.1:0-16271 GCA_036752345.1 Bacteroidales bacterium | reverse complement strand
CATACGTTTTAACTTCAGGAGCTGCATTGAATTCTGCTGCAAGTGATTTTGATATTTCTTCAACATTACGTGCGCCTTGAAGTTCTACTATAAATGAACGACCTCCGGCAAAATCAACACTCACATCAAATCCACGCACTCCGATAGAAACTAAAGAAGCAAGTATCATTGCACCAGAAATAAATGCGGTGTATTTTCCTGCGCCAATAAAGTCGATATTAATATTTTTGAATGCTCCGCGAGTAAGTTTGCTATCAAATGTGATTTCTTTCTTCTTATCAAGATATCTTTCAAAGATCAAACGAGTAACGAATATACCGCAGAACAATGATGTTAAGATACCGATAATCAAAGTGGTAGCAAAACCTTGGATTGGTCCTGTTCCAAAGATGAACAAAATCACACCAATAATGAATGTTGTAACCTGACCATCAATGATTGCTGAATATGCATTTTTGAAACCATCATCAATAGCTAGTTTTAACCCCTTGCCTAACGCCATTTCCTCACGAATACGTTCATAGATGATAACGTTCGCATCGACCGCCATACCAAGTGTAAGTACAATACCGGCAATACCCGACAAAGTTAATACTGCGCCTATAGATGCAAGCACACCAAAGATTAAGAACAAGTTCAAGAACAATGCAATACTTGCTACAGTTCCGGCTTTGCGGTAGTAGAAAATTATGTAAACAAGTACAAGTAGGAATGCAAATATAAATGAAAGTATACCGGTTTTTATTGATTCCTTACCAAGTGACGGGCCTACGAATTCTGCGTTCATGATATGAGCGCGTGCCGACATTTTACCTGATTTCAATATGTTTGCCATATCGGTTGCTTGCGCAATTGTAAAGTTACCAGTAATTGATGAAATACCATCACCAATTTCGCTTTGTACTGTAGGATATGAATATACATAACCATCAAGAACAATGGCAACCGAACGACCGATGTTTTCCTTTGTTAAACGTTTCCAATCTTTTGCTCCTTCGCTGTTCATAACCATACGAACGCTTGCGCTACCGCCTTTGTCTGTAAACTCAGGGCGAGCATCAACAACAACATCACCGGCAAGTGATGGATGTCCATCTACGTCAGCATCTTTAAGAGCGATAAGAGTATATACTCCGTTTTCTTCTGTTTTAGACCATGTAAGCTTAAGTTCCGGAGCACTTTCCATCAATATTGTTTTTACTTCCGGACTAGCAAGAATTGAATCAATTTTTACCATTGAACTCTTTTGAGCAAAACCAACAATTGGTCCATAACCCAAACGGCCTTCGCGGTCAACATTTGGCGTTAAAAGAGCAAAGAACGGATTTGCTTTTTTGAACTCTTCTGCATTCTTTGCCATTAATTGTGCAGAGTCTACAGAACTTGAGTCTTTTTTGATTTGATCTTTAAGTGATAATTTTTGAGAAGCTGCAGTTTTTTTAGAAGCTGCGGTATCTTTTGATTCAGCTTTGGCAACCGTTGCCTTTGCTGTAGTATCTTTTGCAGGTTCTGCAACTTTGTTCATTGCAGCAAGTGCATTATTTATAGAGAATAAAATTTGGTATACTTCAGAGTTATTGTATGTTTCCCAAAATTCCAATTGCGCAGAACTTTCCAAAAGGTCACGTACACGTTCTCTATCTGCAACTCCCGGAAGTTCAACTAAAATACGTCCACCACCAACATTTTGAATATTTGGTTGAGTAACACCGAAGCGGTCAATACGAGTTCTAATTACATTGAATGTATTTTCAATTGCAGCGGTCTCTTCACCTTCAAGAACTTTAAGCACATCTTTGTTTGTCGAGTTGAAGTTGATTTTTCCATTCAAATCTTCATTCGCAACAAACATTGTACGCATGAATTTATTTGGATATAATTCCTCAAATGCTCTACCAAATGCCGTAATGTATGTTTCGCCAGCTTCTTGTTCGTATTTGTCGGCCAAATTCAATGTTTTAATCAACATAGTGTCGGCATCGCCATCAGATGACAAGTTTTTGATAAGATCACGAGTGGAAATTTGAAGTGTAACGTTCATACCACCTTTAAGGTCCAAACCGAGGTTCAACTCATGTTGATGGCAATCGTTCAAGCTAAATTTACGCAACCAAAAGAAGTTGTAGTAGTCTTCTACGCGTGAAAGTGAATCAAGATATTGTTTTTGGTACGTTGCGTATGCAATGTTGTCTCCACCAGCTTTCTCTTTCGCATAGGCATCAGCATCGCGATTAGCCTTCGTTGTATAATACGTAAATGATAAGGAATAGAGTGCTGCCAAAACCAAGCAGACTGTGAAGATACGGATAAACCCTCTGTTTTGCATTTTTCTATTATTTAAGTTAACCTAGTTTTTTAGATGGCAAATATATACTTTAATTCTGAATTAGGAATGTGAATACCGAATTTATTTATTTCGGCATCATGTATGATGTTACTTGTTTTTAGAAATAGCGCGGAATGATTTTTTTGCAAATTTTGGAAACGCTCGTTTTTTGCCCCAAGCGTCTTCGCCTAAGCATTTTGCAGCAACATTTTTCACCGTTCCGCCAACAATATCTTCACGGCAAGCTTTTTTCGTAAAAAAGGTAAATCCATTAATAATTGGTTTCTCGAATTTTGAAAAATAATTGCCTTCAACCGCAAGTTTTCTATTCTCAAGAATCAAGTCGTTGAGTGGCATTTTTACAGGGCAAACCGTTGCACAATTTCCACAAAGCGAACATGCCGTAGACAGGTGCGATAACTCATCGAAGCCTCTCAAATGTGGAGAAATTACGGTGCCAATTGGTCCTGAATACGTTGTATCATATGACCAACCGCCTATATTTTTGTATATTGGACAAGCATTAAGGCATGCTCCGCAACGAATACAAGAAAGCGCGACTCTAAATGTGTCTTGTTTATATAAATTGGTACGACCGTTGTCTAGCAATATCACGTACATTTTTTCCGGTCCGTGCGATTCATTTGCTTTCTTTGGGCCACTAAATACGGAGCTATAAGCGGTAATTGGCTGCCCTGTTCCGTTTTGTGCCAAGTGCGGCCAAAACAATCCAAGGTCTTTAAACGAAGGAATGATTTTTTCTATTCCCGCAATTGCAATTTGTATTTTAGGGAACGAGGTTGACATCAGTCCATTCCCTTCGTTTTCGGTCACTGCAATTGCACCTTTGTCGGCTATTATAAAATTTGCACCGGTTATTCCAGCATCGGCAGCAAGGTATTTTTCACGGAGTTTTTCCCGAGCAAGCATTGTCATTTCTTCGGCAGTGCTTTCAAGCGGAAAACCAAAATGTTTATTAAAAAGCTTTGCAATGTCAGCCTTTGATTTGTGCATTGCTGGAGTTACAATATGATATGGACGTTCTCCGGCAAGTTGCACAATATATTCGCCAAGGTCAGTTTCAACCGATTCTACACCGACTTTTTTCAAGTTCTCATTCAACTCGATTTCTTCGGTCGTCATAGATTTACTTTTGACTACAGATTTCACATCGTTTTCTTTGAAAATCTCAGTAATATATGCAATTGCATCGTCGGCAGTGCGAGCCCATAGAACCGTGCCACCATTGGCGGTAAAATTTTTCTCAAATTGCAACAAGTAGTCGGCTAAATGCTCAAGCGTGTGTCGTTTAATTGCCGCAGCTTTTTGTCTTGTAGCTTCAAAATCTTGATAGCGAGCTCTGCCTTTCGACACGGCTGCGTAATATTTGCCCATATTGAACCGTATGGTATTTCGGTGCTTTTCGTCAAACGAAACACGTGCGGCGTCAGCTTGGAACTTTTTTGCTTTTGAATTTGCCATAAATTACAATGTTCTACAAATCAATTTTATTGATTCTTTTTTCATGACGGCCACCTTCAAAATCTGAAGAAAGAAACATTTGTACAATGCGCCATGCGTCTTGAGCCGAGATAAAACGTGCAGGAAGTGCACATACATTTGCGTTGTTGTGTGCACGAGCAAGACGAGCAATTTCTTCGTTCCAACAAAGAGCAGACCTTACTCCTTTGTGTTTGTTTACGGTCATATTTACGCCATTTCCCGATCCACATAACACAATGCCAATTGCTATTTCACCAGAACTGATAGCATAGCCAACTTTATGTGCATAGTCAGGATAGTCAACCGACTGATCAGAATCGGTTCCGTAATCAATAATTTCAAATCCTTGTTGAGTAAGTTGTTTTTTTAGGAATTCCTTCATCTGGAATCCGGCGTGGTCGCAAGCGATTGCTATTTTGTGCGTTTCCATTATTACGTGATTCTAATTTTTGCAAAAATACGTGATTTTTGTTATTTCACAAGAAGATTGCTGGTTTGATTTAAAACGAAAGAAAAAAACTTCCCTCTCGTTGCGAAAACGCTCATAATCAAAGACATTGCTTTTTTTAAAATAGAAAAAAAAATGGAAGATTACTGTTTTCTGAAAAACAAAAATTCCACGATTGCATAAAGGAAAAATATTCCAATAATATAGAGGCCTAGAATTTCTTTATCGCTTTGCGCACGAAGCACAAACGGAATGGTAAGTATAAGATAGCCAAGGAATTCTGCCGAAGTCACAAACAAGGTCTTGAAAATTTTAGCTTTTTCTGTGGGCGTTGGAATTAGTACGTGTACAATTTCTCCTATCAAATTGATTGCCGCCACAATAGCAGAAATGGTTATTGCCGAACGAAACAAATAGGACTCTGAGTCACACGTTAGGAAAAGCGAGCTTACAATTACGATGAAAATTCCGCAGTGAAGTAAGGCTCGTGAAAGAAGAATTCTCATTTGTCAAATTTGATAAAATCTTTGATGGCAAGATAAATTGCCGCAAAAACGGCCAAGAGAGAGAGAATAACGGTAAAAATTGGGTTTTCGTTTCCTAACACTTCATCCAATTTTTTCCCGCCAAAGGCACCCAAAACTATTACCACTAGCATTTGGATGCCAATATTGCTGTACTTTATGAATTTGTTGACGTTATTTTTTTTCAACGACTGGATTGCTTTTTTCTCCGTTCATTTTGCATGTTCCGGTAAAAATTGCTCCCGGTTCAATTGCAAGTTTTGAAGTAATAATATCTCCGAAAAATTTTGCTGTAGCTCGTAGTGATAACAAATCTTTTATAGTAAGTTTACCATTTATAGCACCTTCCACATCGCAATTTTGGCACACTATTTCACCTTTTACATCGCCGGTTTTCCCTATTACTATTTTGCCTTTTGCTGTTAAATTTCCGGACAAAACACCATCAATTCTCATGTCGCTATCACACGTAATATCGCCATTGATTACAGTGCCCGATGTAATTAAATTAGTTGAGAAGGCCCCATTATCTGATTTTCCCATACTGTTTTATTTTTTTGTGAGTGCAAATATAATAATTTAGTTTATATATAGGAACAAGTAATTCATTACATTTGTCAGCAAATTGTACTTACCATGATATATGTAACTCCAACGCGGTGGAAAGAGTATCGTTTAATTGATTCCGGCGATTTTGAAAAACTAGAACAGTTTGGCAACTGCATTACACGTCGCCCCGAACCGCAAGCAGTATGGAATAAATCATTGCCCGAAAGCGAATGGCAAAAATTGGCTTCGGTTGATTTCGTTGCCCGTTCAAGTAATAATGGCGATTGGATTAAGCACAAAAATTGTCCGGATACGTGGCAAATTAAATATGATGCGCTGAACGTTACCTGCAATCTAAAATTTACGGCTTTTAAGCATGTGGGAATTTTTCCGGAGCAGGCCGTAAACTGGGATTATATCTATTCAATATGTAAGGCAAATAGCAATTTACGAGTGCTGAATTTATTTGGATATACTGGCATTGCATCAGTTGTGGCACGCGCTGCAGGAGCTACCGTTACGCACCTTGACTCGGTGAAACAAGTGGTTTCATGGACTCGACAAAATATGGAATCCTCCGGATTGTCAGACATTCGTTGGATAGTGGAAGACGCACGCAAATTTGTAGCAAAAGAAGCAAAACGTGGCAATACATATAATGGTATCATTATGGATCCGCCTGCATTCGGTCGAGGAACAAATGGCGAAGATTGGAAGTTGGAACGCGATTTAAATGCCCTACTCAAAGAGGTAGAACAGATTTTAGACAAAGACAAATATTTCTTTATCTTAAACACCTATTCACTTGGCTTCTCCGCTTTTATTCTTGAAAACTTAGTAAATCAAATTTTCCCAAAACATACCGCCCAAAAGGAATTTGGTGAGTTGTATTTGGAAGATTCTTTCAAGAAAAAATTGCCTTTAGGTGTCATTGCACGATTTACGAATCTTTCTAATTCATTGTGAATCAATTTACCGATATAAATCGGAAAAATACAATGGTTAATAAATTGTGAAATGTTTGTGAATTGTAAAGAATTTTCTATTTTTGCGTGCTAATTTTTTTAGATGTATCAAACAAGGGATTTACATATAATTCCACTACAAGCCCTAAATAATGGGACGTTCGATGCAAATTGGAAAATTGGCAAAGCGTTCATTGATGAGCAGGAGATGGAAGATGTACATGATGCAAATTTGGTTGTATCGGTTCATTTTGTAAAACAATTGAATGTATATACACTTTCATTAAAGATGAAGGGAACCGTTTCGGTACCATGTGATAGATGTTTGGAGGTATTTAAGTTGCCTCTAAAAATATCACAAGAGTTTTTGGTAAAAGTAGGAAACAAAGAAAATGAGTTATCCGAAGACGAAAACGTGATGGTAATTGCACCTGACGAAATAGAGATCTCTTTGTCACCAACAATCTATGAAATGATATTGTTGGCACTTCCATTAAAAAAAGTTCATCCGAATGAAAAAGATTGTAATGCTGACGTTGTTGCATATTTGAAACACGAAACGGAAGCGAAAAAAGAAGAAAAAACGGATCCTCGTTGGGATTCATTAAAATATATGTTTAAAAATTAAAATAATAATACAATGGCACATCCTAAGCGAAAAATCTCGAAAACAAGAAGAGATTCAAGACGTACACACGACAAAGCAGCTGTTCCAACATTAAGCAAATGTTCAACAACAGGAACAGTTCATCGCAGACATACTGCCTACGAAGTAGAAGGAAACTTATACTACAACGGCAAACTATTGGTTGAAAAACAACAATCGGCTGAATAAACAACTCCTCTAGTATGAGAATCGGCATAGATGGAATGGGGGGAGATTTCGCCCCTGAAAATGTAGTGCTGGGTGTTATACAGGCAAGTTCTGTAATACAATCTGGCAGTACCATTGTTTTGTATGGCGATACACGCAAAATTGCATCTATATTAGAGAGAGAAAAATATTCAAACAACAACATTGAGATTGTTGACGCCCCTTCTGTGATAGAAATGGGCGAACATCCAGCTAAGGCATTTCAACAAAAACAAGACTCTAGCATTACTGTTGGGTTTAAAGATTTGTCCGCCGGCAAAATTGATGCTTTTGCAAGTGCAGGAAGTACGGGAGCAATGATGGTGGGCGCAGTGTCCGTCATCAAACTTATCCCCGAAATTCTTCGTCCTTGTTTAGTTATGCCGGTGCCAAAATTAGTTAATGGTAGTTATTCAACCTTACTTGATGTTGGTTTAAATTCGGATTGCAAGCCAGAGGTTCTCTATCAATATGGTTTATTGGGAAGTTTATTCTCTCATAATTATTTTGATGTAGCAAACCCACGTGTTCGATTGCTCAACATAGGTGCAGAAGAACAGAAGGGGAATCTTTTGACACAAGCGGCTTATGCATTGATGAAAGACACCAAAGAATATAATTTCTGCGGTAACATTGAGGCAAATCATTTGTATGACGATGTAGCTGATGTTATTGTATGTGATGGTTTCACCGGAAACATTGTATTGAAGCAAGTTGAGGCTATGTACACCATCTCTCAAAAGTTGAAACTTACCAACGAATTCTTTGATTACTTTAATTATGAAATTCATGGCGGAACAGCCGTACTTGGTGTAAACGCACCTATAGTAATTGGTCATGGAGCTTCTTCGGCCCTCGCAATCAAAAACATGGTATTGCAAACCGAGAAACTCGTTTCTTCAAAATTGACCGAAAAAATCAAAAGTGCTTTTCAACAATAATTCAATCTAGAAATACTATAAAATTTAGGGCTTTGAAAAAATCAAAGCCCTTTTTTTTGAGCCATAATTTTTACTCAAAAAAAGACAAGTTTTATTCGCGATTAATAAAAAAAATTCTACATTTGTTGAGCGTAAATTTGCGTGTAGAAATTTTTTTTGAAGTATGGAATTAAAAATGACAAAAAAGAAAATCATAGCAGTTTGTGTAGCGTTTCTTTTTTCTTTCATATCGTTTGCTCAGGAGACTCCTGCTCCTCAACAGGCCAATGAACCAGAATTTGATATCAATAAAACAATATTCAGCCACATTGGTGACAACCATGATTGGCACATGTTTGATATTACTAGAAAAGACGGTTCTGAACATGCCATTTCGTTTCCTCTTCCTATTATTCTTGTAAACTCGAATCCATTTTCGATAGATGCTTTTATGTCTAGCGAATTTGAGCATGGTCACAAACCGGTAACAAAAGGTGAGCATACATACATAATGAAAGACCAAATTATTTATTATGCTGACGCAAACGGAAACGCAACAGACCAAAAACCATTAGACTTTTCTATTACAAAGAACGTATTCACACTATTGTTGGTAGCAATCATTATGTTGCTAATGTTTATTGGCTGCGCACGTGCATACAAACGCCGTCCCGGACAAGCACCTAAAGGATTGCAAGCATGGTTAGAACCCGTTATCTTGTTTGTGAAAGATGATATAGTAACACCAAACTTAGGTAAACACACCGATAAATACCTTCCGTATTTGTTGACGTTGTTTTTCTTCATATGGATTACCAACATGATGGGATTGATTCCATTCTTCCCTGGAGGTTCAAACGTAACCGGAAATATAGCAGTAACATTTACTTTGGCAGTGATGACATTGCTTATTACAAATTTCAGCGGAAACAAAGAATATTGGCGAGATATATTTGCAATGCCAGGTTTACCTTGGCCATTAATTCCTATCATGGCGATAGTTGAAGTTATTGGTATTCTAACAAAACCATTCGCATTGATGATACGTTTGTTCGCAAACATTACCGCAGGACACATCATCGTAATCAGTTTGGTATCGCTTATTTTCATCTTCCAATCGTTGGCAGTAGCACCGGTATCTATACTATTCGTGCTATTTATGGATGTACTTGAATTGTTGGTGGCTGCATTGCAGGCTTATATATTTACCATGTTAACCTCATTATTCATTGGGTTAGCAATGCCTGAAGGTCATCACGCATAGAAAAGAATGATTGTTTAACTTAAAATACTATTTATTATGGATGCATTATCATTAGCCGGAATAGGTGCCGGTTTAGCAGCTATCGGTGCTGGTATCGGTATCGGAAAAATTGGTGGATCTGCTATGGAAGCAATCGCACGTCAACCAGAAGCATACAGCAAGATTCAAACAGCAATGTTGATCGCAGCTGCTCTTGTTGAAGGTGTTGCGTTGTTCGCTGTCGTAGTATCGCTTATCGCCTAATTAAACAAACACAGTTTTCGGGTGCGGTTGGCATCCGAAAACTATTTTTGAAGCATTTAGCATTATTAAAATAAAAAAGATATGAGTTTAGTAACCCCCGGCATAGGTTTGATTTTCTGGACTACAGTAATCTTCCTTTTGGTAGTATTCCTTCTTGCAAAATTTGCATGGAAACCGGTTCTTGGTATGATAAACGAACGCAATAAGTCAATTGACGATGCGTTGAAACTCGCTGAGAAAACAAAAGCAGAAATGAAATCATTGCAAGCAGACAACGAACGTATTGTTGCTGAAGCACGCAAAGAACGCGATGCTATGTTAAAAGAAGCACGCGAGTTGAAAGACGAAATGATTTCTCAAGCAAAACTTAGCGCAGCCGAAGAAGCAAACAAAGTTATGGCTTCGGCAAAACTTGCAATAGAAAACGAGAAAAAACAAGCCATGCAAGAATTGAAAAAACAAGTGGCTACGTTGTCTTTTGAAATCGCTGAAAAAGTGATTGGCAAAGAATTGCAAGACAAGAAGACTTCTGAAGAAATTGTTTCAGACTCTATCAAGAAATTAAACTTAAACTAGTGAAGATTCAAAATTCAACAGGGTATGAATCAAAGTAAAATTTCAGTACGTTACGCAAAAGCTTTCTACGAATATGCATCCGAGAAGGGCGCAACCGAAAAGGTGGTAGCCGACGTAAAAATGCTTCTTAAAGGATTCGCTGACGTGCCCGAATTACTTGAGGTATTTCATAATCCAATAGTGAAACCGAGCAAAAAGAAATTGTTCGTATCTTCTTTGTTGGCAAACAAAGTGTGTACCGAAACTATTTCGTTTATAAACTTGATAATCAGCAACAATCGTGAGATGTTCATTCAAGACATTTTACGCAATGTGCTTGATATTTATCATAAAAACACAGGCATCACGACTGTTACAATCACATCAGCTGTGCCATTGTCTGACGCACAAGAAAAGTCGGTTGTTGACTATGTTACGAAGAAAAAGAATACAAAAGTAGAGTTACAAACAAAGACCGATGCCTCATTGATGGGAGGCTTTGTGCTGCGTATTGACGACTTGCAATATGATGCAAGTATTAAAACTCGCTTGAAAGAAATTAAGAATGAATTGATTGCAAAATATTAGTGTTAATAAATTAAATATATGGCAGATATAAAACCAGCAGAAGTTTCGGAGATTCTTAAAAAACAGCTCGAGGGCTACAAGACCGAAGCAGAACTTGAAGAAGTGGGCACGGTACTTTCAGTAGGTGATAGTATCGCACGTATCCATGGACTTACCAATGTCCAAGCCAACGAAAT
Organism: Bacteroidales bacterium; assembly: GCA_036752345.1. Classification (GTDB taxonomy): domain Bacteria; phylum Bacteroidota; class Bacteroidia; order Bacteroidales; family UBA1715; genus UBA1715. The sequence goes on along the minus strand of DAIOSV010000037.1, from coordinate 5,357 downwards.
GATTGAGTTTGCCAATGGAACTAAGGGAATTGTGCTTAACTTGGAGGAAGACAACGTAGGAGCGGTACTTTTGGGAGCATCTGAAGGTATTAGCGAAGGCGATACCGTAAAACGTACGCAGAAGATTGCTTCTATCATGGTAGGCGAAGGCCTTTTGGGTCGTGTAGTAAACACATTGGGCGAAGCAATTGACGGCAAAGGTGAAATTTCAGGAGAATTGATTGAGATGCCTTTGGAACGTAAAGCTCCGGGAATCTTGTTCCGTCAACCGGTATCAGAACCATTGCAAACGGGTATTAAACCTATTGATGCCATGATTCCTATTGGTCGTGGACAACGTGAGTTGATCATCGGTGACCGTCAAACAGGTAAAACGGCTATTGCCATTGATACCATCATCAACCAGAAAGAGTTTTATGAAAAAGGCAAACCAGTATATTGCATCTATGTAGGAATCGGACAAAAAGGTTCTACCGTAGCAAACATTGCAAAAACATTGGAAGCACATGGTGCTATGGCATATACTACCATAGTTACCTCAACAGCATCTGAACCAGCTGCTTTGCAATACTACGCACCTTTTGCAGGTTGTGCCATTGGCGAATATTTCCGCGATACCGGTCGTCCAGCTTTGATTATTTATGATGACTTGTCAAAACAAGCCGTTTCATATCGTGAAGTTTCATTGTTGTTGCGTCGTCCACCGGGCCGCGAAGCATATCCTGGAGACGTGTTCTATTTGCACTCTCGTTTGTTGGAACGTGCAGCAAAGATTATTGCCAACGACGATGTTGCAAAAAACATGAACGATGTGCCTCCTCAATTGAAAGATAAAATAAAAGGTGGTGGTTCTCTTACTGCCCTACCAATTATTGAAACTCAAGAAGGTGACGTTTCTGCATATATTCCAACCAACGTAATCTCTATTACCGATGGTCAGATATATCTTGAATCAAACTTATTCCATGCCGGTATCCGTCCTGCAATCAACGTAGGTATTTCGGTTTCTCGTGTGGGTGGTAATGCACAGATTAAAGCCATGAAAAAAGTTGCCGGTACACTCCGTGTAGACCAAGCTCAATTCCGTGAATTGGAGGCATTCTCTAAGTTCGGTTCTGATTTGGATGCAGCAACAATGGCAGTGCTCGAAAAAGGTCGTAGAAACGTTCAAATATTGAAACAAGGTCAATATTCACCAATGAAAGTTCAACACCAAGTAGCAATCATTTATTGCGGTACGCAAGGTTTGATTTTGGATGTTCCTACTGACAAAGTGCTTGAATTTGAGAAAGAATATTTGGAATATCTTGACTTGAAGCATAAAGATACTCTTGATAAAATTGCCGAAGGAGCAATGGACGACGAGATAAAAGCGGTACTTGCGAGTGCTGCAAAAGAAATCTCGGCTAAGTATAAAAAATAGTTTTGTATGGCAGGTATTAAAGAAATACGCAATAGAATCACGTCTGTAAGCAGTACGCAGAAAATCACCAACGCTATGAAAATGGTGTCGGCGGCTAAGCTGCGTAAAGCTCAACAGGCTGTGGTGCAGATGCGACCGTACTCGGAAAATTTACACCAAATACTGCAAAATGTGAGCAGCGGTTTAGAATCGAGCGAAGGAAACATCTATGCTACGCAACGTCAGAATAATAAAGTATTGATAGTAGCAGTTGCTTCTAATAGTGGACTTTGTGGCGGGTTTAACTCAAACATTGGTAAAACCGTTATTTCCATCATCAACTCAGACTGTCAATCGGCGCAAGTTGATGTGTTCGCTATTGGGAAAAAAGTTTGTGATTCGTTGAAAAACAAAGGTATTGTACCTAAAAAATCATTCGTTAGCATATACGACCATTTGGTATATGACGAAGTTGCAAAAATAGCCACAGAATTGATGGATGAATTTGCAAAAGGTACTTACGACAAAGTGATTGTAGTGTACAACAAATTCAAAAATGCTGCTACACAGATCATTACCACAACTCAATACTTGCCAATCGTTCAAGAGCAAACAGATTCTACAAAAACGAGCAGTTTTAATTATGATTACATATTTGAACCGAACAAGGAATATATTGTAAATGTATTGATACCTAAATCACTCAAGGTTCAATTTTACAGCATATTGCTCGATTCATATGCTTCAGAACACGGCGCTCGTATGACCGCTATGCACAAAGCCACTGACAATGCCGGTGAGTTACTCAAAGCATTGCGTTTGCAATATAATAAGGCTCGTCAGGCAGCTATCACCAACGAACTAAACGAAATAGTAAGTGGTGCTAGCGCATTAAATGGATAGCGCCATATTTATGACTCTTCTAAGAAGGCAGTAATGTAAATTCATTATTGCCTTCTTGTTTTTTACATACAATTCGTCCTTAAAAATTTCACTTCAGTCTGCGAAAATGGTATTTCAGACTGATTTCAAAAAAATATCTAAATAATTAATTTTTATTTGTACAAATGGTTATACAAGATTGAATATTTCTACAGTACATTTTAAATTGAAAGTATAGTGACTACTAAAGAATTAAATTTCATAACAGACCTAATCTCGTACAAACCTACCAGTTGTTTTTTCCGTATACTGATAGTAAGTGCCATTGGGTTATTGTGTTTGTTTGTTGCCGACCAAATGGCTAACGACAATACGCTGAATATGCCCTATTCGAGCTTGAGTATTGCGTTTATTTTGGTAGCCGAAGTAAATGTATTGTTTTACAATCTTGTACTGAAATATGGCAGTCAAAAGCTCAAAGAATATCAATTTACGGCACATATTGTACTCAATATAGTGCTATGCGTGTTAGTCATTTCTATGTTACTTCCGGTTTTAGAAGTAGAAGAAATAGCCTACAATCCGTTTGTACGTCTTTCGGGCGTATTTATCTTTATTTTTATTGTCTTTGTAATTCTCACTATTACGTTGCTCCGACTACTTCGTATGTCAATGGAAACGCAACAGGAACTGGAAGAATTACGTCAGGCAAAAACCACGAGCGAATATCAGTCATTGGTAGAACAAGTTAATCCTCACTTTTTATTCAACAATCTTTCGGTGCTCAAATCGCTCATTTTGTATGACAAAGAGAAAGCGATTACGTTCACCCAAAATTTCACCGACATCTACCGCTATGTATTGCAATGCAAAGACAAGAAATTTATGTTATTGTCAGATGAATTAGACTTTGTCAATTCGTTTTTAGCACTACACAAAGAGCGCATTGGCGATGGATTGATGGTTGCAATTAACGTAGAACAAAGCAGCCTCAATAAGTCAATCATTCCTATGGGCGTACAATTGCTGGTAGAAAATGCGCTCAAACACAACATAGCAAGCAAAAGTAGCCCTCTGCATATAACCATTTCAGTTGCTGATGATTATATAACGGTACGGAATAATTTGAACAAAAAAGATGTTGCATTTTCTACCCACAAAGGGCTCGAAAATATTACGAAACGATACAAATTGGTATCCGAAAAAACAGTACAAATAACGAAAACCGATACGGATTTTATAGTTTCATTGCCACTAATTTAAATGATGAGATAATGGATATAATTATTATTGAAGACGAAGACTACAATGTAAAATTACTTCAGGGGATGCTTCACGAGATTCGTCCCGACTGGGTAATTTCACACACGTTTGACAGCATTCAATCGTCGGTTGCATATTTAAAAAACAACCGCCAACCCGACCTTATCTTCATGGATATTCAGCTAGTTGACGGACTTTGTTTTTCTATTTTTGACCAAGTAGAGGTTACCTCTCCCATTATTTTTACCACCGCTTTCAACGAATATGCTATTCAAGCTTTCAAAGTTTTGAGTGTCGACTATCTACTTAAGCCATTGAAAGATAAAGATTTACTCGATGCTATCAGAAAATTTGAATCCATTAAATCTCAAACAAAAAATATGCAAGAAGAAGGCGTGTACAAAGAACTACTTGATGTAATTCGCAATGGCAAAAAAAAATATCGTACCCGCTTTCTCATCCAAGGGCACTCATCGTACATCAAAATAGATGTGTCCGATATTGCGTATTTTTACACCGAAAACAAGATAACGTTTGCCGTTACTTTTTCACAAAAGGAATTCATTATCAATTTCTCTCTTGAGCAATTGGAAGACGAATTGTCTAAAGAAGATTTCTTCCGTCTCAATCGCAAGTACGTGACTAATATCAAAGCTATTCAATCATTTGAAGACTTTTTTGGTGGCAAACTCATTGTGTATTTGAATGTACCTACGCAGGAAAAAATTGTGGTAAGCCGCCTCAAAAACAGCTCATTCAAAGAATGGATGGGAAAATAGTTATGAGTTATGAGTTGAGCGGACAGTTGTGTTCGCCTTTTTTGTTTATACGTAATCGTAGTGCTGATTACGTAGTTGTGGCGTAAATCCTGCTTCGCGAATAGCTTGTGGCAATTCATCTTTTGCCACCGAATACGTTGCTCCCGCTTGTGAAACCACGTTTTCTTCTATCATAATTGAGCCCATATCGTCGGCGCCGCCATGCAAACAAATCTGCGCAGTAGGAATTCCCACAGTAAGCCATGATGCTTGTATATGTGGAATATTTGGCAACATCAGACGGCTTATGGCTATCATGCGTATATATTCGCCTCGATTGATTGAAAAATCTTTGTCGGCCAACTTTTCCAACTCGGTTCCTTTACTATAAAACGGCCACGGAATAAATGCCGTAAAACCGTCGGAATCGGCAGGTTTTTCATACTGCGTTTCGCGTATGCGCACCATGTGCTCCATGCGTTCTTCTATGGTTTCAATATGGCCATACATCATAGTAGCCGAAGTGGTGAGATGCATTTTATGCGCTTCTTTCATCACCGCCAACCAGGTATCTGTATCGCATTTTCCGGGAGAAAGTGTGTGCCGCACTCGGTCGCAAAGAATCTCTGCTCCGGCACCCGGCAAACTATCGAGCCCAGCTCGGTGAAGTTCTTCCAACACTTCTCTCAGCGTCATTTTCTCTTTACGCGCAATGTAGGCTATTTCAGGAGGTCCCAGCGCGTGCAGTTTTATATTGGGATGGCGACGTTTAAATTCAGAAAACAAGTTTTTGTAAAAATCCAAACCTAACTTTGGATGCATTCCACCTTGAATCAGCAACTGATCACCGCCAAGTTGTTCGAGCACAGCAATTTTCTCGTCGTATTCTTCCATGGTTGTAATGTATTGCCCTTCAGGATTATTCGGCTTCACGTGGAAATTGCAAAACTTACAACCCGAAATGCACACATTGGTAATGTTTACATTGCGGTCAATAATCCACGTAACCACATTTTCGGGTCGGTAGTGACGGCGCACAGCATCGGCAGCAT
>DAIOSV010000036.1:0-25281 GCA_036752345.1 Bacteroidales bacterium | reverse complement strand
GTCGCATCTAAACAATACGACAAATCCGCTACTACCGGCTTGTCCGGGATTGGATTGATTGTTACAGTCTTGGTCATGCTCGCTGCCGGACAACCACTTGCGCTCTTATAATTTAATGTGACTACAATTGTTTCTTGGGCTGTTACTGATTTAGTAAGTGTTACTTGTGCACCAGTACCCGAAATACTTGACGTTGTTTCATCGGTAGTCCATGTAAACTCTCCTGCTTGTCCATCACTGGTGGTTGCGGTAAGTGTGATTGCTGTTCCACTACAAACTGCATCCTTGCTTGCTGTAAGTGATGTAATTGTTGGAGTAGGATTTACCGTAACTACAGTTGATACTGGATCGCTTGAACAACCATCTTTTGTAGTGGTGGCAGAATACGTTCCCGACATTGCTGCTGTTGTTGGAGACGTTAATGCATACGTAGCAGATGTTGCTCCCGAAATAGCTGTTCCGTCCTTTTTCCAAACATAACTTACTCCGGTAGTAGTACTTGATGCGTTTAGAGAGACAGGTGTTCCTTCGCATACTGCGCTTACATCTGTCAATGAAATATTTGGTTTTTCCTTTATAACAACTGAAGCAGAACCTGTAGATGCCGTTCCCGGACAATAATTATCGGAGAAACTACTGATTGTAAATGGATAAGTACCTACTGCCGTTGGTAACGTTGGTTTGTATGTATTTGCCATCAGACCTGTTTTGTCTACAGTTGTTGTTCCATTTGAATAGGAGAATGCAAAAGGTTGTTCCCCAGTAAAAGTGTACACTACAGCAGTTGGCGTTGCCCCTTGACAAACGGTTGAACCACCGGAAATTGTTACTGTAGGTGCTACATATGCTGCAACAGCCTTAGAAGCTGTTTTCTTACAAGCTGTCAATGTTGGGAAATTAACATCATACACTACAACAGTATAGGTATCTGCTGCGTCATAAGGAACTGTATATGAAAGCGTTTTTCCCGTAGTAGGTCCAGCTACTAGTGTTCCGGTTTCACCACCTTTGTACCATGCATATGAAAATGTTGTTGCATCGCTTTGTTCCGAAGCTAACAATTGAACACTTTGTCCCGGACACAAATTAGTTGATGTTGTAGAGGAAATCACAATATCAAGAGGAGGTTGACACGATGGACAGTTATAGATTGCTTCTACCGAAGGTGATATTGAGTAATTTTTACAATAATTGGTTTGTGAAAATGTTGTTGTGGAATTTAATGTAGCCTCTGTTGCGGCAATTACTCTAAAGTAAACCGATTGGCCATTGGTAATTCCAGAGAAAATTGGCGATTTGCTTGGATCATTTATGGTATAGGTACTTGCAGATGAAGTAGTGATTGTTGTCCAACTATTCTCATTGTTTGGCGTAGTAGTATACTGGAAACGATATTTCAATGTAGAACCATAGAATGCAGTCAACAAATTACTTGCTACAGAACCCAATGTAAATGGATCAGAACATACCGTGGTAGCACGTTCTAAATTGGTAACATCGGAAAATAAATCCAATGCAGGAGAAGAACAAGCCATAATTTTGATATCATCAAAACAAATATCCTGTCCGTTGTTCCAATTGGTACCAAAACTTTGAACTTTTACAACAATTGTTGATTGAGTCAAAATGATATTTTCTATTGAAATTCTATTCCAACCAGTTCCCACACCTACCGTAACATTATTTTTTGAAGCCAAAATATTTCCACTTTGGTCTTCAATCGTTAAAGTAATTACCGGATCGGTTCCTGCAGACATATTTCCAACATAACATTCAAACGTTAAGGCTTTACCGGTACAAAGTCCAGTAATTGTTCTAGAGAAAATTGGACCAGTAAAGTTTTGCATTACATTCATGAATAAACATCCACTATGCGGTCTGCCATTTATCATACTGGTATGGTCACTTGTAATGGCACCATTACCAATCATCCATGTTGCAGTTGAATTACAATTTGCGTCAGTACAATACCCCACAGGCGTAGGAACAACTACTGCATAATACCCATCATTGATTTGACCGGTAGGATCATACGTACCGGCAGTTGATGGCATGGTAAAATTAACATTAGTACGATATGGCATCGTTGATGAAGGGGTTGTTGACGTATTGCCATCTGCATCTACATAATCATGCGTATCGGTAAAATATCCAAAGTCTTCATAAAAAATTGTTTCTCGAGAAGAATAGACTGTATTGCCATCAACCACAGTTTCACAACAAGTAACGGTGGTTACTTGATACGAAGGAGTTACTGTACCACCAACGGTTGCGCGATAATACATTTTTGCTGCGGTTACCTCATCATACAAACTTGCTTTTGTAGAAACTGCGGTCCAACTAGTCCCGGTTGTTGATTTTTCCCAAGTTACAGTTGCATCTCCATAATCTCTATCAAGAGTTAACAATGTTTGTTCTCCTCTACACATCTCAGAACCTTGACCTGATAATATTTTTGGATTGAGAACGCCTGTTACCACTATATCCGAAATTCCAACTACAGTATTTGCACTCATGTTGTATCCCTCATACATGGATATAACTGTTGAAGTTGCTGACGCTGCCAATGTTCCTGTCCACGTTATATCCATTGCAGTTCCTTCTTGGCCCATTGTAAATTTCACCTCTTTTACAGCACCACCACTACCTGAGGCAACCTGCATATATTGATTCAAATCCGTACCAACTTGAAGTGATCCATAATACCCCATTGTTGGCTTTGCCTTTGATAAGGCATAGACACGCATAGTTACGGTATACGAACTTCCGGGAGCTAATCCATTGATTGCATAAGAAAACAATTTTGTACAAGCGGTTCCGGTAAGGTTTGTAACAAACATTGCATCGGCTATGCTATAGTATAGGCTTGTATCATTATTGGTGTTGGTACCTAATTTCGCCGGGTTGTCTACGCAAACCCAGTGACCACCAGTTTGAATACTTGACCCTGTCTCTAAATACGTGAGATTCGCAGCTAAAACATTTCCCGATGGCCCATAATGGCTTGTGGTAGAGAAATCCCACCCCCAATCAGCGTAAGTATCTTTTTGTGCAAAAGAAGTTCCACCAACAATTGTCTGCGCATACGATGCTACAACCATAGACATCAAACATGCTATTATAAAAAGCCGTTTCATAACTGCAATTTTTTTCGTTACTACCTAAATTATTCTGTAAGACTATACTTTTATCAATAAAGTTGCAAAGTGTAAATATAACACTTTAATTTACATATGATAAATTGCACTGATGTTTTTGTTGTTTGCAGTATGCTAGTGGGGTATGAGTAGAAATATTTTGTGTTAAATATATTTAAAAAAACATTGAAAATCTCTTGGGTTTTTATACCTGTTGTATGTCTAAAATTATAGTTCATTTCATGTAAATCGCTAATTGTTTGTAACTTTACAAAAGTTTATCATGTCTATTATTCAATGAGAAAACACTTTCTAATCATAATACTACTAAGCATTATAGCATGGAAATCCATGGCTCAAGGCTCAAGTATTTTTTTCATTGAAAATAAAAATCAATGGCCAGAAAATGTCTTGTTTCGCAGTCAATTATATGGTGGATATGTGTATATGGAGAAAAACTGTTTGACCTATTATTTCATTGATAGCAAAAACCTAAAACATCGCCATGGCACCGACAACATAACAGAAGAAGATTTACAGAAAAGTTATGATGCGTTTATTGAAAATAAAGAACAACCTAAAGTTATTCATGATGACAAAGTTCCCGATACTTTAAAAGCTCATGCCTACAAGGTTTCGTTTGCTAATATGAACTCGCGCACAAAAATTTATGGAAACAATTGTACTCCCTATACCGAAAATTACATAAAAGGTTCCGACCCGAAAAAATGGGCAAAAAACGTACGAAGCTTCAATGACGTTTTGTACGAAAATTTGTATCGCAGTATTGACCTCCATGTATATGGATCTGCCACAAGTCTGAAATATGATTTTGTGGTAAAACCGGGAGGAAATCCTCAGAAAATTATGCTGCAATATTCCGATGTACCATCTATGAGGGTTAGACAAGATGGGATACTGGAAATTACAACTTCAGTAAATGAAGTGTACGAACAAAAACCATATGCCTATCAAATTATAGATAATGATACCATTGAGATTCCATGCTCATATCACTTGGAACATTTTTCGGTAACATACAACCTTGGCGCATACAATCAGAACTATGCATTATACATAGACCCGGACTTGATTTTTTCTACCTATACCGGTTCTACCGCCGACAACTGGGGATTCACCGCAACCTATGATTCGGAAAACAATGCATACCTTGGTGGTATAGTTGAAGGCTTTGGATATCCTGTTAGTATGGGAGCTATACAAACGGCATATGCCGGTGGAGCCTGGGACATTGGACTTATTAAATTTGATGGTACGGGGAAAAATCGATTGTATGCCACATATCTTGGAGGTTCAAGTTGTGAAATGCCACACAGCCTTATAGCAAATAGCAAGAATGAATTGCTCATTTTAGGGACAACCGGTTCCTCCGATTTTCCAATAGTAAACGGATACCAGCCAACATTTATGGGAGGAGATTCAATTCTATACGACAATACCATTTCGTTTAAAAACGGGGTTGACATGTTTATTTGTCGACTTTCTTCTGATGGAACTACCTTACTCTCTTCTACATTTTTGGGAGGAACAAAAAACGATGGTATCAATTTTAGTTGGGAAACCGATCTTCAATATGGTCATGATTCGCTTTACTATAACTATGGCGATGGTGCACGAGGTGAAATAATGGTTGACGATGAAGATAACATCTATATAGCTTCTACAACATTTTCAAGTGATTTCCCTATAGTAAATGGCTTCCAAAGCACGTTTGGTGGTATGCAAGATGGTGTAGTATGCAAATTTGACCCATCATTAACAACCCTAGAATGGAGTTCCTACATTGGCGGCGATAGTAAGGATGCCGCATACTCTATTGATATAGACAAAAGCAATAATGCATTTGTTACCGGAGGAACGTGTTCATCAACGTTAAATTTGCCAGCTGGCGGATATCAACCGGCAAGAATCGGTGGCACAGTTGACGCGTTTGTTCTTAAAATAGACAAAAACATAGGTTCCCTACTCAATGGCTCATATTTCGGTTCTACCGGATACGACCAAGCACATTTTGTGCGAGTAAATTCTGAAGGAAACGTATTCCTTTTTGGCCAAACTACAGCTACGGGCAGCACTCTCATTTACAATGCAAAATACAATTCACCAAATAGCGGACAATTTCTTGCATCGCTTACAAACGATTTGAGCTCTCTGAATTGGTCAACTGTATTTGGCAATGGCTCAGGTCGTCCTAATATTTCGCCTACAGCATTTGAAGTGGACATCTGCAACCGTATATACCTTGCCGGTGTGGGCCGTGAGTGGAACGACCATCCGCAATGGTTCAGATATGGAACCTCCGGATTGTTTTTATATGACTATGGATGGGTTTCTATAGCAGGTACCAAAGGTATGGAAGTTACCGATGATGCGTATCAGACAGAAACAGATGGCAAGGATTTTTATATTATGGTAATTGATGATAAAGCCAACAACCTTGACTATGCCACATTTTTCGGTGAAATTGGTAATGGATATGTGCTCTACAACCCTCTTACAAACGAATATACAAGTTATGGTTGTGCAGCAAGCGGTCGCGACCACGTTGATGGAGGTACAAGTCGCTTTGACGCCAATGGATATATCTACCAAAGTGTATGTGCAAGTTGTGGTGGTTGCAATGGATTTCCGGTGTACCCCAACCCTGGTGTATGGTCAACAAAAAACAATTCCAGCAACTGCAATAGTGCCATACTCCGTTTTATGATAGACTTTGGTTTGATCCGTGCTGATTTTGAAGTTCCGGAAATCGGATGTGCCAGCAAAGAACTTTCGTTTGAAAATAAAACACAAATTCATTACAACAATCCACACGTTGCGTACTTATGGGATTTTGGCGATGGACAAACATCTACCGAATATTCACCAACACACATCTACGCAGAAGTTGGGAAATACACAGTAACTCTTTGGGTTAAAGATTCAACTTCGTGCAATCAAAGTGATTCTGTTTCCAAAACATTTGAAATTGTGACTAAAAAACAATATCAAGATCTTGATGTTAAAAATATTTGTTTGGGCAATAGTGTACGAATAGGTATTCCCAATGAATATGACGAAACCCTTGAATATTCATGGTCACCCGAAGATTGGCTAACCGACCCTTCTCAACCCAACACGATTGCAACACCGCAAGACACAATTACCTATGAACTTACAGTTACGTCGGGTTGGTGCCAAACTATCTATAGGCAGACGGTGAATACATTCAACAGTAGCTATGATATAAAAGGAATTCAGATAGCCAATGGCAAGCTTCCGCAAATTTGTAGAGGAGAAAGTATTCAACTTATTGTAGAGACAAACGCTCCAACACAACGATTTTTATGGGCAACCGATAGGAATTTTTGGCATATTGTCAATCCGGATTTCTCAGTTGACTATGTAAACGTTTCTCCGAAAGAAACTACCACATATTATATAAAAACGCTCAGCACCTATTGCGAATTTGAAGCCATTGATTCCATTACTATAGAAGTATTTTACAACAAAATAGCAGCAATAGGCGATACACTTATTTGCGCTGGCAGCTTTGCACCCGTTTCTGTCGTGAATGACAACCCTGATAATCCTTTATCATATATATGGACACCGCAAAATGTTGTTCATAGTGGAGGGAACACAGAAAATGCTATTGTTAATCCAAAATCTACTACCGACATCATTGTGTTTGCCACCGATGCCGTTGGTTGCCAATACACCGACACCGTCCACATAGATGTTGATAAACTAGATATCACTATGGAAAACTATAAACCAATAAGTTGCCACGGAGAGCGCGATGCACAATTTGAGGTTGTCCCCATTGGTTTTGCACCATACGAATATTTGTGGGAAGATAGCAGTACAAATCCCGGGCGTTACAACTTAGGGCCTGGAGATTATAGAGTTGTGGTTACTGATAGTTTAGGTTGTATAAACGCTCTTACACATGGCATAAAAGAACCTGATAGTTTGAAAATTGATACCGTTACATATACCAACGAGACATGTGCCGGAGCGTGCAACGGAACAATTGCGCTCACCGTTTCGGGTGGCACACAACCTTATAGCTATTTGTGGAACAATAGCAAAACAACGAAAAACCTTAGCAACCTTTGCCCCGGTTATTTCATGGCTACGGTAACAGATGCTAACGGATGCCAAGTGAGCCTTAACAAACGAATTCAGATTGTACTCGAAGAAAAACTTCCTGAAGTTGACGCCTACGCCGACTCTCCAATAATTTTTATTGGTCAAAAAACCACAATACATGCAACCAAACATCCTAACGACACTATTTCATATATTTGGAAACCGAATATTTGGCTTGAGGATAACATGAGTGCTACAACGTCGGTTACTCCCGATATTCCTCTTACAATAGATTTTACGGTTATAGCTATCGACCGCTATGGTTGTCGGAATACCGATACTGTCCATCTTATTTCTACCGAATGGGTTTGCGACAAACCATTCATTTTTGTTCCAACCGCTTTTACACCAAATAATGATGGAAAAAATGATGTAATTCAAGTAAATAGTGGCGTTCTTACAGAACTCACGTTTGCTATTTTTGACCGTTGGGGAGAAAAAATTTTTGAGACCAATTCCACCAACGAATCATGGGATGGGACATACCATGGTAAACTATTGGAGCCACAAGTATTTGTGTACTACTTGAAAGGCACCTGTCTCAATGGTGAAACATATGAAGAAAAAGGGAACATTACTCTTATACGATAATGTTTAGAAAAATATTTCTCTATATTTCCTGCTTTTTTGCAACGCAAAGCGTTGTTGCTCAAGACATTCATTTTTCAAACTTCTATACAAATACACTTAATGTTAATCCGGCCAATTCTGGAAACTTTGTCGGCCAATACCGTTTTTGTGTGGCTTACCGAGACCAATATAGAACTGTAGCTCAACCATATCAAACATTTACCGCAAATTTTGATGGGAAATACACCAAACGCTATCGGAAAGATTTTATGGGATATGGGCTTCTTTTCAATTTTGACAAAGCTGGCGATGCCAATTATAACATGGTTCAGATAGGAATTCCTATTACATACTTGTTCCCCCTTGCAAGTGGGAAAATTATCTTTTCAGCAGGAATTCAACCCTCATTGGGTTATAATTCTATTGATTACAGTTCGCTCGCTTTTCAAGAGCAATTTGATGGCATACAATACAATCCTGACATTGAAGTCTCGGAAAATTTTGAAACAAACTCCGTTCTATACTTTGACCTGAATGCGGGAGCTTTGGCAATATTCAAAGCCTCAAAAAAACAATCATATACCTTTGGTGTTGCGCTATTCAATATAAATCGCCCCAGTATTTCTTTTTTTGACGACGAAGAGGTAAGCCTAAAATCTCGCGCAATGCTTCATGGAACAGCAGACCTTTCAGTTTTATCTGACTTTGATATTATTCCCGGATTTAAAATTCAATTTCAAGGCAAACAACATGAATTTCATTTCGGAGGCATGTGCGTAAAATATTTTGACAAGTCCGCTATTTCACGAATTCAGTCCGGAATTTGGTATCGTTCTAAAAACAATGATGCAATCATTTTAGGACTAGGCTGCAACTATCAGCAATTTGATATCATGCTTGACTACGATATAAATATTTCTTCGTTGAGAACTGTAAGCAATGCACAAGGAGCATTTGAAATTACAATGTCGTGGATTGTTGAGAAAAATGATAGAAATAAAAGAATGACGGCAATTCGTTGTCCACACACTCTTTAACGTTGCAGTAACAACTTACCGCACTTCTTATTAAGTAATGCCGTTTCGTCTGTTGGCAATGATTTCCAATCGGTTTGATTGTCAAACTGCAATCTGTAAAAATACACGCCATTCGGCAATACAAAACCTGACATATCACGACCATCCCAATACACGTCAACGCTATTGGTACCTACATGGACATTCTGCAACTCCAATATTTTAACCTCTCGCCCTGTGGCATCTGCTATTTGTATGTGCATTTTATTCGGCACATCCATGCCCGTCAACACAAAACGGAAAGTGGTAAAATCGCTACACGGATTTGGGAAATTATATAAAATCGAAACAGCTTGCTCTTGGGTATATTTAAATTGCACTCTGTACTGTTGCGAAGCCGAGGTGTTTCCTGTGGCATCGCGTGCCTGAACACGCAGTTCATACGTGCCTTCGTCAACTATAGTTGGTTCAAATAACACTCGCACTATCTTTGGATTTTCCATATCAGGAACCAATATCAAAGAACTGTCAGCAAAGTAATAGTTTGTAATCGCTCCTGTTGATTTATTTACAAGCGAAATGGTAAACAAACTCGTGTCTGCTATTGAGATAAATCTATTTTCATCATACAACGATATACATATTTGCGGTGATGAAGAGACATTGTCTCCGTTTATAATATGTCGACCATCTACCGTAACATCAAGCACGGGCGCTATTTTATCAATGGAAACGTAAAAAGAATAATGGTATATATTATTAAAATGTATTCTTTCTGCTTGGTCATATTCGCCTGTTTCGGGATTTATCGGATTGAACTCAATTCTCATGGTATAAGCTCCTGCAAAATTGGTAACAGGCACAATCAAGGTATCTACAATATAACTATACACCTCAACACCTTGCAATCGTTTGTAGGCTAAATACACTAATTCGTTTTGCTCGTTTCGTATTTCACATGCAAGTAAAACGCTATCCATTGAGGCTGGAGAAACATTTTTTGCCGAAACTACAATACGTGCGGTATCGCCTTGCTGCAAAGTATCAGAATAAAAAGAAAATGCATATTCAGGAGATATTGCCAACTCTGCTGCCGGAGTATAATATACTTTCCAATAATTTAAGTCAACTGGTGTACGATCTACGTCCTCCATAGAACAAATCATTTCCAAATTCGGATAATTAATCGTTTTTATAATTGTATCCAATCCATCCCACTCTGCTCCAAACACATTTGTTAATATATATGGATCTTCACCTTTCGTAACTCCACTCACCGTCAAATACGACTTATCATTACCGGTCTTTGTTGTGTTCCAAACTATCTTTGAATATTCTTTTGCAGGGCCAATAATAGGCGTTTGCACATAGCCTGCGTCAAAGTTTGCCAACATTTTTTTTGACAATGAAATTAAATCCGTAGAAGTCTTTCCTACTACCTCAACACAGGAACTTGGGTTACCTTTTTGCATATAGAAAATATATGGATAATCGTCAGGTGTTGTTTGGTATTGAGAAAAGCCTAACGAATCCATTGTTTTCTTCAAAGAATCGTCCCATGACTGACAATAAGGACGCTTAAAACTATACCCAAACACATAGCTTCCATTGGGAATTGAATCATACAAGAAGCTGGCTAACATACGTTGAGAAGTTGCATTATCAGACTTGAAATCCAAATACTTTCGTACGCTTCCGTTTGATACAGGATAATTTTGTTGACCATAATATGCTTTATTAGAAAGCCATGGTTCCATTGTTGTTGAATCAAGTACAAAAATGTGTAATGATGGTTGCGACAATGGGAATCCACTGTTTGCCATAAGCGTTGCATCTAATGAACAAAGACATTCAAAATATTCTTTCTCTGTGGCACAATTTCCACGTGTCTGAACCATAACCTCATGAGGTATTGATAGGAATGAATATTTTTTGGTCGTGTCATTGTATGACATGTGCGTCAATGTATTATTTGCAAATTGATGTCGGTGAATTTGTGCCCACCCATTTTCTCCATTTTCGTAGGTAAATGATGCTTCATTCCATTTTATAGAGTCGGCATCGGAAACTCGCCAAAAATATGTTGCACCATCAATGAAATGACCTTGGGGAGACCATGATACAATTGCTCTACCTTGTACATAAATCGTATCAGTTTGTTTCAAGGGAGAAGTATAAAATTGCGATGTGTCCATTTCAACCAACAACTGTTTTGGAGGATTCAAAGCATCAACTGACGACATTTGAAACGTTATAGTATCGGTTGGTATTATGGCGTAATTCGGAGGATATACAGGAAGTACCTCTTGAGAACTGACAAAGAAACTGTACGACGCTGTATTATTAGTTTCAGACAATTCGGGTATTGAATCTAGATAATCGAGCGTAACTGCAACAGTATACTCGCCCGACACAAAATTTTCCATCCCCAACACCAAACGTACCGTGTCATGACAATATGCGCCATACGCAATGGTATCTATTTCAAATGGCGTTGCCGCATTATTTGCCGGAGTGAATACCGCTTTAATTGTATATGAACCGGCATACGCTCTTGCCCTGTTTTCTACTGCAATATTGAATGTAATATTTTGAAGATCGGTTGTGATGAGATTTGGAGTAAAAAATAACGATGACGAATTAAGAGTCAAGTCAGGGAACTCAAATGAGTGAAGAGAAACAATAGGATCTCCATGAAGTGTAAATCCTATTACTTTTTCATACAAATCACTATAGATTAATGATTTATTTGAGATATCTGTTAATGATTTTGCAACACACGTGCCTATTGGTTCTCCATAGCTTGTGTTTGCAATTCTTCGTATAAATGTTGAAGAAAATATATTCAAATAATTCGGATAACCAGGACCTACATTTGAAAGGAATCCAATTGCTCCTTTATTTGCAGTAAGAATCCATATACGACTTACATTGTAATCGTTATCGGCAAAAATATCACCCGAGTAGCAAGAATTTGCCAATATCAACGGATATTTCCCTTTATTGTTGAACAGCGACGGATGGTCTATACTTTGATCAAAACCACTTCCCGAAGCATGGCCAAAAAAGGTCAACATTGATGTTCCGACATTCATATATCCACGAATAGCCTCGGGTTCTGTTGTCTCATACACATCGGAACTTTCTTTGTAAAACGAATGGACATTGGCTCCAAAATATTCACCTTCAAGTGTCCGTTCATATTGCGACAAATAATAGCGGAACAATGACTGTTCATAGGCTGTTGAACCACCTCCAAAATGAAGCACCGTTTTCATCCATGGATTTGGTTCTTGAGCTTCGAAATCGCGCACTTTATTTCTGTAGTTTTCTACATCAGTTAGTGTTTGTGCTGATAAACGTCCTATCCCTATTGTAGTTTTAATTGATTTTCCTTGTGGACTAACAGTATACAACAAATCGGTGGCAGGATTACCCATGGTCGGTATCAGCGTTTTTCCGTACAACGTTTCATTGTTCCGATAATTGGGCATATGATACCCTTGGCCAATCAAGAAAACTTGCTTTGGCTCTATAGCCCAGGTATTTTTTGCATACTCAAGAAATGCAATTATAGAATACGGGTGTTTTTGGATGCCGTATGAAAATTGATTATACAAATCTTCTACATCAACAAGCACGACTGTTTGTCCGGTTTGTTGTCTATACAACTTATATAAATTTGCTTGTTTCCACAAAGATTTTTCAGTGATAATAATGTAGTCGCCTTGATTTTTTGCCAATGAATAATCAACAAATTTGCCAGCTGTACCTCCTTTTGAGGATACTATTTTCATTGGTGGAACAGGGTAATACACATTTTGTGAAACCAAAAAACAATGAAGTTCTTTCTTCATATTCGGAACCAAAACTCGAACCTTACCGTTTTGAACCGTTGTGAGTATTCGTTTGTTTATTTCGGGGCAATATAATATTGGAGGATTGCTCCCTGCATTGAATTTCTCCAAATCGAGAAGGATGTAATTACCATCAGCAACCTTTGGTAAGGTAAATGCGAATGAAGCTTGATAGTTGCAATTCAACTTGCTGGGATATTTTATTTGCACGTATGCAACACTGTTTTTGTCGGCAGTCTTATTCCCTGTATTATAGCTTTGGAATGTCAATAATGACGTTGCAGACAGTGCTTTTGAGGTCTCTATTGTTTTTTGAACAGCATTGTAATCATAATACGTGGTATCAAAACGAAACGTTTCATCGGAGCTCAATGTAACAAGCACGTCGTGCTGTGTTTCGGAAAATCCTGCTATTCCAAATGACACTTGTGCGGGAACTCCTACCGAAGTATAATTTGGAGTTATCAAACCTTTTTGCGTTGTGCCACCCATGTCGAAATACGTATCGCACCACCCTTCGGCTGGTATAATGTAAGGAGAAATATTTGTGGTATTAAACGTAGAAACAAAATCCGTCCGAACTGTCCGGAACAAATACGAAATAGAAACATAGTTATCGTAGTCGGTTGTACGAGTTGTATCATATCGAGGGCTCACCAACGTATTGGCAATCGTTAGAAAATATGATGCTGTATCGTTATATAAACTATAGTTCTTATTTAGCTGTTTCCCTGTATAATAAACCGTAGAATCGAGCCAACCGGTGTTTCCTCCTTCTGCATAGAATTCAAAATAGTCGGAACTTCGGAAAATACCATCACTTTGTGCGGAAACGAAGAGCGGCAACACTTTACCATTATGATATATTTGTAAATTTCGGTGGTCGAATTCTCCTGGCATAATGCCATTGTTTACCAAATCGCTATAGGTAACTCTATATATACCCTCGGTGGTGATAGGAATTCGATAGTACTGCTGGGAATGATTTATCCAATCATTGGAGTATTGGCCAAACGACAAACAACTATATAAAATGAGAAATATGAAAGCAAAGCGTTTCATAACGATACTTATTTTGCTTTAAAGATAGCATCTCCTTCATATTTTTTCAATTCTTCTTCAGTATTTTTTTTGGTTTGGGTTGAAGTTGATTTAGTTTGAGACACTGCCGTTTCTGCAGGTGTTTTCACCGCTTGTTGTGACTTAACGGGTGTTGTATTAGGAACCTCTTCTACCATCTCAAATTTTATTGGTGATGAAGATTCCATTTGTGGTTTTAGCTTTGTAGGATCAGAGGCATTTTGTCCTTGTTCATCTACTTCGTTAATCATAAAACCACTTGTTCCGGAATTCTCCTGTTCTTCTGTTTCTTTTGATTCTTCACCCTCTTTGTACAAAGATGTCCCATCTACTTCGTCCACCATTTTCTTTTGAGTAGTGATTTCTCGTTTTATCTCTTCAAACAACTGATCTTCGTATTCTATATCAACTGCTATAATTTCAATTTTACGCTGATATGCCGCAGCCGGGCTATATACCGACATCCATTTTTGTCTGCGGTCCGATAATGCACTTACTTGTGATCCTGTGCTAGTATAGAATGTGTTTTCCATTTTAACAACACCAATCGGCTCATACACGTACTTCAAACTTCCTTTGCCCGATTTTGGTTGATTATGTAAATATTGATTTAGCACACCATTGTTGTAGGTAAGGAAATAATTTTGAATACACGAAATACGCTTTTTAGCGACAATCTCATTATATGCCAAATTTCCTACCGGACTCGCATATCCTTTGAATGCAACCACTATATCTTGTCCGTCTTGAAGTATTACCGACATCAATTCTGCAAACAATGAAAGTTTTTGAAATTCTTGCTGCATATCGCCAAAGAATGCTTGTACCGTTTGTATATCATACTTCAATCGTTCTTCTGATGAATAGCGAGTATATTCGTCTATATACTCTTCTCTTTTTGCCATAAAGTCGTTATACAAATTCTCATAAATTTTGTCTGTGACAGAATCTTTTGAACGAGGATCAGGATAATCATTATCAAAATACAACGTAATTGGAATCAAATCGGTGATGCGCGCAACTGAACGGCGAACAAGCGAATGAGAATATATATCGTTACTAAAAGCTTTCCCAATTAATTTTATAGATCCTTCGCGATTAGAACACCAATAGGCACGTAAAGAATCACGAGAATAATTATAATACAAATCATTGTATGAAGAATTTATCGGCTGACCTATGTTCACCGAATTTGACCATCTTCCGTGTTTTAAGTTTCCCTTTGAAGAGAAAATATCAAATCCTCCCAAACTTGTATGCCACTCACTACTATAATACAACAACGAATCGCGAGAATCATAGAACGGCGTTACTTCGTCACCTAAGGTGTTAATGTTTTTACCACAATTTTGTACGGTAGTAAACTTTCCAGTAGAATCTATTTCTGAATACCAAATATCATATCCTCCTTTTGTGCCTTTTCTATTTGAGGCAAAAAACAAATAATTGCCTTGTGAAGTACATGCTATCTGAGGAGTTGTATTACTTGTTTGCGCCATATTAATTGGAGCCGGCAATTTTGTAATGTTTGAAAAGTCAGCAAATTGTGGGTCAAAATCGGCTTTGTATATTGAGCAGTTATAGCCTATACACTTACTGAAATAAACGGTTTTGCCATCTTTTGTAAATGACAAATTGCTTACATGGGCTTTCGGGTCTTTCAATGACTTGACTTCTTTTACATCAACCCATGTTGAATCATTGCGACGAGTTGCTTGCAACACTCGTGTCAAGTAGTTTGCATATATATACGATGTATCTGCCAACTTAACATCAAGTGGGCGAACTCCGGCAAAGAAGAACAATGTATCATTGTACTGACAAGGTGCATATTCCGCATACATTGAATTTATGTCTTCTTGTGAAATATGTTTAACTTCTAAACCAACCGATTCTCCTATTTTTAGAATCTTTTTATCTAAAATATCAATTTGCTCTTTTGCCCGTCTTGTGTAGTAATCATTCTTCCCTTTATTGAGTTGATAATGAATCTCATATTGTGCCTTTGCTTCACTATATTTTCCTTGTAATTTAAGCATCTCAGCATACCAATAATTTGCGAGATAGAATGTTATGGAGTCTTTTGAGATTGCTATCTTATAATATTTCTCGGCATCAGTATAATTTTGATATCCTCTACAAGCCTCTGCGCAACGGAATGCAATATTTGGATTGTCAATATATGCTAACGCTTTTTCGTATGCTTGATGTGCACCAAAATAATTTGCATGAGCATAACATGAATCACCCAAAGCGATATACGCTTCATAATACTGCTTTTTCCCTTGTCCATATGACAACAAGGAAATTAAGCAAGAAATGACTAACAATGTTACACGAATTCTACGGCTCATATTCTATCTATATGGATCATTAATAATTCCTTCCGGATTAACTACTATTGGCAAACGACAATTTAAGAATTTAATGGACAATTCGAAACTGTCTCCACGATTAACACCCGATGCCCAGTTGTTTGACTCTCTATATGATGATAATGTCACATCATAACTGAGTCCAAACTGCATTATCCAATTCTTATTGAGTGGCTTGTCAAAAGCAAGTCCTAATATTAATGCATCCATCCAACGATACCAAGCCCCAACATACATTGCATCAACTATTGACGTATACTCTCCAACAGAATATTTTAGATATGAGCCAAAATTCATTTCGTTATACATTTTTTGATTTGTATAAATGAAACTTGGCAACAACGTTAAACTTGTATTTATAGGATATGAGGCATTCGCATTAAGAGAAAACCTCATGTAATTCCCTAATTTTGAATCAGATACCGCTAAACCTCCACCTCCCGATCCGAATAAATGGAAAAATGTAATACCCATGTTTATTGGGATAATTGGTGTTACGCTATATTGAAAGTTAAAACCAAGTCCTAAATCAGAATAAAATTTTGTAGTATGTTCGAGATCATATCCAGGAGTTTTTTTACCGGTTATTGGATCAATACCATTATTCATTACTATTTGGTCTTCTGCCCCACTCATGAGGTTGAAAATTACATCTAAACCTGTTGACAAGCGTAATTTTCCGGGAATGATTGAATGGTGATATGCCGGCATTAATTTTACTTGTGTGTTGCCATAGTTGTTTACACCAGCATAATCTGCAACTACTAATCCTCCTAAACCAAATTGTCCACCCCAAAGGGTTACTTTTTCTAAATGTTGATCATACGAAGCGAGAAAAGTATTGTAGGTATTCCACTGCCCTTTGTAATTAGTATAAATTCGATTATGACATTCGTCTACCCCGGTTAAGGCAGGATTGTAATAGAGAGGTGCCGCATCAAATTGGGAGAAATGCACATCTTGAGCATACACTCGCTGCACTAATACAATTAATGCAATAGTGAAAACTATTAATTTAGATTTTGGCTCTCTCATTTTCCGATTTTAGATATACAAAAGTAAATTAATTCTATTTAATACCAAACAATTATGATACTTTTAACTTATTGAGCTACCATTTTTTACGCTATTGCCTGGAAGCACAAACTCTAATTTTCCATCTGCATTTTCTGCCATAAGTATCATACCTTTTGACTCAATATCTTTTAGCATACGTGGTTGTAAATTGACCAACACGCACACTTGTTTTCCTAGACATTCTTCAGGGGTAAAATGTTCTGCAATGCCTGAGACAATGGTTCGTTTATCAATGCCGGTATCAACACTCAACTTCATGAGTTTGTTGGTCTTAGGTACTCGTTCAGCTGCTAAAATGGTTCCTACACGGATGTCCATCTTCTCAAAATCAGGATATTGGATTAATGGTTTTTGAGTAGTCACCGGAGCTTCCATAGCCAATTCTCTTGCATGGCGTTCTTTCGCTTTCTGCAATTTTTCAAGCTGTGCATCAACTTCGGCGTCTTCTATTTTCTTAAATAATAGTTCTACCTCTCCTATAGATTGACCTTCTATCATAATGTCTGTCTTCCCGCCGTCAGCCCATTCTATGCTTTCTTTTTTTACCATTGTGCGAATTTTTTTCGCAGTAAATGGCAGAAATGGCTCAAATAAAATTCCACAATTGGCAGTAATCTGCAAACATACATTCAAGATGGTTGCAACACGAGCTTCGTCTGTTTTAATGAGTTTCCATGGTTCTGTTTCTGTCAAATATTTATTGCCAACGCGTGCCAATTGCATTGCTTCTTTCAATGCATCACGGAAACGATAGGCTTCAATATTTTTTGAAATAGCATCTTTCGCAACTTGAATTGCAGCCAAAGCTTGCGTATCAACATCAGTCAACGCACCTTGGGTAGGAACCTTGCCTCCAAAATATTTTTGAGTAAGTACCACAACGCGATTTATAAAGTTTCCAAGTATTGCAACCAATTCGTTGTTGTTGCGGGCTTGGAAATCTTTCCATGTAAAGTCATTGTCCTTTGTCTCAGGAGCATTTGCCGTTAACACATAGCGTAGTGTATCTTGTTGATCTGGGAAATCTTCCAAATATTCATTCAACCAAACTGCATGATCTTTTGATGTTGAAATTTTATCTCCTTCAAGGTTTAGGAACTCATTAGCCGGCACATTTTCCGGTAAAATGTAGTCGCCATGGGCTTTTAACATTACTGGGAATACAATGCAGTGAAATACAATATTGTCTTTGCCTATAAAATGCACCAATTTTGTATCTTCTGATTTCCAATATTTTTCCCAATCAGGCGTGCATTCTTGGGTTGATGTGATATAACCGATTGGTGCATCAAACCATACGTACAGCACCTTGCCTTCTGCACCGTCTATTGGAAGCGGAACTCCCCAATCCAAATCGCGACTTACGGCACGTGGATGTAATCCTCCGTCTAACCATGACTTACATTGACCATACACATTTGATTTCCAATCTTTGTGATCTTCAAGTATCCATTTACGCAAGAAATCTTCATACTTGTCAAGTGGCAAATACCAATGTTTTGTGGCTTTCTTTATAGGTTTTGCGCCAGACAATTTGCTCACCGGATTTATTAATTCCTCAGGAGAAAGCGAACTACCACATTTTTCACATTGGTCACCATAGGCACCTTCTGCTCCACATTTTGGGCATGTGCCTACAATGTATCTATCTGCTAAAAATTGCTGTGCTTCTTCATCAAAATATTGTTCACTCGTCTGTTCTATAAATACACCTTTGTCGTACAATGTTTTGAAAAAATCTGAAGAAACTTTTGAGTGTAACTCATGTGTTGTACGAGAATAGTTTGAAAAACCAATGCCGAAATCTTCGAACGATTTTTTTATAATCGCATTATATCTATCTACAATATCTTGAGGGGTACAATTTTCTTTTTTTGCTTTTATGGTAATAGGAACACCATGTTCATCGCTACCACAGACAAATAGCACATCTTTTTTATTCATTCGCAAATAGCGAACATAGATGTCTGCTGGAACGTACACTCCTGCTAAATGTCCTATATGTACGGGGCCATTTGCATAAGGAAGTGCTGCTGTAACAAGGTAACGCTTATATTCTGTCATAGTGATTATTTTTTTTGTACTTTCGCAAAAGTATATATTTTTTATCAAAGTTATTACGTTTACAAAATGCATAGACCCAACTTTTTGCAAAAAGGTGACACTGTTGCGATAGTTTCTCCATCAGGACCGATAAAAGAAAACGCACTCGACTTTGCTCTCAGCACACTATCTTTGTGGGGGCTCAAAGTTATTGTAGGCAAACATGTCTATGACCAATGGGGCGTATTTGCGGGCTCCGATGCCAACAGAGCTGCCGATTTCCAAGAAATGATTGATAATCCCAAAGTGAAAGCTATCATTTGTGCACGTGGCGGATATGGCGCTATTCGCATCATCAATACCTTAGACTTTTCTGCCTTTGCTACGCATCCGAAATGGGTGGTTGGGTTTAGCGACATTACAGTAATCCACTCTCAACTCAATAGCCTTAATTATCAAAGCATACATGGCGTTATGGCAAAAGGCTTTGCTAATGTTACTCCCGAATCATTACAGTCACTCCACGATGCTCTTTTCGGTATTTTACGACCTGTGGAATTTTCTAGCGAGTGTGTAAATCGTTGTGGCACGTGTAGCGGAGAACTTGTTGGAGGAAATCTGTCTATTTTGTATAGTCTAAGAGGAACACCATATGAGTATGACTATTCAGGGAAAATTCTCTTTATTGAAGACCTCAATGAATATCTCTACCACATTGACCGCATGATTCAAAATTTGAAACATTCGGGTATATTATCAGAGATATCAGGACTCATTGTTGGAACCATGAGCAATATGAAAAATGGCATAGATGAATACAAAAATTCTGTTGAAGGCATTATACTCGATGCGGTGCAAGAATATTCATACCCCGTGGCTTTTAATTTCCCCGCAGGTCACGAAGCACTAAATCAAGCTATGATTTTCGGAGCAGAACACACTCTTATTGCAGAAGAAAAGTCTGCACAATTAGTTCCGTCAATAGTATTATCGTAATCTCTACTGTAGGTTAACGAATTTTTGATAATTTGCTACACTAAAAACAGAATCGTCAACAGGATGTGATTTAATAGATATGACTGACAAGGTCGATTTTGTTGCACGCAATAAAGTTTTGTCTTCAATCAACATTGGCATACTTCCGTTCAATTTTGCGGTTGGAAGCGCATTATAAAATAAATAGAAATCATTTAATGGTGTAGCAACTTGAGATATTGGGGTATAAAAATTAAATTTATCTCCTGCTACCCAATAGGTTATTTCGGTATTTTTCCCTTCATTCTTAACACGCCATTGGTTGCACTTATACCCATTTATATACTTGTAATTGCCTGTATTTATTACACGCATTTCTTGGCTTGTATTACTAACTTTCTTTGAATCTATTGTTGTATAAATTTGAGTATTGGGGTTTATTACCAATATGGATTTGTTTTGCAAATTAACAATGTATGATTTCACAAGTTTCTTGTACTTGTTACTCTCGTTAATACGCACATAATCTCCTTTGATAATATACGTATAATACGACGTATCGGAATACGTAGTTTTTACATAATTCACTTCGCCTTCAAATTTTACTTGGGAGAATACTACACTCACTACAAAGCTAAATAGCAATGATAAATAAATTTTTTTCATAACCTTACACTACACATTCAAATATACTACTTTTTGAGACTGAAGTCAATAGAAAATAAAAAAAAGAGGTTGCTTTTTAGGGCAACCTCTTCCTTTCGATGAATTTATGTTTATTACTTTATAAATCCTTTTACTATCACGCCGTCAGCTGTTTCAATTACTACTTTGTAAACACCTTGTGCGTATGTTGATGTGTTAATCTCCCAATTGTCACCAAATGCTTCTTCTTGAGCAACTATCTTACCTGTAGCAGATACTACTTTAACAGAAATTAAGTCGTTTGCTTCAATTGTTACATGATCTGTAACCTTTGTAGGATAAACTTTAGCTTCTATAGTAGTAACTTCGCCAATAGCAGCAGGTTTTTCACCCATAGCAACAATTGCATTGTACAAATTGGTAGCAGCTGAATCAACTTTTCCTTGTGTTGCAAAGTCTTCATAACGAACAGTCTGAGCTTCAGTCCATGCTTGTATGAATTCGTTGTACACAATCGGAGAAATTCTGCCTTTACCGAATCCAATTATGATTGTTGAATCTTGTACTTTTTGGTATACTGCATATGCACCCCAAACTTCATCATCAATCAAACGAATCAAGTATTCTTTGTCAGCTTTTACCGGAGTTACGGTTACTGTAATTGTTGTTGAAACTCCATCTTGAGGAGCTGTGATAGTAACAGTAGTTGAACCTTCGGCAATTGTGCTTATATTTCCGCTTGCATCAACACTAATAATTGAGTTATCTGCTGGAACATATGTCAACGTTTTGTACGTTGCATTTGTTGGAGCAATTGTAGCTTTGATTGTTGCAGAAGATCCAATTTCCAATGTCACGTTCGATGCAGTAATTGTTTGTACTGGAATTGTTGAAATGTAAATGTTACTTACACTACTTACACCTGAACCATCGTTTGCAGTAGCTGTGATGGTTACAAGACCACCCTTAAGAGCTGTTACAAGACCGGTAGAAGACACTGTAGCAATTAAAGGATCACTTGACGTCCAAGATACTGTCTTGTTAGTTGCTGTTGTTTCTCCAACTACTGCTGATAATTGTGATACTCCTCCAACCAACATACTTTGAGGTCCATTTATTGTAATGTTCTTCACTAATTCAGTAACATTTACAGTTACTTCTGCAAGAACATTAGGATTAACATCAGAACGTATAGTCAATGTAGCAGAACCACCTTGAATACCTGTAATTGTGATAGAACCATTTGCATTTTTAGTGTATGAGAATACACTTGTGTTTGCATATACAGTAATACCTTGTTGTGTTGTATTAGAAGGTTGATAGCTTACTGTAATTGTCTTACCAACTACATCTCCAGCTTGAACTTCAACTGTTGTTAGTGAAGGAACAATCTTCGTTACAGCTATAGTTTGAGCAACTACAGAGACAACACATTCATTTGACACTACACCACCTGCGTCAGTAGCTGTTGCTACTACAACGAATGAATCACCTGGATTTCCAGTTACTGTAATTTCACCTGTTCCAGCTACTATAGTTGCACCACTTCCTGACTTAATAGACCATATTACAGTCTTGTTATCAGCATTTGAAGTGATAGAATTAACAGCCATTACTTTCGTTGAACCAACTTCTAGGGTAAGAGCATTGTCAATTACAATTTGTTTAACAAGGATAAGATCTTTCTTCACGGTTACAACTTGTGAAGCTGTCTTAGTCACTCCATCAGTACCTGTAACAGAAACTCTTACTGTTACTGTCTTATCAAGAGTTACAGCTGAAGGTATTCCTGTTAATACACCGGCTGTTGAAACCGTTGCGTATGAGGAACCTTGAGTAATACTCCATGTTGTTGATGCGATAGTTGCTGTTGATGGAGATACCGTAATTAATTTTGATAAATCCAATTGCTCTGAAGCATAGATTGAGTATGCATTTGTATTAAATGCAACACTTGTTACAGGAATAGATTCTGCGATAATTGTTACTGGAGCAGAACCGGTTACGCCTGAAGCATCATTTGCCGTAGCAACTACGGTGAAAGATGATCCTGGAGTGCCTGTTACTGTAATGTTTCCACTAGCATCAATTGTAGCACCAGTACCTTGAATTGACCAGGTATAAGTCATGTTATCAGCATTAGCAGGAAGTACTGTTGCTTGTGCAGTGTACGTCTTGTTTTGTTCCATAGAAGCTGAACATGCAACTGCGATGCTAGATACAGGGATTACACCTTTCAATATGGTTACTTGTTGTGATGCAACCTTTGTTACTCCACCGGCTGTTACTGTTGCCTTTACAATAATTACTTTATCTGCAGTAAGACCAGTTTCAGCTGTCAAAACACCGGCAGTTGAGATTGTTGAAGCTGTCGAATTTTCAACTGTCCATACGTAAGTAGGATTTGTTGCTCCGGCAGGAGTAATAGTTACGAATGACGAGAAGTCAAGCGTTCCACCTTCTGCTACTGTTGTTGGAGTACCAGCTGCAAATGAAGCTCCCGTAATTGGAACAATTGCTGCATTCACTGTAACGGCACATGTAGCAGATTTTCCAACTGTATATGCTGAACTTACAGTAATTGTTGCAGAACCTGCAGCAACAGCAGTTACCTTACCTGTATTATCAACTGTTGCAACTTTATCATCACTTGAAGTCCAAGTAACTTCTTGGTTGCTAGTACCTGTTGATGGCGTCAATGACTTGGTTAATTGGTATGATGCATCTCCAACTGTTAAAGTTAATGTAGTAGGAGCTACTGTGATGTTTGTAATAGCTGGATCACTACAATCTTCTATTGCAATTGTTTGAGGAGTTGCTTGACCAACACAACTATTTGCATCAGTATAGGTATATGTAACTTGATATGTCCCTACTCCCAATGTTTGAGGAACAAATGATGCAGCTACACTTCCATCAATTTTGAATTCTCCACCTGGCAAATCAGCAGTTAAAGAAATAGTTGCTGCCGAATTTGAGCAGTATGTAAGTGCATTTGTAATTGTAGGCACTGGTAATGAGTTTACCGTTAATGTAGCAGAAGCGGGTAATGAAGTACATCCACTGATAGTTTGAGTAACAGTATATGTATAATCTTTAGCCGTTGTTACACCTGAAACAACTTGCGTTGCAGCGGTTCCTTTTGGTGAACTATTAGCGTCGTACCATTGCAATGTAGCTCCTGTACCTGCAGTTGCAACTACATTATAATCGCTTGTATTTCCTAGACATGCTTTTGTAGGAGTTACTACAGGAATAGCAGGAGTTGCTTTTATTGTATACACTACTGGAGCAAAATCAGAAGTACAACCATTTACAACTTGATTTACATAGAATGTTGTTGTTGCTGTTAAAGAACTTGGAGTATATGATTTAGCACTCGTAGCCAAAGCTGTACCAGCTTGGTCAGCATACCAATTTGATGATTCTGTAGTAGTCATTGCAACCAATGGTGCGCCAGAACAAGAAGAAGCACCTACAGCTGTTGGAGCAGCTGGTTTAGCTATTACGTCAACTACAACACTTGCTCTAGGACCTTCACAACCAACTGTTTGTGATGCATAATATGTTCCTGCTGCAGTTGGAATGTATGTTGCACCTGTTCCTATAATATTTCCGCCTGTTACAGCATCATACCATGTATATGATGTTCCAGTTCCTGAAGCTGTCAATGTTGGGAATGTTTCACCTTCACAAATTGCAGCCACTTCAGCAATTGTAGGAGCAGCTGTAGTACATCCTGTTACTGTTAAAGTAACAACACTTCTACTACTTTCGCATCCGCTTACAGTATTGCTTACATAATATGTATATACCTTTTCAGTAGCAGTAGATACTGATGGTGCATATGTTGCTCCTGTTGCCAACGATGTTGTTGTTGTAGCATCAGCATACCAAGTAATTGTTCCTGCTGCACTAGCTGACAATGCAGGAACAGCAGCATTCAACTCTACCGTTTTTGGAGTTACAGTAGGAGCTGTAGCTTTTGTTACAACAATCGTAACAGCACCACTAGCCGAGCATCCTGCCGAAGTTTCTGTGTATGTAATTTCATGATTACCTGCTGTAGCAGATGTAAATGTAGTACCACTTACGCCTGTACCGCTCCAAGTTCCATTTGTAGGAGACAAAGCAACCGCTACCCCAGCACAAGCTGTAGTAGGAACACTTGACAAGTCTATAGAAGGAGTAGCATTTACTGTAACAGCACTCGTTGCAGAACCTGAACATCCATTTACTAAAACGGTATAAACTACATTATGAGACGTTGCACTAAGTTTTGATGGATCAAACTGTGTTGCAACTGTTCCATCAATTGTGAAAGAACCACCAGTTGGTGATGCACTTAATG
>DAIOSV010000035.1:16986-25745 GCA_036752345.1 Bacteroidales bacterium | reverse complement strand
GCTGCCTTTGATATTATCAAGAAAAATCTTATTTGGGTAATATCGGAATATCAATTCTCAATAGTTGGAACGCTTCCGTTTTGGTCTGAAAAATTTCAGGTAGAAGTGTGGGCGTCAGAAATTTCCGAGTTGCGATTGTATATGGAATTTCGATTAAAGTATCGCGGAAATATTTTTGCGCAAGGTGATAGTACTTGGGCTATTCTTGATGCAACCACACGTCATCCGGTTCCAATACAATCAATCGTAACAAATATTACCCCAATAGCCGAGTATATCAATCCTACTCACAAACATCGTATTGAAAAATCAGTAGGAGAACCTCATTTGTCAACACACACAACAAATGTGAACGATATTGATTTTAATCGTCATATCAATAATAGAACGTATGTGAATTTTTTCGCAAATTCATTGCCTGAATCGTTCGTTTCTAAAGATTGCACTTCAGTACTTGTCAAATTCAAACAAGAGTCTTTTTTTGGTGATGTGCTCACCTGTAAAACATACAAGACAGCAACCGATGATGTATTGACTGCTAGTATTGTGAACGATAAAGGTGCAGAGGTTTGTCAGTTGATGGCTTCCTTTGGCCCAAATCAGTTGCAGCAGACGATTTCAGAGTACGATTTGGGAATTAGGAACTATGATTTCCCCTCTCGTTGATTTCTTATTCTCTAAAAAAATCGGTAATATTGCAGATAGAGAAATTAATTAAAAAATACAGTTTATGGAAAATTTCACGTTTTTTAGTCCGACGAAATTCGTATTCGGACGCGATTCAGAGAAAAATTGTGGTTCATTGGTTAAAGAATTTGGTGGAACAAAAGTATTGCTTCACTATGGTGGCGGTTCTGTAGTTCGCTCAGGTTTGCTCGACGCGGTTAAAGCATCGCTTAAAGAAGCCGGTGTGCAATTTTGCGAATTGGGCGGAGTTCGTCCCAACCCTCGCGATTCTAAAGTATACGAAGGCATTGAACTTTGTAGAAAAGAAAACGTTGATTTTATTATAGCTTTGGGTGGCGGTTCTGCCATTGATTCAGCAAAAGCAATTGCAATGGGTGTTCCGTATGATGGCGATTTCTGGGATTTCTATTCTGAAAAATCTCCAAAAACAGCATTGCCTCTTGGTACCGTTTTGACGATTGCTGCAGCCGGAAGTGAAGGCTCTGGTGATTCAGTCATAACAAAAGAAGAAGGAATGTTGAAGCGTGCAGCTTCGGGAGATTGCATTCGTCCTAAGTTTTCTGTTTTGAACCCAGCTTTAACAATGACATTACCTGCATATCAAACAGCATGCGGTGCTACCGACATTATGGCTCATGTGTTTGAACGATATTTTACCAATACGAAAAATGTAGAAACAACCGATCGTTTGTGCGAGGCTGTGTTGCTTGCCATGATTAACGAAACTCCCAAAGCGATAGCAAATCCAAACGATTACGAAGCACGTGCAAATATTATGTGGGCAGGAATGGTTGCACATAATAATATAGTAGGCGTGGGTCGTGAACAAGATTGGAATAGCCATGGCATAGAACACGAGCTTTCTGCTTTGTACGATTGTGCGCACGGAGCTGGATTGGCAGTTATAATGCCGGCTTGGATGACGTATGTGATGAATCACGATGTGATGCGTTTTGCACAAATGGCTTGCCGTATTTGGAATTGCAAAATGGATTTCTCAAATCCGAAAAAAACGGCAGAAGAAGGAATTGCAGCATTCAAACAATTCCTCAAATCAATTGGAATGCCTCTTACGTTTGCCGAACTTGGTGCTCGCGAAGAAGATATACCTACCTTGGTTAAGAATTTCGGTATCGGTGATGGCACTACTGGCGGATTTGTGCATTTGTCGGCACAAGATGTTACAAACATTTACCGATTAGCATTATAGCAACAACATTACTCCACTAAGACGGCGTTTTTCAAGAATACGTTGTTTTAGTGGTTTTTTATAAATCAAAACATGATATTGTGAAAAAACTATTGTTGTTTGTCATATTCCTATTGCAAGCGGTAGTGCAGCCGTTCGCCTTTGATGCTAAAAGCATTCACAATGTTAGTATTGATACCAAAAATTGCACTCTTACCAAAGACGGACGCGTGTTCCCATTATATGGCAAGGTCCAGATTGTTGATGCGTTTCCTGATGTTACGGTAAAACTTGTTGATGCCTTTGCAGATATAGACGTACAACTGGTAAATAGTTTTCCCGATGATTGCGGAGAGGTTCAATTAGTAGACGCCTTTCCCGATGTGCGAGTGCAAATTGTGGAATCGTTTCCCGACTTGGAAGTAAAACTTGTAGAGTCGTTTCCCGGTTTTTAAGGATACATTCCTATTGTTCAACCACCGTTCCCGTCAAATCGTAGGTGTCGGCGTCGGTAATTTTCACAGTATAGAATTGTCCCACTTTGAGGTTTGCGTTTGTTACCAACACTTCATTATCCACTTCATACGCGTCGTATTGGGTACGGCCAACAAATCCGTTGTCTTCTTTGCGGTCAATGAGCACCTTGAACGTTTTACCGATTTTTTCGGTATTCTTTGCCAACGAAATGTCTTGTTGCATATTCATGATAATCTCCTGACGTTCTTGCTTCACCTTTTCGGGAATAGAGTTGCGGTAGTTTTCACCAGCGTACGTTCCTTCTTCGTGAGAATAGGTAAACACGCCAAGGCGGTCAAATTGTGCTTGTTGCACAAAATCAACCAGCTTTTGGAACTCTTTTTCCGTTTCGCCCGGATGTCCCACAATTAGTGATGTGCGGAGGGCAATGTCAGGCACTTTTGTTTTGATGGTATCCATCAAATCCCAGGTTTCTTTTTCCGTAAAGAAACGGCGCATTTTACTCAAAACCTTGTCTGATGCGTGTTGGAACGGAATATCAATGTAGTGGCAAACTTTTGAGAGATTGTTTATGGAATCGAGTACTTCCAACGGGAAATTGTTGGGATATAAATAGTGGAGGCGAATCCATTCCAAACCTTCAAGAGGTTGTAGTTTTTCGAGTAATTCGGCAAGCACATTTCGTTTGTATATATCGTAGCCGAAAAACGATAAATCTTGTGCTATAAGCGAAAGTTCTTTAACTCCGTGAGCTGCCAAAAACGAAGCCTCTTTGGTGAGGCTTTCAATAGTTTCAGACGTGTATTTCCCACGAATAGCAGGAATAGCGCAGTAGGCACACGTTCTGTTGCAGCCTTCTGCCAATTTCAAATATGCCAAGTGCGAAGGTGTTGTAATTACGCGTTCTTGGTCTAATTCCGTTTTTTTCTCTATTTGCAATTCGTGTAAAATATCGTCATAACCGCGAGCGCCGAAGTATGAATCAACTTCGGGAATTTCGGCACGCAAATCGTCAGCATAGCGTTCAGATAAGCAGCCCATCACATAGAGTTTCTTGATTTTTCCGCATTTTTTGGCTTGCACGGCACTCAGAATGGTGTTGATGGATTCCTGTTTGGCATCGTGTATGAATCCGCACGTATTGATAATCACAATATCGGCAAACGTTTCGGAGTCGAAATACAGTTTGTAATTCAGTGCTTGCAGTTGGCGAGCAAGGTGCTCAGAATCAACTGTGTTTTTGGAACAACCAAGTGTGATGATGTTTACAGATTGCATAGAGTATGTGTGTAAAAAAAAGAAAGGCTGCAATAAATCACAGCCTTTCATTGTATTGTGAACATCAAAAATTATTCTGCTTTTCCGTCAGAACCAAGAACTTCTTTAATCTTGTGGATGTACAATTTTTTCATGTTGTCACGAGCTGGACCAAGATATTTACGAGGATCGAATTCTCCTGGTTTTTCAGCAAATGTTTGACGAATAGCGGCTGTCATAGCTAAACGGCTATCAGAGTCGATATTGATTTTGCAAACAGCTGATTTTGCAGCTTCGCGAAGTTGTTCTTCTGGAATACCAACTGCATCTGGAAGTTTACCACCGAATTTGTTGATTGTATCAACTTCTTCTTGTGGAACTGATGAAGATCCGTGAAGAACGATAGGGAATCCAGGAAGTTTCTTTTCAATTTCGTGAAGAACGTTGAATGCTAGTGGAGGAGGAACTAATTTACCTTCAGCATTGCGAGTACATTGTTCCGGTTTGAATTTGTATGCTCCGTGAGAAGTACCAATTGAGATAGCTAAGCTATCAACACCTGTTTTGCTTGTGAAGTCAATTACTTCTTCTGGTTTTGTATAGTGAGATACTTCAGATTGAACTTCGTCTTCAACACCTGCAAGTACTCCAAGTTCGCCTTCTACAGTTACATCAAATTGGTGAGCGTAGTCAACAACTTTCTTTGTAAGAGCAACGTTTTCGTCATAAGGAAGAGATGAACCATCGATCATAACTGATGAGAATCCCATGTCGATACAGCTTTTACATACTTCAAAACTATCTCCGTGATCCAAGTGAAGAACGATTTGTGGTTTTGCCCAACCTAATTCTTTTGCATATTCTACAGCACCTTCTGCCATGTAACGCAACAATGTTTGGTTTGCATAATTACGCGCACCTTTAGAAACTTGCAAAATAACCGGTGATTTTGTTTCAGCCGATGCCATGATGATGGCTTGCATTTGTTCCATGTTGTTGAAGTTGAATGCAGGGATAGCATATCCGCCTTTTACTGCTTTGGCAAACATTTCTCTTGTGTTTACCAATCCAATTTGTTTATAACTTACTGCCATTTTTTTGTTAAAATTTAAAAATATTAAACAATGTAACTCCCTAAGAGCTTTCGGGTGCTAAATTACAAATTTATTTGATATTTTGGTGAGGTAAATGAAGATTTGTTTGTTCGAAATTATGGGTTTCGGATTGCCGGTTACTGGTAGTAATTGGTCCGTTTTTTTACCGTTTCTCCAACTCAAACTTTATTTCAAATACGGTGCTGTAACTGAATATTTTGCGCCTTGCATTTGCGCAGGTGTTCCTGTAAAAATAACCTCACCACCTTTGTGACCGCCTCCTGGGCCAATTTCTATCACATAGTCCGAAGATTTGAGCACTTCCAAATTATGTTCAATGAGAAAAATCGTATTTCCCGCAGAAACCATTGTGTCAAAGAGTGAAATAAGGCGGTCAATATCTTTCAAATGCAAGCCGTCGGTTGGTTCGTCGAGAATGAAAATTTTGCCTTTTTCACGGAGAAATGATGCCAATTTGATGCGTTGGAGCTCTCCGCCCGAAAGTGTTGAAAGTGATTGGTTTAAGTGAATGTATCCCAATCCTGTTTTAATGAGTGGCTCAAGTTTTTCAGCGATAATAGTGCCGGCAAAAAGTTCGTAGGCTTTTTGTGCGCTTAAATCCATTACTTGCGCAATGTTCAGATTTTTGAGTTTGAATTGCAGTACCTCGTTGGAGTAGCGCAAACCGCCGCATGCTTCACACACGGTTTCTATGGAATCCATAAATGCCATGTCTGACACTATTACACCTTTCCCTTGACAGACAGGGCAGCCACCTTTGCCATTGAATGAAAATAATTCAGCTTTACATTTATTTGCTTTTGCAAACATTTTGCGTAACTCGTCGGCCACGTCCATATAGGTTGCCGGGGTAGAACGCAAACTAATGCCAATGTTTTTCTGACTGATATAGACAATGTCTTCCTGCTGTGGATATTGTTGGCGGAATGCTTCCATCAGCGATGATTTTCCCGAACCTGCAACGCCAGCAATTACCGTCATCACGCCCAACGGAAGTTGTACCGAAACGTCTTTGAGGTTGTGCGTAGTAGCATGTTCTAGAGCAAACCAATTGTTTGGCGTGCGGAACGTGTCTTTGAGTTTTTTTGAAGCATTCAGCATGGTGCCAGTAAGCGTATTGCTTTTGAGCAATTCGGCATAACTGCCTTCAAACATGATTGTTCCACCTTCTGCGCCGGCTCCTGGCCCCATATCTATAATGTGATCGGCTATCTGAATCATGTCTTTGTGGTGTTCTACCAAAATAACCGTATTGCCGTGTTGTTTCAGTTTTTGCACAGATTTTTGCATAAGCAAAATATCGTGATTGTGCAGTCCCACACTTGGTTCGTCAAGTATGTACAAAACATCAGAAAGAGATGAGTTGATATATTTTGCAATTTTGCACCGTTGTGCTTCGCCCCCCGAAAGTGTGCCAATGGCTCGGTCGAGGGTGAGATATCCTAGTCCGATTTCTTCCAAAGCGGCAAGTCGTTCTATGGTGTTATGTTTTATGTATTGAGCCAAAGGTTCGTTGAGCGTTTGCATCCACGCTTTTGCGTTTGAAATAGACATGGCGCAAATGTCTGCAATATTTTTGCCGTCAATTTTGCACGAAAGAATGGTGTTGTTCAGTCGCGAACCGCCACAGTCGGGGCAGATGCCCATGCGCAACATAGGGTCGAGCACTTTGCTGTGGAGCAAGCCTTCTTCCGAGTTGATGATGCTTCGATACATACGGGGAATTAATCCTTCGTATTTTGCACTCTTAGGCCAGTTTTTTGGAGGATTTTTCAACCGAATTTGTGGCGAGTTGAGAAACAACTCAAGTTCTTCGGGAGAGTAATCTTTTATTTTTTTATCCAAATCGAACAAACCGCTGTGTGCGTAGCGAATCCAACGCCAGCCACCTTTGCTAAAGGCAATGTAGTGTATGGTGTCTTCGTCGTTGAGCGATTTGTTGAAGTCAACTAGTTTGTGAATATCGAGTTCGCGAATTTCTCCCAAACCCGCACATCGTGGGCAACTACCCATGGGGTGATTGAACGAAAATACATCGGAATATCCGACAAAAGGTTTTCCCACGCGCGAAAAAAGCAGACGGAGCAAAGCGTAAATGTCGGTGTAGGTGCCAACCGTTGAACGAGAATTGGTGGCCGGTTTACGTTGTTCAATTACGATAGCAATCGGCAAATTTTCTATGCGGTCAACGTGCGGACGCCCGTATTTGGGCAAATATTGTTGCACAAACGACGGAAATGTGTCGTTTAATTCTCTGCGAGATTTTGCCGCAATAGTGTCAAGAACTAACGAAGACTTTCCTGAACCGGAAATGCCGGTAACAATGGTAATTTGTTTTTTAGGAATTAATACTGAAACATTTTTTAAGTTGTTTTCAGTAGCTCCGCTAATTTCTATAAACTCTTGCATACTTATAGAGATAAAAGCTGCGGAAGTTTTTCGTAAAAATCCTTCATAGAAGGAAGTATGACATTTGCACCTTCGGTAGCCAATTCTTCGTTTGCTAAAATCCCAGTATTCAATGCTACTGTAAATATTTGAGCATCAACACCAGCACGCACACCAAGAGGCGCGTTTTCTATCACCACAGCTTCGTATGGTTGTACGTTTGCTTTCTGAAGAGCCATGAGATAGGGCTCAGGGTGTGGCTTTCCATATTTTACATCAAACGAGGTAACCATGTTTTCTGCAGAAAATATTGATGGAAACACTTCGTTGAGTTTATAAATAAGACTTTTTTGTCCGCTACCGGTGACCAATACAATTTTCCTATTGTGTTTTTGCAAAAGCGTAAGGACCTCTTTGGCGTACGGCATAGGAATTGTTTGGGAAATAGAACAGAAAATATCTGCTTTGTCTTTGTAAATAGTTTGAATTTCCTCTTCAGATGCCTCGCGATTCAGTTGTCTTGAAAAAGCCTCGTTTACGGTAGTTTTACCCGTTCTGCCCTCGTTTCTATATACATCAATTTCGTCAAATGCAACCCCTACATTACCAAGTGCTTGTTTCCATGCTACTGCATGAAACGGCATAGAATCAAAAAGAACTCCGTCCATATCGAACAAGAATGCTTTTGGTTGAAACTTTTTGAATCCGGTGGTCTGGAGATATCTTTCTATCGGTGATTGAAACTCTGTCATTCTTCTACAATGTTAGATGTTCCTTTTTTTGCGCATATATACAATAGTAACGATAGATAATAGTACCGTGAAAAGTGCTCCGATAGGGTATCCTAATGATGCAGAAAGCCCAAGACCTTCGGGCGCCATGACTATGTATGTGCTACAAACGGCTGTCATGAATATTGCAGGGATTAACGAAACGTAAAAGAATTTTTTGTGTCGGTATAAATAGACTGTCACAGCCCATAATGTAAAGATAGACAAGGTTTGATTGAACCAACCAAAGTAACGCCAAAGAACATCAAAATTAACCATCATTAATACTCCGGCTGCAAGAAACAATGGCACTGAAATAACCAAACGTTTCCATATTTTATCTTGAGGAAAATGGAGAAAGTCGGCTGTAATTAATCGAGCTGAACGGAACGCAGTATCACCCGATGTAACAGGAGCGGCAACAACGCCCAATATAGCAAGAATGGCACCTAAACGCCCCATCCAATCGTTGCAGATGAAGTTTACAATAGTTGCAGGGTTGTTATTCATTGTTTGTGCTAGGTTTTCGTAGCTTCCATTTGCATATTTAATAGCAGCAGCGGCCCAAATAAGAGCAATAAATCCTTCGGCAATCATAGCGCCATAGAAGGCAAAACGTCCGTATTTTTCTTTCTTAATACAACGCGCCATCATAGGACTTTGGGTTGCGTGAAATCCGCTAATTGCACCACACGCAATGGTTATGAATAAGAATGGAAAAATTGGCAATCCCTTGGGGTGATGAGAGGAGAATGCATCGGTAATTTCTGGCATATTTCCTTCCTTTAAGAAAATTCCAGCAAAAACACCAACAGCCATAAACAAAAGAGCTGCACCAAAAATTGGGTAAATTCTTCCAATCAAAGCATCAATAGG
>DAIOSV010000035.1:6555-16886 GCA_036752345.1 Bacteroidales bacterium | reverse complement strand
ATGGCTCCAAAAATAGGACCAGTACCGGCAATGTTAAGAAATTGAATAAGGAAAATTTTCCAAAGAGGCATAGGAATGTAATCAACGCCATCTTGTTTTGTGTAGGCTGGAGTTGGGCGATTGTTGTCAATGCCGAAGATTTTTTCAATAAGTGCTCCGTAAAAAACATACCCCAAGATAAGGGCTATTAATGCTATTATAAACGTTACCATCGTTTTATTTTATTTTTCACGCAAAAGTAGAAATTTCAAATAAAAAATCACAATGATTTTATGCATAAAAAAAGCCTGTGGAAATTATCCCACAGGCTTTGTAAATATCAAGTATGACTACTAAATAATTTCTTTCATTTCTGTCATGTGTGCACGAAGTTCTTCACCAATAACTTCAATGTCGTGGTAACGAATTTCAGCATTTACGCGAACTAATTCCATGTTGTCAACATGACCATCTTTTCCAGCGTTGTAATCTTTACCGATAACGTCGGTATCAATTTTGCTCATAAAACCTTGCAATAATGGTCCACAAGCGTTTGCGAACAAATAGCAACCATATTCAGCAGTATCAGAAATTACTTTGTTCATTTCATACAATTTCTTGCGTGCAATGGTGTTTGCAATCAATGGAACTTCATGCAATGATTCGTAGTATGCTGATTCAGGTTTGATACCAGATTCTGTCATTGATTCAAAAGCTAATTCAACACCAGCTTTAACCATTGCTATCATCAAAGTACCTTTATCGAAATATTCTTGCTCAGTGATTTCATCTTTAGAGATAGGAGTTGTTTCGAATGCAGTTTTACCTGTTTCTTCACGCCAAGTCAACAATTTCTTGTCGCCGTTAGCCCAGTCTTCCATCATTGTTTTTGAGAAATCTCCGGAAATAATGTCAGCCATGTGTTTACGATACAATGGACGCATAATTTCTTTCATATCTTCAGCTAAATAGAATGCTTTCAATTTAGCAGGATTTGACAAACGGTCCATCATATTGGTGATACCACCCATTTTCAAAGCTTCAGTAATTGTTTCCCATCCAAATTGAATGAATTTAGCAGCCCAATTAGGGTTCATACCTTTTTCTACCATTTTGTCGAAGCAAAGCAAAGAACCTGTTTGCAACATACCGCAAAGGATTGTTTGCTCACCCATAAGGTCGGATTTTACTTCAGCAACGAATGAAGAAGAAAGAACACCAGCACGGTCACCACCGATAGCAGAAACGTATGCTTTTGCTATTTCCATACCATCACCATTAGGATCATTTGTGCGGTGAACAGCCAACAAGCAAGGAACACCGAAACCACGTACATATTCTGCACGAACTTCGGTTCCCGGACATTTTGGAGCAACCATGATAACTGTGATATCAGGTCTAATTTGCATACCTTCTTCTACAATATTGAATCCGTGAGAATATGAAAGACAAGCACCTTTTTTCATAAGAGGCATTGCTTTCTTAAGTACTGGCGAATGTTGTTTATCAGGAGTAAGATTTAGAATGAGGTCGGCAGACGGAATTAATTCTTCAAAAGTGCCTACTTTGAAACCGTTTTCTGTAGCGTTTTTCCACGATTGTCTTTTTTGGTCAATCGCTTCTTGACGCAAAGCGTAAGAAACATCCAAACCGCTGTCTCTCATGTTTAATCCTTGGTTCAAACCTTGTGCTCCACAACCTAATATAACTACTTTTTTACCTTTTAAATAGTTGCAACCGTTTACAAATTCAGAACGGTCCATGAAGTCGCATTTTCCAAGTTCTGCCAATTTGGTGCGGAATGGAATCTCATTAAAATAATTTGCCATAATTTTTTTATTAAGTTAAACATTTGCAAGCGAAAAGAGTAAGATTTTCACTTTTGCATTACAAAGCAAAGGATTTTTTTGCAATTATGGGTCTAAATTTGAGACTTTTTTAATAAAAAAGGAAATGCTGTTGCTAATCCATAACTTTTTTTATATTTGACTAAAAATTAACACATACGATGTCTAAATTAGTACGAATTTTATTTGTATTTCTTTTAATTTCGTCTTCTGCATTTTCGCAAACACAATCCGATAAACTACAATCGATGCGTTTAGATGCAGAGTATTACTTTTTTAATGGTGACTATCAACGAGCTCTTTTCTTGTATAAAGACATATTAAAGGAAGACCCGGATAATTGCAACGTGAATTACAAAGCAGGCCTTTGTTACCAGCATTTGCCAATGGATGCCGGCCGTTCTATCACTTATTTGAAAAAGGCAGTAAAAGAAGTAACTCCCGACTATATAGAAGGCTCTGCATCAGAGCGAAAAGCTCCCATTGCTGCTTGGTACGCATTGGCTCGTGCATATCATACCAATAGATTTTATAAAGAAGGTGTTGATGCATATCAGCAATATATAGACAGATTGTCGCCCAATGAGTTAACCGCTCGAAAACGTGCCATGCGTGAAATGATTTCGTGTCGTACAGCGTTAGAAATTATTCAAAAACCGGTGCCGGTTGAAATTTTTAATATTGGAAATGTAATAAATACAGAATACAACGATTTTAACCCTTGCCCTAGTGGTGATGGCAATCTTTTGTTTTTTACTCGTTTGGAAAAACAGCAAGTAATATACAAAGATGGTAAGGAGGGGAGCGTAGAAAACAAATTACGCATTTATTATACGAAATTTCTTGGCGGAGAACAATGGTCTGCTCCTATTGATATTTCCGATGAAATGCTCACCTTCGGCCATTGCAGTGTGTTGAGTGTGAACGATGAAGGAACATTTATGTTGCTTTGCCGATATACCAAAATTGATGACATTACGGACCTAGAAAAAGGTGGCGTGCTCTATTATAGCGTTCGTCCAAGTCGTGCATCATCATGGGGCGTCATTCGTAAGTTTGGAAAAAACATCAATGTGAACAAAGCTCTTGTTTCGCAAGCTGCTATTTCAGCCGACGGCAATACGTTGTATGTAGTTTCAAATAAGGAAGGCGGACAAGGTGGATATGACATTTGGAAAAGCACTTTGAAGCACATTGAAAAAAATGACTGGTCAAAGTTGCAGAATTTAGGACCTGTTATCAATACTGAATTTAACGAATCTTCACCATATATACTTGCCGATGGAAAAACATTGTATTTTACCTCCGAAGGTCATTACAATATGGGTGGATATGATATTTTCAAATCGGTACAAGATGCGAGTGGAAATTGGTCAGAACCAGAAAATTTGGGGCATCCAATTAATACTCCCGACAATAATGAATTTTACAAACCAGCACTCAATGGCAAGCAAGGTTTTTATTCTGTAGCATTTAACGAAGGCTATTTCACTTTTGGTACTAGCGATATATTTCAAGTACAATATCTTGATTCTGTTGAGATAATTCCAGCAAAATTTTGTGGAAAAATAACACTCGAAGATAACGAAAACAGTAGACTTACACAGACAAAGATTTTGATTCGTAAAAGTGACTCCAAAAAACTATTGAAAGAACTGCATCCTGATGAGCAAGGATATTTTGAATGCCGACTTGATGCCGGTTCGTATAAAATAGAAATAGTAAATCCTGACTATATACGTGTACAAGGCTCATTTGATGTAGAGAAAAGTACCGAGAAGAAAACAATAGAATTAAATAGAACACTTCAAGTTGATGATTTAATATTAATTGATGATTTATAATAAAGCATGAATGTACGAAAATTAACACCAGAACAAGCATTAGATAAATTAATGGCATATTGCTCTAAAATGGAGCGCAGTGAATTTGATGTTCGTCAGAAATTGTTTTTATGGGGAATAACCGGTGAACAAGCACAAAAGATTGTTGACCGATTAAATAAAGACGGATTTATGGATTCCGAACGATACATCTATTCATATATCCGTGGAAAATTCTATTACAAAAAGTGGGGACGCGTAAAAATGCGTTACAATCTCACATTACGTGGTTTCAAAGAAAATGCTATAGACGAAGCGTTTGATGTTCTTTTTTCTACCGTTGATTATGAACAAATGATTTATGAGCAATTGCGTCGTAAAAATCAATCTCTCAGTATTCATGATGAATATCAACGTAAATGTAAATTGATTCAATTTGGACAAAGCCGTGGATACGAAACGGAAATTTCGTTGGCCTGCGTTGACAAAATTGTGGAATCTAAACAATAATTCATGGTAACCTTAGACCAAATCAAAGACTTAATTAATCGCCAGCAGGCTTTAAGGAGGCATCTTTGACATCGATAATCGATTGATTCGTTTAGACGAAGAAGAGCAGAAAACCCATGCTCCTGAGTTTTGGAACGATGCAAAAAAAGCGGAGCAACAATTAAAAAAAGTTGCTTCCATAAAAAAATGGACAACGGCATACGCCCAAGTAGAAAAGGCATCGGAAGATTTACAAGTACTATCTGATTTTTATAAAGAAGGAGAGGCTTCACAAGAAGATGTGGAAGCTCAGTACAACGAAACCATAAAATTGGTGGAATCGTTGGAGTTTAAAAATATGCTCCAACGAGAAGATGATCAATTTGGTGCAGTTCTCAAAATAAACCCCGGAGCGGGTGGTACCGAAAGTCATGATTGGGCTTCAATGTTGTTACGAATGTACACTCGTTGGGGCGAAGCAAATGGCTATAAAATCAATATTATAGACATACAAGATGGTGATGTAGCAGGAATAAGTTCTGCTACCATCGAATTTGAAGGCGATTATGCCTATGGATATCTCAAAGGCGAAGCCGGTGTGCACCGTTTGGTGCGTATTTCTCCGTTTGATGCCAGTGCACGTCGTCATACGTCATTTGCCTCGGTTGACGTT
Source organism: Bacteroidales bacterium (assembly GCA_036752345.1). Taxonomy (GTDB): domain Bacteria; phylum Bacteroidota; class Bacteroidia; order Bacteroidales; family UBA1715; genus UBA1715. Next base: position 12,075 of record DAIOSV010000035.1, on the reverse strand, counting down.
GTTCCTATGATTGATGATACTATTGAAATTGTTATCAACCCTGCCGATTTGGAATGGGATACATACCGTTCGAGTGGTGCCGGAGGACAAAACGTGAATAAGGTAGAAACGGCAGTGCGATTGCACCATAAACCAACCGGCATTGTCATAGAAAATATGGAAACTCGTTCGCAGTTACAAAACCGCGAAAAAGCGTTGGCATTGTTGAAGTCACAACTTTATCAATTAGAATTACGCAAACGTGAAGAAGAGCAAGCTGCCCACAATGGTGAAAAACTCAAAATAGAGTGGGGTTCGCAAATTCGCAACTATGTATTGCATCCGTATAAATTGGTAAAAGACGTGCGTACCGGCTATGAGACATCAAATACGCAAGCTGTACTTGAAGGCGATCTGAATACGTTTATCAAAGAGTATTTAATGTGGTTGTCAAACAACAACATGCAAAAAGACTAAATCTATTGATAATCCACAATTTAAGTCAGTGAAAATTCTCTAGTCATTCTTGTCAGTCATGCTTTATAATTTATAATCTTTTTATACTTTTGCCAAAAATAATAAAGCAATGACAATTGAAGCAATAATAGAGCAAGAAGTGGTTCGTGCGGTAGCTGAATTGTATGGAGCAACCATTGAAACCAAAATGGTGCAAGTACAAGAAACAAAGCGCGAGATAGCCGGCGATAAAACCGTCGTTATTTTCCCATTGTTGAGATTCTCAAAGAAAACTCCTGAAGCAACTGCCGAAGACTTAGGCGGTTATTTGGTTTCGCACGTTGATGCGCTTGAATCATATTCGGTAGTAAAAGGTTTCTTGAATTTGACCATTTCTCAACACTATTGGATGTCATTGTTGCAAGACGCTCTTATGCAAGGCGAGAATTACGGCAAAAAGCCTGTTGATGCTAATTCTCCCACGGTTATGGTTGAATATTCTTCACCAAATACCAATAAACCGCTGCATTTAGGACATGTGCGTAATAATTTACTCGGATATTCAATTTCACAGATATTGGCAGCAAATGGAAACAAGGTTATTAAAGCAAATTTGGTAAATGACCGTGGTATTCACATTTGCAAATCAATGATTGCATGGAAATTGTTTGGCAATGGCGAAACACCCGAATCATCAGGGATGAAGGGCGATCACTTGGTTGGCAAATATTACGTGGAATTTGATAAAGAATACAAAAAACAAATAGCCGAACTCATGGCACATGGCAAAACAGAGGAAGTAGCCAAGGCCGAAGCACCAATATTGCTACAAGCTCGTGATATGCTTGTAAAGTGGGAACAAGGCGACGACGAAGTTCTTACGTTGTGGAAGACCATGAATGGTTGGGTGTACAAAGGTTTTGATGCAACATACAAACGTATGGGCGTTTCGTTTGACCATGTCTATTATGAATCGCAGACCTATTTGTTGGGCAAACAAGTTGTAAAAGACGGTTTGGAACGTGGCATTTTGTTTCAAAAAGAAGACTCTTCTGTTTGGGCTGATTTAACAAATGATGGCTTAGACCAAAAATTGTTGCTTCGTCCCGATGGAACTTCGGTGTATATGACACAAGATATTGGTACCGCAATTGAGCGTTTTCGCGAATATGGCGATATGGGCGAGTTGATATATGTAGTAGGAAACGAGCAGAATTACCATTTCCAAGTATTGAGTTTGATTTTGAAAAAGTTAGGCTACAAATGGGCAGACAAAATTTATCACATGTCGTATGGTATGGTTGAATTGCCCGACGGAAAAATGAAATCGCGAGAGGGAACCGTTGTTGATGCTGACGATTTGATGGACGATATGCTCAAGGATTCAACAGAAATATCGAACGAATTAGGAAAACTATCTTCATTGCTGGCAGAAGAAGCCGCAGAGGTACATGAAACAATAGCACAAGGTGCTCTCAAATATTTTATTTTGAAAGTAGAACCTCGCAAAACTATGTTGTTCAATCCGCGTGAATCAATTGATTTCAATGGTAACACAGGACCGTTTATTCAATATACTCATGCACGCATTTGTTCAATTATGCGCAAAGCGGCAGATCAAGGAATTGTATTGCCATCAGAATTTTCATTAGAATCATGTAATGAAAAAGAAAAAGAACTTATAAAAATGATGGTTCGCTATGGCTCTATTATAGAAATGGCGGCAAAAGACCATGCTCCTTCATACATTGCAAACTACGTATATGATTTGGTAAAATTGTACAACCAATTCTATCATGATTACACTATTTTGAATGAAGAAAATCATTCAGTAAAAGAATTCCGTTTGGCACTCTCAAAAGAAACAGCAACAATTATAGCGTCGGCGATGGGATTGTTGGGAATAAAAGTGCCCGAAAGAATGTAGTAAGAGTTGTGTAGCGGATATGAATTAAAGTTGTGCGACAGATGTTGTACAACTTTTTTTTGTGTTATAGTAAAGCTAGTATTCCGTTAAAAAAATATACGCCATTGATTATTATTTATGAATCAATGGCGTACAGATAAAAGGAGGAATACGTGTGTATTCTATATTTGTAGTTTATTCTTTACCGGATTAGCATAGATACTGAATATGATAGATTCAATATCACATCTGCTCTTAGGAGTGTCTAGTTTTTCAATACCTTCTGAAATATAGTCAAGGAACAGTTTTTTATCACCTTCATTGTAGTGGTCAGCAAATTTGTTCCCCTTGTGTAGCATATCGTAGGCCATATAATTGTTTTTCTCCAATATATAGGCATCGTAAATTCGTCTGTCTATGATGTTTGCCAAAAGGGTGAATTTATCGTTTTTGTCCATTGCATCACATTCTTCTAACTCTTCTCGTGTTATAGGTTTTGTAATCGCAAAATTGACATGACCTTTCGGAGAAATGATACCATTGAGAATGCTTTCGTAGTCTTCATTCGGGTCTTTCACGTATTTAGAGAACGTTGACACAAACAATTCCGCAGCTTTCATAAACACGCATGGCTCATATTCATATGACACAGAAATAGGAGTAATGTTAAGGTTATCGAGATTGTCAACAAATGGTTCGTCGCTACTCATGGCGAACATTTTGAGAACAGCTGCTTCGGTTTTGTCGTCACCATTTTTTGTGCGACCATTGCGTTGTGCAATCCAAACTGGACGTTTTTTGTCGTTAATCACGTGGCGGATATACGAAGAAACTTCTACATAGTTTTTGTAAAGGTCTCGCAAATTTCCGCTGCGGTTGATGCGAAACATACGATTTAGTTTCCCCAAATCACCGGAAATCTCATTTTTCATAAGATTGCTTCCAAACGTGTTTTCGGTTTGGAGTATTCCGCATTTGAACAAATAAACATTGAGCAACGCAGCGTCGAGTATAATGTCGCGGTGGTTAGAGATAAATAAATACGGAGTTGTTTTTGAAAGGTTTTCACCTCCTTCGCAAGTGAAAGAAGTTATCGTTCTATCTATGACTTTTTTTAAAACCGCAAACGTAATTTGTTCTTGGAATTGTTGAACGGTTTTTATTTTCAAAAACGATTGTTTTACATCATTCAGATTTTTTTCCGGTGATAGAGTGTTTACTAACCAAGGGAAATACACATTTGAAATAACTCTTTGTATCGCTGCCGGAACTTCGTCGTCATTGTATGGGCGTATTTCGTCAAAATTTTGCATGATGGGTTATTTTTTACGATTATCAAAAAATTTAATTGGTTTTCGTTTTGCTTCAGGAAAATTCCGTTTGTTGATTTCATCAATTGGGCGGAATAAAATATCTGGAGCTATACGTATTCTTGCTCTAAATCTATCTTTTAGATCTTTAATGAGTTCTTCGTTCGGGTTTTTACATCCAATGACAACGGTCACGTTGTCCATTCCAATCTCATTGGTATTTGCTTCTACAAGATAATTTTCAACATAATCAACATTGTCAAGAATATCAAAAATTGCAGCGGGATACAGCGTTGTACCTTTTACTTTCAACATTTGATTTTTTCGACCTTTGAGTGGGCTTATGCGCATGGTGGTTCGTCCGCATGTGCATGGCTCGTAATGGAAACAAGCAATATCGCCGGTACGGAAGCGGAGTAGTGGCATACCTTCTACACCAAGAGTGCTTACCGTTAATTCTCCATATTCGCCTTCTTTCACATTGTTTCCGTCCTCATCAATAATTTCGCAGATAATTAATTCGGGATGATGGTGTCCTCCTTTGCCTGCACCGCATTCGCAGAATGAAGTGCCCATTTCGGTAGAAGCATAGGTAGAATATAATTTTATATCCCATTTTTCTTTGATGCGTGAGCCGAGCAGATTGAGTGAGAAATCTTCATTTCGTAGATTTTCGCCAATGCATACAGCTTTCTTTACGCTACAATTCTTGTAATCAATGCCATTTTCTTCGGCGAATTTTATAATGCGGAGGATGAACGACGGTACGCAAATAATTGCATTTGGTTTGAGGCGTTTTATCGTTTCCCATTGGAGTGCCGGAATGCCATTCCCGACACGAATAACAGACGATCCCATAAGTTTAACTCCCTCAAAGTAAGCCAAACCTGCCATAAATCGTTTGTCAAGTGTAGTCATTAATTGGTAAATTTCTCCTTGGCCACCATCGGCGCAGGTGAACGAAATTGCTTCATTGTAGGCGAGGCGTTTCCAGTCGTTGGCTGTAGCGGCAAAGGTAGTAGGTTCGCTCAGCGTTCCCGAAGTCGACATATAGTCCACAATCATTTGTTTGGGAACGCATAAGAAATCTTCATTGTGTAGTTGTAAGTCTTCTTTTGTTGTAAACGGAATGTTTCGAAGATCTTCCAATGTTTTGACCTTTGTGATATCAATATGTTCTTTGGCGAACATGTTTTGATAGAAAGGTGATTTTGCGTGCAAGTACTCTAATAATTCTTGCATTTTGCCTTCTTGAAATTTTTTAATTACCTCAAGGGGCTCATATTCTATAGATGGTTTGAACATCACATCCTTTGATTTTGTACAAATATACCGAATTTATTTTAGTAACGAGAAATTAGGTAGTAAATGGTAGTACTATGTAAAAAAAAATACCCAAAAATTTTCATTTTCGGGCATTGTAACTATGTTTTAAGCCAAAATTCACGATGCGTGAACCTTGTATTATTGAATTCCTAATTCTTTTTTAACCATTGGCATTAGGTCAATGCTCTTGTCAGAGTGAAAAAGAACTTGGCTTCCTGTGCTTGTATCAAAAATGTAAAGGAATCCTTCTCTTGTTGCAACTGTTTTAATTGCAGCTTCTGCTTTGTCAAGAAGAGGTTGCATCAATTCTTGTTGGCGTTGTGTTAATTGTGACTCTGCATTACTTTGATATTGAGTAATGCGATTTTGCATGTCTTGCAATTCTTGTTCTAAAAGTTGTTTGCTTGCTTTAGACAGGGTGTCTTGTTGTGCATTGTAAGCAAGATATTTTTTGTTGAATTCAACAGACATACTTTCTATGATGCCTTTCATTTCGTTGTATTCTTTTTCTATGGTTTTTTGAGCTTCTGCTTTTTCAGGCAT
>DAIOSV010000035.1:0-6455 GCA_036752345.1 Bacteroidales bacterium | reverse complement strand
GCATCAATAACAAATGCATATCCTTGATTTGCCGCCAATTCCTTTATGGCATTGAAAATCTCGTCTTGAATAGGTTTAATCAATTCTTCTTCTTTTTTCACTCTGTCGCCATCAGTGCCAAAACGTTTTTTCTGTAATTCTTTGAGTTCTTTTTCTTTATCAAGAATTTCTTGTTCTCTTTTGGCTTTCATATCGTTTGACAATAATACTTTGTCTACTTGATATTGTTTGTAAAGAGCATCAAGTGCCGTACGTTGTTCTTCAATTTCCGATTGCCATGTTTTAGATAAATCATCAATTTGTTGTTGTGCTTCTTTGTACGCTGGAATTTTGCTTAAAAGATAGTCAGTATCAACATACACCGTTTTTTGTGAGTAGCCTAATGTTGCTATAAAAAGGCTAGCAAATAGAATTAGTAGTTTTTTCATCGCTATAATATTTAAAATTGTTGGCCTAATACGAAAGATGGTTGCCATCCTCTTACTTCATCAGATTTTCCTGATATTTTATCGAATCCGTATCCTAAATCAAATCCTAAAAGTCCCATCATTGGAATATAAAGTCTAATACCGCCACCTGCACTTCTTTTTGCATCAAAGGGGTTAAAATCAGATATGTGCATCCAGGCATTTGCTGCTTCGGCAAAGGCAAGTACATAAATAGTCGTTTCTTGTTTTAGAGCAAGCGGATAGCGCAATTCGAGTGAGAATTTATCGTAAAGGAATGCACCACCATTGTTGTCAGGATTCAATGCTGAAGCTTGATAGCCGCGCATAGGAACGAAGTCCGTTCCGTAATAATATACGTTGCTCAAACCATCACCACCAATATCAAATCGTTCAAATGGAGTCTTGAAATTTTTGTTGTAGCTACCAACGTATCCAAAGTCAATTCTCGTTTCTAGCACGAGGTCTCCAACAAGTTGGCTATACATTTTTGATTTGAATGTCCATTTGTGGTATTCTATCCATTTGTAACGTTCTACGTCACTTATGTCGGCGTTTGGATCGCTTCGGAATAATGAAAATGGTGGTGTCAATTCAAGACGTAGCGAGAATGAAGAACCTCTTCGTGGGAACAATGGTTGGTCGATAGAATTACGTGCTAACGTTGTTCCAAATGTCAAACAACGTGCAGTAAGACTGTCGGGCAATGTTGTTGGTAAGTATAGGTTGTAATTATTTAATTTATAGCGTTTTATGCTTACGTCGTTGTAGAGCGTAAAGTAGTCGTCAGGAACTTTTAAGTCTCGTTCTAACCCAACCGACAAACCAATTGTACGCCAATTCCCATAGTAATCACTGCTTCTGTCATAGCCATTTGCTCTCACCGAGTAATAAGCAGAAACGGTTAATGCGTTTGGCTTTTTGCCACCAAACCAAGGCTCTGTGAAAGAGAAATTATAGTATTGATAGTATCTCGTATTGGCTGAAACACTAAGGCTCAACGATTGTCCATCGCCAGAAGGTATTGGTTTCCAATATTCTTTGTGAAGGCAATTGCGAAGCGAGAAATTATTAAGTACCAATTTTACAGAACCAAGGAAATATTTACCACTCCAACCAAGTGATAATTCAATTTGATCGGTTGATTTCTCTTGCAAAACGTATTCTATATCAACGGTACCATCAAGAGGATTTGGAACCGGATTGACTTGCATTGTTTCAGGATCGAAATAGCCTAACATTGCAAGCTCACGTTGTGTTCTAATGATGTCGGCACGGCTGAATAATTCTCCCGGACGAGTACGTAGTTCGCGGTAAATAACATGGTCGTTGGTTTTGGTATTTCCCTCAACCGACACATTGTTGATAGTTGCTTGTTGTCCTTCGTAGATACGTATTTGAATGTCAATAGAGTCTGAGTCTGAGCCTAATTCTACAGGGTCGGCATTGAAAAACAAGTACCCATTGTCAAGGTAGAGTGAACTAACACCTTCCAATCCATAGATTTTTTCTTGCAATAAGCTTTCATCATATATGTCACCTTTGTCAATTCCTAGTACTTTGTTAAGTACGTCGGTTGTATAAACAGAGTTGCCTATCCATGAAATGTTTCCGAAGTAGTATTTTTTCCCTTCATCAATGGTCATTTCTATGTGCATCATTGTTGAGTCTATGTCATAAACGCTGTCTCTCGCTATTTTAGCATCGCGGTACCCAAGTTTTTTGTATTTGTCAATAATGCTCTTTTTGTCAGTTTCATAGTCTTTCTCTATGTATTTAGATCGTTTGAGAACGTACCATACTTTTCTTTTGGTGTTTTTCATGGTACGATGTAGTTTGCTGCTTTTAATTGCTTGATTCCCCTGGAAAACAATATCATCAATTTTCACTCTGTGATGCTTGTTGATAGTGATAATGATGTTTGAGGTATTAAATTCTGATGTGTCAATTTTTTCGTCAATAGTTATCTCGGCATTCCTAAAACCTTTATCATTGTAATAGTTACGGATTTTTTTAGCCGCTACATCTTTTTGGTTTTCAGTAACTTGCATGTGTGTTTTGAAGTCCAAAAATTCTTTTATGTCATTTTGTTCTGATTTCTTTATGCCAACAAGGCTTACCGAATTGAGTCGTGAACGCTCTTTGATGACTATGGTAAGATAAATATTGTCACCTTCATATTTTGAAGCAAGAATTTTTGCATCGGCAAATAATCCTTGTTCCCAGAGTTTTTCTATTGCTGCCGTAATTTCCGGTCCGGGAACGGTAATTTCTTGTCCAACAAAGAGTCCTGTAGTTCTAATGATAGGAGGCGTTTGTAAGGTTTTTGCACCTTCTACTTCAATGCCTGCAATGATATATTTTTTTACTGTTGACTGTGCCCACAAAATTGTTGTGCTACAGAATAGTATAATGAGAAACGATACTAATTTTTTCATTCAGTTTGTTTTAAATTTGGGTGCTTTCAGTTTTTCCAAAACGACGTTGTCTGTTTTGAAAATTTATGATAGCGTTAATGAACTCTTCTTTCGTAAAATCGGGCCAAAGCACATCGGTAAAGTAGAGTTCGGTGTATGCAATTTGCCAAAGCAAGAAATTACTAATTCTATATTCACCACTTGTGCGAATAAGCAATTCAGGGTCGGGAATATCGTTGGTGCATAAATTTGACTGAATTGTTTCTGCGGTAATTTGGTCAGGAGAAATGGTTCCTTCAACGCATTGTTTTGCAACGGATTGTACCATTTTTGTAATGTCCCAACGTCCACTGTAACTAATTGCGAGAATAAGATTCAGCCCTGTGTTGTTTTTTGTTTTCTCTAAAGCCTCCGTCAATGATTTTTGTACGCTTGGAGGAAGTGTTTGAAAATCACCAATAACGCGCAGACGCACATTGTTGGCAAGTAATTTATTGAGGTATGTTTTGGTAGCACTGATGAGTAAATCCATCAAACCAAAAACTTCGTCTTTTGGACGATTCCAATTTTCCGTTGAAAATGTGTATAGTGTAAGATATTTAATACCTAATTCTGCCGCCACGCTAACTATTTCGTTTACCGTGGCAACTCCTTGTTTGTGACCTATTAAGCGAATGTTACCTTTCTCTTTTGCCCAACGTCCGTTTCCGTCCATTGTAATGGCAACGTGTTTTGGTAGTTTGGTATTATCTATTTCGTTTTGCACTCTACTCATTCTGTTATTTATACAAATAAGGCTACCCCAAAATTATCGTGTTTACACAAACACTTTTTGAGTGTCCAAAAGTAACAATCTTTTTCCTATAAACAAACGTAAAAACGGAACTGCTTTCTCTATTATTGCATAAATCGTTTAATTTTTCCTTGCAGTTTCAACGATTCATTTTTCATTGTTTCAAAATCGTTTCCTATTAGAATTTTACTCTCTTTCCACGCATCAAAACAGCCGAATACAAAAGGGATGTCAAAGCAATGGCAACATTGGATTTTGGGATTTACGGCAGGGTAATCAAATTCGTGTAGTTCTGCTCGTTCTTGCAAGCTTTCTGCTATTGTTTTTGAAGGATGCTTAAACAATTCTTCTGTAGTAACGTCTATGGTTGCTTGATATGCGTTGTGTGTGCGTTTTTTGTTTGCTTTCAGTTTTGCATATGCGTTTTCGGGACAATATTGTAGTATAAACTTAGAAAGTACATGCAATGGAAAATGTTTACTGATAGGTAAGCGATATACATAGGCACCGCATTCGTTTTTGGTGAATTGCAACCATACCTTTTTCGTGGTGTGTTTAATTGCTTCGTAAAAATTATCGGAAACATAGTCAGGCTCTATCATAGGGAGGAATGGAACATTGAATTTGTATTTCGTTTTGTTTTTTCTTCCCACAACTCTTTGTGCTTTGAGAAACGTATCAATGGGGACGTTCGCAATGTCGTCAGGATTTCCTTGGAGTTTTTTTATTTCCATCAAAAAGCGAGAATAAATTTCTCGTTCCACGTCTGCAGTTTGAGCTTTCATAGTTCCCGGCCAACTTAAGAACAGGGCTTTCTGAAACAAGTGTTGCAGTCGGGGCGAGGTGAATAGTGCCATTGCATACCATGCACCGGACGATTGCCCGCCAATAGTGACGTTGGTGTTGTCGCCATTGTATTTTTCTATGTAGGTGTTTGTCCATTCTAGTGCGGTAATAATGTCATGTAGACCACAATTTTTTTGTGGAATACCATCAAAATAGGCCGTACCCAACAATCCCAAACGATATGAAACACTCACAACAACGCAATCCGCTTGGCTCGCAAGAACGGTTGCATCATTTTGCTTGTCGTTGCTTGAGCCATCCGAAAAAGCACCGCCGTGTATCCAAAAAAGCACCGGTTTTTTCTCTTCCGTATCGGGAGTCCAGATGTTTAGTATGAAAGAATCTTCACTTTGCGCTATTATGCCGTGTTTGAGCAGTTTGTCAAGACTTCCTCTGTTTTGTGGAAACGATGTTGGATGTTCGCAAGGCTCTATGCCGTTAATCATGGAACAAGGTGAAAACCTTCCGTTGTTTCGAGCGTATCGTATGCAATAATGAGCCATAGAAATCTTTTGTGTAAAAATACTATTTTTGTTGGAAATTCATTGATGCTATGTTTCATCGTTTTTCCAATAGTATTTCAGACATTGCGTTGCCACAAAAATTTACGTGCCCGTTTTGCTACACGCCGCATAGCTTGTGCGTGATGGCAGCAAAGGAAGTAGAAACGTATGTGCTTGCTCGTGATGCTGAATTCCAAGTGTCTTGTGATGGAAAAATGTTTGGTGTATTGGTGGTAGAAAATGAACAACAGGAGATAGGCTTTGTTGCTGCTTTTTCGGGACTATTGGCAGAAAAAAATGTGCATGAGTATTTTGTACCTCCCGTGTTTGACATTCTTGCCGACCGAACTTTCTTCCTTGATGAGGAGGCAGAGATTTCCGCAATAAACCGCGAAATAGAAGCAATTGAGCACGATGGCGAATACACTGCGAGAAAACTCCGTATTGCACAGGCAAAAGCAGCAAAAGCAGACCGTTTGTCGGCCATGAAAGCCACGATGCAAACGGCAAAACGTGAACGTGACAATCTTCGATTGCAGCAACCATCAAAGGAGGTTTTGAGCGAATTGATACGCGAAAGTCAATTTCAAAAAGCGGAGTACAAACGATTGGAACATTCTTTACATGAGACAATTAAAATGTTGGAGCAAGATTGCTCGGAATACGAACAACAAATAGAAACATTGAAGCAAACGAGGGCAAAAAAGTCTGCTGAGCTGCAAAAGAAGTTGTTTTCCGGTTTTTTGTTCCGAAATGCAAACGGCGGTACCGAAAATTTATTGAACATATTCGTAAAAACAGACAGAGGAGTTCCTCCTGCCGGTTCCGGTGAATGTGCCGGACCACGTTTGCTGCAATACGCATACACGCAGCATTTGCGACCCATAGCTATGGCGGAATTTTGGTTGGGTGCTTCTCCCAAACAAGAGATTCGTGAGAGTGGAAACTATTATCCTGCATGCAAACAGAAGTGTGAGCCTATTTTGTCGTACATGTTGCAAGGGCTGGAGGTGGAAGAGAATCCATTGCTAAAAAATAACGCGCAAGGTATGGTGACTGTGGTGTATGAAGATGATGTGTTGCTGGTGATAGACAAACCTTCGGGAATGCTTTCGGTGCGCGGTAAGAATTCATTGCCTACAGCCTACGATTGGGCAAGAAATCATTGCGGAGCAGAGGTGTTTATGGTGCACAGGTTGGATATGGAAACGTCAGGCTTGCTTGTGATTGCGAAAAATGAAGCAGTTCAAAAAACACTGCAACAACAATTTAGTGAACGTACCGTGCAAAAATGCTATGTGGCTATTCTTGATGGCGAAATTTCTCAGCATTCAGGAACTATCTCGCTCCCTTTACGTCCCGATATTACTGACAGACCTCGGCAATTGGTTGATTTTGAATATGGAAAACCTTCCGTGACTGAATTTTTAGTGCTCGAAAAGCATGATGG
>DAIOSV010000034.1:4713-25779 GCA_036752345.1 Bacteroidales bacterium | reverse complement strand
TTTCAAAGAGTAAGGAATAACATTGAGTAATTTGTTAGAAAATATCGATGGTCCCGATGATTTGCGAAAACTTAGTATAGAGCAATTGCCACAAGTTTGCAAAGAATTACGGGAATTTATTATAGATGAAGCGAGTCATAATCCAGGGCACTTTGGTGCAAGTCTTGGTACGGTTGAGCTTTCTGTAGCTTTGCATTATGCATTCAAAACACCATACGACCGTATAGTATGGGACGTAGGGCATCAAGCATATGGCCACAAAATTCTTACCGAACGTCGAAAAAAATTTTCTACCAATCGTAAATTGAATGGCATTTCGGGTTTCCCAAACCCGCAAGAAAGCGAGTATGACAGTTTTATTGCCGGTCATGCGTCAATTTCGGTTTCTGCTGCTATAGGTATGGCTATTGCGGCAAAAGCAAAAGGCGAAAACCGACAGGTTGTAGCCATAATAGGCGATGGAGCTCTTACCGGTGGCGAGGCGTTTGAGGCACTCGACTACGCTGGCGGAAGCAAAGCCAACGTGTTGGTTATTCTCAACGACAACGATATGGCCATTGATGCCAATGTGGGCGGTTTGCACCAATATTTGATTGATGTAATAACTTCGCAGACGTACAATCGCTTGCGCGATAAGACATGGAATTTTTCTAAAAAAGTGAGCCAATTTGGCCCCGATATGCGCATATTTTTCCATCGTATTGGGCACGGACTTAAGTCGCTATTTTTCAAAGAAAGTAATTTGTTCGAATCATTGGGATTCCGCTATTTTGGGCCGGTTGATGGACACAATGTGTTCCAATTGACTCGTACTTTGCAAGATATTCAGAAAATACAAGGACCGAAATTACTTCATATTCATACACAAAAAGGAAAAGGATTTAAACCCGCCGAAGAAGAACAAACCGATTGGCACGCTCCGCGTAAATTCGACAAAGAAACGGGTGAAATGATTCCTTTGCCCGATAAAAATACTATTCCGCCGAAGTACCAGGAAGTGTTTGGAGAAACCTTGCTTGAACTTGCGCAAAAAGACGAGCGAGTGATGGGTGTTACTCCTGCTATGGCAACGGGTTGTTCTATGAATATTCTCATGAAGAATATGCCCGATCGTACATTTGATGTTGGAATAGCCGAGCAACACGCTGTGACAATGTCGGCGGGAATGGCAAAAGAAGGATTGATACCGTTTTGCAATATATACTCAACCTTTATGCAGCGTGCCTACGATCAGGTGATTCATGATGTGGCAATTCAAAATCTGCATGTAGTTTTTTGTCTTGATAGAGCCGGTCTTGTTGGAGCCGATGGCGTTACGCATCATGGCTTGTTCGACATTCCGTATATGCGTGCTATACCAAATATGACGGTGGTAGCTCCGCTCAACGAGATAGAGTTGCGTAACCTTATGTTTACCGCATATTCTACTCCGCAACCATTTGCCATTCGCTATCCTCGTGGTAATGGTGAATTTTTGCACTGGCGTAAATCTATGGAATTGATGCCGATAGGCAAAGGAGAATGTATTTACGAAGGAGAAGAAGTGGCTGTACTCACGGTCGGTTTTGTGGGTAATGTGGCTTGCAAGGCAGCAGAAGCAGTTGCACAAGCAACCGGAAAAACTGCAGCCGTTTACAATATGCGTTGGATAAAACCTCTCGATACCGAGTTGCTACATAATATAGCTGGAAAATTTAGCACAATTATTACTATCGAAGATGGATTGATAAATGGTGGTTTTGGTTCCGCAGTGTTGGAAGCGTTGCAAGAAACATCGTTCAAAGGTTCGGTAGTGCGTATGGGTGTTCACGATGAATTTGTTTCGCATGGAACTCAAGAAGAACTTTACAAGCAGTGTGGTTACGATTTTGATGGCATAGTTGCTCAAATAAAAACGTGTTTAAATCAGTAATTGCTATGAAAAAGATTTTTGAAGTATTGGTCTTGGTATTGCTTGCTGTGCAAGCTCAAGCGCAAATTACAGGAGATGAAAACATACCTGTCCCTGACGAATTGGAAATAGGAAATCCGGTAGGTACCATACAGGTCACAGAGTCTTTTTCAGAAGACAGTATCGATTGCGAATTTACCTGCATTGTTGTTCCCGAATCAAATGCAATTCGTCTCACGGCTACAAATCCCAAAGGAATGTATCTTGTGTTTCGTCGTGGTTATACCAAACTGTACACTCGCGATTTTGACGACAATGTCATCTTCCTTGATATAAAAGGGACATTCGATGGAAAATACATTATTGACATTTTCGGTGCAGATAAAGTAAGAGTGAAATCATATGTCATTGAACGCAAACTATAGAAAACTCGTTTCGGAGGAATTACATCGCATTTCTATTGACGAATACAAACAGTCGGAGAAACACCCAATAGTGGTGGTGCTCGACAATGTTCGCAGCGCAAGCAATGTAGGCTCGGCATTCCGCACCGGTGACTCGTTGCGTATAGAGTCGGTTTATTTGTGTGGAATTTCGTGCGTGCCGCCCAATAAGGAATTGCAGAAAACTGCCCTTGGTGCACAATTGTCGGTAGCGTGGAAATACTTTAAAGAAACAACCGATGCGCTTGCAGAACTCAAAGCCGCCGGATATACGATTGTTTCTGTAGAACAAGCAGAAGGAAGCACCATGCTTCAAGATTTTGCGATGGACAAAAACAAAAAATACGCGTTCGTGTTTGGCAACGAAGTGCATGGTGTTCTTGACGAAGCTATTGCAATGAGCGACGTTTGTCTTGAAATTCCTCAGTACGGCACAAAACATTCGTTCAATGTGTCGGTAACCTGCGGTATTGTTTTGTGGGAAGCCGTTCGGCAGTTGCGTTTCAGCTAAAAAGCAGGCTGCAATCTAGTATAATCAATCGTCATTTTAATTGCCCACTCCGATGGATAGGGGTTGTTGGCTCTGTTGCCAATGTTTTTTACAAACCCAATGGAAATACCGTTATAACTTAGGTGTAACCAGCCTTTTGGTGCGTCGGAGAGCGATAATGGCTCTTTCTTGAAATAGCGCACAGCCGTTTCTAAATCAACAGCAACCGAGGGAAACGCCTCCTTGTTATAATTGAGCGCAAAAGCCAGTCCGGGAAGCGGGTTGCTTTTGTTTCCCATCACTTCTGCAACAGGCGTTCCGGCGTGCACTATTGTGCAGTTTGAAGCAATGTGAGCTAACAGCGGATAGAGTGATTTTGGAAACGCCCAAAGTTCGTTTTTCTTGTCTTGCAAAAACTGCATATCTCCTTGAACAAGAGACTGATATGCTTGTGCGTTCTTGTCGGAAATTTGCGTGTAGCAGCGTGGCGGTGTTGTTTTCTTTGGAAGAGAAAAATCGCTACCGTCATGTTTTTGAATAACCGAAACGGAAAACCCTTCGCCTTTGCTTAGGTGAGGGAAAAATCGATACGAAATGGCGCCGTTTTTCTCACGCTCGGTTATGTTCCATTCCGCATCAAGATTTATTCGTTTGCACGATGCATTATTTTCCGAAATGAAACGTGCTACCACGTCTTCATTTTCGCGCTCATTGAAGGTGCAGGTGCTGTAAATGAGCATGCCTTCGGGCGCTAAACAGTCCCATATGTCGTACAATATGCGCAGTTGGCGTTTGCTACACAGGTCAACATTTTCAGGTGACCACTCTTGAAGGGCATTTGCATCTTTGCGAAACATCCCTTCGCCGGAACAAGGTGCATCTACTATGATGAGGTCAAAAAAACCACGGAGAAAACTGAAATCTTTTGGGTCGTTGTTGGTAGCAATACAGTTGCTATAGCCCCATTTTATAAGGTTTTCGGAGAGAATTTGTGCTCTGCTGCGAATAACTTCGTTTGCAACAAAAAGGCTCCCTTCGGGTAATAGCGAAATAGCAAGTGTAGACTTTCCTCCCGGCGCCGCACAAACATCTAAAACCTTCAAAGGATGGGTTGCTAGGGGTGAAATAATTTGCTCAAGAAACATTGATGATGCTTCTTGCACATAATATGCTCCTGCATGAAACAATGGATCTAACGTAAAAAGAGGACGATTTTCCAAGTAAAATCCATACTGGTTCCAGGGAATTCGTGGCAATGCCGGTGCTCCCATTTTCTTTGGATTGATGCGAATGCTTGTCTGTCGTTCCGTTTGTAGCGCAGCCACAAGCGCATCAGCATCAGTTACCGATGCAATGGATTCTTTGAATATCTGTAATTGAGAATCTTCCATTGATTTTTATGAAGACAAAAATAATCTGTTTTTCCATATCAACAAATACCATATATTTGCATGAACTATTTGTATGAAGAAATTAAAAAATATAGTAATCCTGTTTGTTTCAATGCTTATTGTTGGGATGCAACCGGCAACAGCACAGAAACTTGCTGAAGTGCCCAATGTAATGCCGTTGACCAGAATCTTGTTCATCTTTGACGGCTCATATAGTATGTTGGGCATTTGGGAACGCAATACCAAAATGGACGCGGCCAAGAGTATTTTGATTCCGTTTATTGATAGTGTTTCAAAAATTCCAAATGTAGAAATTGCGTTACGCGTGTATGGAAATCGTAGTCCATTTCCGCCACAAGACTGTAATGACAGCCATTTGGAGGTCCCGTTCGGAAAAAATAATGTGCCGGAAATTGTCAATAAAATCCTTACATTGAACCCTAACGGAACTACGCCTATTGCCTATTCCATAGAGCAAGGAGCCAAAGATTTTCCTCCCGATTCGAGCGCACGAAATATCATTTTCTTAATAACCGATGGTGTAGAAGCATGCGAGGGAGACCCTTGTGCAATTTCTCGCGAATTGCAAGCAAAAGGCGTAATCCTTAAACCTTTCATTATTGGAGTTGGAACTGAGGTTGATTTTAATAAAATATTTGACTGTGCCGGACAAGTATTTAGTGCCAAAAATGAGTTGGACTTTTTGCCGGTATTGAATCTTGCTATGCAACGGGCCATGGAAAGTACTCCGCTGCAAGTATATTTGCTTGATGCATATAAAAAACCGAACGAAACCGATGTGCCTATGACGTTTTACGACAATTCTACCGGTTTTATTCATTACAATTTCGTGCATTCCGTTATCAAACCCGGAGAACCTGATATTTTGTTTATTGACCCGTTGGTTTCATATAAAATCAAAGTTCACACCATGCCACCGGTCTATGCCGATAATATCAACCTAGAACCCGGAAAACATACTATTGTAAGAATAGATGCTCCACAAGGCTATTTGGTTGTAGAGCGTCCATACGGATTTAACATTTCTACTCCAATAGAAACCATTGTGCGCCAGAGCGGCGACATGAATACACTCAATGTTCAGCAGGTAAGCGAAAAAGTAAAATACATTGCCGGTAAATACGATTTAGAGATATTGACTATGCCGAGAACGTATTTTTACGATGTGGAAATAAAACCTGATGAGGTTAAAACCATAAAAATTTTGCAACCCGGACATGTTACATTTACTCGCCCACAGTTGGGCGTAGGTGCTGTGTACATAGATAGAAATACCGATTTGGAGTTCGTTACGTATTTGCCTGCCGATAGTCGAAAAAATGACGCATTGACACTTCAACCTGGAAAATATGTAGTAATTTGGCGCGATAAATTCCAAACAGATACCGAAAAATCAGTATCAAAGTCGTTTGAAATAAAACCGGGAGGGAATGTGTTTATTTCGTTACAAAAATGATATAAAATTAAAAACTATGAAAAAGATATTAGTATTTGCAGTAACAGTTTTAGCAAGCATTGCCACAATGGCTCAACGTCCTACGGCAACAATGGAAGAGGTTAATGATATGCTAAAAAATTCTACGTTGTACGTAGTGTTATACGAAAGTCCGCTTACCGATTACAATTCTCAGATACGCAGGGCTGTTGAGAAATACTGGACAGCAACTCCGTTTGAATTTATCTACTATAATAATATTACGGATGAATTAAATAACCCTCACAATGCCTTTCTTGCGCCAGTGTCGGTGCAGTTCCAAGAAGATGACGATTCGGTAATGTACACATTCATGAGCTTACTCATTGGAGGAGAATATGAGACCATAAATGATTTACCGGAAGTATGTTCTTTCCCACTTTGCTATGAAAGCTATGATGATGAGGCAGCATACCAATTCCCAGCAATTGTAACATTCATGAATCAGCATGTGCAGGCTGTTACGGAAGATCCAAAATTATTGCGAGATAAAAAGTTCGCTGTCTATACACACCAAAAACGTAGCATAGAAGGCAAAACTATTTATTTGCTAAAAGAAGAACAAAACGAGGATTTTGACGAAGTAGCTGAAATTAAAGCTGTGTGTCCTATTGCAAATGTTGAGTTTACCGACCAAATGACACTAGAGAAAATTATACGCCGAAACGAAGCAGATGCATTATTCGTACATACCGTTGGCCCAGTTGAGGCAGAAGATGTGCCGGGACGTGCGTATGTTGCTCTTATGGGCGCTGATGGCACGTTGTATTATTTCAATCATCACAAAATCAATGCGAAAAACCCCAAGGGAATGACTATCTTCGATTGGAAAGCATTGGCTACGCATAAAAAATAGAGGAATTGCGTCAGAATCTTTGACGAACTATAATCTTTTGTAGCGACGTGTTAATTACAGCGAATTAACACGTCGTTTTTTTATTTCCTATACAGAGCTTTTCTCTGTTCAAAATCTTTCTTTTGTGCTTCGTCAACGTCTCCTACACCAAAATATTGTAGTTCGGGGTGAGCGAAAAAGAGTCCGCAGATAGAAGAAACAGGGCGCATCATGTACGATTCGGTGAGCGAAACACCTAACTCTTTTTCAGCATCAAGTAATTCAAACAACGTCGTTTTTTGGCTGTGGTCAGGACACGCCGGGTATCCAATTGCCATGCGGCGACCGCGATAGTTCGTTTTAAGAATCTGTGCCACATCTTCCGGCTCGTTGGGAGCATAGCCCCACAAAGAAGAACGAACCATGTAATGCAGTTTTTCGGCAAAAGCTTCGGCAATGCGGTCTGCAATGGTGCGTACCATAATCGCTGAATATTCGTCGCCTTGCTCTTTGTATGAAGCAACTAACTCGTCAACTTCAAGGCCGGCAGTGAGCGCAAACAGTCCAAGATAGTCTGAGCTACCGGTTTCTTTTGGCGCCACAAAGTCCGAAAGACAAAGGTTTGCGTTACCATTTGGTTGCAAGGTTTGTTGGCGGTAATTGAAAAATTTACCGGCAATTGTCTGAGAATGAATATTTTCGTGTAATTCAATATCATCGCCCATGCTGTTTGCAGCAAAGAAACCGACAACTGCTTTTGGTGTGAGTAATTTTTCGTCAATTATGTGTTGCAACATTTGTTTTGCTTCATTGAATAACATGGTAGCTTCGGTACCTTTATTCTCGTCGGTGAGAATTGCCGGATACGAGATGCCATTCATCCCCCATGCGCTGAAGAAAAACGTCCAATCAATGTAAGGAACAAGGTCTTGCAATGATGCTGTAATTGTTTTTGTGCCCAAAAATGAAGGCGCAACAATATCGGCAGCGTGTGTGTCAAAGCGGAAATGATTTGCACGCGCTTGCTCGAGTGGCAACATATCATGCACTTGACGATTATGGTAGAGCGAGCGAATCAATTCGTATTCGGCATTGAGCTCATCTATAAATTCCTGTCGTTTTGAAGACATGAGAGCTGCACAAATAGCTGCATCTTTTGATGCATCGCTCACGTACACTACTGGAGCAGAATAGAGCGGCGCAATTTTTACCGCAGTGTGTATTTTTGAGGTAGTGGCTCCACCAATGAGTAGCGGAATTGATAGGTGGCGACGTTCAAGCTCGCTTGCAATGTTTTGCATTTCCTCAAGCGATGGCGTAATAAGACCACTCAATCCAATGAAATCAACCTTTTCGGCAACGGCGGTGTCAATGATATTTTCCATCGTGCACATTACGCCCAAGTCAATCACTTCAAAATTGTTGCACGCAAGCACCACCGAAACAATGTTTTTCCCAATGTCGTGCACGTCACCTTTTACCGTGGCAAGCAAGATTTTTCCTGCCGTTGATGCTTTCGATTGTTGTTTTTCCTGTTCAATAAACGGCTCAAGAATGGAAACCGCTTTTTTCATGGTTCGCGCTGATTTTACCACCTGCGGTAAAAACATTTTGCCTTGGCCAAACAACGTCCCAATTTCGCTCATTCCGCCCATAAGCGGACCTTCAATAATGGCGAGCGACGGCGAATATTTAGTACGCGCTTCGGCAATGTCCTCTTCCAAATAGTCGGGCAAACCTTTGAGCAATGCGTAGGCCAATCTGCGCTCTACCGAAGCTTTGCGCCAGTCGTCATGTTTTGTTGTTACGTTTTCGTGTTGTTTGAGCGTAGCGGCAAATTCTACCAATTCCTCTGCCGCAGTAGCCGAGGTATTGAGCACCACGGCTTCAATTTTTTCGCGAAGCGTTGGTTCTATATCGTCATACACTTGAAGCATGCCTGGGTTCACGATGCCCATATCAAGGCCGGCTTTAATGGCATGATAGAGAAATACCGAGTGCATAGCTTCTCGTACGGTGTTGTTTCCGCGGAACGAAAACGACACGTTGCTGATGCCGCCACTCGTTTTGGCATATGGCAAATTCTGTTTTACCCAACCAACGGCGTCAATAAAATCTTTGGCGTAATTGTCGTGGTCGGAAATGCCGGTAGCAATTGTGAGCACGTTCGTGTCAAACACAATATCTTCCGGAGGAAACCCGATGCTGAGCAACAATTTGTATGCACGTTCGCACACGGCTATTTTGCGCGCATAGGTGTCGGCTTGACCGGTTTCGTCAAATGCCATCACAATAAGCGCAGCGCCATATTGTTTCACTTTTGCTGCTTTCTCCAAGAATGTTTTTTCGCCTTCTTTAAGACTGAGCGAGTTTACAAGACATTTGCCTTGAATGCATTTGAGCCCGGCTTCAAGCACGTCCCATTTTGAAGAGTCAATCATAATTGGCACACGTGAAATTTCCGGCTCCGATGCTATCAGGTTAAGAAAATGAACCATTTCCTCTTTTGTGTCGAGCATGGCGTCGTCAAGGTTCACGTCAATTATCTGCGCACCGTTTTCTACTTGTGCACGAGCTATTGAAAGCGCTTCGTCGTAATTTTTCTCACGAATAAGGCGGGCAAATTTTGCCGAACCGGCTACGTTGGTGCGTTCTCCTATGTTGATGAAATTTTTGCTTTTGTCAATTGTAAGCGATTCCAATCCGCTCAAAAACATAGTGTGTAAGGCTTGCGGTACTCTGCGCGGACTGTAATTGCCAACTATGGGGGCAATGCGTCGAATGTGCTCGTCGGTAGTGCCGCAGCAGCCACCTATAATGTTGAGGTATGAGTTCTCCAAATACGGACGCACGTAGTTTTCCATAATTTCGGGCGTTTGCTCGTATTTCCCGAATTGGTTTGGCAATCCCGCATTGGGGTGCGCGCTCACCAACACCGGTGATTTTTCTGCCAATTCTTTTACAAATGGTGCAAGTTCTTTTGCCCCGAGCGAACAGTTAAGTCCTATGCTGAGCAGGTTTGCGTGCGAAACCGAACGGATGCATGCCTCAATGGTTTGCCCCGAAAGGGTGCGACCGCTCGCATCGGCTATGGTGAACGAAATCATCACCGGAAGGTCGGTGCCAAGTTCTTTCTGTACTTGCTCTATAGCGAATAGGCAGGCTTTTGCGTTGAGCGTGTCAAACACTGTTTCAACCAAAAGAATATCAGCTCCGGCGTGTATGATAGCCGTAACTTGTTCGCTGTACACCGCAACAAGATTGTCGTACGTAACCGCGCGAAACGCCGGATTGTTTACGTCGGGCGACATTGAAGCGGTTTTGTTTGTAGGTCCTATAGACGCACACACAAAACGTGGCTTTTGCGGGTTTTTCTTTGTGAATTCATCGGCTACTTGGCGAGCAATGCTTACCGAAGCGGTATTGATTTCGACAACTAAATGTTGCATATTGTAGTCGGACTGCGAGATGCTGTTTGCGTTGAACGTGTTTGTCTCAATAATATCAGCACCGGCTTCAAGGTATTTTGTGTGAATTTCACGAATAACTTCGGGCTTGGTAAGACTAAGCAAATCGTTGTTCCCTTTGAGCAAATAGGGCCAATTGGCAAAACGGCTACCTCGATAGTCTTCTTCTTGAAGATTATATTGTTGGATCATTGTTCCGGTTGCCCCGTCGAGTACAAGAATTCGCTTGGATAGAATGTCAAGCAGGTCGCTTTTTTGTATCATGTATTACTTTGTTTTTGACAAAAATAATAAAAAATGAGTATCTCGCTTTGTACCAATGTGATAAAAACGGATTTGAATGCAAGACTATGAGAGGAAGATTCAAAATAATTTAAAACGAGTATCATTTACTCACAATAAAAGTATACATTTGTAATAGTCTGTGTCTTAAAAATATTATGAAAACTATCATTATAATTCCTGCTCGATACGGTTCGTCTCGATTTCCGGGAAAGCCGTTGGCTGATATTCAGGGTAAACCTATGATTCAGCATGTATATGAGAATGCAAAAAAAGCGTGCCCCGATGTTTGGATAGCCACTGATGATGCACGCATAGAACAAAGGGTAAAAGCCTTTGGCGGCAATTGTGTAATGACTTCAACTAATTGCCCCACGGGTACTGACCGTTTGGCAGAAGCCATTAAATCTATACCTAATGGCAATGACTTTGAAGTGGTTGTAAATGTGCAAGGCGACGAACCTTTTTTGAAACCGACGCAAATACAATTACTTACTAGTGTTTTTGAGAAAGATCCAACAACCGATATTGCAACGTTGGTTAAAAAAATAGTGTTAGCTGAAGATTTATTCAACCCAAATAAACCAAAGGTTGCTATTGCCCCTGATGGTCATGCTATATATTTCAGTCGCTCGCCTATACCATATTTGCGTGACTGTAAGAATACCGAAGATTGGGTGAAAAACAACGTCTACTACAAGCATATTGGTATTTATGCATATCGGCGTGACGTCTTGCTTGCTATAACCAAATTGCCTCAATCTGCATTAGAAAAGGCTGAGAATTTGGAACAACTTCGTTGGGTTGAAAACAATTACCGAATTAGTACAGCAGTCACTACATACGAAAATAAGTGTGTAGATACACCCGAAGATTTGCGAAGAATTTTGGAGTCGTTCTAGTTTTACTCCTTTTCTTCCTTCTCGGTATCTGAGTTTTCTTTCTCTGATTCTTTAGGACATGTCTTGATTGGCAACGTACGTAAGTTTTTGTACTGTTTTTGACGATTTTCCCATCGCTCGCGAGCATATTGCTGGAGATCGCTTACTTCGTCATTTTCGTCAATAATTTCCAATCCAAAAATGGTTTCAATAATGTCTTCAAGGGTAAGAATACCTTGGAAACAACCATATTCGTCAATGATAAGGGCTATTTGCGATTTGTCTTTCAACAACGCTTCCCACACTGCACTGATAGATTGTTCTTCGTTGAAGAATGGAATCTCGCGACGAAGTTCTCCCAACGTCATATTGAAATGGTCTTCAGTAAGTTCTTCCAAAGCATCGCTACGAAGCACGTAGCCTGTAATGTATTCAGGAGATTCGGCATATACCGGAATACGCGAAAAATGCAAATAGTCGTCATTGTCATAAAACTCGCGCAAAGTCATTGATTCTCGTGCAATAGCCGATACCACACGCGGAGTCATTACATCACCGGCCTTGATGTTGTCAAGTTTCATGATGTTTTGAATGATTTTATTCTCATTCTCTTCAATCACACCTTCTTCTTCACCAACATTTGCCATAGCAGAAACCTCTTCGCGACTGATTGCGGCTTCGCTTTCTTTGGGCGTGAATATCTTACTTATTAAGTCGAGCATCAACACCATTGGGTATAAAATCACAATCAAAAATCTAATTGTGTATGCTGTGAAGCCTGTAAGATTTCGCCAGTATGAAGTTCCAATAACTTTAGGGATAATTTCGGAGAGAACAAGAATAAGCAATGTCATAATTGCCGAAATAAGACCAAACCATTCGCTACCGAAAAGTTCAGAACCTTTTTGACCAACGCCGGCAGCACCCACTGTGTGCGCAATGGTATTGAACGTAAGAATTGCCTCTAAAGGTCTTTCGGGGTCAAGCTTTAATTTTTTGAAAAGAGTTGCAGATTTTACACCTTCCTCTTCTTTTGCTGTAATAAATGAAAGAGGTGTTGACATTAATACCGCTTCTAAAACAGAGCAAAGAAACGAGATACAAAGTGCACCAAACAAATAGGTGAGTAATATAACCATGTAGTATTTAAATATTTGCCTACAAATATATTTAAAATCAAACAGATTACAAAATGTGAAAAAAAGTTGGAGCTAGGGATAACGCATTCAGTCTGGAGGGCAAGATTTTCCGCTGTTTGGCAATGGCTTCTATTGGTGCTATTAGACTTTTAAAAATGAATTTTTTTTCAAAAAACCATGCTCGAGAGAATCATTTCTCAAAAAAATAATATATTTGTACACGCTTTTGAAACAAAGACTAAAGCGTAAACAAGAAAACAATGAGAAATATCAACACATTCGCTTTTTACTTTTATTACTTTTTTTATCAAAAGAAAGTCGAGGCAGTGTGTATATAGTAATATAATTGAAAGTATAACAGAGCCTCGATGAAAATCGGGGCTTTTTTTTTGAAATAAAATTATGAAAATAGCGATTCAAGGTGTAAATGGAGCTTTCCATGAAATTGCCGCAAAAGAATATTTCGGCAAAGATATTACGACATTAAACTGTAACCAGTTCAAAGACTTGTTTTACGCAGTAGAGCATGGCACAGCCGATTACGGCATAGTGGCGATAGAGAATACCATAGCCGGCAGTATTTTGGAAAATTATACGTTGTTGAAGAAGTCGAAACTCAAAGTAATAGGCGAAATAAGTCTTCACATTACGCAAAATTTGATGGCGCTGCCGGGCACAAAAATTGAGGACGTTACTGAGGTATATTCGCATCCTATTGCAATTATGCAGAGCAAGGAATATTTGGATAATTATCCTGCTATGAAAATCATCAACTGGAGCGATACTGCATCGAGTGCACAAAAAATAGCTGATGAGCATCTTGCCCATGCCGCTGCAATTGCCAGTGAATATGCTGCCGAATTGTATGGCTTGGAAATAATAGCATGTCAAATACAAACAAACAAAAAGAATTATACCCGTTTTTTAGTTGTAAGTCGTGCAGCAGTGAACAGTCCCGAAAATAATAAGGCTTCGGTTTGTTTTGAATTAACGCACCAGCCGGGTTCGCTTGTTGATGTGTTGGCTGCATTCAAAAAATATGACATTAATCTAACAAAAATACAGTCGCTTCCTATCTTGGGAAGCCCTTATCAATACACGTTCTACCTAGATTTGGAATGGAAAGACAAAGCAAAATTTGACAAATCGCTCACCGAGGTGTTGAAGTTGGTCTCAAACCTTTCTGTTTTAGGAGAATACAAACGAGATGAAAAATTTAATTACGAAATATTAAACTAATGATGAACATAGTAGTAATAGGAATTGGATTGATTGGTGGCTCAATGGCCATGTCAGTACGTGGCTTTGAGACTAAAATCATTGGCGTTGACGCAAGCGAGAAGAATTTGGAAAAAGCAAAAGAGCTTGGTATTATTGATGTTTCAATGCCGCTAGACCAGGCGTTGCTGGTAGCTGACCTTGTGTTGTTGTCAATCCCGGTAGATGCAGCACGCGAAATGTTGCCTCACATACTCGACACAATACGTGACGAAGCCGTGGTAATAGACGCCGGCTCTACCAAAGCGGGAATTTGTGGCAAGGTGCGAAATCACCCACGCCGTAAAAATTTCGTGGCTTCGCATCCAATGGCGGGAACTGAATATTCCGGCCCGGAAGCAGCTATGCGCGACCTTTTCGTAGGAAAAAAGACTATCATTTGTGAATCGGAATTGAGTAGCGAATTTGCCCTTAAACGTGCGCAAATGCTCTACCAAATGCTTGGCATGACCATTCTTTATATGAATGCCGAAGATCACGATAAACACATTGCGTATGTGTCGCATCTCACCCACGTCATAGCCTATGCGTTGAGTCTTACGGTACAGGAAATTGAGAAAAACGAGGAACGAATTTTTGAGATGGCAGGTAGTGGTTTTGCTTCAACGGTACGTATTGCCAAGAGTTCGTCACAAATGTGGACTCCTATTTTTCGCCAAAATTCCAAATATCTCATCGACTCAATTGATAAATACATTGACATTCTCAATCAATTCAAGACATTAATTGCTGAAAACAAAACAGAAGATTTGTACAGCCTGATTAGTGATGCGAATAAGATTAAAGAAGTACTTGATAGAAAATAATTAAAGGAGAGACGTGGTGCACCGCGTCTTTTAGATAGCAATACAATAAAACAGAAAAATTTATAACAATGAAAATTGATTCAATAAAAACCTGGGGCATAGATGCGAAACGACCGGTAATAATTGCTGGTCCATGCAGTGCCGAAACTGAAGAGCAAGTAATGACAACCGCCAAAGAATTGCATGAATATGGCGTACAAATATTCCGTGCGGGAATATGGAAACCGCGCACTCGTCCGAATACATTTGAAGGTGTTGGTTTCGAAGGATTGCAATGGCTCAAACGAGTAAAAGAGGAAACCGGTATGCTCACCGCTACTGAAGTAGCATGCAAGCAACACGTAAACGATGCTCTCAAAATGGGTGTGGATATTCTTTGGATTGGCGCTCGTACCGCAGTGAATCCGTTCGCTGTGCAAGAAATTGCCGATGAATTGCGAGGAACCAATGTTCCTGTGCTCATTAAGAATCCAATCAATCCTGATTTGGAATTATGGATAGGCGCATTTGAGCGTATATCAGGTGCCGGAGTTACCAAGTTGGCAGCAATTCACCGTGGTTTTTCTCCGTTCGAAAAAATGAAATATCGCAATAGCCCACAATGGGAGGTGCCAATTGAACTTCACCGTCGAATACCGGAACTTCCTATTATTTGCGATCCGAGTCACATGGCAGGTAGTCGTGAGTTTATCAAAGAATTGTCGCAAAAGGCACTCGATCTTGGTGTAAACGGACTTATTATTGAATCGCACTGCAATCCTGATGTTGCATTGAGTGATGCAAAACAACAGCTTACTCCGCATGATTTGAACACATTGCTCCATGAGTTAGTAATACGAAAACTTGCCAGCACCAGCGAGGATTACCGAGATACAATGAACGAATTGCGCGCAAAAATTGACGTGCTCGACGACGCATTGCTCGAAATTCTAGGCAAACGTATGGATATTTCTCGCCAGATGGGAAAAACGAAAAAAGAGAATAATGTACAAGTCTTTCAATCAAACCGTTGGGAACAGATTCTTGCAGAAGTAGAGAAAAAAGCAGCCGAAAAAGGATTGAGCAAAGAATTTATTGAAAAAACATTTAAAGCAATTCACGAAGAATCTATCAATATTCAGACAGAAATAGTAAATTCGTAGCCGAAAACGAAACGGTAAAATAAATGAAGAAAATACAGATACAAAGTGCAATAGGAAGGTCGTCGATATTCGTGGGAGAGAGCCTTGAGAATGTTTCAAAATACCTTCCTAAGAATGCTAAAATTGCTATCATCACCGATTCAACGATCCGTTCTTTATATGAAGACCAATTCCCTAAAGCGGATTTAATTATAGAAATTCCGCGTGGGGAATCAAATAAAACACTCCAATCATTAGACCCGATTTTTGAAAAACTGATAGAAGCAGAATTTGATAGATCTTCATTTATCTTAGGAATTGGTGGCGGAATTGTGTGCGATATGAGTGGTTTTATTGCAACACTTTATATGCGGGGAATTGAATTTGGCTTTGTGTCTACTACATTGCTCAGTCAAGTTGATGCGAGTGTTGGTGGCAAAAATGGCGTAAATTTCCACGGATACAAAAATATGATAGGCACATTCAGCCTGCCAAAATTTGTGATTTGCGAACTTGATATTCTCAATTCATTACCTGAATCAGAATTATTGAGCGGTATGGGCGAGGTCATAAAACATGGCGCCATTGCGAGCAAAGACTTGTTTACCTATATAGAATCACATGTTGACGATTTGCGAAATCATTCCAAGAAAGTGCTGGAAACATTTGTGTATGAGTCTATTGTGATAAAATCGAGCGTGGTAAATTGTGATGTGCGCGAATCTGGTGTGCGCCGAATATTCAATTTCGGTCATACGTTTGGACACGCAATAGAAAAAATTACCAAAATGTCTCATGGGTGCGCAGTAGCTGTGGGAATGGTGTATGCTGCAAAATATTCCGTGCTTACCGGAAAAATGAAGCAAGCCGACTGCAATCGTTTAATTGCGTTGCTTGAAAACGTAGGCTTGCCAACATCTTGCGATGTAAATCCTGATGAATTGTTGGCTGTAATGCGCTGCGACAAAAAACGAGAAGGAGATGGAGTAAATTTTGTGTTCCTTACCGGAATTGGTTCTTGCGTTGTGGAAAAAGTAACCTATACCGATTTAGCCAATGTCATCAATGATTTGCGTTAGTATTGCTGAGCAAAATATTGAAAGAATTATTTCAACGGCAAATTCCGTTGAGATGGTTGAAATTCGTATTGATTTATGCCATCTTAATGAAGAAACGACCGCACAAGTTTTTTCGCAACTTCGTGTCCCTGCTATAGCCACATGTCGCCCTCAGTATTGCGACGACGCTACGCGAGCCGTTTTACTCAAAACCGCCATCAAGTCGGGAGCAAAATATGTAGATGTTGAGATAGAGTCTGATAGTGCGTTCAGGAATGAGATATTGGCGCTAGCCAAGCAACATTCGTGTATTGGCATTATTTCATATCATAACTACAAAAATACTCCATCGCGAGAGGACTTGCACACTATTGTAACCGATTGTTTTTCGCAAGGTGCAACTATTGCAAAAGTAGCAACAACGGCACTTTCTATGAATGACAGTGCACGTGTGCTTTCGTTGTACGATGAGTTTTCGGACATTGTAGCACTTGCTATGGGAAAGCATGGAAAAATAACTCGTGTGGCAAACATGTATCTAGGATGTCCGTTTTCGTTCGCAGCAATTGATAAGGAACACCTTACCGCCGACGGTCAATTCACCAAAGATCAGATGCAAAAAATCTTGGAATTATTGTAATGCGTGAATAGGTTTCATGCGAATTTTTCTGACCTTTTGGGTTATCACTTACTTTTATTTGTAAGATTTGGATTTCAACAAATCACTTTGGATTGAAAGGGTTTAGAATTCCTCCCAATACATGCTGTTGTCCCTATCTGCTTTCACAGAAATAGCTTCTTTGTAGAAATAGATTTTTTCCGGTTGGCGTTTAATTTCGTAGCAACCAGAGTCCCATTGGTTGTTATTGTTATCGTCAACGTAGCAACGAAGACTGTAAGTCCCTGCCGGAACATTGGTAAATGCAAAGCCTTCTGATGTTTTCGTGCCTTTATATGAAATGGGTTCTTTTGTGTTTTGCGTTTCAATTATGAGTACAAGGTTTTGAGAAGGCCAACCTTTCGTGTTTTTTACAAGCAAATTGCCTACGTCGTCACGTTTGGGAGCTATGAATGCGTATGTAAGGGAATCGTTTGCATCATTGAATATATCGGTAAATGCAGTGTCAGGAATGATGAGTGTGTAATTGGTATTTTCTTTCCAATTGGCGGTAATGGCAAACGTGCGTGATTTTTCGCCGGTAGGTGCAATTTTAAACGGCACTTTTTGTACAAACTGACCTTCCGAAGGCGCAGTTGCAATTGTTTTGATAAATTCATGCGAAGCTGTTCTAAAAGTATCAACAACAGCGTTCCGTAAAATGCTGAGAGTGTAGTTTTTACCGGCTTGTGCTTTGTGGTAAATAAGGATAGTACGCATAGATTCCGGTGAAATTTCCACTTTTGTAATGAGCGATGTTTCGGCGCTATCTTCTACATCAACCAACGAGAAAAGGCTGTCGGTAATAGCATGAATAGGGTTGTTGCACACAATTCTAATTGGTTCGTTGGGCAACAATTGTTTCGTCTGTTTTTCGCTCATGTCTAAAATGATGCGTTTGTTCGACGTTGGAACTTTATATTTGCTGCCAACCGGAACTTCTTTCTTGCTGTTGAAATGCTCGGTTTCTACCGTTCCGTCTTCGGTAGTGTACGTAACCGTGCAAGCAAGGTTTTTAAGGCGAAGCGCATCGGTGTTTGGTTTAAGCCAGAAAAGCAGTGCGTTGCTTTGTCTGTCGTATTCAGAATAATACCAATCGGTGAGGTTTGGCAGCCCGTCGAGGGTAACTTTCACGCTTGATGGATTGATTTTTTTGTTGAAATAAATTGCAAATCGGTCACCAACTTCTTTGTATTTGTTTATGCCCTGTATTTGATAGTGCACCTTTGGACGATATTTCATATCGGTGCGAGAAAGCAGTTTTTGACAATCGGTAGATTTAGAAGTATCGCACGACTCGTACAGCGCAATCTTACTCAGGTCGTATGATTGCAATGGACGTGAAAGAGTAATAAAAACGCTATCGCCGGCATATACTTTATTGTTTTGGTCTAACGATGACGAAACGAGTAATCGTGGCGGTAAATCTTTTATCGAATTGAGGATAATAGTATCCGTTTGATACACTTGAGACTCTTGAGAAACGTGGTATGTTATTAATATTTTTGAGGAATCAGATTCGCTCAAAGTTGTGTCGGTAAGCCAAAGCACAAGACTGTCCGACGAGATACGTTCTTGCTCAAACTTCCCTTTTGGACTTCTTTGAATGGCGGTAGGAGCATTGTTTTTCGCTGCAAATTTGCACGTAAGCATATATTTGTTTGGGCGAGTAAACGATTGCAAATCTTGATACCAAACTTCGTTTTCAAACAAAAGCAATGTAATGTCTTGGTCAGACCAACAGGTTTTCTGTATCAAATTGAAAGAATCGCGCACTTGCTTGATTTGTATGCTGTCTTCAAAGCCTTCAACGTGCAAGGTGTCGTTGTGAGTATACCAAACGCTGTCGATGAACCGTTCGGCAGTCGGGGTGAAAATAGTGTCGAGAAACGCAATTTTTTCGGTTGACTGGCTAAATTTATAATCATTGTCGGCATCTTCCAACGCATAAATGTGGTAGGGCTTTGCTTCAATATTTTTGAACGAAAATTCTCCTTTCTTAGAGATGCGAGTAGCATAGCGTGGTTTTTGTGTTTTGATTGCCGTGTCGCTCAAATTGTCGTAGAGAAGTACAAGCGCATGTTCAGGAACGGTGCCCGTTTTGGCATATTTTACCGTACCTGCAAGTTGCATACTATCGATGCTGGTGCCGGTTGAAAATGCGTATAGATATTGATTTGTGTAATTTCCCTCCGACAAATCTTTAATCGCATTGCTGAAGTTGAAACTATAGGTAGTATTGGGTTGTAGGGTTTGTTTTGACAAATCAATTGTCATTTTTTTCTTTTTAACGCTGATGTCAGGTTTCTCATCAAACATGGGCGAAATCATGCAATTGTCGTCAATATTGTCAAGTTCAACAAATTCGTTGAATTTCACCATAATTTTCTTGGGCGCAATGTTTTGGGATTTGTTTACCGGTTTTTCAAAAACTGCATATGGTGCTATTGTATCAATTGGGCCTCCGGTAGGTGTAGATTCTCTGGCGCAATTCATGAGCGAAAAAGGAAACGGCAATGCTACCAAAAGCGGGAAAACAATTTGCCAAAATGATAATTTTTTCTTGACGGACATACTCTGTTTCAAAACGTTTCAAAAATACTAAATTTTACCGTGAAACATACGAAACCTGAAAGTAAATTCAGCGCATACATGGTGTATCGGCTTGTCTGGCTTTTGTGGCAACGGTTTCTATTTCAGTTCAAAGCATTTTTCAAACTATCTAAAATAGAGTACATTTACTGCATAAAAAAGTTTCGGTATGGAATTAACACGTGAACATTGGACAGCACAAGATGGCAAAGAGTTTCAAGCATATTTGCTTTCGTTTAGCAAAGGTCCCGACAAGTCGGCATGGGAACAACGCATTATAAATACTCAAATGCCGTGTATTGCCGTTGATGCCAAGCAGGTTGCGGCTATGGTAAAAGAGATAGCCAAAGGAAATTTCATGGAATTTCTTGATTTACATCTTTGGGAAAATTTCACTAACACCTCAATCAACGGTTCGCTTATTTGCAAAATAAAGGACTTTGATGTAATGGTTTCATACTTAAAAGCATATGCCGACGAAATTGACAACTGGGCAAGCTGCGATTTGTTGAAATTCAATATCAAAGACAACAACAAAGCCGACTATTTTGCATTGTCGCAAGAATTGATTGCGTCAGAAAAACCGTTTGTGCGCCGTATGGGAATAACCATCTTATTCAAAATGGTGGACGACGACAACTACATTCAGCGAATATTCAACGTATTGAATATGTTCGAAAACGAAACGGAATATTACGTAAACATGGTAAACGCGTGGCTTTTTGCCGAATGTTTTACGAAACAACGAGAAAAAACAATCGCATTTCTCCAGTCGCACAAACTGAACAAATTCACCATCAACAAAGGGGTGCAAAAGTGCCGCGACAGTTTCCGAGTTTCAGTCGAAGACAAAGAAATGCTGTTGGCGTACAAGCGAAAATAGGTTCGTTTTCGCTGCTACTTCCGTTCGAAATAGTTTTGAAGGATTGGCTATTTGTTGTACGTTTGCAACGTAATGTTAGAATTTATAGAAACATATCATCTCATGGGCGTCATTATTGGAATAATGGCGTTTCTAATCATTGGCGTTTTTCATCCGTTGGTTATCAAGGGAGAATATTATTTCGGCACGCGGTGCTGGTGGGTTTTTGCACTTATGGGTATAGCCGGACTTGTTGCGGCAATCGTTTGGTCTGACAATGTTATACTCTCTGCCGTGTGCGGTGTGTTCGCCTTTTCTTCGTTTTGGTCGATTGGCGAACTTTTTGAGCAGAAAAAACGTGTGGAAAAAGGTTGGTT
>DAIOSV010000034.1:0-4613 GCA_036752345.1 Bacteroidales bacterium | reverse complement strand
TTTGCGAAATATTGATATATTTGTCAACATAAAAATCAAAAGGCAAAGACAATGGCTAACAAGATATATTTTAATCATGCAAATATCGGATATACAGAGGATAATCCGATTTTAACCGACGTATCGTTTTCAATAGGCGAAGGCGAAATGGTATATCTTATAGGAAAAACCGCTGCGGGAAAATCAAGTTTGCTCAAAACTATGTATGTCGAAATTCCGCTTCTTGACGGTGAGGCTGTCATTGCCGATCATGATTTGACAAAAATTAAACAGAGCAAAGTGCCATTTTTGCGCCGAAAAGTGTCAGTGGTGTTCCAAGACTTCCAATTACTTTCAGACCGGAATGTGCACGACAATCTTGCGTTTGTACTCAAAGCAACCGGATGGTCAAAGTCGTCACAAATTCAGGCACGCATCATAGAAGTGCTCACGCAAGTAGGGCTTGCCGACAAAGAAGATAAAATGCCTCATCAACTTTCGGGTGGTGAACAACAACGTGTGGCTATTGCCCGCGCGCTGCTCAACGACCCTGAAGTAATTCTTGCCGATGAGCCTACGGGTAACCTCGACGAAGAAAGTTCCGATGAAATTTTTCAGTTGTTTCGCGCTATTGCCGAATCGGGATGTACCATTTTTCTTGTAACGCACAATATGCAAATGGTGCGCCGCTACCCTGCGCGCACACTCAAATGCGACAATGGTACTATTACCGAAATACTACAACAAGAGGCAGCACCTATTGATATAGATATGCTTATGCAATAAGGGGGAATGTGATGGACGACAATAAAGTTCTTTCTGAAATAGAATCCGAAGAATACAAGTATGGATTTACATCGAATGTAGAAACAGATGTTTTTCCTCCGGGATTGAATGAAGACATTATTCGTAAAATTTCAGCCATAAAACACGAGCCGCAGTTTTTGCTCGAATATCGTTTGAAAGCCTTTCGTCATTGGCAGACAATGAGACATCCTTCATGGGCGCTTTTGAAATTTGAAATTCCTGACTTTCAGGCTATTAGTTATTACGCACAACCTAAGGATAAAGCAAAATTTGAATCGCTTGACGAGGTTGACCCTGAAATTGTAGACACATTCAACAAGTTGGGTATTCCTTTGGAAGAACAAAAAATGCTGTCGGGTGTTGCCGTAGATGCCGTGTTTGATAGCGTTTCGGTACATACGCAGTTTCGCGACCAATTGAAGGAGCAAGGAGTTCTCTTTTGCTCATTTAGCGAAGCGGCAGAAAAATATCCCGACTTGGTAGAAAAATACCTCGGCTCGGTGGTGCCGTATACCGACAACTATTACGCTGCGCTCAATGCAGCCGTATTTAGCGACGGTTCGTTTGTGTACATTCCCAAAGGCGTTCGTTGCCCTATGGAATTGTCAACGTATTTCCGTATCAATGCATCAAAAACCGGCCAGTTTGAGCGCACACTCATCATTGCCGACGACGATTCGTACGTAAGTTATCTTGAAGGCTGCACGGCTCCTATGCGTGACGAAAATCAGCTTCATGCCGCCGTGGTGGAATTGATAGCATTGGAACATGCCGAAATAAAATATTCAACCGTACAAAACTGGTACGCCGGCGACAAAGACGGCAAAGGCGGAATTTATAACTTCGTTACCAAACGCGGTATGTGCAAGGGCGAAGGCTCACATATTTCTTGGACACAAGTAGAGACCGGTTCGGCCATTACCTGGAAATATCCAAGCACCATACTCAAAGGCGACAATTCTTCGTCGGAATTCTATTCGGTAGCCGTTACGCGCAATCACCAGCAGGCCGACACCGGAACGAAGAT
This sequence comes from Bacteroidales bacterium, assembly GCA_036752345.1. Taxonomy (GTDB): domain Bacteria; phylum Bacteroidota; class Bacteroidia; order Bacteroidales; family UBA1715; genus UBA1715. The sequence goes on along the minus strand of DAIOSV010000034.1, from coordinate 2,800 downwards.
GATACATATAGGCAAAAACACCAAGAGTACCATTATATCAAAAGGTATCTCAATGGGGCAAAGCAATAACTCCTATCGCGGTATGGTGAAAATGGGCAAAGGTGCCGAAAATGCGCATAATTTCTCACAGTGCGATTCGTTGCTTATAGGCTCTCGCTGTGGCGCGCACACGTTCCCCGTTATTGATATTCAAAACAATTCGGCAACGGTAGAGCATGAGGCTACTACTTCAAAAATTGCCGACGATCAAATATTTTATTGCAATCAACGCGGTATTTCTACCGAGAGTGCCATGGGCTTGATAGTAAACGGGTTCGCCAAAGAGGTACTAACTCATTTGCCAATGGAGTTTGCCATAGAAGCGCACAAACTGATTGCAATTTCAATGGAAGGTAGTGTAGGATGACACGTGGCGAGTTTACGCAGCGACTTATTGAGCGAAATATTCAAATGGATATCCCCGCTATGGTTGCGTTGCTCGAACAAGGTGACATTTCCGTTTCCGATGTGTTTGAAATCTCAATTGAAAATGTCAATCCGCAGTCGTGGCTTGCATGTTGGGTGCTCAATCATTATATAGACAAACATCCGCACGCCTTGGAACCTATGTTGGGCAAGGCTGTTGAGGTTCTCCCTCAGGTAAAGCGCACCGGTCTTGTTCGTCTGTTGCTTCGCTGCTTTATGGTAACGCCGCAGTGGAATTTTGACAATCTAGGACTCTTGTTGGATTTTTCTCTTGCTGCGGTGCGGAACAATACGTTTCCCGTGGCTGTTAAGGCAAACGCCATGTGCGTGCTGGAACGTATAGCAAAGGAATATCCCGACGTTTCCGACGAAATAAAATTGGTGGTGCAAGAACAGTTGCCGTACCTTTCTGCCGGAGGCAAAAATAGAGCATTGAAGTTGCTCAACGATTTACCATAAAAAGAACGGAGAATTTATATAAATTTGCAGTGTTAAAGGAAAATGCAGTTCAATATGCTTACAATACAAAATCTTCACGCATCGGTTGATGGCAAAGAAATTCTTAAGGGAATAAATCTCACGGTAAAACCCGGCGAGGTTCATGCCATAATGGGACCGAACGGATCGGGCAAGAGTACCTTGTCGAGCGTGCTTGCCGGTCGTGATATTTACAACGTAACCGAAGGAAGCGTTACATTTAACGGAAAAGATTTGCTCAAACTCTCTGCAGACCAACGCGCCTGCGAGGGCTTGTTTTTGGCGTTCCAATATCCGGTAGAAATTCCCGGAATTACCATGACTAACTTTATGAAAGCCGCAATTGAGGCAAAATGTCGCTATCAAGGTATAGAACCGCCATCGCCAACCGAATTTCTTAAAAGCATGAAAGCCGCTGCAAAGTTGGTAGGATTGCCCGAGAAACTTTCCGGCCGTTCGGTAAACGAAGGTTTTTCAGGTGGTGAAAAAAAGAAAAACGACATTTTCCAAATGGCAATGCTCGAACCAAAACTTGCAATTCTTGACGAAACCGACAGCGGTCTAGATATTGATGCCTTGCGCATAGTTTCTGAAGGCGTGAACAAACTCAAAACCCCCGACAACGCATATATGGTTATTACTCACTACCAGCGTTTGCTCGACTACATTGTGCCCGACGTGGTTCATATACTTTACGATGGCCGTATTGTAAAAACCGGCGACAAGTCGTTGGCGCTTGAGCTTGAAGAAAAAGGCTACGAATGGATTACTAAAAACATGTAAGAATGGGAAACCAAGTAAATCCAGAGACGTGTATTGCGCAAAATTTCCCCGCTTCGCTTCAATTTGATGCGGTACATTGTTTTGCCGAAAATGGTAAACTGACTTTGCAAGGCACGCAAACCGTGTGTTTGTGTTTGTCGTCGAGCAAGGAAACCTATGAAGTAAGCATAACAAAAAATGCGCACGTTACCATCTATACTTGTTTTGCCGAAAATGCTGAGGTTTCTATGCACATTGTGTGTGAAGACGGGGCAACCTGCGAACACTATGTGATGCAAACCACTTCGGCAGCGTACCATGTAAGCGTAGACCAACAAGAAAATTCAACCTACAATGGCGGCTATTTTCAGTTGGCAGGAACGCACAATAACATTGTGTTGAACGTACAGAAAAACAAGCCACAAGCCAATACCGACTTGTTTGGCGTGTTTTTCCCAAAAGCAGAAGAACAATATTCTATATATACTCGTGTGGAGCACAATAGCCACGATTGCGAAACGCAGGAACTTTTTCGTGGCATAGCCGACGAGCAGGGTTCTGGCTCGTTTTCGGGCTTAATATATGTGGCACACGATGCACAAAAAACCGTTGCGCAGCAGAAAAACCGTAACATGCTTTTGTCGCCTACTGCACATATTCACAGCGAACCACAGTTGGAAATTTATGCTGATGACGTAGTTTGTAACCATGGAAGCAGCACCGGTCAAATTGACGCGGAAGCCTTGTGGTACATGGAAGCGCGCGGAATTGACAAAATTACCGGCATGAAGTTGTTTGTAGGCGGTTTTGCCAACGATGTTATGGAAAAAATTTCACACGAAGATTTCCGTGCGTTTGTGCAACAACTCATTTCTAAAAAAATCAACCTATAATTTTTTTAGAAATAAGGGTTTTCGTACTTTTGCATGTCTTTCTCTTCGAAAGACATTTTCGAAATTAACTAACTTACAATACAAATGAAGAAGAAACTATTAACAGTGATTGGGATTGCTATGGCAATCTCGGGGTATGGTCAAAACTATCCGTTCCCTATGAATGAACAAGGGTACACGTACCCGTATGGTATTTCGGCAAC
>DAIOSV010000033.1:0-26268 GCA_036752345.1 Bacteroidales bacterium | reverse complement strand
GTTTTCTATAGGTTTAGCGTAAATCCAAATCCATTGTTTTGGGATACGTTACTATATATGACAAGGTCACTTTTTTAGATTCTCCCGGTTTTAAACTGAATCTCCACGTAGCAATGTTTTGATCATCCACTTGTGCGCCATCGTTTTTAACGTACGAAACCTCTATCTGCGAATTGCCTGCAACCGGAATATTATCGGCTATCTCCAAGGTAACATCGCTCCGTTTGTTGTTTTTTGCTGATATATTCCAAGCTATAGCTTGTTTGTAGTTTTTCGAAATAGATTTCTTAGATGAAAAATCATCTGCCAACTTACGTTCTACGACTATCCCATTGTCTTGTCCCAATGAGAATTGTAAAGTATCTGTTGTTTGTGCAATGTCGAGATATGAGGTTCCTACATAGTTTCCGTCTAAATATAGCCACGCATTGCCCGAAAGAAAGTTATATTGAGAGAAGTTTGTCACTTTTGCCAATAAATAGGCGTGTTTGTCAAGTTTGGGCACACAACGGTATATATACGAAGCAGGCATAGAATAATCATGAATTGTAACCTTCGCGTCGTTCTGCGATGATTTTACGCTGAATTTTTCATTGATAGTAAATTCAACCGAAGTCGTTTTTTCATTTGTTGTTGCCATTGCAACTTTTGCCGATTTTGATACTGGTGCAGCGTACCCAAAAACCATAAGATCCATTTCTGTATTGTCTTCCGCTTTCATCCTACCATAATGATTATACGTTTTTTGTTGCAACACCCATTTGTCAAGTGTTGGAATCGTTCCATTGAGCGTAGGATTTCCGGTAGAAAGTGTTACTGAAATGTTGTTCCAATCGTAACCGGACGTTTGATATACTTCAGCTTTGTAAATTACTTGTAAATCTTTGTCTACATCAGCCACACGAACCTCATAGAACGGAGTCCAACCTGCATTATTGAAGAAATAAGAAAGTCCTAAATCTATGGTTTGCGCTTTGTTTGAAGAAACCGTAACAACCACTTCGCCTTTGTTTTGCTTGTCCGAATACGTAGCCAATTCATTTTCAACGACCGTCAAATCTTCCTCGATTTTTTCTTGTCTTTTTTCAATCTCATACATTTGTGCATTGAAGTCTAACAATTGTTTTTGATAGAATTTCAAGACTTTTTCCAACTCTATGGTACTCAAATTGGCATTTGTTCCTTTAATATCTTTGTTTGCATTGAGTACATCAATTTGTGTTTTATACACATCTTTCGTATACGATAATTCCTTTTGCTTGTCGTTTAGTGTTTGTTTTACTTTCGTAAGACTGTCAACAATTTGAGTGCGTTCTACTGTTTGCTGAAACAATACATTAATAATGGTAAAATCACCTTTGCCTGCAACTTGGATAGATTCTTGATTAACAAAAGTTGGCAAATCAGTAAGAATAACTTTGCTCACGCCTTCCGGAATCTTCACCGAAGCATTACTAAAAACACTTGCTCCTTGAAGATAAACTGTTACGTCGGTGATTTTTGGCGTAGTTTTTATATCTGCCGAATACACTTGAAATGCAGATGCTACACAACATACAAATAAAAGGATTGGTCGTTTATTCATCGTTCTCTTTTTATAGTTTTACTTACTTGGTTCTTCAATTTTTGCATTGATTTTGTCAAACGTCCATCCAAATGAAACGCCAATATTTGGAGTTATATAGAATTCATTATACTTTGTTCCTACGCCTAATCCTAGTTCAAATTCTGAGGTCAAACCACCTGCTATAGTAGCTTTCCCAAAAAAAGAAACTCCACCTAAATGTTCTATGACATTTGCTTTGCTATAGTATATCTCATTGTCGCTTATTACAGAATAATCTGCATCATTTTCGTACTTGGCTTTATTGTTCAAATAATCTGCTTGTGCTTCTTCGGTAACGTCTTGTTTGCCAGTATAATTCCAATATTTATAGGAAAGCTCCAATCCATATTGGATAAAGCAATTTTGACTTGCTTTAGGGAAATACCAACGTGGTTCTACCATACCATAAATACCACCTGCTATACATGCTTGTTGTGCTTCTTTAAACAGAATACGCGATCCCAAAACCGTTCCTACTCCAAATTTCATAGAAAATTGCGGTGCAACATATATTTCATAATTGACATTTGCTGTTCCTGTTGTGAATTGCAACACATTTATGGAAACGAGTTGTCTATATTCAGCTAAACATCTTGTAGGTGTTATTGCGGTTGTGTCATTAGGATCAATTTCTTGTGAAAACAAACTTGTTGAAAAGATTAATGCACAAGCGCTTACGGTAAATAATCTAAATAACTTTTTCATATATTTTCAGAGGTTTTTAATCAATTATACAAATATATTAAATAGCCGTAATTTCAAATTCATTCTGTTGAATAAAAGATTGATTTGTTAATAAGTAATTTCGCCTATTGGTTGCGATAAAGTACGATTTTTTGCGTATTATTGTAGAGTTAAATTAAAACAACATATATGGCCCGAAAAAACGAACAATATAGACAATCCACTCCGGCAGAAATTACGAACGATATTTTATCAATATTTAGAAAATTTCCAAAGAAACCTATAAATAACAGACAGATTGCAACATATTTGGGTATCAACAACAAAGAAGGATTGATTACCACCAACAAATACTTGACCTCTTTATTAGAAAAAGGAGAAATTGAAGAATGTCAAAATGGAAAATATCGCCTAAAATCAAAAATGGGATATATAACTGGTCGTGTAGACCTTACCCCATACGGCACTGCATATGTAGTAAGCGGACAACTTGAAGAAGATGTGTACATAGCCTCTACAAACTTAAAGCATGCTTTAAATAATGATTTAGTGAAAGTTGCCTTGTTTGCTAATCACGGCCGCCGCTCTCGTTTGGAAGGTGAAGTTGTCGAGATTTTAGAAGAAGGTAAACGAGAATTTGTAGGAATAATTGAACGCAACAAGAAATATGCGTTTGTCATTGTAGATAAACGATATATTCCTTATGACATATTTATTTCAAACGAAGATATTCTTGATGCTAAAAACGGACAAAAAGTTGTAGTTCAAATAATTGACTGGCCACAAAAAGCAAAGAATCCTATCGGACGTGTTGTAAAAGTACTTGGTGAAGTTGGTAACAACGAAACCGAAATGAATGCTATACTTGAAGAATTTGACCTCCCCTATCGCTTTACGAAAGAATTGGAAGACGAGGCAAACGCTCTCCCCGATGCAATTCCAGAGTCAGAAATAAAGAGTCGTCGCGATTTTCGTAGTGCAACTACATTCACTATTGACCCTGCCGATGCAAAGGATTTTGACGATGCTCTTTCTATTGAATTTTTGCCAGATGGCAATTACCAAATAGGCGTTCATATTGCCGATGTAACCTACTACGTACGCCCCGAAACAAAACTTGAAGAAGAAGCACAACGCCGAGGAACTTCCGTATATTTGGTTGACCGCGTAGTTCCAATGTTACCCGAAAAACTTTCAAATAACGTTTGTTCACTTCGTCCTGATGAAGATAAGCTCACATTTTCAGCAGTTTTTACCCTTGATAAAGATGCGAATGTGCTTAAAGAATGGTTTGGGAGAACAATTATTCGTTCCAATTTTCGATTCTCATACGAACAAGCTCAAAAAGTAATAGAAACTCACGAAGGGAACTTGGTTGAAGAAATTACTACGTTTGACACACTTGCAAAGAAAATGCGTGCTCGTCGTTATGAAAAAGGAGCGATTTCTTTTGATCGCCGAGAAGTTAAGTTTAAGCTAGACAATGAAGGCCACCCAATTGGTGTGTATTATAAAGAATCAAAAGATGCCAACAAACTAATTGAGGAATTCATGCTATTGGCAAACAAAAAAGTAGCTGAATTTGTTGGTAAACGAAATCCAGCACCAACGTTTGTGTATCGTGTACACGACAATCCTGACGAAATGAAATTAAAAGACTTTTCTAATTTTATTAAAAAATTCGGATTTAAAATTAACACTACAGGAGGCATCAAGACGTCAAAATCTATCAATGAATTGCTTGATGGATTGAAAGGCAAAACAGAAGCAGATATTTTTTCAGGATTGGCTGTCCGTTCAATGGCAAAAGCAATCTATACTACTGAAAATATTGGTCACTATGGGTTGGCATTCGATTTTTATTGCCACTTTACCTCTCCTATCCGCCGCTATCCAGATATGATGGTACATCGCTTACTAGATAGATACCTTCAAAAAAAGACAAGCGTTCCACAAGAAGAATATGAAGAATATTGCAAACACGCTTCTGCACGTGAACAATTAGCTGCAAATGCTGAACGAGCTTCTATAAAATACAAGCAAGTAGAATTCATGAAAGACCATGTAGGTGAGATATTTAACGGAACTATTTCAAGTATTACTGAATGGGGATTCTACGTTGAACTCGATGAATCATTGTGCGAAGGTATGGTATCAATTAGAGACTTGTCGGATGATATGTATTCATTTGACGATAGAAACTATTGCCTCCGTGGACGTTATACCGGCAAAGAATTTACATTAGGTGATAAGGTTAGTGTAAAAATTGCACGTGCCGATTTGGTTAAACGCCAATTGGATTACATATTAGTTACTGAAGAAGAACAACAAGACACAAAGAAATAATGGATACAACGAGAAAACAACTCTTAGAGACAGTTAAAAAATTATCCAATCCAGAATCTTACAATCTAGTATATCATGAGCCAACACATGGCATTTCAATGCCGTCGGTAAAGGAATTGGAGGCAGTTGTTCAAACTATACAAGAAATTATTTTTCCCGGATATTTTGGCCATGCAGCAATGAAAGAAGACACCATTGAGTTTTATACCGGTGTCAATGTAGATAAACTATATGACCGTCTTTCTCGCCAAATTCAACGTGGATTGTTGTTTGCCGACGAAAGTTTATCGTGCGAAGCAGCATTGGAACAAGCTGAAACGCTTACCATTGAATTTATCAAACGTCTCCCCGCTATTCGGAATATGCTTGCTCTTGATATAGAAGCAGCATACAATGGCGATCCGGCTGCAATTTCGTTTGGCGAAATCATATTTTGTTATCCGGTAATCAAAACATTATTACACTATCGCGCAGCGCATGAGCTATTAAAAATAGGAGTTCCTTTAATTCCGAGAATTATCACCGAAATGGCTCACTCAATTACCGGAATTGACATACATCCGGCTGCAGAAATTGGAGAATATTTCACCATAGACCATGGCACCGGCGTAGTAATTGGTGCAACGTGTATCATAGGCAATCATGTGCAACTATATCAAGGTGTTACACTTGGAGCGAAAAACTTTCCTCTAGATGAAGAAGGTAATCCAATAAAAGGTATACCTCGTCACCCTATTGTTGAAGACAATGTTATCATATACTCAAATGCAACATTGCTAGGAAGAATTACCATTGGTAAAAATTCCGTAATTGGAGCTAACGTATGGGTAACGCATGATGTAGAACCAGATTCAAAAGTACTCTACTCACAATCACAGCACAACAATATAGCGAAGTAAAAAAAAGGACTATAACGCTATTTTACGTCAATTGTTGTACTGCTAGTTTAAGAAGAATTCATACATTTGTGAAAATTAAATTAATATAAATTATTTCTATGGATAATTCAGAAAATCAAGTCCAAAATTCTTCTCAAAAAGAAGAGTCTAAATCAATGTCTTCGGGCGGCGAGAAATTAGCGTGGGCCAGCGGAGGTATCGCCGAAAACTTGGCGATGAACGTATTCCCCTCGTTAAGCTTTAACATTTTCCAGATCGGTATGGGCGTAAGTCCTGTTGTGATTAGTATTGCAACGAGTGCTTCAAAATTTATTGAAGGATTTTCCGACACGTTTTTTGGTAACCTCAGTGATAATACGCGTACCAAATGGGGACGTCGACGTCCATGGATATTTGTTGGTGCTATTATATTAGCATTAGCATTTATGGCTATTTGGTTTACTCCTCGCAATCCTGGAACATTCCAAACAGTATATTTCATAGGAATTGTTTCTATCTTTTACATTGTAATGGCTATTTGGCAAATGCCTTATGGCGCTCTTGGACTTGAGTTGGAAGAAGATTACACCGAACGCACCAAGTTGCAGACATATAAATCAATATTCTCTTATGTTATTGGTATTTTGATTGGTTCTGCGTACTTGATTTGTCAAATGGATTTCATGAAAGGAAGTGGCGATGAAGTTGACGGAGCTCGTAATTTAGGACTTATAGTTGGTGCACTTATTATCATCTTCGGTATTATTCCTTCTGTTTTCTGTAGAGAAAAAAATATGGTTCGTACACAATCTCAAAAGAAAGACCCATTCTGGCCTTCGTTGGTTGTTACATTCAAATCAAAACCATTCCTTTTGTTAATGGGTGCTTTGTTCTTTGTATATGTTGCATTATTTTTCATGTTGCCTTTACTTGGTTACATTTCAATGTACCATGTATGTTCTGATGGTATGCACAGTATTTTCAACTGGTCATGGCATCATCCGTTGACATTCTCTTTTGAAGACTCATTTGTCACACATAAAGAATTAGCTGGTCACATTGGCGTTTACACTGCAATTTTACAACCGGCAACACAAATCTTGATGGTAATTATTGTTAACCGTATTGCAAAATTCTTTGACAAACGTACCTTATTAATTATGGGTTCGTCAATTGCAATTATTGGTTATGTTTCTAGTTGGTTCTTATTTACCCCAACTGCCCCATTCTTGGCTGTATTTCCTCCGGTAATTATCAACATGGGATTGGCAATGTGCTGGCCTTTGATTGGTGCTTTCACCGCTGATATTTGTGACTACGATGAATACGAAAACGGTAGCCGTCGTGAAGGTATGTTCACTGCAGTTTCTGGATTCTTGATTAAGTTGGCTATTGCTTTAGTTTCAATCATTGCCGGATACGTACTTGTACTTGTTGGTATTGATGGAGCAAACCCAATTGTTTCAGTTGCTGACTTGGACTTGGTTCGTAAAATGTATGTGATTATTCCAACTATCTCAATGATACTTACAATTGTCTTGATTTGGAGATATCCATTATCAAAAGCAAAAGTTCATGAAATTCAAGAGATATTAAGAAAAAGAGCTGCCGGAATTTCAACAGAAGCTACTGTATAACGAGAATAATAACGATAAATTAAAAAACGATGAAAAAAGTAATTGTAATACTATCTTCTTCTATAACTCTCTTTGCTGCATGTAGCCAAGATACACAAGAAGCTAACTATACCCGTTGTCCGCAAGCTAATTCAAAAGATGTTGTATCAACAGTAACTGACGTTGACGGAAATACGTACAAAACCATCAAAATTGGTGATAACGAATGGTTTGCGTCAAACTTGAAGACAACCAAATTGAATGATGGAACACCAATAAAAAATATTGCCAACGAAAAAGCATGGTCAGAAGCCAAAGATGCTGCATATGCAACATACAATAATGAAGAAAATGCTGAAGTTCTTTATAACTGGGCTGCAGCAAGTTCTGACAAATTGTGTCCTGAAGGTTGGACGGTTCCTGAAGATGCAGATTGGCTACAACTAGCTGCTACCTATGCAAACGTTGAAAATGCGACAGGTTGGGATAAAGTTCCAACAACTATAGGCTGGGATGCGTCTGGATTTCAAGCTTCTGCTTCAGGTTTCCGCGAAAGAAATGGCGTTTTCTATGAAAAAGATAAACTTGGTTTATGGTGGACAAAAAATCATCACAATGAACAAAATGCTATGTATATTTTGATGAAAAATGTATCAACCGATAGTACTAAGAAATATCTAGGAATTAATATAAGTCATATTGGTAGAACTGCCGGTTTGAGCGTTCGTTGCGTTCGCAAATACTCAGCAGACAATGCTCGAAAAGAAGTAGTTGATACCGTTGCTTCTGCAATTGCTGATTCTCTTTTATTATCGGCTAAGAAATAGGAATTAGTATTCCTACAACATAAAAAAACCTTGGTGAAAATTCATCAAGGTTTTTTTTATGAAACAACGTAACTAAAGGTTGTTCTTAGCCATTTACTGAATATGCTATTCTATCTTTTAGAGAACGGGCTAACGTGGCTTCGTCTGTATACTCCAACTCATCGCCAACCGATACTCCACGAGCAAGCATACTTACCTTTACCGATGGAAAATCTTGTAATTTCTTGAACAAATAAAAACTTGTGGTATCACCTTCTGTGGTTACCGGCAAAGCAAATATCACTTCTTTAATTTCGCCTTCCTTCAATCGTTCAACAAATGATGCAATATTCAAATCAAGCGGTGAAACACCATCAATAGGCGAAATAACGCCACCTAATACATGGTACACTCCTTTATATTGATTGGTGCGCTCTACAAGTAGTACATCGTTTACATTCTCTACCACACACACCGTAGTGGTGTCGCGACTCGGGTTTGCACATATTTCACATAAATCCGAATCGGAAATAGTATGGCATTTCTTGCAAAAATGAATTTCAGTCTTCAGCTTGAGTATGGCTTCACTTAAACTTTTTGCATAATTCTCATCTTGACGCAAAATATACAATGCTAACCGTAAGGCATTTTTCTTCCCTATTCCCGGCAATTTGCTTATTTCATTTACAGCAACCTCCAAATGTCTTGATGGTAATTGTATATCAGCCATGGTATTAGTTAATGTGCAAATAACTTGCAGTAATTCCTTCTAGTAACAAGGTTTGCTTTTGAGCAAGGCTTAAATCGTTGAAACCATAGATTGTTTTCCTACAATTTGGCGACTTGCATAAACACTTTTTTCCCTGTAATTCTTTAGTAACTTGAGATTCCGTCGTTGCATAATCAAAGACTATCTCCTCTCCTTTTTTGATTGGACAAATTGTTATCATTAAAACTTGCGTTATCAATGTCTCGTCGTCGAAGTTTGCAATTAATTGTGTATTTGGAGAACACGAATGATTTGCGAAAGCACCAAAATCACCGGGTTCTACATGCCTGTCTTTAGAAACTTGTATTGAAGTTCTTGTTCGTACTGTTGTTGATGGAGCTTCGTATAAAAAAATGATTGAGTTTTTAGGTAAATCTTTTTCTGCTATAAGTGCTTTTTCTCCTTCTACCATATTGCTATCGGCTATAGCAACGAATTTATTTTTAATCAAATATTTGCCGTTATTCATATAAAAATTAATTAAACAATCGTGTACTTTGATAAAATCCTTTTTGGTGTGGGTCTTTTCGCATTCTCCATGACAAAAAGACTTCGTGACTACCATACGTGAATTGGCTATGTTCACCTATATTGTAATCAAAAGAATATCCCATAAAGATTCTTTCACGTAAAATGATACCTGCCAATAAAATTATTGATTCTTTAGATCGATATGAAGCACCCAACCAGAATTTTTGGTTGAAATAAGCAGTAACATTGCCTTCTCCTTGAGTCTTTGCACTTCCATATTTAATAAGCACAGAAGGTACTATCTCTAGTTTTGGGTTTGGAGTAAAGGTATAATTAGCATATCCGAATATGTGGCGAGGCAACTTTTTAATTGTAGCATTCGATAGAGAATTGGCAATATGGGTAGCAGAAGCTCCTAAGGTAAATTTTTGAACTGCCAAATTCAAACCGAAATTCAGTGTTGGTATTATATTGTTGTTGTTTTCATAATATCCGTCCGGGTCTGTTTGAGTTGGGTCTTGATATATAAAATCCGACGCATTAATATAGCGGTCAATAATGCCCGCAGCAAATCCGGCTGTTAATCGAGAATTTTTAGAAAGATTTACTCCATAAGAATAATTGAATGTAGCCGTTACGTTGTTTTCAAAACCTAATTTATCATTTACAACATGAAGTCCAAAACCGCCATAATGCTTGGTTGCTCCATCTACACTTAATGTTTGCAACAATGGAGAACCATTAAATCCCAACCATTGTTTACGGGCAAGAAGTGATGCACGAAATGTTTCACCTTCTCCGGTAAATGCGGGATTGTAACTAATCTCGTCAAACATATAATGACTAACATCAATATCATTCTGTGCAAAAGATTCCACAGAACAGAATGTAATACCAACAAAAGTAATATATCGTATAAGTCTATTCATAACCTATTTGTTTTCTGATTTTTGTATTTTTCGTAACGCTTCGTTTATCGGAATTTGTTTTCCATTTTCGTATGATATAATAAACGAATGATGTCCTGCCTTATCTATTTCATCTTTCATTTGATTTGCTTCTTGGAAAGTAGCAAACGAACCTACCGTGTATTTGTACAAACCATCAGAACCTTGTGTACAATACGTTGGTAATTTTGGAAAATCTTTTTCGATTGATGCAAACGTTGAATTATTGCGAGTGCGCGATGCTGCTATTTGTAGTCTGAAATAGATGCCTTGTTCTTTGGGCTCTGGTTTTCCACCTCGTTCTATTCGTTTTATATCAGATTGTTGTTGTTGTTCTTGTTTCGTAATCTGAAGTTGATCGTAATTCATGATAGAAAACGTTGTTCTACGGTTTGCCTGATGTTGTTCTTCCGATTGAGCATTTTTATAAATAGGATTCGTTTCGCCCCAACCCTTCCAAGTCAAGCGTTTCTTATCTATTCCTTGCGATGTTAAATAATCTACAACGGCTTTTGCTCTGTTGTTTGACAAAATAATATTATACGAATCTGAAGCACGTTCGTCTGTGTGTGAATTTATCTGGATGCAAATTTCCGGATTGTTATTTAATATGGAAACTAATTTTTGGAGTTCCGTAACCGACATCGGTCTTAATTCATATTTATCCAAATCGTAGTATATATCATGAATTTCGTATTCTTTACCTTTTTCTATTTTTTGTAAGGTAAAATTCATATCGTATCCATGCAAAGAATCCAAATAAGTGTATTGTTTAACCCCTTGTGTACTAATAAGTTTTCCATCTTGATTTAGGTATCCACTTTTATACACAAAAATCTTATATTGCATATCCGGTTCCATAGCAGGGAAATGATACATTCCCACAGAATCGGTAAGTAATGTATCAACAGCTTCTGTTACAACGTTTTTGACAATAACTATGGCATTTTCCATAGGCAATGAATCGCTCGCATTGATAACACGGCCGCTTGCCTCTATTTTCACATCTTTTAGCTTAAACATATAGATGTCATCGTTGCCCACGCCACCTATTCTATTTGAGGTAAACACTCCCATGTTTTCATTTAAATACATTAGCGAAAAATCGTCTGCTGATGAATTAAACGGAGGCCTTAAATTGATTGGTTGGCCAAACCATTGATTATTCTTTGGTGCATAAAACATATCAAGACCACCATATCCTAAATGACCATTTGATGAGAAGTATAAACCACTATTGTCATTAACATAGGGGAACATTTCATCACCTTTTGTATTGATAGGGGTTCCTATATTTGTTGGTGCAGACCATTTCCCGTTAACCGAATCTCTACGACACATCCAAATATCTGTTCCACCTAATCCGGCAGGGTTGTTTGAAGAGAAATACAATATTAATCCATCGGGTGTGATTGCAGGATGTCCGGAGCTATATTCTGTTGTAAAATATTGAAATGGTACTGGTTTAGCCCATACGGCATCGTTCGCATTATATGTTGAAGTATAAATATTGCAATTCTTTTCTGCTCCACTTACACCATTACATTGCATAAAATACGCTGTTTGTGTTCGTTGGTCAAATGAAAAAGTACCATCATTGTATGTTGAATTAATTCCACCTTGCATTTTAGAGATTGGCGACCATGAATTTTGTTCAAAATTGTAATATGTTTCATATAAATCTTCAAAACCATCACCGGTATATGTATAAACAATACTATCGGCATCAAAACGAGACGTTGCAAACACCACTTTATCACGATATGGAGCTGGTGAAAAATCGCTGTATCTTGAATTAATTGTTTGTAGATTTAGTATGTCGTACATTGACTCATACGTTTTTGCAGTATCCACAAAATCGCAAGATTTTATACGAGTTTGAGTAAGTTCGTCATAGCCATACAACTCCATTTGTTTCTTATACATTTCACGAGCTTTTGTATAGTCGCCTTCCATCATCAACATATCGCCATAATTTCGATACATTGTTTTTGTAGTATCCTGATAATTTAAGGATATAGCATTGCTATAAAATGGTATTGCTCTCTCATAATTATTGGCTTTGTAATAGCATTCCGCTATTTTCATACTCGCAAATCCGGCTGTTTGATTGTCTTCATTTGCACGTGCTTTGTCATATACCTTCTGATAGTATTCTCGAGCGGTATTATAGGTCTTTTCCTTATATGCCCAATTACCTTTCCGCATATATTTTGATTGCGAATAGGAAGCCATTGCTATTAAGCTGAATGCCAAATATATAAGTATTTTTCTTTTCATCGTGTCTATTATTTTCGAATCAACATTAAAGGTCCTTCAAATTTTTCGCCATCAGGCAATGTTATAATATAAAAGTATGTGCCTGCTGACATTTCTTTGCCATTACTAGTACCATCCCAGCCGTCTGAGCCACTATATAATTGTTGTCCCCAACGATTCAATATGATAATGGTAACGTTAGGTGTGTTGCTTAAGAATACATCATTGATTCCATCGCCATTTGGTGTGAAAACATTCGGTATACTTACACTTGCATTAACCTTAAGTGGTAATATAAGAGTATCCATACATTCTTCATGTGTATATCCAATTAGACGAATGTCATAGTCTCCATCTTTAGAAAAAATGTACGACAAGTCAAAATCGGTTATGGTAGACAAACCTCCTATATCCCAAAGCCAATTTACATGTTCGGAAATAGCTGTTGTGTCAGTATTATTCGTAAAATGAACTGTCTCCAACATGTTTATAGGATTTTTGTCAATTGCAAAATCAACCATAGGAGTTTCATATACTTTTACAAAATTTAAAGAATCTTTTGTGTATACACAACCATGAACCTCTGTTGTTAAACTAATATTGTACACACCATAATCAAATAGATAGTCTAAGTCTTGTGTTTTGATTGTATCAACCCCAACAGTATCTTTTGTGATTATCCATGTCCATGACTCTATTGGAGAAGGGTTTGCTTCGGAGGTATCAACCAATACCATGTTTTTGCTTTCACATGCCAATGTTTCTCCCGTGAAATCTGGCGTTACACCATAAATAGAAACTGTACCGGCAAACAATGTTACATCACAACCATTTATGTCGGTTATTGTCAATGATGGTGTATAAACGTTACCTTGAGGATATACATATACTGATGAATCTACCGTACCTGTTTCATATTCTCCATCGCCATAAACCCATGAATATTGTACCACATTTTTCGTATTGATTGCATTAAGAGTAATATCAGTATAGGTACAACCACTCGTAGGTGAAATTTGCAATTCTCCTTGCGGTCCATTAACTATTATATAACTTGGACGAATTAAGGTGTCTTTACAACCAAAATTGTCAGTTGCTATCAAGGTTATATCATACTCTCCGGCTGAGTAATATTGCCAAGTCGCTCCATCTTCTACAGCTTTTATAATTGGTGTTGTGATTGGAACTCCAAAATTCCAATCACATAAAAGGCTTGTCCCTTTTGATTTGTTTGTAAAAGGAACATCAGCGGGTGGACATTGGAACAACGTATTTGGAGTCGTAAAATCGGCTATAGGATTGTTGATTGAAACAGAATGGGTTATTGTATTTACACAATTGTTTTTGTCTGTTGCTATCAATGTAATTGAGAACGAAGTGTCCGAAATAACATTATTGTACATGTGCTTCGGAGCTATTTTTGTTGATGTTGTACCATCTCCCCACTGCCAAGCATAAGTAAGTGATGCTCCTGTTGAAGAATTGACCGTTGAAACCGAATCATACGAACAAAATCGTGCCGACGGCGATGAGAAGCTGAAATTTGGAGCCGGGAATGTTGGATTGATATATTTAATTTTTGTTAAATCCAAAGAGCAATTTTTATCATCAGTAACAGTTGCCGTTACATCATAAGAGCCTGCAATTGTATAGGTATGACTTGGATTCTGATCAGACGATGCAGCGGTACCATCACCAAAATTCCATGAATATGATTTGATAGGAACTAAACTAGTTGCAGCTAGGGTAAAATTGGTTGCTAGCGGTGCGCATCCATCGGTAACGTCTGCTGATAGAGTTGTAATTTGAGGTAAAGCATTAACAGTAAATTCATTAACTTTCTTTATAGAATCTGTACAGCCACCAGCTGTCACAATTTGTAATTTTACTGTGAAATTTCCATCTTTTGTGAATTGGTGTGATGTAATATCAGTATATACTGTATCTATAGGACTACCATCTCCAAAATCCCATATATACTGCCATTTGGTGCCTGCTTTTATTTTACTGGTATCTTGAAATTGAATTGCATCATTTTTACATATTTCAGTCGTGTCCTGCATAAATCCCATTGTTAAGCCCGAAGTGGTAATAGCCATTGTTAACGTATCCGAACAGAGTCCGGCAGTTGTTACTAATTGTACATTATAGGTACCGGCAGTTGTATATTCATGTTTTGGAGCTGCTTCTGTTGAAAGCGCTGATCCATCATCAAAATCCCATGAATATGTTTCTGCTCCAACTGATGCCGATCCGTCAAAACTAATCGTATCAGGGAATGTACATAATGCTTGAGGATCATACGTAAATGAGGATTGTGGAGGATTTATCTTAATATCTGATTGTGCAGTATCTGATGGACAATTATACTGTTTAGTGATTAGTTTAATAGTATAATCACCAGGTTCTAAATACTTATATGAAACGGCATTTACACTATATGTTGTATCCGGGCTTCCGTCACCAAAAGACCATACCCATGATTTTGCATCTCCAAGGTCTGATGCTGTCATATCTGCATATTCGCGAAAACATATTTCTGCCGGTGCTGTTATACTTGGTGCAGTGGGCTTATTTCCTATTTTTACAGTATCGGTATATGTAGAAGTACAACCATCTTCATCTTGAACAGTTAAAATAATAGGATACTCTCCTTCTGCGGCATAATCTATAGTTCTTGTATCGCCTACAATTGATTCACTGCTATGTGCGGAGATGATATCGTAATCAAATGCCCAATTATCAACCAATGTGCTTCCATAATTTGTTGTACTTACGTTTGTTATGGTTGTGGTTGAACCAAAACAAAAACTCTTGCCATCAGTAGATGTGATTTCATACTTTGCTTCAGGACTTTCAACATGAATATAATCTGGTAACTGAAGAGTTGCCTGACAACCATCTGTGTTTGTTTCTAACAATGACACCGCATACGAACCATCTTCAGTATAGGTATGAGAAACGGTATTTGTTGCAGTTGTTTGTGTTGTGCCATCACCAAAATCCCACACATAACTTGTCATACCAGATGCTTGACTGGTAAAATTTGTAGTTAAAGAACTTCCTGCACAACCATGTAATGTGTCTGCTGAAAAATTTGCGACCAATTGAGGATCAACAGTAATTGTTTTTGATACATCTGCCAAACAGCCGATTGAACTTACAGCATGTAAATTTACGGTATATGTACCTGCTGCTGCATAGGTAACAGTTGGATTTTGAGCCGTAGAAGTTGTTCCATCCCCTAAATCCCATTGCCACGTCCCCATCGTTAAATTTGCATTTCCTTGCAAAGAAAATGGTGTAGAAAGGCATGCTTTGTTATTTGATTGTATAGTTGCAGCGAAGGTATTGATTTGAATAAGTCCAGCCTTCGTTAGCGTTGTTGGACAGCCCGAGCTTGTTCTTACCGTAAGACTTACAGTATATGCCCCATCAGCTTCGTATGTATGCGTGGGACTTTCTATTGAATCAGTAATACCATCACCAAAGTCCCAAAGATACTCAACTACAGTTCCATTGCCAACGGTTGGCGTAAATGTTGTAGTAAACGGAGCTGCACACGACTCAGTACCTGCAGCAGAGAACGCAAGTGTTAATGGTTTTGTAACTTCTATTACATTTTCTTTAATTTTTGTATCCTTACAACCGTTTGCATCTGTAACCGTCAAGCCTACCGTGTACACTCCTTCTCCAATGTATGTGTGAGAAGGGTTTTGAGCAGAAGAATTTCCGGCATCCCCAAAAACCCATCCGTATTTTGTAATTGGAGAATCAGACTCTGTTAGGTCAGTAAAAACTGCTTCTGTGGAAACGCATCCTGAAAATGATTGCACATCAAAATCAGGTTTTGGCATAGGATTGATTGTAATAGTAGTCGATGTCTCGTTTGTTGATGTTCCATTAGAAACTTTAAGGACTACCGTATAGGTTCCTGCCGGATATGCAAATTTGTAGGATTTAGAAACCTTTTCGGTTTTTTTTACTCCATTACCAAAATCCCATTCCCACGTGGTTGGGCTCCCCGTTGATTGATCTATAAACTCAATCTCGGTATTACCACATCCTGTCGTTTTGGACGTAGAGAATTTTGCAGTTACCTGAGTATATGCAGAACTACAAAAAAAACTCAACCCAATAACTATCAATGATTTTTGTAAATATTTCATCATTTTGTAAAAGTATTACATTTCCCAATTTGTATTTTCTTTTGGAAAGATAGTGATTTTTAAGATTTGATAGTATTCTTGCTTAAATATATTTTCTACATATTATTAACAAAATCAACAAGAATCTCTTTTTTTACCTATTTTCGTATTTTACTTTACAATGATTTCTATACTTATTCCTATATATAATTTTACTATAACTGAGTTAGTTAAATCTATTCACGCACAATGTGTTAACTCTAATATAGTATTTGAAATCATTGCCATTGATGACGATTCGGAATTTGAATACAAAGAACTAAACAGAATCATACAAACTCTTCCTTATGTTCATTACGAGGAACTATCCCACAATCAAGGACGAGTAACGCTTCGCAATTTATTGGCAAACAAAGCATTATACAAATTTCTTCTTTTTATTGATTGCGACGCACAGGTTAATAATTCTCATTTTATAGCGAATTATTACGCAGAATGTGTAAACAATGCACCTGTTGTGGTATGCGGCGGAACTGCATATTCCAATGATAAACCACCTCGCTCTCGACTGTTACGATGGAAATATGGAAAGTCTGCTGAAGAAAAGTCCGCTGAACTACGAACCCGAGAACCAAACGCTTCTTTTTCCGCATTTAACTTCTTAATATCAAAAGAGTTATTTAACTCAATTAAATTTGATACTTTACCTAATTCCTATGGACACGAAGACACCCTTTTCGGTATTCAATTGTTAGAGAAAAATATCTCCGTCAAACACATTGATAATGCTTTAATACATTGTGGATTGGACACAAACGAAGTGTTTTTTGAAAAAACAAAATTAAGTGTTGAAAATCTGTATGACATATACGGTAAAAATCCGATATTGTTCAATAAAATCAAGCTAATAGAAACATTTTTGAAATTTGACGCAGCTGGTACCGCCGTACTTGTTTCTCTTTTATTTTCTATCGAAAAAAACGTACTTAAACAACTGACAATCAGCACAAGTAGCGTATTTCTATTAAACCTTTACAAATTGGGGTATTTTTGCTATTTATCTAAACATCAAAAATAGCGTTTCCACCACGACTGAAAGACCAATAAAGCCCATATTTGCGCCGGAGCATCGTTGGGTGTTGATGATGTGGATTGCTTTTTCAGCTGATCTATTGTATTGCTATTGAAAATGCCTTGTTGTTCTATAAATTCCGGAGAAAGCAGTGTTGCTTCTAAATCAGGAAAGATAGTCGAACACCAATGCTGTAGCGGGACTTCAAATCCTTTCTTTGGGCGGTTATACAATTCATCGGGTAAATCATCACGAAAAGCGTCTTGCAAGATTCGCTTTTTCATGCCTGCATTAATCTTATATTCAGGAGGTAAAGAATTTACAAATTCCACAAATGTATAGTCCAAAAATGGCGTCCGAACCTCCAAACTATTCTCCATTGACATTCTATCAACTTTTGTGAGCATATCATTGGGCAAAACAAGCTGCTGATCAGCGTATAGAACATCGTTGATATCAGATGACTGAGAAAAATGATTTGTATATTTCTCTTTTATTTGATTATCAAGAGTATATGATTTGTGCAAAATATTTGCAACATATTTTTCATCACCAATGCTACATAACCGCCAATACGCCTCTGCATTTCCATACGAAGCAATTTCTGAGTATTTTGAAATTTTTCTAAAAAAATTGAATACCCCATTCGAACGAGATTGCGG
The DNA here is from genome assembly GCA_036752345.1 of Bacteroidales bacterium. Lineage (GTDB taxonomy): Bacteria > Bacteroidota > Bacteroidia > Bacteroidales > UBA1715 > UBA1715. The sequence continues at coordinate 8,004 of DAIOSV010000033.1, read as the reverse complement.
AAGAATCTTTACCAAAGGATGCAGTGCAGCCAAACACGAATTTATGTTTTTAAGGCGCATATGGTTGTAATGCGCAAAATGCTTATGGTATCCGGCAAACAACTCATCGGCACCATCACCCGAAAGAGCAACCGTAACATGAGGTTTTACAAATTTGCACAACACATTAACGGCGATAGCTGAAGAATCAGCAAACGGCTCATCTATGTCGCTTAAAATAGATTCCAATGCATATTCTAAATTCGTTTTATCTATCTGAATTTCAGTATGCTGCGAATGAATTTCTTTTGCTACAAGTTGTGCGTAATATGTTTCGTCAATAAACGGATTATCTTTAAAACCAATAGAAAATGTTTGTAAAGAATCCACGTATCTACTTGCTATTAAGCTGATTATAGAGGAATCAATTCCTCCACTCAAAAATGTTCCAAGTGGAACATCGGAAATTAAACGAAGTCGAACCGACTCGGTAAGTTTTTGAATTAAAATCGTTTGCGCATCTTCATATGATGCGTTTATTGATGTATTTTTACCATTAGGAATTTGATAATATAGTTCCTTTTGTATGCCTTGCTTTGTAATCTTCAGCATAGTTCCCGGCTCTACCTTTTCAACACCTTCAACCATAGATAAAGGTGCCGGGACATAGTTCAATTGCAAGTAATACGATAATGCAGTATAATTGAGTTTCCTTTCAAACGGAAACGCCATTATTCCTTTTAATTCGGAAGAAAAGCCGAAGAACCTCTCGTTATTTATGACGTACAACGGTTTAATCCCTATTCTATCTCGTGCAACGAACAATGAATTTTCAACAGCATCATAAATTGCAAAAGCAAAAAAACCATTGATTTTATGTATACACGCACTTCCATATTTTATATATAGATGCAAAAGCACTTCGGTATCAGACGTGGAACGGAATTTCACGCCATCATCTTCTAATTCTTTGTAAAAATCTCGATAGTTGTAAAATTCCCCGTTATACACAATCGTGTACCGATTCGAATCGTCGGTAAACGGCTGATTTCCTGCGTTTGAGGTATCTAATATCGCCAAACGAGCATGACCAAGCACAGCATTCCCAATCACTGAAACTTGCTGGACCTCTGGCCCACGCTTTTTCAGAGTAAAAATAGATGATTCAACAGCAGATTTCAACTGCTCTGCCTCATTTTTGTATGAAAATACTCCGCTGATACCACACATAGAGAAAAGAAAAAGGCATCTAAAAATATTACTTTTTTAGACACCCTCCCAACAAAATTATGATAAAAAAACTACTTTAAATTATCTAACGCAACTTTAATACGTTGTGCAGCTTTTTGTAACAATTCATCAGATGTAGCAAACGAGAATCGAATACATTCAGGATTTCCAAAGCCATCACCTGAAACCGAAGCCACTAATGCTTCACTTAAAAGATACAATGCCAAATCGCCTGATTTTTTAATTTCTGTTCCTTCTTTTGTCTTTTTACCTAAAAAGGCTGAAACTTCTGCAAACACATAGAATGCTCCATCAGGAACATAGATATTTAACCCTTCTATTTTTGACAATTCAGAAATAAACATATCTCTACGACGAAGATATGCAGCAGTCATTTCTTTTGGATATTCCAAACCACCATTTAATGCTGCAACAGCTGCTTTTTGAGCTACAGAGCAAACACTTGATGTCATTTGGCCTTGTAATTTAACACATGCTTTTACAATCCATTCTGCTGCTGCAATGTATCCAATTCTCCATCCAGTCATTGCATAGGCTTTTGAAACACCATTTACAACAATGGTTTGGTTTTTTACAATATCAAATTGTGCTATTGACTGGTGAGCACCTATAAAGTTGATATGCTCATATATTTCATCAGAAACAATGTGAATTTGAGGATTCTTTGCAAATAAAGCAGCCAATTCTGCTAATTCATCTTTCGTATAGATAGCTCCACAAGGATTTGATGGTGAGCTAAAAATAAACATTTTCGTTTTTGAGGTTATCATTTTCTCAACTTGTGCAACGGTTACTTTAAAACCTGAAGCTATAGTTGTAGGAATGAATACCGGATTTGCTTCTGCTAGTTTTACTATTTCCGGATAGCTTACCCAATATGGTGTTGGAATAAGAACTTCATCACCTGGGTTTAGTAAACTTAAACATACATTAGCTATGGAATGTTTAGCCCCAGCTGAAACTGCAATTTGATTAACACCATAGTCAAGATTATTCTCGCGTTTTAATTTATTGACAATAGCTTGTAACAAATCCTTGTATCCTCCCACTGGAGAATAAAAAGAAAAATTGTCATCAATTGCTTTCTTAGCGGCATCTTTTACATAATCAGGAGTATTAAAATCAGGTTCTCCTACGCTTAAATTAATAACATCTTTACCTGCCGCTTTTAATTCGCTACTTTTCTGAGACATGGCTAACGTCTGCGATGCGGATAGTATAGCCAATCTTTTTGAAATCTGTTCCATTCCTTTACTAACTTTTTTTTGCAGGCACAAATTTAGAATAAAATTTGATTTTGTATTGGGGAATGATACACAAATTTTCAACAAAAAAGGAAGAGGAACTTCTTGCGAAATTCCTCTTCCTAAGTGGGCGCTGAGGGATTCGAACCCCCGACCCTCTGGGTGTAAACCAGATGCTCTGAACCAGCTGAGCTAAGCGCCCTTTTGATTACATTTGTTTTTCAAATGCGATGCAAAGATATATGCTTTTTTGTTTCCTACAAATTTTATTTAATTTTTTTTGATAAAAATTCTGCAACCACGTAAGAACTACCCCCTACGTAGATTACGGAACTTATTGAAGCATTGAATTTTGCAGCCTTATACGCCTCTGAAATATTTTTATAGGTTTTATATCTTTTTCCTTTAAAATACTGCTCCATTTTCTCCAAAGACATAGCTCTTTCTATTTGTGGCTTGCATAAATAATAGGTCGCCTCGGCCGGCAAAAGCGTTATTATTGCATCTATATCTTTATCATTTACCATTCCCCAGACTATTCGAATGTCCTTGCGCCCCAACGATTGTAATTGCGACATGGTGTACGATATTCCATCATAATTATGGCCGGTATCGCAAATAACCAACGGATTGGTTTTTACGGTTTGCCATCTACCTATTAAATTGGTATTGCGTATCACGTTTTTAAAACCTTGTTTAATTGCTCGCTTGGGTATGGTAAAAATTCGTTGTAATTCTTGTATAGCAGCAAAGACGGTTACTATATTTTTTTTCTGATAACTGCCCCTCAAACCACTCTGAGCATGAAGCATATCGGTTCCTTCTTTTGAAACAATAGAAAATGAAGTGTACCAATCTTTTTGTGCTGATTGTATTGAATAGACCTCCGATGCAAAAACAATGCACGACTTATTCTTCTTCGCAAATTCCTTAAAAACAGGAGCAGTTTCAGGATTGTACTCACCTATAACAACAGGAACTAACGGCTTTATAATCCCGGCTTTTTCTTGAGCAATTTTCGGGAGTGTATCACCCAATATTTGCATATGATCAAAGCCAATATTTGTAATTATCGATAATTTTGGTGTAATAATATTTGTTGCGTCCAATCGACCACCTAAACCGGTTTCCAGTACAATTACATCTACATTTTGTTGTTTAAAATATGCAAAAGCAATCGCTGTAGTAACTTCAAAAAGCGACGGTTTTATAGCCTCAAATTCGCTAGAATACTTATTTACAACAGCATTGAGATATTGATACGAAACAGAACGGCCGTTTACACGAATTCTTTCCCTAAAATCAACAATATGCGGTGAAGTATATAAACCAACTTTATACCCTGATTCTTGCAATATAGAAGCAATAAAATGAGAAACAGATCCTTTTCCATTGGTGCCAGCTATATGTACACACGGAATGTCTTTTTCGGGATTACCTAGAACCTGAAGTAAATTCGTAATATTATCTAATGATGGAACATATGCACTTTTTCCTACATGTTGAAAACAGGGAAACTGCTCATATAAGTATTGTAGCAAATCGTTGTATTTCATGACCTATTTTGTAAAAGCCAAGCGAATGTACAAAATTATGGTCATTCCGGAAAATATTCCGCAAAGGTTTTATCAGAATAAAAGGTTACAATTTTCTCTATCTTTTTATGTACCGAAGGCTTTAGCTCTTGCGATTGTTGTAAAGAAACTTCCGGCTGCGTAACAACTTGTTGTGCCTGGTTTTGAGAAACTGATGAAAATTCCGGAAATAATTCTTGTTGGGGTTGCGAAACAGTGGGCATTTTTTCTTGTTTTTCTCCCTTTAAAAGCCAATTTGCGTCCACATCGCGAAACGTTTCCAAAAGTTTATATAAGAAATCAAGACTTGGTTTGTTTCTTTCTGACAATATATGTGTAATAGAAGAACGTTTTACTCCTATAATATCAGCGAACGCAGCATTAGATAACTGCTTTTCTTGCATTATCTGTAGAATTCTACTGTTTATTGAAAATTCATCATTCATAAATGGCAACTTTTGTTTACAAAATTCAATTTACAAATGTAAATATTTTTTAAATAACTTTTGTGAACTATTGTTTTTACTTTTGTTAATAATCCTATTTAAGTGGTTTCAAAATAATCTATTTTATCACCATCTGTAGGCATAGTTGCTATTGAATCTTTACTATTAATATTCCACTTAAATAACTGGTTTTTAATATACTAGCGCGTATTTTCCGTATAAAACCATTATTTCTGTGTTCTGCCTATCAAAAAACATTAAATCAATACGCTTAATAAATTTTATAACTATCTGATTTTATGACTATTATAATTTAATTATTGCTAGTAGTTGATAACGGGGTTTCCCCATGAATTATGATTTTACAAATGTAAAGTATAGTGTAAAACAAATACGTAAAATGTGTTGACAAAGATTATTTTCTTTGTTAACAATATGTAATTGTTTACTTATGTTTATTTTTGATTTGCAAAAGTCATGGCCTTTTCTATACCTACGGTCAAATACATTTGTATTGCAGTTGTTGCTTTTTCAGTTATTGCTGGTAATTGAGAATTTTCTTCATCAGTCCACTGCCCTAACACAAAATCTACTTGTTTTCCTTTTGAAAAATTATTTCCTACGCCAAAACGCATTCGAGCATAATTTTCCGAGCCAAGTAATTCTTCTATATTTTTCAACCCATTGTGTCCCCCAGCACTCCCTTTGCCTTTCATTCGCAGAGTACCATACGGCAAGCTAAGATCGTCAACAAGAACAAGAATGTTTTCAATTGGAATTTTTTCTTTTTGCATCCAATAATGCACTGCCTTTCCTGATAAATTCATATACGTACTCGGTTTAATTAACACTAATTGACGAGATTTATAGCTTGTATTTGCTACACTTGCATATCTATCAACTAAAAAAGAAGCATTCAATGATTTTGCTAAAGCATCAATAAGTGTAAATCCCGCATTATGACGCGTATTTACATATTCATCACCAATATTTCCTAAACCAATTATTAAATATTTCATCAGAAAAGTATTAAGTTTTCTATAATAAAAAATCCGTCATCGAAAATCGACAACGGATTCTTTTAAAAATCACTTATTCGTAATTATTTTGCTGCTGGAGCTGCTGCGGCTGTAGCTGCTGCGGCTGCAACATCACGAGTTACAAATACTGAACAAACTACCGATGTTTTAGGTTCTTCAATTGTCAAACCTTTGAATGAAAGTGATGATAACTTGATTGTTTGGCCAATGCCCAATGAAGTAATATCAATTACTAATTCAGATGGCATATCTTTTAGCAATCCTGAAACTTTCATTTTACGCATTTTCACTTTTAATTTACCACCTTGTTTTACACCTTCTGAGTGTCCTTCAATTTTTATTGGTAATTTAGTTGTAAATGGTTTATTGTCAACTATTTCCAAGAAATCAACATGCATAACGGCATCAGATACCGGATGAAATTGTACTTCTTTTACGATTGCTTTGCGAACTTTACCATCAATGTTCAACAATACAACATACACGTTTGGTGTAACGATAACTTTGTTGAATGATTTTGCATCAACTGTAAAATTCACATTCTCGCCTGTTCCATACAATACACATGGAACTAATTCGTTGGCTCTTAATGCTTTTGATTCTTTTTTACCAAGATTGGTTCTTGATTGACCTGCTAATTCTATTGTTAACATATTACCTAATGTTGTGTGCTACTTATGTCACGTAAGACATCCATTACACGGGTTAATATTATTTATTTCGGCGCAAATATAATTTTTTTTTCAATTAAACCAAGAATGATGAACTCATTGATTCATTCTTAAATATTTTTTCAATTGAGTTTGCAAAATACGATGCACATGAAAGCACTGTTATTTTTGATGGCATACTATCATGAGGAATAGTATCGGTAACTATCAATTCTTCAATAGCACTTTTTTCTATTCTTTCGAATGCAGGACCTGAACAAACAGCATGTGTACTTAATGCACGAACGCTCTTAGCTCCGTTTGTCTTACATAGATTTGCTGCCATAGTAATTGTACCGGCGGTGTCTATCATATCGTCTACTATGATGACATTTTTGTCTTGAACATCACCAATCATTTCCATAGAGTCAACAATATTTGCACGGGTACGTTCTTTGTGGCAAATAGCAATATCAGCGTCTAACAATCGTGCGTATGCTTTTGCTCTTTTTGTTCCTCCCATATCAGGAGCAACAACACAAAGATTCGGAATATTCATTTCTTGAATATATGGAATAAATATTGAAGATCCGAACAAGTGATCGACAGGTATGTCAAAAAAACCTTGAATTTGACCTGCATGCAAATCCATGGTAACAACACGATCAACGCCACTATTTTGGATTAAGTTGGCCATCAATTTTGCGCCAATAGAAATACGTGATTTCTCTTTTCTATCCTGACGAGCAAATCCAAAATATGGAATAACTGCGGTAATGTGGGCTGCAGAAGCTCTTTTCGCTGCATCAATCAACAACAACAATTCCAATAAATTATCAGCCGGAGCAAATGTTGATTGCACAATATACACTTCTTTGCCTCTCACTGGTTCATCGAAACGCGGTTCAAACTCACCATCGCTAAAATGCGTAACGGCTGACATACCCATTTCTATACCATAATGTTTTACGATTTTTTCTGTGAGATAGCGTGTAGCTGTTCCCGAAAAGATTTTTATCTCGCGCTCTTCTGCCATTTTGTTTTTGTTTTTTAACGTTGCAAAACTATATTTTTTTCATTTAAGAGCAAAAAAACTTTTACTGTTAAATTCTGCTTTTATTATTATTATTGTTGAAAAGTTTCTTTAAGCCATGTTAAGTGACTGATTATATGAGGATAAGCATAAAACACAAGGTTAAAATCTTGCATAATATTTGAAACATCAAATATTGTTGGTGTATTACTCCAACCCAAATCTTCTATTTCTATTTTCGAAGAAGAATTGCAAAGTGCCACCGCATCGTATGCTATCTGCTCCCACGTAACAAATTCTTTTGATAATGCAAAATACGTTTTCATAGAAAAATTTGATTGCAAAACATTTGCATAAACTTGTGATATATCATCAGCCCATATAAATTGCGTTCCATCGTTTTTTACCAAATGAATAGGTTCTCCTTGTAATGCAGATTTTACAATATTTGTAAATCGTTGGTCTGGTTGAATAAAAGCTCCCAATACTGCAGGATTTCCAAAGGTATATCCCGGCCGAATAATGTTGACTTTCATTCCGGTTTGCCCTTCAATAGCAAATAAGAAATCTTCCGAAGCGGCTTTTGTTGCACCATAATACGAACATGGATCGTGACGACAGTCAATCGTTACCAATTTTTCGCCTGGTTTTATACAAACTGGATTTGGCGAAGCATAAACCGAATCAACCGATGCCGTTGACGATGTATATACAAATTTTTTCACTCCGGCTTTTGCAGCTTCGGTTGCCAAGAACACCGTTGACGCTGTATCGCTCATCAAAACGT
>DAIOSV010000032.1:24227-27510 GCA_036752345.1 Bacteroidales bacterium | reverse complement strand
TAAACAAATATTATTTTTAAACGAAAATTATATACATTTACGACGTTAAATAATTATTTAATTAAAAAAAAAGTATGAAAAAACATTTTCTAGCAATTGCAGCTCTTATTATAGCTGCATTCACAGGTTGTCAAAAAGAACAATCAGAATTCACAACAGAAAGCCTTCAAGGCACATGTACACTACAAGGTAAAATCACGTATGACAAAGGTGTTACTGCCGACGATCTTGTAACACACATTGAAAGTAAAGCAAGTGGTGTAACAGTAGTTTTAAGTATTGACTACTCTGCATACGCAACAGGAGCAACCGGAAAGAAATACTACACCACAACAACTGACGAAGATGGAAACTATTCTTTCACTGTGGCTGTTGGTTCAACTCCTATAAATGCTTCAAATGTTAAAATAGGGATAGCTCCTTTTGAAAAAACATATGGTTTCGTAAATACGAGTAGCGAGTTCAAGATAGAACAAAGACTATACACAATATTCACTCCAGCAAGTGCAACGTTTGAAAACTACCAAGCTGTAGTTCGCAACTTGTATGTTAAATGCGAATAATCACATTCTCTCCAAATTCAAAAGATACAATATGAAAAAGATATTAAGTATATTATTATTGGCAACGTTTTCGTTACCAATAATAGCTCAAGAAGCCGCGCCAGAAAAGGCATATGCTTCGGATTATTTGCCCCAAACTGGAAACTTTGCCATTGGTTTTAGTGCAAATCCATTTGTAAACTACCTTGGCAATTTCTTCAATGGATCAACAGCAAACAATTATAAATTCGACGAAGTTGGCGGCCAACCATTGTTCACCAACCAACTGAGTTCGGGTGTTCAATATCCGGTAGTTTCTATCACAGGAAAATATTTGACGAGTGAAAAATCTGCAATCCGTGTAAATGCAGGATTGATACTTGAACGCGACAATTCTTCATTTTTCGTACAAGACGACAAAGAAGTTGCTATCAACCCATTGTCCGAAGCCCAAGTAACGGATAATATTATTTCTAAATTTAATGGCGGAACAATTGCTCTTGGATTAGAGAAACGCTTTGGTACCGGTCGTTTACAAGGAATTTTAGCAGGAAGTCTCGCATACGCATTCCAAACAGAGAAATATAATTTCAAATATGGAAATGCTATAACAGACATCAACCAAACTCCTAGTGTTAATGCTAGTGTATCATATACAGCTCACGGACAAATTGCAAATGCTCGTCCTACAAGCGTATATAACGACGGAACCCATGGAACAGGCATTGTAGGAGCTATTGGAATGGAATATTTCTTAGCACCTAAAGTCTCTTTTGGCGCAGAAGTAAACCTATCGTTACTCTATGCTTGGACAGGAAAGACATATACTACCATTGAAGGATTTAACGCTTCTACTAACGAAGTGGAAGAACACACTGACTTAACGTCACCAAGTAGTTCTGACTTAATCTTTGGAACACAAAACATTGGCGCTAACTTGTTCTTCAATTTCTATTTTGACAAATAACAACAAACCAACCCTTGTTGTATAAAAATGAAGCAGGACCACATTTGTAGTCCTGCTTTTTTTGTGTTTTAATTGTTAATACAAAAGCGAACATAGCAAAACAATATTGTCGTTCTTTTTTTATCTTTGCTCAAATTATATAGGAAATGACGTATGAAGAAACTAATTCCTCTTTCGATTTTTTTAGCATTACTTTCTGTTGAATCATATTCACAAGATTCCACCTACTATTGGAAAAACGGAAAAATGAGTAGCAAAGGTTCGTGGCTCGATGGCACCGAACAAGGTCAATGGACATATTGGGATTCATTGGGAAACAAAATTCAAGAATCACAGTTTTTACGCGGTCGTTTGAATGGGAAAAATATCATCTACAAAAATGGCAAAAAAGTTCAAGAAGCCACATACATGTTGAATGAACTCCACGGCCCATACACCGAATGGAACGAAAATGGTCAAAAAATGGCCGAAGGATTTTACAAAGCAAACAAACAAGACTCCTCCTGGAAATATTACTATCCGGAAGGAATGCTCAAACGCGAATATTTGTACAAGAATGATACTGTTTATTTAATTAACAGTTGCTACATTAGAGGTGGTTGCACCGTTTCTAACGGGAACGGCCTTTTCCAAGAAACATGGCCAAACGGAAGTGTAAAAGCACAAGGAAACTACAAAGACGGACTCAAGGACAACGAATGGGTTACCAAATTTGAAGATGGTAAACTTCAATCAAAAGGATACTACAAGAAAGGTGAAAAAGTTGGCAACTGGATAGAATATTATCACAATGGCCAAATTAAAGAAAAAATTGATCGTTCTGGCTGCAAATATGAAAGCTATTTTGAAGACGGTACTCCAAAAGAAAAAGGATTTTATCGCAACGAACAAAAGGATTCTGCTTGGACCACATGGAACTCTGCAGGTAAAGTGATTCGCAAAAACTTCTATCACGAAGGCGCTATGTTTGGTGTACAAGAAATTTGGACTGAAGACGGTGCACAAAAACTTTCTTCGATTGAATACAAAGACAATCTTAAAAATGGGAAAGCCTATTGGTGGATGCCTACCGGCGAATTGGACATGCAAGGTACGTTTGTAAACGACCTACAAGACGGCACGTGGACATATTATCGCCACGACAATTGGAAACCGGGCAATACCGGAAATTACTCTCAAGGCAAAAAGACCGGACACTGGCAATGGTTCTATGCGAATGGCGCAACATGGAAAGAAGGCGACTACGATGCTGATATGAAAACCGGTACGTGGACATTCTACTACGAAAACGGACAAAAAGAACACGAAGGCAATTTTGAAAACGATTTAGAACAAGGTGAATTCACCCAATGGTACGAAAATGGTGAAAAAATGACTATCGGCTTTTTCAACAAAGGCTTAATGACAGGCACTTGGACAGGTTGGTATGAAGAAAACCCTACTCAAAAGAAATACGAAGTAAACTATAGAAACGGAGTAAATCAGGGAACAGCAACATATTGGAACGAAAAAGGAATTCTTCAATCTGTTAAGAACTATGACAACGGCGAACTTCACGGGAAATTCGAAACTTATTTCACGAACGGAAAACCAAATATTATTGGCACGTATGAAAGAGGTAAAATGACCGGCAGTTGGCTTTATTACAATGAATCTGGGGTTGCAGAACGAGAACTTTCATTCAAAGACGAACGCCCTGAAGGTAAATGGATAACTCGTTACAAAGAAGGACCTATTAAAGAGGAAATATCATATAAAAACGGTGAGCGCAAAG
>DAIOSV010000032.1:15197-24127 GCA_036752345.1 Bacteroidales bacterium | reverse complement strand
TACAAAGAAGGACCTATTAAAGAGGAAATATCATATAAAAACGGTGAGCGCAAAGGAAACTACAAATCATATACTCCACAAGGTGATTTACTTTACTATGCGAAATACAAAAAAGATGCTGTAAAAAAAGTCAAAGTCGATAACCGAAATAGAACTAATACAAGTAAATAAGTATATGGATAAAAGTACCAGCGAACGGTTATTATTAGAATTGGCAAAAAAAGGCGAGTATCAAAAATTGCTCGACTTGGCTAATGAAGTTGTTGTTGCATATCCCGATTGGCACATTGCATGGCATTATGTGGGTGTTGCCTATGGTTTGCAAGGCAATCACGAAAAAGCTATCAGCAATTTCATCAAAGCTCTTGATATAAAACCAAATTCTGAGAAAGCCTTGTATGATCTAAGTGTTTCATTCCATGCCCTAAAAATGCATGACGAAGCAATTGCGTGCCTTCTCAAACACAAAGAATTACGTGGAGAAGAATTCAAAATTATGTTTGGATTGGGAGTCAATTACTCCGAAACAAACGAAATCAACAAAGCAATTGAAGCATTTACCTCTGCACTAAAACTTCGCCCACAAAACGAAGAAACAATATTCTGTTTGGCTGACTGCTACCGTATTCTAGAAAAATACGACGAAGCAATTGAGCTTTACAATCGCGCGCTTGAAATCAACCCGCAAAATGTGTTGGTGAACCACAATACTGCCGTTTGTTACAAACAACGTAACGACAATGACAATGCAATTCTCTTTTATCAAAAGACATTGAAATTAGACCCGACATTTTTTCATTCATTACGAAATCTTGCCGACATTTATATTGAATTGCATCGGGAAGCCGATGCCAAAGAAATGATTGATCGTGCGTTGAAAATACGCCCTGAAAACGAAGAACTTATTGCATTAGCTGAAAAGTTCAAATAATAAACATCTTTGTGTATGAAAATCCTCTCTTCAAAACAGTTACACGAAGCCGATGCATATACAATTCTAAACGAACCAATCTCTTCGATAGACCTAATGGAACGCGCTGCAAAGCAATTTGTCTCCATTTTGCTCTCTCACAGTGATGCTCATTCTGAGTTTTGTATAGTTTGTGGGCTTGGCAACAATGGAGGCGACGGATTGGCTATTGCACGAATGCTCAATGCAAATGGGTACAAAGTTTCAGTTTTCGTTATAAACAATAACGGAAAACAAAGCGATGATTTTGTAACAAACTACAATCGTCTGAAACAAACTGAAGTGCCCAATACAGAAATCACGCAACCAACACAAAATCTGCCTATTTCAGCCAAGGCAATCATTATAGATGCACTATTTGGTTCCGGACTCAATCGTCCCCTCTCCGACTTGGCTCTTTCAGTGGTAAAGCAATTAAATGCACTGCAAAATCGTAAAATTGCGGTTGACATTCCCAGCGGATTGTTTGCCGACAAACCATTTGACGTTGATGCCACGGTTTTTCAAGCAGACGAAACTATCACCTTTCAATCGCCGAAATTGCAATTTCTGTTCGCCGAAAACGAACAATATGTTGGAAATCTATTCATTGCCAATATCGGACAACTAACAAATTTTGCGGAAAAAGAAGTTCCGTATGAATATCTCACCTCTCAAGATATTCATTTAAAAAAACGTACCAACTTCGGACACAAAGGCACGTTCGGCCATGCACTTTTAGTTTCGGGCAGTTACGGAAAAATGGGAGCCGCCGTTTTAGCATCAAAAGCATGTGTAAAAACCGGCTGCGGATTGCTCACAACGCACGTTCCACAATGTGGCTATGAAATTATTCAGATAGCAATTCCGGAAGCCATGGCCGACGTTGACGCAAATTTTTATACAACAACACGTTTTCCCGATTCGGAGAAATTTTCAGCCATTGGCATTGGCCCCGGTATAGGAACTGACGCGAAAACGACACAAGCATTTGCTACTTTTTTGCAATCAAATGAAAAACCACTGGTTCTTGATGCCGATGCACTCAATATCTTGGCAGCAAAACCGGAGTTGTGGAAGTGTATTAAACCAAATACTATCATCACTCCTCATCCGGGAGAATTTGACCGACTCACACGCAAGCACATAACGTGTTACGAACGATTTATGACGCAAATAGAATTTGCCCAAACACATACGTGTATTGTAGTTCTGAAAGGACACCACACCTCTATCGCATTTCCCGACGGCACGTGTGCGTTCAATAGCACCGGAAATTCTGGTATGGCAACCGGAGGCTGCGGCGACACCTTGACCGGCATTATTCTTTCTCTTTTGGCACAACAGTATTCGCCTGCTGAAGCTGCAAAGATTGGGGTTTTCCTCCATGGGCTTGCCGGTGATATTGCCACAGAAACAATTATGGAAGAATCTCTCATTGCTAGTGATATCATAGAGAATATCACAAATGGACTGAGAAAAATTACTATACTGTCAAAATAAATTGTACTTTTATTCACACAATTTTTTGTAGATGTACGACCAAGGAAAACCAATAGAAGAAGTTCGCGAAGAACCTGAAAAACCCAAAGAAAGCATTTGGAGACACGTTACGCAACGCAACGTAATTATTGCAATATGTGCCTTTTTCCTTGTATGGATTCTTTTTATTGATAGGAATAGCGTACTAAAACGCCACCGCCTCAATCAAGAACAACGAGAATTGATAGAGACGAAAAATGACTATCTAAAAAAGATTGATGACACCAAAAAAGAATTAAATGCTCTTGACGAAGATGAATACATTGAACGTATAGCTCGCGAGAAACATTTAATGAAAAAAGACAACGAAGATATTTACATGGTTACAGAATAACACAATGGACTTTACACAAATTTCACCTCTCAATTTACAAGACAATCTCATAAAACTAATTGGCAAAAAATATATGCTCGTAACTGCCGGAACAAAAGAGAGCAACAATTGTCTCACGGCAAGTTGGGGAGGCATGGGATATCTTTGGAACAAACCCGTAGCAACCATATACATACGTCCACAGCGCTATACCAAAGAATTTATTGACCGTGAAGAATACTTCACCCTCTCGTTCTTTGATGATTCATTCAAAAAAATGTTCGCATACTGTGGCTCTAAAAGCGGCAGAGACGTAAACAAAGTAAAAGAATGCAATCTTACCACGTTTGAAACAAAACATGGTTCTATCGCATATACCGAAGCACGACTCGTTGTTGAATGCAAAAAAGTATTTGCCGCACCTTTTGAAGAAAAGAACTTTTTAGACAAATCTCTTTTAACAAATTATGCTGCCCAAGACTATCATATTCAGTACATTGGAGAAATTACGGATTGCCTTATTAAATAACGAATCAAAACAATTCAGTATAGAAAAAAAATGTATCTTTGTTAGGTAAAAAATATATAAACAAACTTATAAATAAACGTATATGAAAGTAACTGTTGTTGGAGCTGGAAATGTTGGTGCAACTTGCGCTAACGTTCTTGCATTTAAAGAAATCGCTGATGAAGTAGTAATGCTTGACATTAAAGAAGGTGTTTCTGAAGGAAAAGCAATGGATATGTCACAAACTATTCAATTGCTTGGTATTGACACTCGCATTATTGGTTGCACAAATGACTATTCAAAAACTGCTAACTCTGATGTTGTTGTAATCACTTCTGGTATTCCACGTAAACCGGGAATGACTCGTGAAGAACTTCTTGGCATAAATGCCGGTATCGTAAAAGGAGTTGCAGAAAACGTTTTGAAATATTCTCCAAATACTATCATCGTTTGTATTTCTAACCCAATGGATACAATGACATACTTAGCTCTTAAAGCTCTTGGCTTGCCAAAGAATAGAGTAATTGGTATGGGTGGTGCACTTGATAGCTCTCGTTTCAAATATTTCTTGTCAGAAGCTCTTGGATGCAATGCTAGCGAAGTTGAAGGTTTCGTAATTGGTGGACACGGTGATACTACTATGATTCCTATGGCTCGTTTTGCTACATACAAAGGTATACCAGTTTCTAACTTCCTTTCTCAAGAAAAAATTGACGAAGTTGTAAAATCAACAATGGTTGGTGGTGCTACACTTACTAACTTACTTGGAACTTCTGCATGGTATGCTCCAGGTGCAGCAGGTGCATATGTTGTAGAATCAATTTTACACGACCAAAAGAAAATGATACCTTGTTCAGTATTACTTGAAGGAGAATATGGAGAATCAGATCTTTGTATTGGTGTTCCAGTAATCCTTGGCAAAAATGGTATTGAGAAAATCGTTGAACTTAACCTTAACGCTGAAGAGAAAGAAAAATTCGCTGCTAGCGCAAAATCAGTAAAGGCAAACGTTGCTTCTCTTAAAGAATTGAAACTTGTTTAATACACCCGTTTCAAATTGTGTAAGGGCGAGGTTTTTTTATCTCGCCCTTTTTGTTTCATACACTACTCTACCTGCAACACTCCACATACATAAAACGATAAAGTATTTTTATGCCATACTCTTTAAGATTATCAGATATTCCCTATCTTTGCCAATAAATTAAAACGTCTTGTAATGAACTCATTAAAAGGAAAAAGTTTCTTAAAACTTTTAGATTTTACTCCCGAAGAAATTAGATATTTTCTTGACTTGTCTCATAAGTTAAAAGCAGACAAGAAAAATGGTGTTGAAAAACAAACAATGAAAGGCAAAAACATTGCTCTCATTTTTGAAAAAACATCAACACGTACTCGTTGTTCTTTTGAAGTTGCGGCAGCAGACCAAGGCGCACACACAACGTACCTCGGTCCTTCAGGCTCGCAAATTGGTGTAAAAGAATCTATGAAAGACACCGCTCGCGTTTTGTGTCAAATGTACGACGGTATTGAATATCGCGGCTTTGCGCAAAAAACAGTGGAAGAATTGGCTGAATATGCGGGTATTCCAGTTTGGAACGGACTTACCAACGAATTTCATCCAACACAAATTCTTGCCGATCTCATGACTATGGAAGAACATTCAACGAAACCGCTTAACAAAATCACATACGCATATTTAGGCGACGCTCGTTACAATATGGGAAATTCATTGATGGTTGGTGGCGCAAAAATGGGTATGGACGTGCGCATTGTCGCTCCAAAAGCTCTACAACCTGACGCGGAACTTATTGCTACTTGCAAAAAAATAGCAGCAGAAACCGGCGCAACCGTTACCGTTACCGACAACGTAGCCGAAGGCGTAAAAGGTTGCGACTTCCTTTATACCGACGTATGGGTTTCTATGGGTGAACCAAAAGAAGTGTGGGCTGAACGTATTTCGTTGCTCAAACCATACCAAATTAATGCTGAAGCAATGCGCCTTACCGGCAATCCTAACTGCAAATTCATGCACTGCTTACCGGCATACCACAATCTTGAAACACAAGTTGGTCGTGACGTACACAAACAGTTTGGTCTTGACGGCATAGAAGTTACCGAAGAAGTATTTGAATCTCCGGCATCTATTGTGTTTGACGAAGCCGGAAACCGTATGCACACAATCAAAGCGGTAATGGTAGCAACATTAGGAGAATAGTGCAAGAATTCTTTAATAAAAGTCTCGGAGTAAGGATAGGCATTGGCTTTGGTGTAGCCATATTTCTATCCTTATTTCTTTATTTT
Source organism: Bacteroidales bacterium (assembly GCA_036752345.1). Classification (GTDB taxonomy): domain Bacteria; phylum Bacteroidota; class Bacteroidia; order Bacteroidales; family UBA1715; genus UBA1715. The sequence goes on along the minus strand of DAIOSV010000032.1, from coordinate 18,514 downwards.
GCATTCTCTCTTCTTTCGCCATTCGTCACACCATACACCAGCAAAGAATTAGTTGGAGTTTTAGCTTCAGGAAATTGGAACGAAACTGACAAAATCAGCATTTTCTATTTACTCTCCACTCAAACAATGTGTTTGTTTCTTCTGCCCGCTCTTATTTTACTTGCTGCTATTTATAAAAAACCTAGTTCTATTTTGCGCGAAAATCGAATGAACTACAAAGACATACGGTATTCTGTTTTCATTCTTTTGATACTTACAGTCGTAACGACAAACTTGCCGGGTATCAATTTACTTTCTGACATCAACACACAAGGATTTCTTAAAATTATTGGAGGAGAAACATCTCAACAATGGATACAATACAAGCAAATGGAACGTTTTACTGAGAATCTGCTTGATAACAATCATCTCTTGCTCTCAATCTTCTGTATGGCTTTTATTCCGGCCTTTTGTGAAGAAATATTTTTCCGTGGATTCCTTCAAACCATTGCAATAAGGGTTATCAAAAATCAGCATATCGCTATAGCATGCACTGCACTGATTTTCAGCCTTATGCATGGCGATATCTTTAATTGTATTCCGCGCTTTATTTTAGGAATGCTTTTGGGATACATTTTCTTGTACTCACGCAACATTCTGTTCCCTATCATAGCGCACACCATGCACAACGCATGGGTTGTTCTGCTGAGCATGCCCGCATTCCCCGACAACATTGACACCCTGGGACAAATGAATAATTACCCATTGCTCGGCATTGCAAGTCTTGTTATTTTGGGATTGTTTATGGCTGTAATTATCCGAAAAACGAAAAAGGTTGCCATTACTGACAACCTTTCGTAGCGAGAGGCGGGCATGATCCGCCGACCTCATGATTATGAATCATGCGCTCTAACCAGCTGAGCTACCTCGCCATGATTTCTAAATCGTTTGCAAAAGTAGGAATATTTTTTTCGCAAACAAGACCCTAGGTGAAATTTTCTCCTTATTTTGCAATAAAATTCAATTTTCTATGAAACGACTATTTTCAATCATCCCCTTTTTCATTCTTATATCAATATCATTGTACGTCTGCGCTCAAAATGAACATCCAAACAATTTTAGATATACTAATCCGGTAATTTCGGGCATGGCTCCCGACCCGAGCGTTTGTGGCGTTGGCGATGATTATTATTTGGTAAATAGTTCGTTTATCCAAAATCCTGCTCTACCTTTATATCATAGTAAGGATTTAATTCACTGGGAATTAATTAATTATGCAGTAACAAGCCAAAACGGTCTTGACCTTAGTAAAGGTATTGGCATGTTTGCCCCCACAATTCGCTACAATGCACTAGACAGCACATTTTATGTAATTTGCACAAACGTTGGCTGCGGACAAAATTTTATTGTGTACACAAAAAATCCACGCTCAACGTGGAGCAAACCCGTGTGGTTGAAAAATGTGAAGTTTGGCATCGACCCATCGCTCTTTTTTGACACAGATGGTTCTTGCTATCTACAATGTACCGGCAACAACAATATTATTCAAGCGAAAATAAATCCTAAAACCGGCGAAGAACTTTCCGAAATCAAAGTCATAACGGAAGGTTTGGGCGGACGCTATCCCGAAGGACCGCATTTGTATAAAGTTGATTCGTACTATTACCTCATGCTTTCGGAAGGCGGAACGGAATTTGGGCATCATGTAAATATGCTCCGTGGTACAAGTCCATGGGGTCCGTTTGAATCGTATGAGGGAAATCCAATTTTGTCGCATGTGGGAAAAAATGCGCAAAACAATCCTATTCAGTGTACCGGCCACGCCGACCTTATACAAGCACACGACAATTCTTGGTGGATGGTGTTCTTAGCTACTCGTCCTATTTTGTGGGAATTTTATCCTCTTGGTCGCGAAACATTCCTTGCTCCCGTTGAGTTCACCAACGACAAATGGTTTACGGTAAACAAAACCGGCACCGTTGATACCGCTATGCGCGTTGCTACCTTGCCACAAGTTCCAAAAACGACAAAAAACGACATCACGCATACATTTGACGCTCCGCTTTCATTAGAGTGGAATGGATATCGTGTTTCTCCTCAGAGTATTACAAGCATCAAAAACGGCAAATTGCAATTGTCGGCAAACGACGCATACGATGCCTTTATTGGCGTTCGCCAACTTGATTACACCATGGATGCCGTTACGCAGGTGTTTCTTGACAAAGACGGTGAAGCCGGACTTTGCGTTCACCACGACGATGGCAAACGTTACAATCTCGGATTGATAAAAAAAGACGGCAAAACGTATGTACAATCGCAGTGTTTATTTTTCAGTGTAAACCAAAGCGAACAGGTTCAAATAGACAACAAAACCAAATCATGCTACCTCAAAATAAGCGCACGAAAAGAAATGTACTATTTCTACTACTCGCTTGACAACAAAACATGGACTGAAGTTGGCAAGATGGATGCTCATTTTCTTGCCGGTGGTTTTTCAGGTTTATTAGTTGGACCATATTCAAAAAAAGGAAATGCTGAGTTTGAATTTTGTTCTTTTTCATATTAGAAATTAAAATACCTAAATTCTTTCACAACAAATAATGAAATTTCTCCACATCAGAGAAAATGCGGAAATCAAAATTTGTGTTTCCTACGAGAATTTCACCCCTCGTTATTGAAATTTACACATTGTAACGGACTCTTATCTTTTTCCTTCAGGTTTTAACGACAAAAACCAAGAAGGCAAAATCTGCCAAAACGGTATTCAATATTTTTGCCAACAAAAAAAAGACTATGAGTACTCTTAAAGACAAAAACGTTTTGATTACCGGTGGTGCCTCGGGAATTGGTAAAATCATGGGACGTATTGCACTTGAAAAAGGCTGCAAACGATTAGTAATTTGGGATATTAACCCCCAAAACTTAGAGACAACAAAAAACGAATTGAATGCTCCTAATATTTCATGCTACACAGTTGACGTTTCAAACGAAAACGAAGTACACGAAACTTACAACAAAACCAAAACGGAATGTGGTGTTATAGATATTCTTATTAACAATGCAGGTATTGTTGTCGGCAAAAATTTTGCAGAACATACCAATACCGACATTAAGCGCACCATGAACATCAACGCAATTGCACCAATGATGGTAACATTGCCATTTTTACAAGATATGATTGCAAAAAAAGATGGTCATATTTGCAACGTAGCCTCGTCGGCGGGATTAATTACCACACCAAGAATGTCCATTTACAATGCCTCAAAATGGGCGGTTTTCGGATGGAGCGACTCTATACGTATAGAAATGCAAGAAAACAAAACAGGCGTGCACGTTAC
>DAIOSV010000032.1:0-15097 GCA_036752345.1 Bacteroidales bacterium | reverse complement strand
TATTTAACCGAAATTTCCATAGTCACAAGCGAAATACGCAATCACATACGCCACGTAAACTGTTGGGCAAAACCAGAGCGAATCATGTCGCCGCTTGCATTATTTCCTTCTCAAAGCAAAATTATTAGCGAGCCACTCGGCAACGCACTTATTATTGCGCCATGGAACTATCCGTTCCAATTGCTCATAAATCCGCTTATAGCCGCCATTTCATCTGGTTGCACCGCAATCTTGAAACCTTCGCCATACGTTCCGCAAACGTCATTGGCTATTCAGAAAATGATTGAAGAAACGTTTCACAAAGATTATATTGCAGTAGTTCAAGGAAATAGAGATATAAACACCATTTTATTAGAACAAAAATTTGACCTCATTTTCTTCACCGGTAGCCCCGATTTGGGAAAAATTGTAATGAAAGCTGCTGCAAAGCACCTCACTCCCGTTGTGCTTGAGTTGGGCGGAAAAAGTCCATGCATCGTAAATGCTGATGCCAACATTGCACTTGCAGCCAAACGAATTGCATGGGGGAAATGCCTCAATGCAGGTCAAACGTGCATTGCGCCTGATTATGTGCTCATTCAAGAATCGGTAAAAGATACATTTGTTGCTGCATATCAAACCGCAATAGAAGAATTATACGGCAAATCGGTACAGAGCAGCAAGCACTTTGTTCGCATGGTTTCTGACAATGCATACAAACGGGTAAAATCATATCTGTCAGATGGACAAGCGGTTGTAGGTGGTAAATTCATTGATTCCGAACGATTTATTGAGCCAACTGTATTAGACAACGTTTCTCCTGAAAGCCCAATAATGACAACTGAAATTTTTGGCCCAATTATTCCTCTGATTAGTTTCAAAAATATAGACGAAGCTATCCATTTTGTGAACGCACGTCCAAAACCATTGGCGTTATATGCATTTGGTAGCAAAAACACAACAGACCAAATTCTTAGTCAAACCACATCGGGCGGTGCGTGCGTCAACGACACCATTATGCACATTGTAAACCATAATATTCCATTTGGTGGTGTTGGAAATTCAGGCATGGGAAAATATCACGGAAAACTCTCTTTTGATGCTTTTTCAAACAGACGAGCCGTAGTAACCACCCCAACCATTATAGACCTGCCTATTCGCTATATGCCCTATCGTTTTTTTGCACTCATGAAAAAGATACTATAAATTTCTCTTTTTGTTCCAATAAAGGCTATAAATCAAGCGTTTTTTACATACCTTTGTATCAAAATTTGAAATACATTTAATTAATCTTATATGAGTCTCATAAACAGCGTTATACGTAAAATTTTTGGCGGAACAAAATCAGAAAAAGACATTCGTGAAATACTACCTTTAGTAACAAAAATCAACGAATTTGAACAGAAATTGAATGCAGGTACAACCGATGAACTTCGTGCTGCTACCATAGAATTACAAAAAAGAATTTCTGACGCAATAGCTCCTCAAGAGACAAAAATAGCCGAACTCAAAGCCCGTCTTGAAGAAGAAGACATAACTTCTTTTGAAGAACGTGAATCAATGTACGACACCATTGATGCTCTCAAAAAAGAGACTGATGAAGTTATAAAGAAAACTCTTGACGAAATTTTACCGGAAGCATTTGCTATTGTTAAAAATACCGCTCGCCGATTTGCTACAAATCCTTCTGTTGAAGTTACCGCTACCGATTACGATAAAGACTTATCTATCATTAGTCCTCATATCACAATTGAAGGCGACAAAGCTATATGGAACAGTACCTGGATAGCAGGTGGAAACCCTATCACATGGGACATGATTCACTACGATGTGCAGTTGATTGGAGGTACCATTTTACATCAAGGGAAAATTGCTGAAATGGCTACCGGTGAAGGTAAAACATTAGTTGCTACCCTCCCCGTTTTCCTTAACGCACTTGCCGGACGTGGTGTTCACATTGTTACCGTCAATGATTACTTGGCAAAACGTGATGCAGAGTGGATGGGCCCTATTTTTCAATTCCATGGACTCAAAGTTGATTGTATAGACAAACACGAACCAAACTCCGAAGCTCGTCGTCGCGCATACATGGCCGACATTACCTATGGTACAAACAATGAATTCGGTTTTGACTATTTGCGTGACAATATGGCAATTCGCCCCGACGAATTAGTACAACGCGAACACAATTATGCCATTGTCGATGAAGTTGACTCGGTACTTATTGATGATGCTAGAACGCCGTTGATCATATCCGGACCTATTGCTAAGAAAAGCAGTGGAGATGATTTATTTGATGAATATCGTCCCCGTGTTGAACGTCTTTATAACGCACAAAAAGCTCTTTTCAATAAAATTTTCGCCGAAGCAAAATCATTAATCGGTTCTCCTGAGAAAGAGAAAGCTGAAGAAGGTGCTAAATTATTGTTGCGTTCGTACAAAGCGCTTCCAAAAACAAATTCTCTTATTAAATTTTTGAGTGAGCAAGGTATGAAAGCATTGCTTACCAAGACGGAGAATACCTACATGGCCGAGAACAACAAGTACATGCCTATCATTACCGATGAGTTGTACTTTGTTATTGATGAGAAAAACAATATTATTGAGCTCACTGAAAAAGGTATCGATTTCCTTTCGTCTGACTTGGAAGACAAGAACTTCTTTGTACTCCCCGACATTGGTGACAAAATAGCAGAAATTGAAAAATCAGAAAAAGCAGCAGAAGAAAAAGTTACTGAGAAAGAAAATCTCATTCAGGATTATGCTATAAAATCAGAACGCGTACACACTATCAACCAATTGCTTAAAGCGTATGCCTTGTTTGCGATAGACCAAGAATATGTGGTAATTGACAATCAGGTAAAGATTGTGGATGAACAAACCGGTCGTATTATGGAAGGTCGCCGTTATTCTGACGGACTTCACCAAGCCATAGAAGCAAAAGAACGTGTAAAAGTTGAAGCGGCTACTCAAACACACGCAACAATTACGTTGCAGAACTATTTTAGAATGTACAAAAAATTAGCCGGTATGACGGGTACTGCCGAAACTGAGGCTAAAGAATTTTGGGACATTTACAAAATGGAAGTTGTGGTTGCTCCTACCAACAAACCTATTGTTCGTAATGACAATGACGACTTGATATACAAAACACGACGTGAAAAATTCAATGCGGTTATAGAACAAGTAGAGGAATTAATTAAAGAAGGACGACCAGTTTTGGTTGGTACAACATCAGTTGAAATTTCGGAATTACTTTCTCGTATGCTTACCCGCAAGAAATTGGAACACACCGTTTTGAATGCTAAATTGCACCAAAAAGAAGCTGAAATTGTTGCGCAAGCAGGACAACCGGGACACATTACCATTGCTACAAACATGGCCGGTCGTGGTACCGATATCAAACTAAGTAAAGAAGTTAAAGAAGCCGGTGGTCTTGCAATCATAGGTACAGAACGCCATGACTCTCGCCGTGTTGACCGTCAGTTACGTGGACGTGCCGGTCGTCAAGGAGATCCGGGAAGTTCACAATTCTTCGTTTCTTTGGAAGACGACCTTATGCGTAAATTCGGTTCGGAACGTATTGCTAACGTTATGGACAGAATTGGTCTTGAAGAAGGCGAAGTGATTCAACACTCCATGATTTCGAAATCAATAGAACGCGCACAACAAAAGGTTGAAGAGAACTTCTTCGGAATTCGTAAACGTTTGTTGGAATACGATGACGTAATGAACTCTCAACGTGAAGTTGTATATACCAAACGTCGCCATGCTCTTTTTGGAGAACGTATCGGTATTGACTTCGTAAACATGATGTATGATGTATGCGTAAGCATTGTTTCAAACGCATATGGAAACTTGAGTTTTGAAGAATTTAAGTTTGAACTCCTTCGTGTTCTCTCTTTGGAATGCCCATTTAATGAGCAAGACTACCTGAGATTGCCACAAGAAGAAATTACAGAAAAAATTTATTCTGCACTCTTAGAGATATACAACAATAAAGTACAAGCCATTGCAAAACAAGCAAATCCAATTGTACAAAAAGTTTTTGCAGAACAAAGTGCTACGTATAAAAACATTATTGTCCCTATTTCTGACGGACGACGCGTTTTCCAAATCATTACTAATCTTGAAAAAGCAGCAAAGACCGACGGACGTGAACTTGTTCGTTCATTCTTGAAAGCAATCATATTAGTGAGCATTGACGAAGCGTGGAAAGAACATTTACGCGAATTGGACGACTTGAAACAATCGGTACAAAACGCATCATACGAACAAAAAGACCCGTTGCTTATTTACAAATTCGAATCCTTCGATTTGTTCCAAGCTATGCTTGAAAAAGTGAACAAAGAAGTTGTTTCTAGTGTTCTTAAAGCACACATTCCTTTGAGCGCAGAAGCACAAGAAGCACAAGAACGCCATCGTTCTTCTATGAGCAACATGCAAACGCACAAAGACGATGTCTTGCCTCAAAACAACGAAAGAGGTATGCAAGACACTCGCCCTCAGCCAAAAGCGACGCCGGTACATAATGAAATTAAAATAGGAAGAAACGATCCTTGTCCTTGTGGAAGTGGTAAAAAATACAAAAACTGCCACGGACGTGGTGATTCAGAACCTCTTGCATAATAGCAGAGAAGTAACTCCATAAAAAAAGTCGATATGAAAACCATATCGACTTTTTTATTGCCTGTATATTAGAGATTATCTCGGTGCTTTCTCTTGCAACAAAGCATACGATATTACATCGGAAACTTCGTTTATGTATTTGAATGAAACACCATTCAAATACATGTCTCCTATCTCATCAATATCTTTTTCGTTTTGCGATGAAAGAATAATTTCTTTGATGCCTGCACGTTTTGCAGCTAAGATTTTCTCTTTAATTCCGCCCACCGGCAACACCTTACCACGAAGCGTGATTTCACCGGTCATAGCTACACGTTCTTTCACTTTACGGTGCGTAAGCGCACTCGCAATTGACGTTGCCATTGTTATACCTGCAGAAGGTCCGTCTTTTGGAATTGCACCTTCAGGAACGTGTAAATGAATGTTTACACCATCAAAATCAAACGAATCTAAGCCAAATTCACTCGAATGCGATTTTATGTATTCCAAAGCAATAGTAGCAGATTCCTTCATCACATTTCCCAAGTTTCCGGTCAATGTAAGAGAGCCTTTACCTTTGCTGTAATTCGTTTCTATATACAAAATCTCACCACCTACCGAAGTCCAAGCTAATCCGGTTACTACTCCGGCATAATTATTTCCTTCGTACACCTCAGGATAGAAATCAGGTTTACCCAAAATTGATTTCACATTGGCAATTGAAACGGTTTTAGAAAATTCTTCCCCAAGCACCGTTTTTTGTGCATAGCCACGAACAAGTTGTGCAATTTTCTTATCCAAGCCACGTACTCCCGACTCGCGCGTATGATTTGTAATAATGTATTCTATAGTTGCCACAGGAAATTTTAGTGAATCCTTTGGTAAACCATTATTTTCAAGCTGATCAGGAATCAAATGTCGTTTTGCTATTTCAATTTTTTCTTCTGTAATATATCCTGAAATGTCAATCATTTCCATTCTATCGCGCAAAGCGGGACTGATTGTTTCAATGTTATTTGCTGTTGCAATAAACATAACCTTAGACAAATCAAAATCCATCTCAAGATAGTTGTCGTAGAACGTGTTATTTTGTTCCGGGTCAAGCACTTCAAGCAATGCCGATTCGGGATCGCCATGAATATCATTACCCACCTTATCAACTTCATCGAGCACAAACACGGGGTTTGCCGATTTCACCTTTTTAAGGTTTTGAATAATACGTCCGGGCATAGCGCCTATGTAGGTTTTGCGGTGACCTCGGATTTCAGATTCATCATGCAAACCGCCTAACGACATTCTACAATAATTTCTATTCAATGCCTTCGCTATTGATTTTCCTAAAGACGTTTTTCCAACTCCCGGAGGGCCATATAAGCAAAGGATTGGCGATTTCATATCATTTTTCAACTTCAAAACAGCCAAATGTTCGAGAATACGTTTTTTAACTTTATCTAGTCCGTAGTGGTCTTCATTTAAAACTTTTTCGGCATGTTTTAAATCAAAATTATCTTTGGTATATTCATTCCATGGCAATTCTAGCAAGGTCTGAATATAGGTGTACTGCACCGGATAGTCTGGAGAATGAACGCCGATTCTCTTCAATTTCTTCAATTCTTTTTCAAATTGTTCGGCTACTTCTTTTGACCATTTTTTCGTTTTTGCTTGTTCTTCTAATGTCTCGAAATCACCATCAGCAGACTCTTCGCCCAACTCCGTTTGAATTTGCTTCATCTGTTGGTGCAAAAAGTAATCACGTTGTTGCTGATCTATATCCTGACGAGTTTTAGTAAGAATGTCGTTCTTTATTTCAAGTATTTGCAATTGCTGTGAAAGTAATTGCATAAGCAACACGGCACGCGACTTCAAATCATTTGTCTCAAGCAATACAATTTTCTTATCAATTGGAGCATCAACATTCGAAGACATGAAATTCACAATGAACGATGCATTCGTTATATTTTTGATAGCGAACAACGATTCCTTAGGAACTTGTACTGACATTTTTACAATCTTGAGCGACATGTCCTTGATTGAAGAAATGATTGCATTAAATTCCTTATCGCGTGGCGGTATAATGTCGTCGCGACGAGCTACCGAACACATTATGTACGGATCAACTTGTACTTGTTCCAATAGCGAAATACGCGAAACGCCCTGCAATATGACCATGGTATTACCATCGGGCATTTCCAATATTTTCAATATTTGAGCTACCGTTCCTGCATTGAACAAATCAGAAAGAACAGGTTTTTCTATATCTGCATTTTTTTGCGTTGCGGTTCCAATTATCTTCGATTTCTTATTGTAATCGCGAATCAAACGAATTGATTGTTCTCTTCCTACGGTAATTGGCATAACCACACCCGGGAATAGAATTGCATTCTTAAGCGGTAAAATTGGCAGAATGTCAGGAATATCGACATTACGAACAGCCGGAACATCTTCATCGGCTATAATGGGGATAATTTCTGCATTCGCTTCTATTGAATCAAGCAATAAGTTTGAGATATCTTTTTTATTCGAGTTTGCCATAAAGTCAAATTGTCAGTTAGTACGCATATTTTTTTCTTGGTTTCACCAAGTCAAATGATATGCCAAGCATTAAAAGGTTCTATTTTGTCGTGTTTCTTCGAAAATCGTTGCCAAAATAGCAGTATCAATCTCGTCAAATACCTTGTGACGACGCGCATACACACGCGTAGCTACTTCACACGCACGTTGCAATGAAGCTTCTTCTATTCCTTGAGAACCACCTTTCGTAAACGAAGGGATAAAATTGCGTGGAAATCCGGCTCCAAATATATTTGCGCACACACCTACGACTGTTCCTGTGTTGAACATGGTATTGATTGCCGATTTTGAATGATCACCCATCATTAAACCACAAAACTGCAAACCGGTTTTCTCGAATTTGCCCGTTGCATAGCTCCAAATCTTAATTTCCGAATAATCATTCTTCAAGTTGGAATTATTAGTATCGGCACCTAAATTGCACCATTCGCCCACTACAGCATTGCCTAGATAACCATCGTGGCCTTTGTTTGAATATCCAATAATGACAGAATTTTGAACTTCGCCACCAACCTTTGAATATGGGCCTATGGTAGTGCCTTCATATATTTTTGCCGACATTTTCACTACTGCATGTTCATTCATTGCAAACGGTGCACGAATCACCGCATTCTCCCATATTTCGGCATATGCACCTATATATACTTTTCCCGCCGACGCATTTATTATCGCATAATCAACCATTGCTCCTTCTTCCACAAACACATTTTCGGGACAAATCACACGATTCGTTTCGTTCAATTTCTGCGAAACGCGTCCGGCTGTTATCAATGCAAAATCCACATTGATTTCGTCGGGATTAAATTGGAATATATTCCATACGTTTTCTAAACTCTTCAATGCACCATCAAATTGAACAGGAGTATAGTTTTTCAGGTCTTCTTCCGACTTCAATTCTGCACAACGAACAGCAATCCATTGTTCGCCCAATTTCAATATCGAATTTTGAGCCAAGTTTTGTATCGCTTGTACCATTGCATCGTTTGGAAAAACGGAACTATTTATATACACATTGTCAGCCTCTACGTGCAACGCAAATCTCTGCTGCAAATAATCCACCGTTTTAAACGAACATTTTGTAGATAAACGACGATTCCACTTTTCTGTTAACGTGAGAATACCACAACGAATTTCAGAAACAGGACGTGTAAAGGTAAATGGCTTGAGAGCTTCACGAACTTTTGTGTCAAAGAGTATATAATTTTTCATTGCGCTTATTTTGAGTTGGCAAAGGTACATTTTTCTCACAAATAAATTTGTATGTTTGCGAGTAAAAACAAACAATCACAATATGGCTTACAAGAATTTGTCAGACTTTGTGCAAAAATTACGTAACGAAGGTGAATTGCTGACTATCAACGAATTTGTCAGCACCGATTTAGAAATTACCGAAATAACCGATAGAATATCAAAATCGGAGAAAGACCGAAACAAAGCCTTATTGTTCACCAATACCCACTCTCAATTTCCCGTGCTTATAAATGCTCTCGGAAGTGAGAAACGGATTTGTTTAGCTCTGAATTGCAACAAATTAGACGACTACAAACAACGGCTGGAAACAATTTTTCAGAAAGCAACTTCGCCCAAAACAACCATACAAGACAAACTTTCACTGCTACCTTTGGCATTAGAACTCCAATCGTGGCTTCCAAAGCATACCAAAGGCAAAGCGGAATGTCAGGAAGTGATAGAGCGAGAAGTTGATTTAAGCACGTTGCCCATACTTCAATGTTGGAAACACGATGCTGGCAAATTCATTACCCTGCCAATGGTAATAACCCAGCATCCCGAAACGCACTCGCGCAATATGGGCATGTACCGTATGCAAGTGATTGATGGCAAAACTACCGGTATGCATTGGCACAAAAACAAAACCGGCGAAAATCATTATGAAGCATACAAACGATTAGGAAAACGAATGCCGGTAAGCGTTGCCTTGGGCGGCGATCCGGCAAATATATTTTCAGCCACAGCTCCACTTCCCGAAAACATTGACGAAATGCTCCTCACGGGATTTCTTCGTCAGAAATCGGTGACACTCGTAAAGTGCATCACCAACGATTTGGAAGTGCCTGCAGATGCCGACTTTGTCCTTGAAGGCTACGTTGACCCTACAGAAGATAAATTCCTAGAAGGGCCGTTTGGCGACCACACCGGATTTTATTCATTGCCCGACTACTACCCCAAATTTCACATTACCTGCATTACGCATCGCAAAAACGCCATATATCCCGCTACCATTGTGGGCATTCCGCCTATGGAAGACGCGTGGATAGGCAAAGCTACCGAACGCATATTTCTGGCTCCTATAAAAATGCTCTTTTGCCCCGAATTGATTGACTACTGCATGCCGTTTGAAGGTGTTTCGCACAATCTGGTTGTGGCTAAAATCAGAAAGACATACAACGGACAAGTACAAAAAGTGACCAATGCTCTGTGGGGCGCAGGACAAATGGCGAACAACAAAACCATTGTGATTGTTGACGAATCATGCGACATTTCGAATGACGAGGCCGTGATACATGCCATAGAATCCAATTTCAATCCGATTGACGATGCTATCATCATGAAAGGCAGTCTTGACGTGCTTGACCATTCGAGCCCGCTCATAGGATTTGGCAGCAAATTATCTATTGATGCTACGTCTAAGAATGCAAAACGCAATGGTAAAATTCTTTTTGTACCTGTTGCGCAAACTACACACAAAGAACGTATGGACAATGCAAAACAATTATATGCGAATGACTCTTCACTCTCATGCATTATTTTGCACGACGAAACCATAGCAACATCAGATAGGAAAACCATTATTTGGAACGTTTTGAACAACTATAATCCATCTCAAGACTGCGAAATAGTGGAACAAAACGGAAATTCTTGTATTATTATAGATGGAAGCAGCAAAATTACAGACGAACAATTACGTGATTGGCCTTCTCCGGTAACAAGCGACGACGAAACTATACAAAGTATTGATACCAAATGGAATACACTCAACCTTGGTTCATTTATACCATCGCCTTCTCGTGCATACAAGAAGCTTTTATGCAAAGATTCTGCATGGCGTAATAAATAACCGAGAGCAGGCATACCTTGCGAATATTTTTTTTCATATCTTAGCCGAATGACAAAACGAATACTTTCCATATTATTCACTTTCTGGGTTTCTATCCAAATTTCATGTTTTGCCGAGCCTCTTGTTGCGGAAAAGACACGTCTGATAGAAACTATTACAAATCTTGATGGATTGTCGCACAACAACGTGCACTGCGTTTTCCAAGATTCTAAAGGTTTTTTATGGATAGGAACAAGTGCCGGACTTAACCGCTACGATGGCAAAACATTTCAAGTATTCAAAAACGATCCGCAAAATTCTAAAACCATTTCTTCAAACAATATTTACGGTATTTGCGAAGACCAAAATCAAAATATATGGGTCGCTACCGAATATGGGTTCAATCAAATAACTCGGGACTCATATGAATGTAACCGCTTCTACCTTGACTCAATTAACAACTATTCTCTTGAAAAAAATCTTATTCAGAATATTTTTTGCGACAACGAAGGAAATATTTGGATAAAATCAATCACGAGCATTAGTCACTTTATTTTAAGAACAGGTGAGATTAAATCATATGCTCTTGAAACCGACATCTTCAGAAACGACTATGAAGTCAATTCCTATCCTATCTTTCAAGATTCCAACGGCATTTTATGGATTGGAACCGAAAACGGACTAGGCTACTACGAACCGTTATACGACGACTTTATATTTTTCAAAAACGACTCGTATATGAAAAATAGTCTAAGTAGCAATAACGTACGTTCTATTTATGAAGACTCACACCACAACCTTTGGATTGGCACGCAAAACGGACTTAATCTTTTCAACAAAAAAACCCAAAGCTTTACCTCCTACTTTTATTCTCAAAAAATTCAATCAAACGTAAACGGCATAGCCGAAGGATATGCGCCTGAAGGACATTCAAGTAATAAACTTTGGATTACCACCGAATCGAATGGATTATATTATTTTGATATTAACGCGAAACAATTCTACGAATTTTACATACACACACACCAGCCAACAATAAACACAAACAATTGTATTGCGAAAAGCAAAGACAACATTCTTTGGATTGGAACGCAAAACGGACTCAATAAACTCGACATAAAGCCAAAATTGTTTCAAACTATACGAAACGAAGCTGAAGACATTCCAAGCAATTATAACAACACCACAGCCATATATAGCATGAACGACCTCGTTTTTATAGGAACAAAATATAGAGGACTTCATATTTACGACTTAAAACAAGAATCAAGGAAAACATATTCAGCCAACAATGGCAATTTCCCCTCAAACCACATCACGTGCCTTGAAAAACTATCAAAAAACGAACTTCTCATAGGAAGCGAGGAATATCTCACTATTTATAATACCGAATCGCAGACATTTCAACCAATTGATAAAAAATATCCCGAACTCCATTCATTCAGTCTCGCTAAAAAAAGAATTCGATGTCTTTTATTCGACACACATAAAAATTTGTGGATAGGGACAAACTTTGGAATTATTCGTTTTAATACTGCCACACGTGCCATTACGCACTACGATAATGAAATATTGCCTTCAAACCAAATACTCTGCTTGTATGAAGACCACAAAGGGAGTATCTTTATAGGATGTGAAAACACTATTTGCTACTATAATTACAGATTCGACTCGTTTAGAAATATTGACATTTCTAAACTCTTTACATCACGGTCGCGGCAACACATATATGACATGACAGAAGACTACAACGGCAACATTTGGATAGCCACCAATGTGGGACTTCTCAAACTTGAGTCAAATACGTTGGAATGCTCTCTATACAAAGAGGTCTTCGCATTTGACGAAATTTATTCGTTGCTCATGCACCAAGATGAAATATGGATGGGCACAAACAATGGATTGATTAAATTTTCTATTAAAGAGAAAACGAGTAAAATATTTTCGGTACTCGATGGCATACAAGACTATGAATTTTCTCCTCATGCTGCATTCAAATTGCCCAACGACTTTATGTTTTTTGGAGGCATTCAAGGAGTAAACTTTTTTCACCCCGACTCCATCAAAACAAGTTCGCGAAAGCCAAATTTAGAATTGCTCGAAATTGAATATACCTTTGAGAACGCACGCCACAAAATTTATATAAAAGATGGTATAGAGGTTTCTCTTCCCTGGCAAAGTAGCAACATTACCCTCTCGTTTGCCGTACTTGATTTTACCCAACCACATCTCAATCAGTACAAATATACAACGGGTACCACACAAGAATGGACCGACTTAGGTAACCGAAATTTTATAAACATTATAAAACCAAACATAGGCGTTCACAACTTTAAAATACAAGGAGCTAACAGCGAAGGCGTTTGGTCAAATATTGCAGAAATAAAAATAACGGTTCCTCCTCCATTTTGGAAAACAACGCTTGCTAACATCATTAAAATCCTCTTAATCATTGGTATTATTGTAATCGCAGTCATTCGAATTAGGAAACGTATAGAACATCAGCGCCAAGAAATTATAGAACACGAACGTGTGATGGAGCAATTGGAACGACAACAACTTGAATTGGAAGACAAGAACAAAAACATTCTCGACAGTATTACGTATGCCAAACGCATTCAAATGGCAATTATGCCCGCTCGTGCTAAATTCCGACACACACTTCCTTCGTCTTTTATTCTCTACATGCCTAAAGACATCGTTAGTGGTGATTTCTATTGGATTTCGGAAGTAGATTCAAAGATATTCATTGGCTGCGCCGACTGTACCGGTCATGGCGTTCCGGGTGCTTTCATGTCTATCATCGGAAACAACTTGCTACGTTCCGTTACCAAAGATATTCGCATTCACCGGGCATCCGAAATCCTTGACTTCATCAACAAATCGCTGATTGAGTTATTGAGCAAAAACGAGCTCGACGATGATTCGTCGGTAAAAGATGGTATGGATATCTCCATTTGCGTATTTGATAAAGAAACGTGCGTTCTTGAATTTGCAGGAGCACTTACCCGTATGCTAATTGTTCGTGACCGCCAGTTACTCACCATTAGAGGAGATAAATTCCCGGTAGGTTTGAACAACGACCGTGACGACACCTACACCAATGTGGTAATACGCGTTCTTCCCGACGACCGTTTCTACCTATTTACCGATGGATATGCTGATCAATTTGGCGGCGAACATGGCAAAAAGCTCAAATTCAAGAAATTCAAAGAAAATGTACTTATGTGTCAGGACTTACCTCTAATAAAGCAAGGCAACGAACTCAAAAAGCAACTATTGCAATGGCAAGGCAATTGGGAGCAAATAGACGACGTACTCGTTATGGGATTTGACTGCAACGTCTTTTTGGAAGAAAAAAAGAAACGCGACGCTGAGAAATACACATAAAAAAAGAGGTTGCCAAACGACAACCTCTGCGGAAAGAGGGGGATTCGAACCCCCGGAACGGAAACCCGTTCGACAGTTTAGCAAACTGTTGGTTTCAGCCACTCACCCATCTTTCCTTGACTGAACTGCTTTTGAATAAGCACTGCAAAATTATACTTTTTTTCTTTAAAACAAACCCTTGAGTGAAAAATCGGCGCATTAAACAAAAAAAAGATGAGATGAGTAGGTTAAATTAAGAAATTTACTACTTTTGCGACTTGAAATTATTTATAAACAATTTAAACAAATTTAGCTGTTATGGTAAATCAGTATGAAACCGTTTTCATTTTAACTCCCGTTCTGTCAGAAGCTCAGGCAGAGGAATCGGTTAAGAAGTATGAACAGCTTATAAAGAGTTTTGGCGGAGAAATCGTTCTTGCTGAATCTTGGGGTTTGAAGAAATTTGCATACCCTATTCAGAAAAAGAATTCCGGCTTTTACAATCTTTATGAGTTCAAAGCAGATAGCGAGTCTGTAGACAAACTAACTGTTGCATTCAAACGTGACGAAAGAGTGTTACGTAGTCTTGTTGTAAAGATGAACAAACACGCAATTGCTTACGCTGAAAAGAAAAGAAACAAAGTTCAATCTTCTAAAAACGAATAGTTATGGCACAAGCACAATCAGAAATTAGATATTTAACTCCTCCTTCAGTAGAAGTTAGAAAGAAAAAATATTGCCGTTTTAGAAAATTAGGCATTAAATACATTGATTATAAGGATCCTGAATTTTTAAAGAAATTCCTTAACGAACAAGGAAAAATCCTTCCTCGTCGTATTACAGGAACTTCTATAAAATACCAGAAGAAACTTGCAGTGGCAATTAAACGTGCTCGTCACCTTGCCCTATTACCTTATGTAACTGACTTGTTAAAATAATAGAGCCATGGAAGTAATTTTGATAAAAGACGTCCCAAATTTAGGACTTAAAAACGATGTTGTAACTGTTAAGAACGGCTACGGCGAGAATTATCTTATTCCACAAGGATTTGCTATTATTGCATCAGCTTCTGCTAAAAAACAACATGCAGAAACGATGAAACAACGTGCACACAAAGAGGAAAAAATCAAAAACGAAGCAATTGAATTAGCTTCTAAACTTGAATCAGTTTCTCTTACTATTGCAACAAAAGCAAGTTCAACAGGAAAAATCTTTGGTTCTGTCAATACTATTCAAATAGCTGAAGCTCTTGCTAAAGCTGGTTATGAAATTGACCGTCACAAGATTGTATTAAAAGAAGGTGTTATTAAAGAACTTGGTTCATATTCATGCAAAATCACGCTTTACAAAGGCGTTGAAGTAAAAGTACCATTCGAGGTAGTTGCTGAATAAGTATCAATACAAGTAAAGACCTCGTACATTCTGCGGGGTCTTTTTCTTTGTCCTATGGTGTAACGGTAGCACAGCAGTCTCTGGATCTGCTCGTTAAGGTTCGAATCCTTATAGGACAACACA
>DAIOSV010000031.1:17524-28177 GCA_036752345.1 Bacteroidales bacterium | reverse complement strand
ATTGGCGTTGTGAGGGCGAAATATACAAAGCTTCGCAAGATCCCGATTACAGCAATCGAAACTTCATGTACGCTCCTGATGTGGTGCGTGGCAACGATGGACGATATTATTTGTACTACTGCATGTCGGGTAATTTTGGCCAAGGTGGCTATTTTGGTCCGGTGAGTGTGGCAGTGTGCGATACTCCTGCGGGGAAATATCAATATCTTGGGTTTGTGCACAATGCAGACGGCTCTCCGTTACTTGATTACGTTCCGTTTGACCCCGCTGTGATTAATGATGGTGGCGTGATTCGGTTGTATTACGGTACGCAATATTCATTTGAAGAAGAACCCGGTTTTGAAAGCAACGAAGAACGCATTCAATGTGAAATGAACATGTTTGGCAAAAGCCGAGAACAAATCCTTTTGCTATCCAGAAAAGAGAGCGTAATGGGTGCCGTTGTCAGCGTTCTTTGCGATGATATGTTGACCGTGAAACTTGCGCCAAAACACATTATTCCCTATAAAACAAAAGGCACTTCGTTTGAAGAACATCCGTTTTTTGAAGCCTGTTCTATGCGAAAAATAGGTCAGAAATATTACTTCGTGTATTCCTCAAAACAAAACCACGAGCTATGTTATGCTACGAGCAACTTTCCCGACCGTGATTTCACCTTTGGCGGAACGATTGTTTCCAACGGAGATATTGGATTTAATGGCAGAACAGAGGCGCAACGCTTGAATATGACCGGCACAACGCACGGAAGCATTGAAAACATTGGAGGCAAATGGTATGTGTTTTATCATCGTTTGACGCATAAATCGGACTATAGCAGGCAGGCGTGCGCCGAACCTATAGAGATTGCAGCAGACGGAAGCATAGCGCAGGTGGAAATCACTTCGTGTGGCTTGAACGGCGGCCCACTCGAGGCAGAGGGAACGTATCCGGCTGTTATTGCCTGCAACATTACCAACGGCAATATGCCTCATGGTTCCAATAAAATTTACACAGAGTCTTTCCCCAATGTCAACAACGAGGGCAATGACAGATTTGTGGCTGAGGTTGCAAACCACACATTGATTGGGTTTAAATATTTCCGTTTTTCGGGAGTGAAAGCCCTCACCATACAGTATCGGGGAACGGCACAAGGGAAGTGCAAGATTTTTCAAGCAGAAAAGGGCAATCAATGCGGCGAAATTCAAATAGTTCCGTCAACTGAGTGGACAAAGGCAACAGCAGAAATTCCATTCATTGGTGGCATTTCCCCCTTATACCTAGTCTATGAAGGCGAGGGAATGTGTGACATTAAAGAAGTTTCATTTGCAAAAAAATAAAAACATACAGTATGAGCATATTTCAAAGTTTTAGTAAATCATTGGGAATTCAAGGTCGAGCTGTCGGCTTTTTGTTCAGCAACGGCATGGCATGGATGTTATTAATCCCAATTGTACTTTTTGTAGGAATGGCCATATTTGGTATCATGTCCATCGGCGAATTGGCACGCATGGCATCTGAATCGCTTTTGGTGCAAGATTGGGAATTTATGGTGCCGTTTATTGTTATCTTCTTTAAACTTCTCTTTTTCATTGTATTCGGTATGTGGGGCGGCTACCTGGTAGTAATTATCATGTCGCCTTTTATGGCGTACGTTTCCGAAAAAACCGAGCAGATTTTAGATGGCAAAGAGTATCCGTTTGACCTGTTTCAGGTGCTAAAAGATGCGCTACGAGGCATTTTGTTGGCTATTCGCAATTGCTTTATGGAGTTTTTGATTGGGTTGCTCATATTTATCGGAGCGTTTATTCCTATCATCGGGCCTATCGCGTCATCGGTATTGGGAACGGTTTTCTTGTTCTTTGTGTCGGCATATTTTTACGGCTTTTCGTTCATGGACTACACCAATGAGCGCAGACGATTGTCGGTGCGGCAGAGTGTGAACTATGTGAAGAATAATAAAGGAATGGCCGTAGGTCACGGATTTATCTTTGCGTTGGTGTTGTATATTCCGTTTGTAGGCCCATTTATTTCAGCATTATTGGCAATAACGTCTACTGTTGCAGCAACAATAGAAATGGTAGATGCGCAAGAACAAGCAGCTTAGAAGCTTTTCCCTAAAGTAAGAGTGAAAATTGAGAGAAGGAGTTGGTCGTCTATTTCGTGGCGGAGCATGTAGCCTAAGTCAACGCTAGTATTTTTGCGAAATTCAAACGAACAATTCACGCTATATTTTGCAGTAGCAATGTGATAGTGACTTCCGGGAGCCACCACGTGATATGTCTCTACAAACGCTGAAGGGCGAATGTGGTGTATGCCGGTGTAGGTAATCTTTATTTTATTCTTGTCAATTACGGTAGGGCGAAGCGAAACTTCATCCTTGATGTAGGTATTTTTTGAAACGTTCAATTTTGATTGAACGGCAAATTTGAACGAGTCAAATTTCTTTTTGTACCCAACAACTCCTGCAATGGTATGTTCGGGGTAATAGCCATTTTTCTTGTATTTGTCGGCAATTTTATAGCTTGCGCCTATGAATACGTTTTTTGAAAGATTGTAATCTACCCCGGTTTCGGCAATGAGTTGTTTAAGCAGAGCACTTGTTTGCTGCCAACGTGTTTCTGCTTGAAAATCTATAGAAATACGTTTTGAAATGTCTGCCGACGTTTCCAAGCCCGTCCACACTTCAACTGAGTGTGTCTGGGACCATCCGGAAATACCCGCAAGGCAACATATCAAAACGGCAGCAATTCGTTTCATTTACTCCTGTTCGTGAACGTTTGACATAGTATTTTCACCGAAGTCTGGTTCGTAGTAATAAATTTGAATCCAGGTAGAGTCGCTCAAGTAGTTGATGTCGCCCACTTCAAAGCGCTCAATTTTCAAGCCTGTGCGTTTCTCTAAGTCAGCTTTGAGTTCGTCATAGCATTCTGGTTTTACCAATGCAATGTTGTCATATTTCACACGTTTGCGCGATTCGTGCTTTATCATCCATACTTTTTCAAGGAAGAATGCAACCATTATGATTGCCATGTTGGTAAAGAGTAGTTCAGCATAGCTTACTTTCTTGTTTGAAAGCGCATTGATGACTGAAACCCCTATCACAAGGAATAGATACGTCATTTCTTTGATAGGCATCAATTCTGTCCTGTATCGTATGATACCGAAGATAGCGAAAAGTCCTAATGCAAAGCCCACTTGAATTTTTACATTTCCAAGCAAGAAACAAAGCAAGAAAATGATGGTAGAGATTAAGATGTAGGTAAATAGAAAATCTCTCCGTCTCGTTGCCGGATAGTACAATCCTCTACAAATAATGAAGATTACCAAGAAATTAAAAGTGAAGCGAATAAGTAATTCGGCAAACGAGTGCACGTCTATCAAAGAGATGCCAAACAGTTCTTGTTCCATAATTAAATTTTATTAAAGGTTTTCAATTTTTCTATATAGCGTAATTTATTTTTGAATCTATTTTTCTTAATATTTTTATAGACAAATGCAGTACCTATGGCATATTTGCTCATACTACGTTCGAAAATGCGATTTTTGAGTAGGGCTTCATGCATGTACGAAACGCCGGTGCTCTTATCGCGTTTGAGTTCTATGATGCAAATGTGACTAAAATCGGCTTTTTCGCCAGTCACGCAGTTTGTCACTATTAAGTTGGTATCGACGGTACAACGTTCTCCATGAACCAAGTCAACTAAAGTTACACGGCAGTATTCCACCAATGTTTTTGGAGACAATTCCTCTCCCATAAAAGGACAATTTTTGCAAAGGAACTTGTCTGCTTCCGAAAGAGGGCTTGTAATAGGGAATTCAATACGTTTCTTCTTTGTCCGCCCTTTGTTGTTTTTATATTTTACTTCCAAAAATTCAACGTTGGTAGAAAGATACGTGCGGTGACGAACTTTGTACCGATTGAGTTTCCCATTTTGGTGGGCCATGTACATTTTGTTGTCGGGAGTATCGAAATACACTGTTTTGTAATCCTGGAAAGGTGTTCCATTGATGTGCAAAACGGAATAATTTGGGGCAATTTCGGCTATCACACTCGGCAATTGTTGCGCGCTGAGCAAATACTTTTTATCGGTTCTGTTTTGCAACATTACCGTGTCCATTTCCTCAAGCGAAATGTCATGCATTGATTGTATTATATGTTGTGCAGATTCAAGCATGCGTTATTCGGCATAGTATTGGTATTCGTACACTTTCTTTTTGAGAAGTTTTCCGTTTTCATCGTATATCAATTTTCCAATACGTTTACCAGCTTCATTGTATTGGTACACGCTTTTTTCTTTCAGTTTGCCTGAAGCAGAATATTCATATTCGGCAGAGACCTTTTTCCCTTTGTATTCGTATGTGATGTATTTTTTTAAATCGCCATATTCATCGTACATATATTCTTTTACGGTGCGTCCACGATCATCATAGTCCTCTTTAGAGTCAAGTATTTTCTTTCCTTTGCTATCAACTTCATAGACTGTTTTGGTTTTAACTTCGGTCACTTGAGCCGATACTGCGGTACACAAACACAATCCTGTTGCAAAACAGAGAATAGAACGTAATAGTTTCATAATGAGTATTTTAACGGTTATTTATAATTATTTACAAATATTGTGTCAAGCGAAATATTTGTGTTATTGTTTAAGATAGTAAATGAGCGAACAACTGCAGTGTCTGATTCCCACGCAAACAGAGTCTCAGTCAAGCAATATAATTTGTATTTCCCCGGAATGAGGTGAGAAATCACATAATTACCTTTGGCATCGGTTCTATATCGTTGTATAATTTCATCACTATTTTGAAATTGAAGATACACATCGGCATCAACGCAATTGATGGTGTCTTGTGCCACAGTTCCGTTTTTGTCCATTTCTTGTACGTTTCCTTGTACGATTCCGTTTCCTTCGTCAAAATCAACGTGTTTGTAGATGAGGAGCGTGTCAAGTGTAGCTTCTGTTTTTTTGTTATCGAGCGAAATACTTTGCATAAAGCATAACTTAGGTGCTTTTACGTTAGAAGCAGTGTCGTCGGAATAAGCAAATATGGTGTAATCACCTTTGGCAAGGTATGGGAACTTGAATACGCCGCTACCATTTGTAGGAGTTTTATCGTCGGCTATGCCGGAATTTCCGTATGAAATAAAAACATTTTCATCGGCAGCCGGATATGGATTTCCTGACTTTTCAAAGAGTGAATTGATATTTTGCGTCATTACCACGCCCTGAATCGAGGCCAAACCTCCTTTGCCTTCTTCTGGGGTACAAGCATTCATCAATGCAATGATGCTTACGAAGTAAATTAATTTGTTTCGGTACATTTTTAGAAAATTTGATTCAATCGCCAAATATAAATGATTTTGTAAGAAGAATAGGACTTTGTGCAATTTTTTTAATGTTGAACGACAATCGTTTGTAATATCTGATTGACCATAAGAAAATACGTTCCATTGGTAAGTTGTGACGTTGGAATAGTGGTATTTCCTTGAATAGTTTTCATGAATACTAATTCACCTTTGGCGGTAAATATTTTACAAACAGAACGTTTATCATCAGTTGGGACAACCGTAACTTGTGCATTTGCCGGATTTGGGTAAACGGTGAGCGTTTGCGTATTCGACTCAACATTGGTAACGTCGGTAGAGTACGTTGGGTTGTTGGTATATCCAAAGGTAGCACGACTGAGTACAAATTCGCCCGAACCGTTTGGAATACGTGCGTAGGTGATATTCTTTGTAATCGTGTCATACGAGGTGCTGTCAAAAACAACATTGGCATTGTTTGCCAAAATAATTTTTCCGCCTTGTGAAAGTTTAAAATCGGCATGATTGTAGAGTGAAGTACTTGCTTTTTTATCGCACCAAACAATCAGGTAAGAATGTGGAAGGAGTGCCGTATTTTTTGTAATTTGACTCATTTGCAGGTCTTCATCGGTGTTTGAGAGATACATATTTGAAAGATCTAACGTTTTGTCGGAGGTGTTGTACAATTCAACCCAGTCGGCAAATTCATTGTATTCGTTCAAAATGTAAGCTTTGTTTTTTACCATAAATTCATTGATAACAATGTCGCCAACTTCTGGAGCTTCAATGTCTTGAATCGCAATAGAGAAAAACTCATATTCCGCACGAGCAGGAAGGAACGTGGCAATGTCACTATTTTCGGCATACACGTAGTATTGAAATGTGGCATTGTCTATAATGTGAGAAGCGCTATAAATACCGTCATTTGCAAGGCTGTCGTTGTGTTCGCCATCGTCGTACATTGCCATGCGAGAGAGTACGTTGCACTTGTAGATTGGCTTGGCGTATAGGTATTTCCGGTGGAGATTGGTGTTAGTGATGTAGAAGATGTGTACCAATGAGTTGTGAGAGTTGCGTCAGAATACGTTGCTACCAAACTTTTTGGAGATTGGCTACACATAGTAACGTTAGGAATCTCCGAAGTAGTTGGTGCAGAAACTGTTGCACATTCTACGGCAACGGTAATTGTCGTAGTTAATCCGTTATAACTCGTCAACGTAATTGTAGTGTTTTTGGTTACTGCTAAACCAGTAATGGTAAGAGTTTGGGTATTTTCATCGTACGAAGCACTGATATAGTTTTCGTCATACGAAAGTGAAATACTTTTGTTTGTCGTATTTGTTGGAGTAAATGTAATTGTTGTTGAGGTTGATTCTCCCGAAACAACCGAAATGCTTGATTTTGCAGCAGAAATGGCAGTCTCAGTAACCGGAGTAATGGTAACGGTAGCATATCCTGAAATAGAGGAATTGGCAGCGCACGTTGCAATAATATTTGCAGAGCCAACGCCAACAGCCGTAACTACGCCATTTTGATTAACGGTAGCAACAGATTCGTTGCTACTCGACCATGTAATACTTGGATTAGAAGCATTTACCGGCAAAACGGTTTGAGTTGCAGTGGTTGTTGCGCCTAATTCTATTGTTGATGATGCAAGAGAAACGCTTACACTTGTTGGTAATATTGCTTCTCCAGCCATAGTGTGGTTGTATTTTGCTGAAATGAAAGAGTTGCAGTCACTGCTATTTCTAATTTGAACTTGATAAATACCACTTACCGTTGCCGTATAGGTTTTAGCTGTAGCTCCGCTAATCATATATGAATTCAAAAACCATTGGTAGCTTTCGCCGGTAACACTGCAAGTCAATACATTTCCACTTGCGGTAATGCTTGGCGTTGCGGGCATAGTATTATTTACATAACATTCAGAATAGCGGAACGCTTGTGGCATAGTGCCGCTACCCGAATAGTACCATATTGTAGAATTGTTTGGATCAAGTTCGTAAATGTAGCTTGTGTTACAAACAAGCGTGTTTCCGTTTGGAAGTTCCTGGCTGTTACCTTTTGAATCGTTAGCAGAACTCAGCGAATAGCGCCATGAATATGAAGCAGGGCTGTATGTTGTAGTCGAAAGAGTGTAAGCTGTTTTTGCATCGTCAGAAAACGGAGGAATAATGCGGTCAACGGCACTTTTGCTATTAGTTCCGCCTTTGTTGTTGTAGCCAACCAAGTAATTTTCATATGGAGTTCCTTGAGCACCCATGTGACCATCGTGTACAACGTTGAAGTTTGTCGTTCCACTCAGGCCGTATGCAGCGGGATTTCCCCAGCGATAGAGAAAATCGCCACCATGGCCCGAATTTCCGCCAGTATGAGTGGCAGCTTCTGCGGTTGTGGTGCTATGGTCAATTACATAGATTTCGTTCATGTAGTGTGAACTAAAAATAATTTGATCGCGATATTCATTGTAATCAACTCCATTAAGGTGAAACCAGTCGGTGTTGCTTGTATTATAGTTGATGTTCATCAACTCAGGGTGTTCTGAAATGCTAGAAACGTAGTTGCTGTAGCTCGAATTGCTGTTTTGACATAAGTGGTCCCACAAATGCCATTCCCAAACTATTTCATTCGTCTGTGGATTAATTTCAATGAGTTTCTCATAATAGCGTGCAGCCGAACTAGAGCTAGAACCGCCAGGACCGGTAGGCCCACTTTGCGTTGAGGCAGAACCACCTGCGGCAGTTATTTCAGTGCTCGTTTTGGGGTCATATACAATGAAAATAATATTTCCGTTCGGAAGAGGGCAAATGTCGTGGTGCATATATTCATCTTCGTGATACCACGTGATGTTACCGCTTTTGTCAACAATCTCCACACGACCGGTAGAGCCACCCATTCCTTTTGCTGAGATTTGCAATGGGGCGCATGCGCGAACAATGGAACCGCCTGGCAGCAAATACGATGAGTATGCGGTTTTAGAACTGAACGTCTAAGAAATGTAGGTGGTTTTGTTAAGGTCAATCAATGATGCACTCGTTGATTCTGGTGCCACTAATGTGTAGGTTCCCCATGAAGTCTGCGCATGAGAATAGCAGAAGGGAAAAAGTGCAAGAGCACAAAGAAAAAGTGATTTTAATTTCATAGATATTGTTTTTTTTACACGAACTACATGAAAAACAATATAAATGAGAAAAACCCTACATAAAAAAGTTTAGATAAATTTTAAAAAATCAAAGACTTCTTTCTTTTCGGATAGTTACGGCAACATTTTTTTTTGTTACTGGTAGCATATTTAGAACGAAAATGAAACCAATTCTTTAAATGTAGAAACTCTTTTTTCCAACTCCGACATGGAAATATTTTCAAGCGCCTCTGTTCCCATTTTTTCTACAGTAAACGAAGCCATTGCTGACGCCATAATTACGGCAGTTTTCATGGTTTCAAAGTCTGTTTTGTCTTTTTGAGCGATGTAACCAATAAATGCTCCGGCAAACGTGTCGCCGGCTCCGGTTGGGTCAACCACATTTTCCAGAGGAAGAGCAGGTGCTATAAATACATTGTCTTTGCTGAATAGCATGGCGCCGTGTTCGCCTTTTTTGATGATAACGTATTGTGGCCCCATAGCGCAAATAATGCGAGCAGCTTTTGGCACACAGCGTTCGCCGGTAAGTTGGTAAGCTTCTTCATCATTAATAATAATGATGTCAACCATTGAAATCGTTTTTTTCAACTCATCAAGCATGATGTCCATCCAAAAATTCATGGTATCGAGTGCCACAAATTTTGGCTTGTGATTCATTTGTTCCAAAACTTGGCGTTGAATAACGGGGCTGAGGTTACCCAACATCACATACTCTGTGTTTTTATACGAATCGGGGACAATTGGAGTGAAATGTTCCATCACATTGAGTTCAGTAACGAGCGTTTCACGTTGGTTCATGTTGTCAAAATAGCGGCCAGACCAAAAAAACGTTTTTTCATCTTTGCTAATTTGCAACCCTTCTGTATCAACACCTTTGTCGTGTAGCTTTTGAATAAATGCTTCTGGAAAATCGTAGCCAACCACCGCAATTGCCTGAGGTTTAACAAAATAAGAAGCAGAAAAACAGATATAAGAACCTGCTCCTCCAATAATTTTATCAGTCTTCTGAAAAGGAGTTTCAATTGCATCAAAGGCTATACTACCTACTATTAATGAGTCCATCGTAATTTTTTTTGCAAATATATTGTTTTTATTTCAGGGAAACTATTATATTTGCACCGCTTTTGAGAGCAATAAATTCCCAAATAGCTCAGTTGGTTAGAGCATCTGACTGTTAATCAGAGGGTCACTGGTTCAAGTCCAGTTTTGGGAGCAAAGCCTTGGTATTTCTACCAGGGCTTTTTCTTTAAGGTATGAATCAGGTAGAACGACATCCATTACAGCCTTTTTTGCCAAACGCGGCACGAGTCCTTTTTCTGGGGAGTTTTCCTCCTCCGAAAAAGCGGTGGTCTATTCCGTTCTTTTATCCGAATTTTCAAAACGATATGTGGCGAATTTTAGGAACGATTTTTTACGACGACCCATCACAGTTTGTTGTAGAAGGAGAGCCAAAGTTTGATTATCAAAAAATCGTTGATTTCTGCAACGAAAAAGGGCTTGCAATTTATGATACTGCCACAGCGGTGCGTCGTTTGCAAGATAATGCTTCTGATAAATTTCTGGAAGTTGTGGAAGAAACCGACTTGGAACAATTACTCGCGCAAATTCCTCTGTGCAAGGCTATTGTAACTACCGGCGAAAAGGCAACCGATGTGCTTGTAGAAAAATATTCCTGTGAGAAACCCAACGTAGGAGAATCTGTTCCTGTGCAAATTGGTGGGAAAACGTATAAGTTTTATAGGATGCCGTCATCGTCACGTGCATATCCGCTCTCTATGACAAAGAAAGCTCAAGCATATTGGGTTTTAAGAGAACTATTCGAATAGTACAGATTTAGTTCCCTTTTATCCACGCTTTCCCTTTTGTTTTAATTTTATCCCAAACTACGCGGCTATCTTGTACGCGAATGGTGTCAACAGGAAATACCGGTTTGCTGCCGTAAAATGGTTCTCCGGGGAGCATCACAGCATTGAGCCCTAGTGCTTCGTCGTAAAGGGTGTAGGTCAATGTTTTGGGTGCAACGGTGAGAGATGGCACATTCGTTTGGGGTTGTTTTGAAGCCTTCAAAACGTCAATTTGCAGTTGGCGATCTTTGGCAAATTGCGTAATATTTCCCGATAAAATATCAGCGTATGTAGCATTGATGCCCGATTCAAAGCGAAGCATAAAGAAGAGAAACAAAATTGTGACAAAAATGCTGATTGCCTTGGGTTGTTTGCCTGCCATTGTG
>DAIOSV010000031.1:0-17424 GCA_036752345.1 Bacteroidales bacterium | reverse complement strand
CATGCGAGTAATCGCTAATCTCTTGGCAAAGTTCAAGCCTTGCAAAGTTGCCGGGAGCAAAAAGCATCGCAGCGCTGAAAATTCCGGCAATTGCCAACCAACTCCACAAATAGCCAATCGAAGATTTTTTTCGCCATTTTGCAAATACCAAAAATGCAATGATGCAATCCAACGCTATCAACGTCAATTCATTGCAGCCAACGGCAATGATGATGAGCACGCTTGCAATGAAAAAATAGAATCCTTTTTTAAGAGACGAGAAACTATTTTGTTCTCTTTCCAATTTAAAAAACAATCCTGAAAGCAACAGAATTGCCATGCACGGAATAGTGTAGCAGATGTATGCCGAAAACCAATAAAAGAACTCAAAATACGAGGGCATTCCGGCAAGTAATACGCATGAAATGAGCGATGTTGCAAGGATTTTATTTCGTGTAGTTGTTTCTAGAAGTGCTTGATACACAAAAAAATACGCACATCCGACAATCCCAATAATCATGACAATGGAATAGACGGTGAGCAGCCCTATGTTGTCGTATAATAACGGGTTTGCTATTGAAAACAACGACGCAATATACCGACCTGACCACGTGAGATAGGTATTGATCCATGAGGCAAAAAAATCTTCCCTGCCTATGCGAAACGCATATCCGTAGTCATCGCCGGAAGGGTAAACAAAAAAAGCGCAAAACAAAAGAGCGACAAAGCCCATTGCGGCTACAATGTATAGAGTCCATTCGGGTAAAGAATAGTGTCGTTTTTGCAACTTTTGCATAGTATAATCAATTCTCCAGAGGACGTTCCGGATTTATTTTCTATCAAAAAACGGACTTTTGCCACTTACCGAAAGTGGAACACCGAGAATTACACTACAGCCGGGCAGTAAACCCATTTGGAGCGCAGTGTAGCCAATGGTGTACATTACTCTATTGTCCAATCGGTAGTCGGCGGCTTTTGACACGGCAGAACCTATGGCAAGACCGAGGTCGTTGGCGTTGAAATAGCAAGGAATTTTCGGGAATTTATTTTTTTCTTCGCAGGTATCGAAACCGCAAAAACGGCAATTCAAACCAAGTGATTCTACTTTGGTTCCAAACAGCATAACGGCTTGGCTCTTGCGGCAATTGTCGGCATCGCGTTTGAAAGAAGCACGGCCGGTTTCTTTGTCGGCTATTTCGCACATTGTAGTAGCGAGTTTTTCAATGTCGTTGCCGGTCAAAATCACTATTTCTACATTGTCGCAACCTTTTGCTTTTGGAGCAGTGCGGGCAGCCACGGCAATTTGTTTTGCCAAGGCAATTACTGCTTCTTCACGAACATTTTCTTCTGTGAGCATCATACGTGTTTGTTTTGTTTTTCAAAGATAAAAAAATGTTCGTTTGCTGGGGCAATTTTTATTGTGCCTCGCGGTGTTTCACATTTTTGTCATCCATAAAAGAAAGGTAATTTTGATAACGGCTGAATGGAATTTTACCTTCTTCCACGGCTTTTATCACATTACATTTTGGTTCGTGAGAATGCGTACAGTTATTGTACTGACAATCAGAGGAATATTTGAAAATTTCGGGGAAATATTGACTAATTTCCTCACTTTTCATATCAAGAAGTCCGAAGGCTTTTACGCCCGGAGTGTCAATAATATTGCCGCCGTTAGGCGTTTCGTACATTTCGGCAAAGGTGGTGGTATGTTGGCCTTTATGAAACGACTTAGAAATCTCACTCGTTTTAAGATTCTCGTTTTCAGTGAGTTTTTTTATGATTGACGTTTTTCCCACGCCCGAATTCCCTGAAAATGCTGCAACTTTTCCTGCCAATTGATTCCTGAGCTCGTCCATATTGTAGTCGGTGAGGGTAGAAACGCACATCACGTTATAACCCGCAATTCGGTATATTTCTTTCCATTCCTCAATTTTCTTTTGATCTTCTTCTGACTGAAACAAGTCGTATTTATTGATAAGAATGGTGGCGGGAATGCCGTATGCTTGTGTGGTAACTAAAAAGCGGTCAATGAATTGCAATAAAGTTTGGGGTGAATGTATGGTAACAACAAGGTATGCCATATCAATATTTGCGGCAATTATCTGTGACTCTTTTGAAAGGTTTGACGCTTTGCGAATGATGTAATTTTTTCGATCGTCAATGTCGGTGATAATTCCAGATTGCTCGTTTTCCAAATCGTAGAACACATAGTCGCCAACAGCGATAGGATTGGTATTGCGAATGCCGTTCAAACGGAGTTTCCCTTTTACTCGGCAATCAATGGTTATCCCTTCCTGCGTTTTGACTTTGTAAATATTCCCAGTCGATTTGGTTACGAGTCCCTTCATGCTACTTGTTGATATTCAAATTATTGAGACCGTTCACACCAAATTCTTTTTCGTATTTTTTGATGAGTTCTTCTTGTCTTTTTTCAAACTCGCGTTGCGAAAGTTTGTCGGCACCTTGTTTCTCCAAATCTCGGTTAGTCATTCGAAGAATCAATTCTTCCCAAAACGTGTGGTCGTCGTATGCTTCAATTGTTTTGTCGCAGTCTTCTTCAAACTCCTCGCATGGGCCAAATCCTCCCGATGATTTATCAAATTCAATATCATCATTTCCTTGGCGGTAGGCACTTTCGTACACGAGTTGTTTCAGCGTTTCAATGTCGCCTGCGTTGGGTGCAGGTTCGTATGCTTGTAAAACCCATTCTCCCATGTACATCAACTGGAGCAGGTCTTGAAGCTGTTTGTCGGTTAGTTCAATTTTTGCCATACGTTTTTAACTTAATCTATCTCTAAAATCGGCGTAAGTGAATGTACGGATACACTCGTTTTCGCCATTTTCGTGTTGTATCCAAATAGCAGGATGTTGCACGCCATTGAATGTGGTAGTTTTTACCATGGTGTAGTGCATCATGTCTTCTAGAATAATGGTGTCGCCCACGTGGAGTTCGTTGGCAAAATAATACGGCATCATAAAATCGCCGGCAAGGCACGAATTTCCGCCTATGCGGTATGCATAGCAATGCTCCGTTTTTTCGGAAAATGCGTCTCGAATATTTGGCCGATAGGGCATTTCAAGCGTGTCGGGCATATGAGCTGCAAACGATACGTTGAGAATGGCAGTAGGATTTTCGCCATAATTCACAATATCAAGTACTTGTGCTTTGAGCACTCCCGTTTGCCATCCCACAGCACCGCCGGGTTCAAGTATAACGTCAACGTGATATTTTTCTTTGAAAGTTTTGAGCAAAGAAATCGCATGTTCTGGTTTGTAATCCTTATGTGTGATAAGGTGGCCGCCTCCCATGTTTACCCATTTTACTGAGTCTATCAGGTGTCCGAAATTCTCTTCAAACGAAGCGAGCACGCGTTCCAAAGAATATGAATCGTTTTCGCAAAGTGCGTGAAAGTGAATACCATCAACACCTTCGGGGAGTCCGTGCTTCAATTCTTTGGCAGGAATTCCAAGTCGGGAATTTGGCGAACATGGGTTATACATTTCCGTTGTTACGTCGCTATATCCCGGATTTACTCGCAAACCGATAGAGACATTATGTTTTTTGCAAACATCTTTGTAGGCATTGAATTGCGAGAGAGAATTGAACGTAAGGTGCGAACTGCATTGCGCAATTTCTTCAATTTCGTTGGGAGCATATACCGGTGCAAAAGTGTGCGCCTTGCTGCCCATGTAGTCTACACAAAGTTTTGCTTCGTTGAGAGAACTTGCCGTGGCTCCCGCAAGATATTGTTTTACCATTGGAAACGATTTCCAAAGGGCATATCCTTTGAGTGCCAAAATAATAGAAATACCTGCCTCTTTTGAAACCATGGAAAGCTTTTCCAAATTGCGGCGAAGCAATGTTTCTTCAAGAATAAATGCCGGAGCAGGTATGTTTGGATAAAAATCCTTCATTAATAGGTAAGTTCAAGGTCAATATTTTCGGTAACTTCAAATGGAAGTCCGTGTTTTCCAATTACTTCCATAAATGGATCTGGATCAAATTCTTCTACGTTGAATACGCCCGCGCCACTCCATTTTCCGGTGAGGAACATCATAGCGCCGGTCATTGCAGGAACGCCGGTAGTGTATGATACACCTTGTGCGCCGGTTTCTTCATATGCGGCTTGGTGGCTACAGTTATTCCAAATGTAGGCAGTTTTTTCTTTGCCGTCTTTGATACCTTTTACACGGCAACCAATAGATGTTTCGCCGGTGTAGTTTGCGCCAAGTGTTTCTGGTGCAGGCAATGTTTCTTTAAGAAATTGAAGAGGAACAATGTCAATACCTTTGTATTTGATAGGTTTAATGCTGGCCATTCCAATGTCTTGAATCACACGAAGATGAGTCAAATATTCGTCGCCAAATGTCATAAAGAAACGAGCTTGTTTGAGCGTTGGAAAATTCTTTACGAGAGATTCCAATTCTTCGTGGTACATCAAATATGAATTGCGCACACCAATGTTTGGGTAGGTGAGCGGGAACATAATTTCTTGTGGTTCGGTTTCAACCCATTCCCCATTGTTCCAGTAGCGACCTTTTTGCGTGATTTCGCGTATGTTGATTTCAGGGTTGAAGTTTGTGGCAAATGCTTTACCATGGTCACCACCATTGCAGTCAACAATGTCAAGATAATGAATTTCGTCGAAATAATGTTTTGCCAAATAGGCAGTGTAAATTTGACTTTGTCCCGGGTCAAAACCACAGCCGAGTATTGCAGTCAAACCTTTCGCTTTGAAACGGTCTTGGTATGCCCATTGCCAGCTATATTCAAATTTTGCCACATCTTTTGGCTCATAATTCGCTGTGTCCAAATAGTTTACGCCAGCTTCCAAACACGCATCCATAATGCACAAATCTTGATATGGAAGTGCTACATTGATAACCAATTTCGGTTGGAATGATTTAATCAATTGGACTAATGCGGGAACGTCTTCTGCATCGATTTGAGCAGTTTGAATTTTTCTCCCCAATTTTTCTTCTATAATTGAAGCAATCTTGTCGCATTTCGATTTCGTACGACTTGCAAGCATAATGTCAGAAAAAA
The DNA here is from genome assembly GCA_036752345.1 of Bacteroidales bacterium. GTDB lineage: Bacteria > Bacteroidota > Bacteroidia > Bacteroidales > UBA1715 > UBA1715. Next base: position 12,398 of record DAIOSV010000031.1, on the reverse strand, counting down.
CTTCCGGATATTGTGCACACTTGAATGTGACTACTTGGCTCACGCCTCCGGCACCAATAATTAAAACTTTTGCCATAATGAATTACATTTAATTTGGCATAAAAGTAGGAAAATTTAGGAAACAATAATCGATTTTGCGCCCTACGCGTTATTATTTTTAAAGAAAGGGAGAGCTACTTGATTTTGCTTGGTATGCAGCGTGCAGATATCAATTTATTGTGATGTCTATTATCAGTTTCACAGCACCGAAATTGTTGTCCCAATTATTTTGTGAGATAAAGAAGTTCATCAATTCAGATGATTTTCATACCTTTAACGCAAAATATTTTTCAATGGAGAATAAATTTGTTCAATATATAACAAATGCAGGCGTTACTGTTGGCATTATTCCTGAGATAGGAGGGACGATAGTTTCGGTAACGAAAGATAAATCTCCAAATCTCATAAAGTCAAATCCTGCCTTGTGGGATTTTTCGCAAAAACCCGTAGTTGACGAAAATACCGATTTTATGCCGTACAACGGCCATACTGTTTGGCTTGGACCGCAAAAAGACTGGTGGAGTCATCAGTCGGTTCACCAACAACGAAAGCAAGATGCTGCGGAATGGCCCCCCGATCCATATTTGTATATGGCTGAATATAAGGTGGTTAAAAAAACCGAATCGACAATTCAGTTGGTAGGACCTCATAGTCCAATTTCCGGCGTAACGATAGAAAAAGAAATAGCAGTAAATCCTGACGGAAGCGTGTTTGTGCAAGCAACGGTATGGAATACATCCGATGAACCATGTGCATGGGACGTATGGCACAATACTCGTTTTGATGGCAAATGCAAAATGAAAGTTTCGGCAACTCCTGAGAATGTCCGTGTGGTGCCAGTTTTGAGCGAACAATCTACCGAAATGCCATATGAAATTTCAGATGGTCATTTTTCATATTGTTCGCAAAAACCACCTCAAGATTTTTCGGAACGCAGTTCAAAGACATTCATTTATCCGGCAAAGCCAGAAATATCAATAGAAACCGGTAACTACGTAATGCAAATTCTTTTTGAATTGCACGCCAAAAACGAAATACATCCGGCACAGGGGTTAGTTGAAATTTATAATCACACCGAACATGGCGATGATAATGATTTATTAGAAATAGAATACCACTCTCCATACAAGCATTTGCAGATAGATGAGTGTATTACATCGTATGAAGTTTGGAATATTACAAAGAAAAATTAGTAGGTATGGAAATCGAAAAAATCAATAACGAAGAGGATTACCAAAACGTATTGCAACGCATTGATACATTGATGAATGCAAAGCCGGGCAGTCCTGAATACGAGGAATTACAACATTTAACAGATTTAATTGAGGATTATGAAGATGGTTTATGCTCATAGAATAATGAAACGTTTGATAGTATCGGCTGTTTCTCTCGTATTTGCAACAAGTCTTGTTGCTCAAGAAGCCGATGCTTTGTTTGATTTGCCTCCTCTTGAAATAAGCGACAATGTAAAAGAGACAGTTCCTCCGGATACAACGTTGAATGCGGTGAGTCCCATAGACATAATAGGAACGGATTCTGTAAAGATGTCGGCAGTTAAAGTTAAGACAGATACCGCGATAAAAACTAATCAGAGAATGTATAACGACACCGTTATTCCAAAAATACAAATATCTTCAACCCCAATAGAGCCGGAGGCGCCGCAAACATCAGGTGCTGCAATGCCGGTAATGTTGCAACGAACGGAGGCAAAGAAGCCAACCATATCAAAAATAGCATCAGAAGTAGCACAAGATACCACTGCTATGAAGACGCAAGGTCCTACTATAAAAGTGGTAACAACCGAGGATATGGCTGCACTAGGGCAAAAACCTGCTATGGATCCAAATATTGCAAAGGCTGAGGCTGAGAAGGAAGCAAAACAAAAAGTTGCAGATGCTAAAAAAACACAAACGGCTCAAACAACACAAGTAACGCAAACAGCAAGCACAACTGCGAATAAAAAAGTAACAACCACAGCTAGTCCAAGAACACAGACGCAGCCTCAAGCTCAGACAAAGGCTGCAGCCTCAACCACTTCGAAAAAGCCATCGGTAGCGGGACAGATATACCGAGTACAAGTGTTTGCATTGCAAAACGAGTCTCCGCAGGCATTAAAAGAGATAAAGAAACAAGTAGGCGAAAAAACAGAAGTATCGGTGCTCTCAGAAAATGGGATGAAAAAATATGTTGCAGGTTCCTTTAAATCATACGATGAAGCTGCACAGTTTAGAAACACATTGGCAGAAAAAGGTTTCAAAGGTTGTTTTGTCGTTGCCTATAGTAATGGGAAACGAGTATCGTTCTAACAATCAATAGCAGAGGAATATATTCATCTGCTATTGCATCAGAATAATCTTCAATAGTGACGTTTAAAGGCTCTACTCGTTATTCCTCTTGAGAAATAATGAGTGAAACCTATTTGATTGCTGTTTTTTTTCGTATATTTACATTATTATAAAAGAGTACGCAATGAAAGCTATGATTCTCGCAGCAGGCTTAGGATCTCGTTTGTATCCTTTGACAATTGACCGGCCCAAAGCTATGGTCGAATGCAGCGGTCGTACTTTGCTAGAACATGCAATCTTGAAACTCAAGTACTTCGGTTTTACCGAAATTGTCGTGAATGTCCATCATTTTTCTAATAAAATCATAGATTTTGTAAACACACACAATTTTGGCATTCCAATTTCCATTTCAGACGAAACATCACATTTGTTAGATACCGGAGGGGGATTGCTACATGCCAAAAAATTTCTTGACGGGGAAGAACCTTTCCTTATTTGTAATGTTGATGTTATAAGTTCCATAGATTTTTCAAAAATGATGCAATATCACAAACAGCATAAAGCGCTTGCTACCTTGGCTGTAAGTAAACGAGAAACCTCTCGATATTTACTTTTTGATGAAATGAGTCAATTGTGTGCATGGGAAAATCGAATGAAAAACGAGAAAATCATTGTACATCAACGAAAACAGTACACTCCACTTGCTTTTAGCGGAATACAAATTATAAGCCCCGAAATTTTTCAGCACATAACAGAAACAGGAGCGTTTCCAATTATGGATTTGTATTTACGTTTAGCAAAAAGTCATTCAATACTCGCATATGATCACACGGGAGATTTTTGGTTGGACATTGGTAAATATGAAGAATTGGCCGAGAATGAACGTCTCATTAAAAATCAGAAATTTGAATATCTACAATGAACTATAAATGGAAATATCCTCAACAGGATGTACGTGTTCCTGAAGATTTTGCGACAAACTACCATTCAAAGATCAGAGAAATACTATATGCCCGAGGCATAGACACCGAAGAAAAATTATCACGTTTTCTGTGTCCGAATGTTTCTGACTTGCGTGATCCATGGCTTATGAAAGACATGGAGAAGGCTGTCAATCGATTGGAGAAAGCTATAGATGGTCATGAAAAAATATTGGTGTATGGCGACTATGATGTAGATGGAACAACGGCTATTTCATTGGTTTATAGTTTTTTGCGAGATTTACAGTGCAATGTCGACTTCTATGTACCTGATCGTTATACCGAAGGATATGGTCTTTCAAAACAAGGAATGCAATGGGCTGTAGAGCAACATTTCCAGTTAATAATTTCATTAGATTGTGGCATAAAAGCGAATGAAGCCGTTGCGTACGTTCAAGAACGTGGCATTGACGTAATTATATGCGACCACCACAATCAGGGAGAAAAGCTCCCCAATGCATATGCTATCCTTGATCCCAAACGGCATGATTGTGAGTACCCATTTAAAGAACTTTCAGGTTGTGGTGTAGGATATAAGTTGTTGTACGCATACTGTTTACGAAAAAAATACACTCTGCAACAGATAAAAGAACGACTCAATTGTTACCTTGACTACGTTGCCATAAGCATAGCTTCCGACATTGTCCCAATCGTTGACGAAAATCGTGTGCTGATGCGTTTCGGATTACTGAAAATGCAGATGAAAAACAAGGTTTTACTACCGGTGCGTATCTTGCTAGAGCATGCGGGATTGGGTGAAGCAACGTCGTTGTCGGTGAGCGATGTGGTGTTCAAAATTTCGCCGAAAATTAATGCAGCCGGCCGAATAAAGTCGGCGCGAGATGTGATTTCATTACTCACGGCAACCACGGAAGACGAAGCACAAAAGTACTGCGCTGCGATTGAAGAATATAATCACACTCGTCGTGAATTCGACAAAAATATTACTCAGACAGCTTTGCAGATGATTTACGAAAGTGAATCTATGCAGCAGGCTAAATCAACCGTTTTGTATGATGCATCGTGGCACAAAGGTGTTGTGGGCATAGTTGCATCACGAGTTATAGAAACGTATTACAAACCAACCATAATTCTTTGTGGTGATGGTGAAAAAATAACCGGCTCTGCACGTTCAGTAGGTGATTTTGATTTATATGCCGCAATAGATAGTTGTTCAGATTGCTTGGTGGCATTTGGCGGACATCGTTTTGCAGCCGGTCTCACACTTTTAAAAAGTGATTTGGAGAAGTTTAAAGCACGTTTTGAAGAAGCAGTTAGTTCTACTATACAAGAATCTCAGATGCAGCCCGAAATAGTGATTGATGCTGAGTTGGAGGCTGAAGATGTTACCTTTGAATTTTACGAACAATTAGAGAAATTGGCACCATTTGGCCCTCAAAACATGAATCCGGTATTTGTTATCCGTAACATGTACGACAATGGCTCTGTGAAAATTGGAAAAGAGAATTCTCATATGCGTTTTTGCTTAGAGAATGAAAATGGGAGAACCTTGTCGTTTGTGGGTTTTGGGATGGCAGAAAAGTGGGATGCAATTTCTTCAAATGAATCCTTTGATGTTTGTTTCACAATTTCTCTTGACCAATTCCGAGGAGAAAAACGTCTCAATCTGGAGGTAAAAGACATTATGGAAAATAAAAAATAGATAAAGGGCAGTGCCCCTTATCTATTCATATAATGCGTTCGTAAGAATCTATTTGAGTTTAAAAAGCTTCTTCACATCGTTTACTTTGTCGGTTTTTTCCCACGTAAAAAGTTCCACTTTTTTGGTAAACTCTTTTCCATCAATTCCTTTGAATGTTTTGCTTACCGTCTGTGGAGTTCTTCCCATGTGACCATACGATGCCGTTTCTTCATAGATAGCATTGCGAAGCTTCAAGCGGTCTTCAATTGCTTTCGGACGCATGTCAAAGATTTTGCTTTCGCAGATTTTCTTTGCTATTTCGCCATCTGTCATTTTCACTTTGGCTGTTCCGTAGGTGTTAACACAAAGATTCATAGGTTCTGCAACGCCAATTGCGTAGGCAACTTGTACAAGAACTTCGTCAGCCAAACCGGCAGCAACAAGATTCTTTGCCAAGTGGCGAGCAGCATAGGCAGCTGAACGGTCAACTTTTGAAGGATCTTTTCCAGAAAATGCGCCACCACCATGAGCGCCTTTGCCACCATAGGTATCAACTATAATTTTACGTCCGGTAAGACCAGTATCGCCGTAAGGTCCGCCAATTACGAATTTACCGGTAGGGTTTACCAATAAATTGAAATCACCTTTAAAAAGTTTTTTGTATTCAGGATGTTTTTTAAGTAGGCGAGGAAGGAGCACTTTTTCAATATCTTGTTTAATGGTAGCAACCATATCTTCGTCTGCTTTCAACTGATTTTTAGGATCAACAATAAATTCATCATGTTGGGTTGAAATCACAATCGTGTCAACACGCAAAGGACAATTGTTGTCATTATATTCTATCGTAACTTGCGATTTAGAATCAGGACGCAAGTACTTCATTTTTTTGCCTTCGCGACGAATTTCTGCCAATTCTATAAGAAGGTTGTGCGCCATGTCAAGAGAAATTGGCATAAAACTTTCGGTTTCGTTGCACGCGTAGCCAAACATCATACCTTGGTCGCCGGCACCTTGGTCGTACGACTCTTTGCGTTCAACTCCACGATTAATGTCGGGAGATTGTCCATGAAGTGCATTAAGAATACCACATGATTCGCTGTCGAACTTGTATTCGCTTTTGGTGTAACCTATTTTTTTGATTACTTGGCGAACGATTGCTTGTTCGTTAATTTGAGCTGTAGTTTTTATTTCACCGGCAACAATAACTTGACCGGTTGTTACTAACGTCTCGCATGCAACTTTTGAATTTGCATCTTGCGCAAGAAGGTTATCAAGAATAGCATCGGAGATTTGATCGGCAACTTTGTCTGGATGACCTTCTGAAACTGATTCTGAAGAAAAAAAGTATCCCATACTTACATAAAGTTTTAAAAATAAACAATGGGGAAAAAATGAATGGAGAACAAACCTTCTGCCGTTTTAGCATTTTTTTGTGTGGTTGCAATCAACTCAAATCTTTCCACTAGAATTGCACAAATATAGTATTTATTTTAGAATAAAAAAGTCTTGCATCTATTTTATGCAAGACTTTATAATTACTAGAATGTTCTTTTATTTACCCATCTCTGGCGCTTGTCCTTGAGGGCAAAATCCTTTTCCATTCTCATTTCCATATGCTGAGATTAGTTCGTTGTATTTCGCCTTTTGCTCATTGTTCAATATGCTTACGAAATCTTTCTCATATTTCTCGCGGTCTGCTAATGCTGATTCACGTTTCACTTTTTGTAAAGCCTCAACTTTAGCCATTTGTTCATCACTTAGTTTTAGTTCTTTAGCCATTTCCATTACACATGGTCTTTGGCATGGGCGATAATCATCAGGACGTTGGCCATCTCTTTGATGATGATAAGGTGCTTGGTTTTCACACCTATTTTTCATAGGACAGTTTCCTCCATTTTGGTTGCAACTGTTATTACAACAGAATGTGATTGCTGCACCGAGAGCGACTCCTACTATAGCAGTACCAGCTCCAATTAAAAAATCTTTTAGACTCATAGCTTTTCTTTTTTTCTTTATTTACGTTGCAATGTATGCAAATATTGTGTAAAATTTTTCAACTCCTCTATTTTTGTATCACGAATGTACATTTGTATAGTGAAAACTTGTATTATTGCTATAAAATTCAAGATATGGCTAACAACAAATATAAACTACAATTTGAGGATATAAAAGATTTGATAAAACCAATGGGATATTGCATTGCATCGGATAGGATTACGGTAGATGGGGCAAAGATTGGTTTTATGTATCGCGAAGAAAAAGAAGATGAAGATGATAGCGGTTGGCGTTTTCTTGCAGGCGACGAATCTGAGGAATATCTTGATGACACACAACGTTTTATGATGTTCGACGTGAATTACGTTGCAAATCTTGATAGTGCAATTATTCCATATCTAAAGCGTAAAGTCGGTACAGAATTGGAACGGGTAGAAGGTACTGATGAGTTTCAAAACTACTAGAATCAGTCCGGCAGTTTCATTATTTTTTAAATCCGATTTTTTTCAATGCTCCATCTGTAAGTTCATCAACATCTTCGGACACATGTGAAGCATAGATGCCAATGCAGAAAAGTAGCGTAAGCACTCCACTTTTTATAAGAATGTTGGCAATAAGAAAATCAGTTTCGGGAATAATGTAGCAGAGTCCAGAAGCAATTGTCCCAATCAAGAGAATTTTGATGTGTGCAAAAGAGTATGGTTGCAGATTGAATTTTTTGTAAACATAGTGAAATGCCACATAGTTGTAGATAATCCGCGCTATGCACGAAGATATAGCAGCTCCTGTAATGCCATAGGTTGGAATGAAAATAATATTCAGAATTACTATCCCAATAATGAGTCCAACGGTCCAGTGTGACAATTTTTCATAGTTGGGCGAATTACTTACAATGTCTTTGTTTACTCCGGCAGCCATGTCGCTCAACGACATCAATCCCAAGAAAATAATTACCCATTTCCCACTTTCATATTTTTCAGGAATAATTTGAAAAATGTAGTCAAGATTGACGCAAAGACCGAAAAACACGAGCGCCCCAATAATTAATTGAGTAATGCTACTTTTGGTGTACAGTGTTTGTAGTTGTAGCATATCTTTTCGTTTCCATGCTTCGGCAATTAATGTAGAAGAAATTTTTTGTAATGGGCGACCGGCAAGAATCACCATGGTTGCAAAGTACGAGCAGGTAGAATAAATACCAACTTGTGCCAACGGGTTGTCTATAGCCAATTTCTCTATCATTATTCTGTCAATGTTTACAACGATAATGTTTGTTGATGAAATAATGATGCCGAATATGCTCACTCGTAGCAATTCTTTGGCCATTGGTCGGTCAATCAACGAAAAATTTGGTTTGAGCGAGAGTTGTTTCTCAAAAAAGAGAGGAACTATCATGAGTAGAAGTATTATGCCATACGTGGCAACATACCAATACACAAATTGATTGTAGTCAATTACTTTGAAAATGTAAAAAACGATAAGTAGCAGTGCAAAAATTCGTAGTACCACTTCTTTTAAAAGAATGCCGCGAGTGGCATTGTAGAGTGCTTTTGTGTAGTAATCAAAAATGTTGAATAGCGCGGTAAACAGGAACATTGGAATTATGAGCAGCGCATATTCATTCATAAGATTTACCCCTTCACTGCTATTATTAACAATGTATGGGTACAGTATGAAAAATGCACCCATAGTAATAACCGAAGCAACCGCAACAACCGCAATAGTTAGAAACAAAAAGCCGTTATGTTGTTGTTCGTCGTTTCGAAAATACGGGAACATTTTTGTTATGGTGTTGGTAAATCCCGCTGAAGCAAGTTGCGCAAATAGTGCACCATACGTTATCAGCAAGTTTATCAATCCAATTTGTTCTGCATCAAGATAATGCGGAAGCAGAAGTGCACTCGTAACAAAACCTAAGCCGGCTCCCAAATAAATAAGGAACGAACCTACAATAGATTGTGTACGGACAATTCCCATTACGCTACTTCATTGTTTTGTCGCAATAAAAATTTACGAATTTCCAAAACAAGTATGACGAATACGCCAAGCAAGAGTAGACTTGATACGATGAGTGATATTTTGTTTGCCCAAAAATATTGTTGAGGTTCAAATTTGAATACAATCTCGTGTTTTCCTGCAGGAATTTCCAAGCCGCGCAAAATGTAGTTTGCTCTAAAGTGAGGCATAAGTTTGCCGTCAATATAGGCGTTCCAACCTTTTTCATAATAAATTTCGGAGAAAATAGCCAAGCTCTTGTATGCATTGTTTGACGTGTAATGCATCTCCATTGGAGCATACGAATCAAGTTTGATTGATGCACTTGAGTCTCTCGCAAATGTGGTGTCAGATATGGTGAAGCGTTTGTCAACAATAGCTTCTTGAGCAGGATCGAATGTCTTGAGAGCGCCTATTTCTGTGTCAGCATTTGGTACCATGTGAACCGCTTTAATAAACCACGCATTTCCAAGAGCACCTGGATTTAGTCTTGCTGTAGGTGTCTCATTTTCGCCAGGCACTATGAAATATTTGGTATTGAGCATATTATAAACCTGCATATTATTTTTTGACAAGCATGAATCAATGAGTTCTTGGTATCGTCTCATTTTTGCACCATGGTAGCCTCCCAATGATTTGTGGAAATATGAAGTTGACGCATCGTTAAATGGGCTTACCGTGAAGTTAATTACACGGTAGTCTAGTGCAGTATCTTGTAATATTTGCAAGTCAGCTTCGGTTGGACGGAATACGTTTTTCGTTGTTTTGCTGAAATCATCATCGTTGAGGTAGCGTTTATTTACCGGCCATAAATCAATTATGGTAATGGCTGCTAATACCATAATTGCGGGCATAGCTTTCATTTTGTCAAAACGGTAAATGGTGAGTACCACAAATGTGGCAGATACAATAAGTAGTGAACGCCATAAGTCGCTTGTCATCATTGCTTTACGATCGGCGATGAGTGATGGTAAAAGCCATTCAGGAAGCATTTCTTTGTCATGCAATCCTTGGAATGACCACATGCCGGCAGTAAAGATGCAGAGGAGTAGGAATCCGGCAACAATACCAAACGCTATTCCTAATTTTTTGAAAGCAGCTGCTTTATCTTTTTCTTCTATGAATTTTTTGACTGCAAAAATTGCCAATAGCGGCATGGTATATTCTACAATCACGAGAATCATAGAAACCGTACGGAATTTGTTGTAGCCAGGGAAATAGTCAAGGAAAAAGTCTGAAAGAAAAATGAAATTGTGCCCCCATGCCAATACAATTGACAAGGCGGAAATAATGGCAATACCCCATTTGAAAGGTCCGGTAACGTAGAGGAGACCAAAAATAAAGAGAAAGATAACTATAGCTCCTATATAAACAGGACCAGAGGTAATTGGTTGTTCTCCCCAGTAGGTAGGCATTCCTTTGATAATGTTATTCACATTGGGCACGCCATATTGTTTAAGCGTTTTGTATGTTTCCGATTCTTTGCTGAGTTCTCCATTTGAAGCACCACCTTTGAAGTTTGGCACAAGTAGGTTTATGGTTTCATCAATTCCGTAGCTCCATGCAGTAGCATAGTCTTTGTCAAGCCCCGAAGTTTTATTGTTGGTATGGTCGGTTAGTTCCGATTTACCACGCATAGAGTCTTTGCCATAGTCAAAAATCATGTAGAGGTTGCAGAAATTTGCACCCAATGCAAGCATAATTCCAACGAGCAAGAGTAGTGAAGGTTTTATAAATTGTTTGAAGAACGAATCTTTTGCTTTGATTACTTCATAGAGTTTGCAACAAACCAAAGTAAGGCATATAAATGCCGTATAGTAGGTTATTTGCGGGTGATTTACAATAAGTTGCAGAGCTAATGTTAATGCAAATAGAGCAGCTCCGAGCCACATCTTTTTGGGTTGAAAGGTAGCGTAGACCGAGGCAATTACAAGTGGCATGTATCCTAATGCCGCTGCTTTGGTCATATGTCCGGCTTCTAGTATTATATAGAAATACGAAGAAAACCCGTAAAACAATGCTCCCAGCATCGCCAACCATATAGGGACATCCATTAATAGCAGAGCAAGGAAAAAGCACACAAAATACATAATAGCAAACATTTGAGGATGTTTGTATGTCGTGTGGAAAATATGGTGTATATGAGTCACCATATTGTCAGTTGCTATTTGAATAAGGTAGGTTGGCATACCACCAAAAGCGCCATTTGTCCAAAGTTGCGTTTCGCCAGTTTTTTGTTCATAGTCTTTGGATTCTTTTGACATACCTTGATATTGCATCACATCGAATTGGCGCAATGATTTACCTTCAAGAATTGGTTGAAAGTATATGAGTGATAAAATTGCAAATCCTGCAATTATTGCAAGACTTAAAACTATCTGCTTGTAGTTGAGTGATTTAAAATTGATTTTCATCAGTACTATTTTTTTTGTAAAAGTATACTATTTCATCAATATATTAAAATGCTTCACGCATTGTCATATATATACCGGAATCTCCGAAACTTCCTCTACCGTAGTCTACGCGTAAGTTTATATTATTTTTTATGTCGCTTTGAAATCGAAGTCCTACACCGTAAACGTACTTTAGTACGCTATCTCCAATGTCGGATAAGGTTTCGTACGTGTTACCTAAGCCACCAAAAACGGTAAATCCGAATCGATTCCATACGTGTTTTCTCAATTCACATTGAGCATAATAGGCACCTTTGTCTATATACATATATTTATTGGAAATGCCACGAAGTCGAGATTGTCCACCTAGTTGATTGAGACTATAAAATGGCATATCGCCACTGCTGTATCCAAAAAACAACTGCGATGCCAAAATAAAATCTTTGAAGAGTGTTAAATAGTTTCTTGCATCAATTTCGACTTTGAAAAACGTATAGTTTTTTTTGTCGTGAGGAGTGAAATATTTGAGGCCAAACGTAATGTATTCACCTTGAGCAGGATAGTTAACGTTGTCGCGACGGTCAAAGGTAAAATGTGGACCAAACCCCAAAAGCAATTTATTTTTTTGTGCCGGAAGAAAATCAGCCTCTGACGAATCAATTGCTTTGTATGTTCGGTATGAAATGTCAAACGCAAACCCTAAATAGCAAACGGTAGAAAGGCTTTTTGAGATATTACCACTCAATTGGAAGTCTTTCATATCGAATGATACTGGTTTCGTATTGAGGGTGTCATTTCCAATACCATAAAATTTGTCAGGAGAAATTTGATATTGCACAAGATTGTTTACCACAAATCCATGTTTGGTGAAAATTCGCATATCAGATTTTAAATTGAGCCAATGGTTTGTAGAGTACGACATGTGAGTAGAGATGCATGTTGGGCGGTAAAAGCGCAGTTTTTTATTTCCGCGTGGAATGACAGAAATGAGCGACAACGCACCTATTTCTATTCCACTTGCCGGGTCTATTGCAACGCTCGGATAATATTTCATTGAGGTGCGTCCGTT
>DAIOSV010000030.1:0-28207 GCA_036752345.1 Bacteroidales bacterium | reverse complement strand
GTTCGTCCAGTGGCAGAATAATGAGACTATTTCCGCATAGCGGTTAATTTTTTAAAAATTGTAGAGATGCATATAGCTATGTGTCTCTATTATTTTCTAGCGACTAAAAAACCATTTTACGTTTTGAAGAATAGTAAATAATTGATAAATTTGCGAACTTTTTAACGTAATAATAATTAAACTACAACTCTATGCAATACGGTTATTTTGATGACGAAAGGAAAGAGTACGTTGTAACTCGTCCCGACACGCCTCGTTCGTGGTGTAACTATTTAGGTGATGTAAACTATGGCGCCTTAATTACAAACAATGCTGGTGGTTACAGCTTTTACAAATCGGCAGCACAAGGCCGTTTCATGCGCTTTAGACCAAATACAATCCCTATGGACCAACCAGGACGTTATATGTACGTTCACGATTGCGATAGCAAGGATTTTTGGAGTACATCATGGCAACCGGTAAGCAAACCGCTTGACTCGTTCAAAACGACATGCCGTCATGGTAGTGCATACACAATCATAGAGTCAGAGTATTCAAATATTAAAATGAATACAACATATTTCTGCCCACTTGGCAAGGAATATGAATGTTGGATGGTAAAAGTAACAAACAATGATTCAAAGAAACGTAATCTTCGTTTGTTTACGTTTGTGGAATATGCTAGTCATTGGCAATTGTGGATGGATTTAATCAATTTACAATACACTCAGTACATCATGAGAATGACCTATGACAATGGTATGATTAATCATTGTGTTAATCCACATCTTACTGTAGAAGACAAGATTGATGCAGGACAAAAAAATACTTTCATAGGTTTGGTTGGTAGCGAAGTTACCGGATTTGATACAGACCGTGAAAAATTCATCGGCCCTTATCGCTCATATAACAACCCACTTGTAGTAGAACAAGGAAAATGTACCGGTTCTCTTGCTGAGGGTGACAATGGATGCGGAACGTTACAAACAGAAATGACATTGGCTCCAGGTGAGACAAAAGAATTCGTTGTTGTAATGGGTGTTGGACATGCGTCTGAACAAGGTAAAAAAGCAAAACAAGAAATTAGTTCTGTAGCTGTTGCTCAAAACGAATTCAATATCTTAGTTAACTACTGGCACAACCGTATTCAAGGTATGAGTGTCAATACTCCTGATGCTGAATTCAACAGTCAAATCAACATGTGGAGTCCATTCAACTGTTTGATGACATTTGCATGGAGCCGTGCTGCAAGTATTGTATACAGTGGTGAACGTGATGGTTTAGGCTATCGCGACACTGTTCAAGATATGCTTGGCGTATTGCCGGTTATTCCTTCGGAAGTAACAGAACGTTTGGAATTGATGTTAACAGGTCAAGAATCAAACGGTGGAGCAATGCCGGTGGTAAAACCATTCGACCATACTCCGGGTGCAATGCCTAAAACAGCCGACGAAGATTATCGTTCTGACGACTGTATGTGGTTGTTCAACACAGTACCTGCATACGTTAAAGAAACTGGTGATTTGTCATTCTTCGACAAAGTACTTCCTTTCTCTGATAAAGGTGAAGCAACAGTGCTTGGCCACTTGCGTCGCGCTATTGAATTTAACCTTGAACGTGAAGGTGCACATGGTCTTCCTTGCGGTCTTAAAGCTGACTGGAACGACTGCTTGGTACTTGGTCAAAAAGGTGAAACTACATTCGTTGCATTCCAACTTCGTTATGCATTAAAAACATACATTGAAATATGCACAATGAAGAAATTAGATGCAGAAGTTGCATGGGCTGAAAAAGAATTGAAGAAACTAGACGAAACTATCGCAAAAGAAACTTGGGATGGAGAATGGTTTATTCGTGCATACAACGAAGCAGGCGAAAAATATGGTTCAAAAGACAACGAAGAAGGTCAAATTTGGTTGAACCCACAATCATGGGCTGTATATAGCGGTTACGCTACAGGCAAAATGGCTGACTCTGTTCTTAATTCAGTAGAAAAACATTTGGCTACAGAATATGGTGTAATGTTGGTAACAAAACCATACATCAAAACTGACCTTTCTGCTATCAAAGCGCCGTTGTTTATCCCTGGTATGAAAGAAAATGGTGCTATTTTCCAACACCCACAAGGATGGATTGTAATTGCAGAAACATTACGTGGTAATGGTGAAAATGCATACAAATATTTCAGAGCATATATGCCGGCTGCGTACAATACCAAAGCAGAAGTTCGTGAAATTGAACCATACGTATATGCACAGTCAACAAACAGTAAGTTCAATTCACGTTTCGGAACGTCTCGTTTGCCATGGTTAACAGGAGCTGCAACATGGTCATATTACGCTGCTACAAACCATATTATGGGTGTTCAACCTGATTATGATGGTGTTGTAATAGAGCCATGTGTCCCAAAATCTTGGACAAACTTCAGCATGAGCCGTCGTTTCCGCGGAAATATTTTGAATATTTCTGTAAAGAATCCTAGCGGTGTTCAGAAAGGTGTTAAATCTGTAACTGTCAATGGAGAACTTATGGCAGGAAACAAGATTCCTTTGAACAAAATTAAAGCTGAAAATACTGTTGAAGTTATCATGGGATAATCTCAATAGTATTTCAAATAAAAAGAGTCGGGGCACTGCTTCGACTCTTTTTATAAATGCCCTATGGGAAACGCTACTTTTGTGAAGAATATTGAGTAAAAGAATGACGTGAGATGTATACGCACACGTGCTTCTATTAGTTTTTGAGTTTTTTGCAAAAAAGATTTTCAAAAAGGTAGTTTTTATAAAAAAAGAGTTATATTTGCCGACCCTAAAATATAAATGTGATGAATCTATTAGATGAAGTAAAGAGCGAGGTTATTACTAAGAAAGAATGGCCAGATTTTAAGAGTGGTGATACAATTACTGTTCATTATAAGATTAAAGAAGGTGATAAAGAACGTATCCAACAATTCCGTGGCATCGTTCTTCAAAGAAGAAACGAAGGGTTTGTTGAAACATTCACCGTTAGAAAAATGTCAGGTAATATTGGAGTAGAAAGAGTAATTCCAATAAATTCACCTATGATTGATAAAATCGAGTTGAACAAAAAAGGTAAAGTTCGTAGAGCAAGAATCTTCTATCTTCGCGACTTAACCGGTAAAAAAGCTCGTATTAGAGAAAAACGCATATAGTATAATACACGTAATTATAGAAGCCGATATTCGCAAGAGTATCGGCTTTTTTTGTGTACAATCCGTTAATAACTTGTGGTATAAAGGTTCCCCTTCCCGTTGACACTTTTTTACCTTTGAAAGTCAATTATATATGCAAGGAGAAACGTATAAAACGATTACCAATTCGTCAGAAGGAATTTACAAAGACAAAGGGAGTAAGTTCTTGGCGTACGCGTATCCTGTGTCGTCGGAAGATGAGGTAAAGGCATATCTGGAAGCATTGCGTAAGGAACATCATTCGGCTCGTCATCATTGTTGGGCCTATAAACTTGGAAACAAGGGAGAAGTATATCGTTGTTCTGATGACGGAGAGCCTACTAATTCTGCCGGAAAACCAATTTTGGGACAATTAGAAGCCTTTGATGTTACCAATGTAGCAGTTGTCGTTGTTCGTTATTTTGGTGGCGTATTGCTTGGTGTAGGAGGACTGATTCAAGCATATAAAGAAGCCGCAAAATCGGCCTTGGCAAGTTCTGAGATAGTAGAAAGGATTGTTGAAGTACATTTCAAAATTGAATATACGTACGAGCAAAGCAGCGCAGTGCAAATCGTGTTGAAGCGCTATAAATGTGCCGTGCGTTCACAGAGTTATACCGATGTTTGTTCAATTCATTTTTCAGTGGCAAAATCAAATGCCGATGATTGTGTTTTGGCATTCCAACAAATAAATATTAAGGCAGAAAATGAGTGACGATTACAAATTATTAAAATTATTGTGTAGTATTTCGGCTCCATCAAGTGACGAAAGCCGCATGGCAAAGTTTATTGTGCAATATGTAGAAAATTTCAGTTATACCTGGAGACATAAACCTCAAATTGTTTACGGAGAGGGGTATCAAGATTGTGTCATGTTGGTTTGGGGTAAACCACGTACCGCAATTTTTGCGCACATGGATAGTGTGGGATACATGGTTGGATACAATAAAACATTGGTGCCAATTGGCTCTCCACGATGCGATGACGGAACGGAGTTGGTTGGTCTACAAGACGAAGAAGAGGTTTCTTGCATATTGCGCGAGCATGATGAAATAATAACATATGAATCGGATAAGGATTTGGAACGGGGTACACTCTTGACATATAAGCCAAATTTCATTGAAAATGAAGATTTTATAGAATCTCCATTTTTGGATAATAGAGTAGGTGTATATGTAGCTTTAAACCTTGCAAAATCAATGAAAGATGGTGCAATTGTGTTTACCACCGGTGAAGAAACACGAGCCGGTAACGCAAAATTTTGTTGGCGTTATCTTTACAAAAATTACCATTTACACAACGCATTGATTGCCGACATTACATGGGTAACAGAAGGAATTGATTATGCGAAAGGTTGCGTGGTTTCTCTCAAGGATTCATATGTGCCACGAAGAGCATATGTCAATAAAATTTTGAATATTGCAAAACGCAGTGAGATTGTTATACAGCGTGAAGTGGAAACAGCAGGAGGAAGCGACGGAGGTAATTTGCAACAAATTCCATATGCAATAGATTGGTGTTTCGTAGGTGCACCACAAGAATTTCCTCATACGCCAAAAGAAAAAATCAATAAATCAGACATAGATTCAATGTATCTATTGTATAAAGAATTAATGGAGTATCTATAAACATGAAAAAAGTTCTTCTTCTTATAATAGCCTTAGTAAGTAGTTGTGGGTTTTCAAATTCCGTGGAATCGCCCATGAAAAACATGTATCCGTTCAATGGAGCAGATATGCAGTGGGTGCAGTCGGTGTATAGTTCAATGACGTTGGATGAAAAAATCGGACAATTATTTATGGTTGCTGCATATTCCGATCCTACACAAAACAATGCAGAAAAAATCAAAAATTTAATTTCTCAGTATAAAATTGGTGGAATTATTTTCATGAAAGGTTCTCCGGTTTTGCAAGCAAAATTGACAAATGAATTTCAATCAATGTCAAAAGTTCCTTTGTCTGTTGCAATTGATGGAGAGTGGGGTTTAGCAATGCGTTTGGACAGCACTATTTCGTATCCCAAACAAATGCAACTTGGATCCATTACCAACGATAGTTTGTTATATCAAATGGGTGTTGATATTGGCGAGCAATGCGCTCGAATGGGCATTCATATCAATTTTGCTCCTGATGTTGATATTAATAACAATCCGAACAATCCAGTAATTAATTTTCGCTCATTTGGTGAGTCAAAAACGAATGTAGCAGAAAAGGCATTCCAATATATGCAAGGAATGCAGTCACAACAGATTTTGACAACGGCAAAGCATTTCCCGGGACACGGCGATACTGATGCTGATTCTCATAAAACAATGCCAACCATTTCTGTCTCAAAAAATCGACTTGATACGTTGGAGTTGTATCCGTATAAGTATTTGATAAATAAAAACTTAACGGGTATTATGGTGGCGCACTTATCGGTTCCTGCGCTTGAAAAAAACAAAGCGTTGCCTTCAACGTTATCGCCAAGAATTGTGACTGATTTGCTTCGCAATGATTTGCATTTTAACGGGTTGATTTTTACAGATGCTCTTAACATGAAGGGTGTGAGTGCATATTATCCCGATGGAGAAATAGAAGTTCGTGCGTTGGAAGCAGGAAATGATGTACTTTTGTTTACAGAGAATGTTCCGGTGGCAATTACTGCAATAAAAAAGGCAATTGCAGAGGGACGCTTGACTGAAAAAATCATTAACGACCGTTGTTATAGAATTTTGCTTGCAAAATCGTGGATGAAAGTGCAAGAACGAAATCATGTAGAGGAGGCAAATCTATACAACGACTTACATAAAAAGGAATATTTGCAATTGAATAAAAAACTGATTCAGGCATCAATAACGGTGGTGAAAGACCAAAAACAAGTGTTGCCGTTTCACAATTTAGATAAAACCAAAATAGCTGTAGTTTCGTTCGCTAAGAATCCTACAACATTTGCAATGGGGTGTGCAAAATATACCGGAGTAACGCAATTTACACTGCCCACAACTGGCGACTATACAGCAGAACTCAATAAGGTAAAAACAGGGTTACAGAATTATTCTGTAGTAGTGCTTGATGTGCAAGGCACAAGTTCATTTGCAAATAAGAAATATGGTATCACGCCATCGATTGTCGATATGGTTTCGCAAATTGCAAAAACCAGCAATGTCGTTTTGGTTCTTCATGCAAATCCGTACGGATTGAATTTGTTTACGTCGGTAATGAACGATATAGAATCGGTGGTAGTTGCGTATGATTTCACAACGGAAGTTCAACGGGAGACTCCGCAAGTGTTGTTTGGCGCTTTACCTGCGCAAGGACGCTTGTCAGTTGGTTCAGGTGGCTTCAAAGTAGGTTCCGGAGTTATGTACAATGCAATAGGTCGGTTGCGTTATGGCGATCCTATAGACGTTGGTATGGATCCTACAAAACTACATGACATTGATTCCATTGTAAATCTCTTTATTAAATATGGAGCAATGCCGGGATGCGAGGTTTTGGTTGCAAAAGACGGTATTGTTGTGTATGAAAAACCATTTGGTGTGTATTCGTATGGTTCGCGCGATTCTGTTACCGAAAACACTATCTACGATTTGGCTTCCGTTACCAAAGCAGTAGCAACGAGCGTATCTTTAATGAAATTATACGACGAAGGTCTTTTTTCGTTAGACAAAACCTTAGGCGACTATTTACCATATTTGCGTGGCACATGGAAAGATACATTGAAGATATGCAATGTGTTAACACATCAGTCTGGTTTGCGTCCGGGTGTCCCGTTAGCTCCTACTTTAATCCAAAACTATAGTGATAAAGGAATGAAGGCTGGGTGTCGTTCGGCACAATATCCCTATAGAATTGATAACTCATTGTATATCAAGCCTTCATACTCTTTTTATAACAATGCAATTTCATCCGTTCAAGATTCAGAGCATTCAATTCATGTTGCAAAAAATGTATGGTTAAACAACGCATATCGTGATACCATTACTCGTTTGTTAGTAGAATCTCCTCCCTGTCCGAATGCGGGCGTGGTGTACAGTGATTTGGGGTTTTATTTTATGACAGATGTGATTAAAAATATATCGGGATTGTCAATAGAAGATTTCACCAATCAAAATTTCTATGCAACACTTGGTGCAACTACTATGGGGTATCATCCGTTAGATCGTTTCCCTGAAGAACAAATTGCACCTACAGAGCAAGACGAATTTTTCCGTAAACAATTATTGCGTGGCTATGTACATGATCAAGGTGCAGCAATGATGGGCGGGGTGAGCGGGCATGCCGGTTTGTTTTCGGATGCAAACGATTTGGCAAAATTGTCGCAAATGCTCTTGAATAAAGGATATTATGGCGGTGTACAATATATAAAACCAGAAACGGTAGCATTATTTACTTCATGCCCGTATTGTGGGAAAGGGAATAGAAAAGGCTATGGGTTTGACAAGCCAGAAATTGACAGAGCAAAAATTGACCCAACGTGCCACTGTACCTCGTTAGATAGCTATGGTCATACCGGATTCACCGGAACATTATTTTGGATTGACCCCAAGGAATCAATAATTTATGTATTTTTGTCAAACAGAGTAAATAGAGCAACACCTGATGCAAGCAATACCATGTTGGGTGATTCGGCTGTACGGTCAAGAATACAGCGCGCTATATACAATGCAATAATTTAATTCTATCGAGTATGTCATCTTCAAATAAAATATTCAATCAACTTCAACAATTATATAAGGACAATCCGCAAGGGTTGAATATAGTAGAGGAGCAGATAGACTTGGAGCTACAAATGAATTATTTCAAACGTTCGACAATGTTGAAAAAACAAGTCGTAATGCTTGATGATGTCTTAGAAAAAATTCCTTTGTTGTACGATCCTGAAACCAGATTAGAAGAAAAACGAGACATATTAGTTATGTTGGCTTCGTTTGAAGAGGTAGAGGCTTTTCGTGCAATAGAAAAATTCAAAGAAGATGCTTCGGGCGAAATAAAACTTTGGGCGGCAATGGCATACCGCGAATGCAAAATGTTGTTGGAAAGTTCGTTACTCAACGAGGATAAAATATTGATTTCAACTGGTTTAGGTGGAAAAGGCTTGAAATTGCGATACTTTGTATGCCTTTTACACAAAGATAAAGAGCACTTCAATGAAGTCCAGGAACGCATAGTACGGGGCGAGTTGGACAGTTCTATCAATACGTATGATTCGGAACTAGAGTCAATTGTTTTTTACAACAATATGATGAAAGCATACATTTTGGTGCCCATAAATGTTGCCGTAAAAGATGTGGTTGACCAAGTGTATAATGCGAGTTTGGATTATGGGGATTTCCTTGATGATCACAGTATTGTTACGAATGTGCGAGGATTGTCAGATGATGAGATAGACAAAATTGTGAGTGGAAAATTGCGAGAGGAAGATTTGTTGTCAGATGAAGATATTCCGTATTTTGAAGTAGAAGATATGGACGAAGAGGACGATGATGAAGATGACGACGACGATGATGATACTGATGATGACATAGATGACAGCGAAAACGATGACCTTTTCTAAAAACGAGGAAACAGGAATTATCGGTTTTCGTAAAACCACTGAGTGGTAATCTCAATACCTTTTCTCACTAAGATGTCCGGTTCATAACCGAGTAGCGCTTTTGCTTTTTCAATTGAAGCAAGAGAATCTTTTATATCACCAACACGTGCTTCTGCATACATAGGTCGTATCTTCCCTATTTCTGCATCAAATTTAGACATGTTCTCAATAATATACTTCGTAAGAGTCGTAAGGTCTATCGATTCGTTGCAAGCTATATTAATGTGCTCATGCTTGTTTTTTAGGGAAGCATTGGCTGCCAAACAATTCGCTTTCACTACGTTTTGCACAAAAGTAAAGTCGCGTGATTGTTTTCCGTCGCCATAGATAGTTGGCTGCTTGTGTTCCAACAAGAGATTAATAAACTTAGGAATTACCGCTGCGTATGCACCGTTCGGGTCTTGATGTGGACCAAATACGTTGAAATAGCACAATCCAATGGTTTCTATGCCGTATAAGGCTGAAAAGTTTTTAGCGAATAAATCGTTGGTGTGTTTCGTAACTGCGTACGGAGAAAGCAGGTTCCCTTTTTTTGTTTCTATTTTCGGTGAATAATTTGCATCACCATAGGTTGACGACGAGCTTGCGTAAATAAAGCGGCTTACTTTGGCATCTTTTGCAGAGGTAAGCATGTTTACAAACCCTAATATGTTTACCTGGGTAGTCGTAACCGGGTCGGCAATTGAACGTGGTACTGAGCCTAATGCTGCTTCATGGTAAATCAAATCTTTTCCGGCAACGGCTTTTTTACACGTGTCAATATCTCGTATGTCACCTTCTATAAGAGAGAAACGGGGATTTTCGGAAAAACGTTCTATGTTTTTCCGAAATCCCGTTGAAAAATTATCCAAACATGTTACCGTGTTGTTGTTGGCGAGTAGTTTTTCTATAAGATTAGAACCTATAAAACCAGCACCACCGGTAACTAATATGTTTTTGCTGTTTGGCATTATTTTGCGTAATTAATTGCTCTTGTTTCTCTAATAACCGTAATCTTGATTTGGCCAGGATAGGTCATTTCTTCTTGAATTTTCTTCGCAATGTTCATTGAAAGAACTTCAACTTCAGAATCGCTTACTTTTTCAGCGCCTACAATCACACGTAGTTCGCGACCGGCTTGAATAGCATAAGTTTTAAGAACACCTGGATATGAAAGAGCAATGTTTTCCAAATCTTTCAATCGTTTGATGTACGATTCAACGATTTCACGGCGTGCACCAGGACGAGCGCCTGAGATTGCATCGCACACTTGAACGATAGGTGCAATCAACGAATCCATTTCAATTTCTTCGTGGTGAGCGCCAATGGCGTTGCATATTTCAGGACGTTCTTTGCATTTTTCTGCAAGGTTCATACCGGCTAATGCGTGTGGCATTTCTCCATCATCTTCAATTACTTTACCAATATCGTGGAGTAAACCTGCACGTTTTGCAGCTTTTGCATTTAAATCAAGTTCTGCTGCCATTATTCCACAAAGTTTTGCAGTCTCTTTAGAGTGTTGCAAAAGATTTTGGCCATATGAAGAACGATATTTCATTCGACCTATGTGGCGAATCAATTCAGGGTGTAAGCCGTGAATACCTAAATCAATGGCAACACGTTTACCTGTTTCTATAATTTCTTCTTCAACTTGTTTCTTTGTTTTTTCTACAACCTCTTCAATTCTTGCAGGGTGAATACGACCATCAGAAACCAATTGGTGGAGTGAGAGGCGAGCTATTTCACGGCGAACCGGATCAAAACCAGAAAGAATAATTGCATCGGGGGTGTCATCAACCACTATTTCAATACCGGTTGCTGCTTCTAAGGCACGAATATTACGACCTTCACGACCGATAATTCTTCCTTTTACTTCATCGTTTTCAATGTTGAATACTGAAACAGAGTTTTCTGCAACATGTTCAGTAGCAGTTCTTTGTATTGTTTGAATAACGATTTTTTTCGCTTCCTTGTTTGCTGTCATTTTTGCCTCGTCCATTATCTCGTTGATGAGTGACATGGCATCGGTTTTTGCTTCGGCTTTTAGTGAGTCAATCAACTGTTCTTTAGCGTCATGAGCAGACAAACCGGAAATTGTTTCAAGTTGTTCAACTTGCTGTTTGTGCAATTTCTCTAAATCTTCAGTTTTCTTTTTGTTGATTTCAAGTTGATTTGTCAAAAGTTCTTTTTGGCTCGTCAATTCTTGTTGTTTTCGTTGTACTTCGTCAAATTTAGATTGGAGTGAAGTCTCTTTTTGTTTAATGCGATTTTCGGCTTGTGCAACCTTATTGTTCCTCTCATTAATTACTTTTTCGTTCTCCGTCTTCATTTGCAGAAATTTTTCTTTTGCTTGAAAGAGACGTTCTTTTTTTGTCGCTTCGGCTTCTTCTTCTGCTTTTTCAATGATTGACTGTGCTTTTGACTTTAGAAATATTTTTTGGATTACAAATGCAAGAGCTACTCCGGCAATAAATGTAATAATGCAGATAATGATTGTTATAGTTGTAGACATAAATTAATATATATAAATAAAAAACTCGTATGTTTCTAATTCTGAAAACCCCAAAAAACAACAAGGTTAGAGAGTAAATCGATTCTGATTTCCACCGTCCTAAAAAGGACTCCCGAAGGAGTGAGGCCTATCATCGGCGACTGTAACTGATCTCTTTTTCGTGCGAAATAAATGTCGAGTTTTCCGCGAATGAAGAAACTATACGAGTATGTTATATTATATTCCTTACTATTGATTTATTTTAATAAATTCATCGACTTCCTCAGTTATTCGTTCTATTGAATCACCAACGTCGTTTTTTTGGTGACTTTCAATTTCGATTAATTCGATAGCGATTTGTAAACTAGCCATTGCCAACAAGTCTTTGCTTTCAACATTGCTTGGATACATGCTACGGAACTTTTCAATCTTATCATTAACGCGTTTGCAAGCCTCGCGAATTTTCTCTTCTTCGCTTGGGAATATCTTCAATTGATATTCGCGTTCTAAAATCTTCAGCCGTATGGTTAATTTATCGTCGCTCATTTATTTAATAATGCAATACAAGAGTCAATTTCCCGTATTAGTCCTTCAATATATTTTCGGGCAGATTTTTGATCTGTGTCTCCCGATGAATCAGATACAGCCTTAGCTAATTGTAACGTATTAACTTTTTGCTCTAGCTCTATTATTGAATTTTGTTGTTTATTTATTATTTCCTTTAAATTTTCATTCGTTTTATGTAATTCTTCATTTTGTGATTTTACTATTGAAAACATCGACATCAAAATGGTAATTTTTGATTTAAGACCTTCTAGTGCTATTTTTGCATCCTGTGCCATTTTCAATAATTTAATTCTTTACAAAGATATAAAACTGTGGTTAATATACTTCAAATTTTTCCCAAAATCAAGAAAAAAGATGTAATATATTGGTGCTTAATTTTTTAGAATGTATATGAAAATCCTACACCCAAAATTTCTTTGAATTGAACTTTAGGTCCGAATATTTCAGTTGTTGGGTCAATTTTACCATCATTGTTTACGTCTTCTGGATTTTTGGTGTTATCGTCATAGAGCAATTGTGTGTCGAAGCTCACATTGATGTATTTATTGATTTTCAATGTTATCAATGTAGACCAATCCACGTCAACGTTTTCAGGATTATCAAGATAGTTAGAGAATAGATTCAATTTTGTAGTTAAACCAATGTTTTTCATGAATTCGTTGTTCCATTGTGTTCTACTATATTGAACGCGTATGTAGCCACCAAGTTCGTATTTAAGTAATTCTCCATCGCTAATTTTAGTTGTCACTAAGGTTAGTGGATCCGTTTCGTATTTTGCAGGAGTAACGCCATAAGAACCAAGGTCGGCAAGCGTTTGGTCGTTTACAATAATAAAGCGAGCTGTAATAGGTGAAATGTATGCGCTGAAGTAGTTGTTAGGTTTGTAGTCAAGACCAATACCACCGGTTAAATATGCAGGAGCTAATGCTTTTGAAACAACCGTAAATGTTGTGTCGGTAATGTAGTTGCGGCCTTCTGTCATTTGCGTTTTGAAGTCAAGTAATGCAGCATAATACCAATTTTTATAAGCCATACGTCCGTATTTAGATGATAGTTCAATTTTATCATCTGTTTTTTTGAATGGACGATTTTGTCCGTTTTCCAATTCTTTTGAGCCTTGGCGCATAATTCCATAGCCGAGATCTAATGAGTTGTCCCATGCGTTTTTGCCTTTTGCGTAGTTTGCATGAAGATTTGCTACACCATTTAACGCAATGGTGTTGTCTCCTCCGGCAGCCCAATTGAATAATTTTGTGTTGGAAAATTTAATATCAATCATTCCACCAAATTTCCATCCTTGAGTAGTGTCGGCCGTTGATTTTTTATCTCGTAATTTTGATTCATTGTCAGTCACTTGAGCACCTGCAGCTATGCAAATACTGGACATAAGCAGTGTAAATAGTATTTTTTTCATTGTTTTAAATGTTTTTGTAAAAATATAATATAGAATGTATTTCTTTAAAATAGCTTCATTATGGTGACAAAAATACGTTTTTTTCTAGTATTTCAAACACTCGTCTAAGTCGCGTATAATTTGCTCTTTGTCAAGGTGCTGGCCAATGAAAACAATCTTTTGCATTCTGTCGCCGTAGGTTTCGTCCCAATCGCGAAGAATGCTGGGATCTTGTTGCACCAGTTTGTCAAATTCCTCTTTTGGCGCAGTAGCAAACCATAAACCGGCTTCGGTGAGTTTCTTTTGTATGCCTGCTTGCTCAAAAAGGTATGACATATCGGTATTGTCTGAAAAATAGCAAACGCCTTTGGCGCGGATGATTGATTTTGGCCAATTTTGGCAGACATATTTTTCGAACTTCTTATTATCGAATGCGTTACGTCGGTAGTACACAAATGTACCTATGCCATATTCTTCAACTTCGCCGCCTTCGTGTTCGTGATGATGATGTTCATGTTCATCTTCCTCATCATGTTCGTGGTGATGTTCTGCATGTGCTTCGTGTTCTTCGTCTTCTGTCGCTTTGCGTTCTATTCCGCGAATCCAGCCGGCAGATGTTGCCGCATTGTCGTAGTTGAATTTTCGTGTATTGATAATTTTTTCCAATGCAACATCGGCATAGTTGCTCTCTATTATTTCAACTCCCGGTTGCAAGTTTTGTATGATTTCTTTGAT
This sequence comes from Bacteroidales bacterium, assembly GCA_036752345.1. Taxonomy (GTDB): domain Bacteria; phylum Bacteroidota; class Bacteroidia; order Bacteroidales; family UBA1715; genus UBA1715. The sequence goes on along the minus strand of DAIOSV010000030.1, from coordinate 14,296 downwards.
ACGTTGTAACTCGTTTGGCTGCACATCGGCCACTTTGTTGAGAAGCACAATGTTGCAAAACTCAATTTGCTGAATCAATAAATTCTCAATGTCTTCTTCGTCAATATTTTTGCGTGTAAGGTCGTCACCACACGAAAATTCACTTTGCATACGAACGGCATCAACAACTGTCACAATGCAATCAAGGCGAGCAGTGCCGTAGCGAGTATATTCGCCACCCATGGCAGGAATGGAAGAAATTGTGCGGGCAATAGGCTCTGGTTCGCATATACCGCTTGCTTCTATCACAATATAGTCGAATCTATCCATTTTTAAGATCTCATTGAGTTGCTCAACTAAATCCATTTTCAATGTACAGCAAATGCATCCGTTTTGGAGTGCAACAAGACTTTCATCTTTTTTCCCCACAACGCCACCTTTTTGGATAAGGTCGGCATCAATGTTTACTTCGCCAATATCGTTTACCACAACAGCGAATTTTATTCCTTTTTTATTTAATAGAATATGATTGACTAACGTCGTTTTTCCACTTCCCAAATATCCCGTAAGAAGTAAGACGGGTGTTATCGTTTGCATAGTTCAAAATTGTTTTTTAGGTGTACAAATGTATTAATTTTTAGTATTTGCATGAGTATCTCAATTCATGAATTTTAAGAAGGTGAGAACAAAAAAAACGCCCATGGTTAGGGCGTTTTGGAATATTTTGAAATATTTTGAAATACTATTTTATAGTGTTTGCAAATAGTGTTCGGTATCGAGTGCTGCTTTGCAACCCGATGCAGCTGCTGTAATGGCTTGGCGGTATGTTGGGTCTTGCACGTCACCACAGGCAAATACACCACTGAGGTTGGTGTGAGAACCTTTTCCTTCTGTAATAATATATCCGTTTTCGTCCAAATTGACTTGTCCTTTGAAAATGCCGGTATTTGGATGGTGGCCAATAGCCAAGAACATTCCGGTTACGGCTATTTCTACTATTTCTTTCCCTTGCTTTTCCAAACGAAGTCCTGTGACGCCACTTTCGTCACCAAGTACTTCTTTGGTTACGTGTTCAAAGAGAATCTCAATATTTGGGGTATTTGCAACGCGTTCTTGAAGAACTTTAGAGGCGCGTAGATAATCTTTACGAACTATGAGATACACTTTCGTAGCAAGGCAGGAAAGGTACAATGCGTCGCCAACAGCAGTATCGCCACCGCCAATTACGGCAACAGTTTGCTTGCGAAAGAAAAATCCGTCGCACACGGCACACGCAGAGACGCCCATGCCACGAAATTTTCGCTCACTTTCCAATCCCAAATAGCGTGCAGATGCTCCTGTGGCAATAATTACCGCTTTCGCTTCAATTGTTTTATTATTATCAACTACAACGATTTTTGTTGTTCCAGTTAAATCTACTGAGGTTACATTGCCATTGCGAATGTCAGCACCAAATTTCAATGCTTGTTTGCGGATATCTTCCATCATGTTGGTGCCCGAAATACCTTCAGGATATCCTGGGAAATTTTCAACTTCATTAGTGGTGGTTAATTGGCCACCAGTGAGCATTCCTTCGTACAATACGGGATGGAGGTTAGCTCTTGAAGCATAAATTGCTGCAGTGTATCCTGCAGGCCCGCTTCCTATGATAAGACAAGTTACTGATTCGTTTTCCATTGTTTCTATTTTTTGTTGCATAAAAGTAAAAGTTATCTTATTTCTAAGAACGAAAAAATAGTGGTTTTATTTAACAAATTATCCAATTTGGTTGCAATGAGAGTTTTGCAGGTAAATGAATGGAGATAATTGTATATTTGCAGACTAAATTTTTTCTATGAAAAAACTCTTTATACTTCTGTGCTTATTGTCGTACCAGTGTGCTCAATCGCAAATTTCAATAACAATAAAGGCTGATTCGGCAAATAGGCCTATTTCACCTTATTTATATGCGAAAAACGGAGCAATAGGTGATATGCAAAATGCAGATCAAGATTTGTTGCAATCTACCGAGGCCGGTATCCGTTTAACACGTCAAAATAGTGGCAATAATGCAACGAATTACAATTGGCGCAAAAAATTAACGTGTCACCCTGATTGGTATAACAATGTGTATTCAACAGATTGGGATACCGTAGCACAAAAATTGGCGCATAGTACTCCCGAAATGCAAGGAATGTTTGCATTTCAATTGATAGGCCGTGTGGCATCAACCAAGGCATACAATTTTGATGAGTGGAGTTTTAACGAAGCAAAATGGTGGGAGGGATGTTCGAAGAATTTATGCGGAGGAGGAACATTCACTCTGCAGGGTGGTACCTATACGTTTACCGATGGTGACTACACGTTGTATACGCAAGAATGGACTGCCGATTCTACGGCGGATATTTTATCGCATTGGAAAAACACGCTCACGCTTGATTTGAGCCAATTTAAGTATTGGAATATGGACAACGAGGCCGAAATTTGGGCTGGCACTCATGATGATATTATTAAAGAACGATCAACAGCAGGACTGGAACGCTATTTGGACAATTATTTTGCAACGGTTAAAGCGGCACGAAAATTATATCCCGGCATTAAAATTTGTGGTCCGGTTGCTGCTTCGGAATGGACGTGGTACAATCCCGCCTCCGATTCTTCACTAGTATATGGTGGCAAATACTATAGTTGGCTAGAATATTTCATAATGCGTTGCGCCCAAGAGGAGAAGGCATCGGGCGTGAAAATGATAGACGTAATTGATTTACATAATTATCCGGAAGACACCTCTGCTGCTGATATTTTACAGACGCACCGTATGCTTTGGGATACCACTTTCAATTATCCCAAAGCGAATGGAGTTAAAAAGATACATGGCTATTGGGACGCATCTATAACAAAAGAATGTGTTTTTGCACGATGCCAAGATTGGATAGATGAATATTTTGGAGCAGGCTATGAAGTTTCGTATGGAATTTCGGAATACAATGTGAGAGATGTAGCACAAAATAATGCCATGGTTACTGCCTTGGCGTATGCCTCAAATTTGGGAGAAGGCGCGCGCAGTGGAATGGAATATTTCATACCATGGGGATGGAAATACGGTATGTGGGAAACCGTGCATTTATTTGGCCGCTATGCAAAAGAAATCAATGTGGTGGCAACGTCAACGAACGAGGCAATGGTTTCAGCATATACGTCGGTAAATTCTGACCGTTCGGCAATGACAATTATTTTGGTAAACAGAAACGCAAGCGGTTCTAAGTCAGTTTCCATTTCAGTTTCAGATTTTGCAATACCTGATAGTGCCTATAGCGTGTTGCAGTTGTCTAATTTGCCGGACGATGCGGAAACATTTACGTCGCATAGTTCCAATGCGTTGAAACAGTTGTCTATTCCTTTCCTTAATGGAAAAACAACTATTCAACTTCCTGCATATTCTATAACGGCTATACTTCTAAGCAAATCAGAAAAACAACTTGCAGTAGCAGAATCTGATTTGTCAATAAAAGTGTTCCCTAATCCAGCGCATGATGTGATAAATGTGAGTGGAAATGCAGTGTTGGAAACGGTTGAATTGTATTCGACTACCGGAATCCTTTGTCGTAAAGTAGATGCTCAAGGACGGATAGATTGCCAGTTGCCAACGGCTAGTTTGCCGGCGGGAATGTATATTTTGCAGGTAAAAACAAAATCGGAAACTAAAACCGTATCAATTTTCGTTGAATAACTATAAATTCAAAAAAAGTATGAAACGCATAGTATTTCTAGCAACCATAATAGCCACTGTAGCTCTTGCTTGCACGCCTTCTCCGGAAGATGTTAAAGAGGAATGTTTGAAAGACAAAAACAACGAACGTTTTTATGGCGAACAAACGCCTGCGTATTGCGATTGTGTCTATGAAAAAGTGAAAGAGATAGCTGATTCAACCAAACTTTCTCGTAAGATAATTGATTCAGTAAAAGCAGAATGCGATGCGCAGTACACTTCGTTGGACACAAATTTCTGATACAATTTTGTAGCGCGTAAAATTTTATTACTTTTGCAAACGATTCGGGGTATAGCTCAGCCCGGTTAGAGTACACGTCTGGGGGGCGTGGGGTCGCCTGTTCGAATCAGGTTGCCCCGACTTGATTTTGAAGCACTTACATTTTTGTAAGTGCTTTTTTTGTGCAAAAAAAAGCAGAACCTTTCGATTCTGCTTTTTATTACATGAGAACTATGTGACTATAGTCCTATTATGAAAAATAGCACACCTGCAAAATAGCCAAGTAATGCAAGCCAGCTGATGTGTTTTAAGTACCAAATGAAGTCTATTTTTTCAAGACCCATTGCAGCAACACCGGCAGCAGATCCGATAATTAAAATAGAACCACCGGTTCCGGCACAGAATGCTAACATGTTCCAGAATGTACTATCAGCAGCAAATTGGCCAACAGCATCAATAGGATACATTCCCATAGTAGCAGCTACAAGTGGCACGTTGTCTATTACTGATGATAATAAACCAATTGCAGTATCAATAATGTAGATGTTGCCATTTGTTACGTTTTTCAACCATTCTGATAAATGTCCAAGTTGTCCGGCAGCACCAAGTGCGCCAACAGCTGTCAAAATACCAAGGAAGAAGAAAATTGTAGCAGTGTCTACGCGTTTCAAAACATGTGCTATGGTAAGTTGATTTTTAATTTCCTCAGGTTGATTGCGGTGCATAATTTCTGTTACACACCAAATAACGCCAAGTCCGAGCAACATACCTAGGAATGGAGGAAGGTGAGTAATTGTCTTGAAAATAGGTACAAATAATAAGAAGCCTATACCTAAAATCAATAATGTTACTTGCTGTTTGCGAGTCGTAATATAACGAACAGTATCGTCAGTTTTCGTTTTTTCTATTGCACCTTTGGTAGTAAAAGAAAGTACTGCAAGAGGAACCACCAACGAAACCATACTTGGCAAAAACGTCATTTTCATGATGCCTAAGGCAGAAATTTGTCCACCAATCCAAAGCATAATGGTTGTAACATCACCGATAGGAGACCATGCACCACCGGCATTTGCTGCAATTACCACAATACTTGCATATGTCCAACGTGTTTTTTGGTCATCAATGAGTTTTCGAAGTAGAGACAAAATAACGATAGTTGTAGTAAGGTTGTCAAGAACTGACGACATAAAGAATGTGAGGATTCCAATAATCCACAATAACTTTACTTTGCTTGTTGCTGTGATTTTGTCAGTAATGATTACAAAACCATTGTGACGATCTACAATCTCTACGATTGTCATGGCAGCAAATAGGAAGAATAATGTTTGGGCTGTTTCTCCAAAATTTTCACCAAGTAGTTTGCCTACTTCGTCTGACGGAGTTTCTCCAAACATGATGAACACCGTCCATGTTAACACGCCAATAAGCAAAGCTGTAGCAGCTTTGTCTATTTTGATCGGATGTTCTAGTGCTATACATACATAGCCAAGAACAAAAATTAAAACCATTAATACAGAATACATAAATTTTTTTTTAAATTGTTATTTCATAAGATTAGTACAAATTTTCTTCCAACGTTCGGCACTTTGCAATTCGCCATTTAGTGTATAGCCATCTGTTTCTGCATTGAAAAATACCAATGTTTTATTTTCTCCGTTGGCGTTTTTTGGTGAAAATACTAGTTCAACCATTTCTATTGAAGTACCAGTAGAACCCATAGCACTGCTTGCCACAACGCGGCATGTGAGATAGTCAGCCAAATTTATGATTTGAGTGAAACATTCGTTGCGTTCTTGACGCACGTAGTAGCAGATTTTTTTATTTTCATCTATTGCAATGAGGTATCCGTTCCAACTTTCTTGGTTCGTAATAGTAGAACCTTTTGAGATTTCTGCTAATTGCTGTTTGATTGCAGCATTTCGCTTTGCTTTGTTTTTATTAAGAAGAAAAATAGGAATAACTATAAAGGCAATAAGTATAATGCCAACAATAAGTGTTACATTCATTTTTTTAATTATTTTAAGGTTACAAAGTCGTATACGTAACGACTCCTTTTAATATACTATTAATTAATAATGCTACTAGAGTAGCCCTAAATATGTATAGTATAATCTTACCAGAAATAATTAAAAGGGAAAATGATAGTTATATTGGATAAAATTCCCCATGCAAAATCCGTCACAGGACGAGTAAGTATGGCTAATTCTGCCGGTTTTATGATGGTAGTAGATATTGGGGAAGTGAACAATTTGTTCGACAATTTCTTAATAGGTGATTTACAGAGATTTACAATCTCACTAATCGTATTTGACGGGTCTTTCTGACTGCTAATTTGGTTCTCAGCATATTGAACAATAGTATTCTCCTGAGAAAGTTTTTTTTCTGCTATTGAACAATTGTTGTTGAACGTCAACATTACTGCTGCATAGAACAATGCAGCAACAATAGAACCGAATATCGTCAACTTTTGTTTCATCACGAAGTTAAAACCACGCAAAAATAATTAAATATTCACAATAATGAATTTTGGAATAAGAAATTCTTTTTCATGAAATTACAGGGAATAGGGGGGGACATTCCCGCTATTAGAAAAAGTTGGGAATAGAAGAAAAAAACACTAAAAATTATTTGTATTCTAAAAGAAAAAACTAATTTTGTGGCTCCTAAGCGGATATGGTGAAATTGGTAGACACGCCAGACTTAGGATCTGGTGCCGCGAGGCTTGTGGGTTCGAGTCCCCCTATCCGCACATGAAACCGCTCTCGTTAGCGGTTTTTTTTTAATTACTTAATATTTTGTACAATGAACGTAACAAAACAAGGTGAAGGACTCGTATCGGTAGTTAAAGTGCAAATAGCTCAACCCGATTATGAAGAGAAAGTAAATGATGTTTTAAAAGATTATCGCAAAAAAGCTACTGTAAAAGGATTTCGTCCAGGAACTGTTCCAATGGGAATGGTTAAACAGATGTACGGAAAATATGCTTTGGTTGACGAGGTAAATAAACTTGTGTCACAAGCATTACAAGATTACTTTAAAGAAAATAAACTTCATGTTTTGGGAGAACCTCTACCAAATGCACAACAAAAAGATGTAGATTGGGATAAAGATGCAGAGTTCGAATTCTTGTTTGACGTTGCAATTGCTCCTGAAATTACTATAGAACTTTCAAAGAAAAACAAAGCTGACTACTATAAAATCACCGTTGATGACAAAACATTGGACGAACGTATCGATTCAATGGCAAGTCGTTTTGGCAAACAAGAAGACGTTGATACCGTAGAAGGAACTGAGTTTGTAGCTGGTGCAATGAAATGCGTAAATGCAGAAACATCGGTAGAAAGAGGTTCAATGTTGCTTACAAAGATTACCGATAAAAAAGAATTGGCAAAATTCAAGGCTGCTAAAAAAGGCGACAAGGTAGTGTTTAATCCTAAAAAAGCATTCAACGACGAAAGCGAAACGGAATTATTCACAGGAGCTAAGAAAGACAACGTAGCAGCAATGGAAGCTGACTATGAAATTACTCTTGAAGCAATAAAACGTTTCACCAAAGCTGAGGTAAACCAAGAATTGTTCGATAAAGTATATGGCAAAGATGCCGTAAAGACTGAAGAAGAATTCAAAGCTCGTTTGAAATCAGAAATGGAAGAAAATTATGCTATGAATAGTGATTTCAAATTCTTCGCAGATTTCAAGAAGAAATTGATAGAAACAAGCAATATTGAATTACCTGAAGATTTCTTAAAACGTTGGTTGACAGAAGCTAACAGAGATAATAAAGAAGTAACACCGGAACAAATTGAAAAAGAGTTCCCATTATTCTTGGAAGATTTGCGTTGGCAATTAATTAGTGGTAAATTTGTAAAAGACAATAATATTCAAGTTTCTCAAGACGAAATTAAAAAAGCAGCAAAAGAATACACTCGTTTCCAATTAGCTCAATATGGTATGATGAATGCCGAAGAAAAAATGATAGAGCAATGGGCTGGTGAAATTCTTAAAAACCGCGAAGAATTGAATCGTCTTTATGAAATGGAAGAAAGCAAGAAATTGATTGAATTATTCAAAAACACGGTTAAATTGGTTGAAACCGAGGTTACTTTGGATCAATTCAATGAGATGTCTGCAAAATAATATTACATAGCTATCATGTAAGGGCGGATGTAATAGTCTGCCCTTACTTGTTTTTAATAACTATTAAAAATTACAACACATGGAAAATGATTTTAGAAAATTTGCAACGAAGCATTTGGGTATTAGTAGCTTGGGCTTAGACCAATATGTTTCTGCTATGGATGGCTATATTTCACCGACGATTATCGAAGAACGTCAATTGAATGTAGCATCAATGGATATTTTTTCTCGTTTAATGATGGACAGAATCATTTTTCTTGGTTCTCCAATCGACGACTATGTAGCAAACATAGTACAAGGCCAATTGTTGTATTTAGAATCAGCTGATTCGTCAAAAGATATTCAAATATATCTAAACTCTCCTGGTGGCTCTGTTTCTGCGGGATTGGGAATTTATGATACCATGCAGTATATCAACGCCGACGTGGCAACAATCTGTACCGGTATGGCAGCCTCAATGGCAGCAGTGCTTTTGGCCGGAGGAGCAAAAGGCAAACGTATGGCTCTTACGCATTCACGCGTGATGATTCATCAACCGCTTGGTGGCGCACAAGGTCAAGCTTCTGATATGGAAATTACCGTAAAAGAAATTCAAAAGTTAAAGAAAGAATTGTACGATATTCTTGCATTGCACACGGGACACCCATATGAAAAAATTGCTGCTGACTCTGACCGCGATTATTGGATGACATCGCAAGAAGCCAAAGACTATGGTATGATTGATACTGTGATGATTAAAAACAAATAAAAATGGGAGGCGGAAAGCCGCCTTTTACGTCTATGTTAAAACTCTTTTTATTAGTATTAGTTTTGGTTGCACTTGCCTTTTTAGGCTTGGGAATCAATATTATTTTCTTTAAAAAACCTTTCCCTGAAACTGAAGTGAGTCGCAATAAGGATATGCGTCGTTTGGGTATTAAATGCACAAAATGTGAAGAAATGCGCATTTATCGAGCTCAACAAAAAGCAAAGAACAACCTTAAATCCGTAACTCTAGACGTGGAAAAGTTAAAAACCAATGAGCGTTGAGGGGAATATATCCAAATTGTACATAATTCGTTGTGCAAAATGGTTTATGCTATATATGCCCATAATCGGGTTGTTTTATGCCGATAATGGACTTTCTGCTTCTCAATTGTTTTTGGTTCAGGCTGCGTATTCTTTTTCAAGTGCAGTGTTTGCAATACCATCAGGGTATTTTGCAGACGTACTTGGTCGTAAAAAAACATTGATTTTAGGTACCATTTTAGGAGCCATAGGGTTTCTTATTTATGCTCAGTTTCATAGTTTCAGGGCATTTTTTATTGCCGAAGCCATTATGGGTGTAGGAGAGAGTTGTATTTCAGGAACCGATTCCGCAATGTTGTACGACTCATTGCTACAATCACAAAATCAGCAGAAATATCTTAAATATGAGGGACGAGTAACATCATTCGGTTGCTTTGCCGAAACGTTTGCCGCACTTTGCGGTGGTGCAATAGCATCAATGTTTTCGTTCAATAAAGTTTTTTGGATACAATTTATTATTGCCTCAATTGCAATACCGGCTGCACTTTTATTGGTCGAACCAAGTCGTGAAAAGTTGTCGCATAAATCGTTCATGCAAATTTTTGAGATAGGTTTTTTCGCCTTATTCAAACATAAAGGTTTAAGCAGAACAACCTTAATGTCGTCTGTTATTGGAATTGCAACTCTTACTATGGCATGGACTATTCAAACATTTTTTGTGGAAGAACAATTTACCAAAACGCAAACTACGGTTGTGTGGGTGTTGTTGAATCTGACTGTTGCTATTTCTTCAATCACGTCTGATTGGTTGGAACGACATTGGGGAATAAAACCAATGGTTTTGTTAATGGTATTGGTTGTTCCTTTGGGCTATTTTGCGTTTGCTGTTCCATCGTTGTGGGTGGTCTTTGGAATGGCATTTTTATTCTATTTTGTACGCGGATATGCTACACCAATTTTGAAAGAATTAATACAAAACTATTGCGATTCGGAAATTCGTGCTACAGTTTTGTCAGTTCGTGGCTTACTCATTCGCATTGGATTCTCAATCGTTGGCCCATTTATTGGGTATATGTCCGACAATTATTCATTTTCATTTGCAACAATAGCTGCCGGAGTGTTGTTCCTCATTACGTCGCTAGGAGGCTATCTTTCATATTTGCAACTCCGTAAGTATGAAAAGAATAATTCAGGCAATACATTATATGAACAGAGAGAACAATAAATCAAATAATCTTCTACCTTTGTTAGAAAAAAAATAGAAGTCATGAAAAAGATATTGAGTTTGTTCTTTGTTGCTTGTGGTTTGCTTGCTACATCACAAGTTTCAGCGCAGTTCTTGTCATTTGATAAGGTAGAATACAATTATGACATACTATCACCAAATAAAGTCATAGATCAGACTATTTTTACTTGTACCAATAGAGGAAGCGAGCCAATTATTATTAAAAAATTAGTTCCATCAAGTGATGCTGTTTCGTGTACTATAACACGTGATACCATAAACCCTGGAAATATGGCGGCAATCAATGTGTCGTTAAACACACAAAATCTATCATCAATTTTCGATGAAAAAATAGATGTATATAGTACCGACCTAGCTTTGCCAAAAATCACTCTTAGTCTCAAAGGTACCGTTAAAGAAATAAGTCAAGAGATAGAACAGAAATATCCGAACGTATTGGATGTAGTTCGTTTTTCAACGGCAACAATTCAGTACGATACTATTTTTTACCCAGCAATTGCTACCGATACCGTAGGCGTTTATAATCCCCAAGATACTGCAGTTACAGTTATGTTTCCAAGTATCCCGGAATATATGACGGTACAATTATTCCCTGAAACAATTCAACCAAATTCTTCAGCTTTACTTGTTGTTTCATACAATCCAGTATTGCGCAAGGAGTGGGGAGCAATTTATGATCGTTTATATATTGGATATCAAGGCAAAAAAGTTAATTATAAATTGAAACTTCAAATCTCAGGAGTCATTACTGAAGATTTTTCTCACATGACAAAACGTCAATTGAAAAATGCTCCGAAAATAAAGTTTGAAAGTCTTGTGTTTAATTTTGATACCGTATCGCAAGGTGATCCAGTTTCATGTAAATATACCTTCAAAAATGAAGGCAAAACACCTCTTGAGATTCGTAAAATAAAAACGTCATGCGGTTGTACTGCCGGTTCAATGGAAAAAATGACGTATGCAAAAGGAGAAACAGGAACAGTAGATGTTACGCTCAATACAAGAAACAAACATAATCAAGTGAGCCAAAACATCACCATTTTTTCAAACGATCCTAAAAATCCATCAACGGTTTTGCGTATAGAAGGAGTGGTTATTTCCAAACAGTAACGAGCACAAAATAGTATGAAAGAGAGGTTGGCATATAGTCAGCCTCTTTTGCTTTGTATCTGATTTTCGATATATTTGAAAAATAATTTGTGTATGAAAAAAATATCCTCAGTACTGATTTGTATTGCATTCTCTATATGCTCCCTGGCGCAAACCGAGGGGTATGCATTTTCGTCGGTGGGAATTAGAATCTACGACGTAAGTGCATCAGTATTGGCTGAAGTTAACCGCATCCCCGACAAAGAAAAACGATTGGTACAGATTGATTGTTCTACATTGTCGCAGTCTGATTTCAATGGAGTAATAGCAAAATTGAAGTGGGCCAAGAAATTAAGCATAGAAAAAAGTTCCGGTTTGATTGACGACATCAATGCTGTTGGTAAATTAAAGGATTTGGAAGTGTTTCATATGTCAAATTTTACAACAACTCAGAATCCTATTTCACTGGCACCGTTGCGTGATTTGACGGCATTGAAAGAATTGATAATTTCCGATTCTCAGATAAGTGGTGCCGATACTTTGCGAACGCTTGTAAATTTACAATCGGTTTCATTTGAAAATTCCGACATCAATACATTAGGCTTTTTAGCTTCAATGCCACAATTAGAAAAATTGAATATTGCTGGGAAACATCATACATTTCAAAACTATGATACGTTGCGGACCTTGACCGACTTGCGTTCGTTGGATATTTCAGAAAATCCGCAGGCAACAACCGAAAACGTGGAGGCGTTTTCAGATTTTACTATGCTTACCAATGTAAGGATTGCTTCGTGTCCTCTTTCTAGTTTAAGTTTCTTATACAGCAGTGCTTCGCGTTTGCAGACGTTCGATGCGAGTAGTTGTCCTAATATTGCAAATTTTGACTTGTTGATGCGTGCATCGAAATTGAAGAAAGTGAACATTTCCAATACAGCCGCAAAAACCATCACGTTTGCCAAAAATAAAGTTGATTTGAAAGATTTGCGATTGGCAAATACCGAAGTTGAATCAATAGAAGCATTGACATCTAGTATTAATTTGGAATGGCTTGATATTTCCAATACCAAAGTGCAAGATATTTCAGCTCTTGCGGGTATGACAAAATTGAAACGTTTGTTAATGTCGCATTGTAGTGCAGTTGCTGATGTTAAAGCACTTTCGGGGTGTGAATCTCTTAAAGTATTTGATTGCTCACATTCTCAATTAGCTTCAATAGACGGCTTGGAAAGATGTACCAATTTGTCGGTGATAGATTTGAGCTATACAATGGTAACTGACTTGAAACCATTATTTTCAGCAAAAAAAATAGAGCGGCTTACTCTTGATAAAGCCAATGCGCAACAGGTACAGTTAGATGTGCTTAAAAAGCGTTCCCCTTTGATTATCATTAATTTACGCTCAGAGGTGGTAGAGGAACCAAAAGCAACAGAAGAGCCACCAGCCGAAGAAGAAGGAGAATGACACACATTTTGCAACAAACGCTTGATGGTTCGCACACCATTTACATTCCCGAAATGGAAGAACATTATCATTCTACAAATGGTGCAATACAAGAAGCCATACACATATATATAAAGAAGGCATTCCAATATTCCTCGGTAGAAAATCCGATAGTTTTTGAGGTAGGTTTCGGAACCGGTTTAAATGCTCTGCTCACTGCGTTGGAAGCCGAACGAACTCATCGAAAAACAACGTTTGTTTCCATTGAAAAATATCCTTTGGAGCAAGAGGAATATCTTGCACTCAATTATGCCGAAATGTTGGGAGCAGAGGCGTTGCCATTGTTCTCCGCCATGCATACTTGCGGCTGGAATCAATTCTGCCAAATATCGGAATATTTTACATTGAAAAAATATCACACAGACCTTACAACGTTATCGGATATACCGAATTGTGATGTGATTTACTTTGATGCGTTTGCGCCTAACAAACAAGCCTCAATGTGGACAGAAGAAATTTTTAGGCATTTATTTGCTCACACAAATCCGAATGGTGTACTTACCACGTATTGTGCAAAAGGAGACGTTCGCCGTATGTTGCAGGCTGTTGGGTATTCAGTAGAGAGAACCGACGGTCCCAAAGGCAAACGAGAAATATTACGTGCAACTAGAATACCATTGTTGTAACCGGACGAATACAACGACCTTCGTATCGGTTGTCATCTTTCATTTCTTTGACGCCGCTTCTGCCTATGGAGAAGAATAGATATTGGGCATACTTCTTTTTATCTTCATTATCGGTAGGGCTAGCAGACCAATAATGTCCGGATTCGGGTGCATTATATCCGGCTTCCGTATAAACGCCGGTGCATGGTATAAAGATTGCTTTGCTGTTTGGACCAACAATACGCATGCCTATCTTGTTTTGGTATTGAATGGTAGACCAGACGCATTTGTCTATCAGTTCTTGGCATTCCTCGCTTGTTGGCATGCGCCAGCATAATCCAAGTTCTGCTGTTGCAGCATCATATTGCGTTCCACCGATACTTTTTTTGTTTGGATATACAAAAGCTCGTAGCGGGTCTTTTTCTGTACCGACAAAATTAGAATCTTTAAAACCGGAAAAATAATTATTTAAGAAATAACCGCTTTTTACTGAAATTTCTCCCCAAGCATAGAAATTGCCGCATTGTTCCGGACTTTGAGCTCCGATATTACAATGAGACCATTTTACCGAGAGACCGAGATCAACCGCAACGTCTTTGCTTATTTTGTGAGTGAGTTTTTCGTTGAGGGTGTTAATGTACAACTGTATACCATTAAGTGTTCCTCCTATAATATCAGATAGCGAATTCATTATAATAATTTTTAATATTCAAAAATAAAAAAGCTTGACAAATAATGCCAAGCTTTTTTAACTTATAACT
>DAIOSV010000029.1:3079-28443 GCA_036752345.1 Bacteroidales bacterium | reverse complement strand
GTAACATCTTATGAAGTATATGTAAATGGGGCGTTGTTAAAAACAGTTACCACTAATTCTGTATCATTGACCGGCTTAACTGAAAATACTGCATATACTATCAAAGTTCGCGCAACCGATGCCGCAGGGAACTATTCTGCATTCAATACGGAAAGTTCATTTACCACACTACAAGCAACGGTAACGCAAACAATAGCTCTTACGTCTGGTTGGAATCTTATATCTTTCTATGTGTTGCCAACCGATAATACCATTGCAAACGTACTTTCGGGCATTTCATCAAAAGTTACAATTGTGAAAAATAATGATGGATTTTACTATACCGGTAAGGCGAACGAATTACAAAGTCTCACGACGTTTGAATTTGGTCAAGCATACTTAATTAAAACAACTTCGGCAGCAACATTGACCGTTCAAGGTCTAGTACCATCATCAACAACAGTACAACTAAAAGCAGGATGGAACCTATTGGGATATCCAAAAACAACAGCAGGTACCGCAAGCACCGAATTATCAAGTATTTGGTCAAATGTTTCTGCGCTTAAAAATTTAGATGGTGCACAAACAACACTTACTCCGGGCAAAGGATATTATATTAATATGAAAGCTGCCGGAACAGTTACAATTAAATAATAACATTGCAAACAATATAGGATAGAGCAGGGAACATCACCCTGCTCTATTTAATTTCACTCAAACCAATCCATTTTTAATTTTTCCCCTCTTTTTATTTATAATAAATTATTACCTTTGCAAGCAATTAATAATTGAAAACAATGACACGCGAAGAAATAGTAAAAATCACTAACAATATTTTAGTTGACGAAATAGAAATTGATGCAGAGAAAATCAATGACAATGCACTTCTTAAAGACGATTTAGGAATAGAAAGTCTTGACTTCGTTGACATTGTTGCTTTAGTTGAAAGCCGCTTTGGCTTTAAAATCAAACCTGAAGAAATGAAAGACGTTCGCACGCTCTCTCAATTCTACGATTACATTGCAAGCAAAGTAAACTAAATGAATATGCAAAACCGTCAATGGACTGGTAAAACCGGTGGCGGTTCCTTTGGACAGAAAAGTTTATTTGCCATCTTGGCTAAGATTAATGTTTCTGCTCTCTACCCTATTCTTTATATTGTAATTCCTTTTTACCTACTTTTTGGTAGAAAAGGATACAAAGCCATATCCGCATATTTTCGGAATCGCTTTGCTATGAACGGATTACAAGCATTTTTTGCAACTTGCAAAAATCATATCATTTTCGGCCAAGTAGTTCTTGACAAATTTGCTCTGCTTGCCGGAAATACCAAACAATTTTCGGTAACAGTTGACAACGTTGAAGCGTTTAACCAAGCAATTGACCAACCGCAAGGTTTTTTTGTTGCAAGTGCGCATATTGGAAACTTTGAATTGGCCGGACATTGTCTTCATCAAAACAAAAAGAGAATGAACGGAATCGCATTTGGAGGCGAAAGCGAAACCATGCTCAAACGACGCGCCGAAGCCTTTGAAAAATCAAACTTCAAACTCATTCCCGTTCGCGATGATATGTCGCACCTGTTTGCCATAAAAGAGGCGATAGAAGCTGGCGACATCATCACCATTCCCTGCGACCGTATGTTTGGCAGCCCAAAATCGTACACCTGCAATTTTCTTGGAAAACCGGCTCAATTTCCCATTGGAACATTTCGCATAGCGGCACAACTTGACGCACCCGTGTACGTCGTGTTTATTATGAAAGAACACGGACGCAAGTATCATGGCTATGTAAAACAATTGATGCCGCCCGAAAACGAAAAATCTTCGATTAAAAAAGCAGAATATTTAGGTAAACAATATGTTTCAGAATTGGAAACGATTGTCAAAAAATATCCACACCAGTGGTTCAATTATTACGATTTCTGGAACGAATTATCAAATTAATTGAGTGATAGCTCTATTTTTGTAAAAAATAATACACATGAAATTACAATCTCCTCAAAAAGAACTCTACGCAAAAGAACGTTTCTCAGCTATTGAAGCACAACGATTGGCTCAAGAAATAGCGTTCGGCCCAGTTGTTTTTCAAGTTTCTCGACTTATGGTTAAGTTCGGCATTTTTGAAATGCTTAACAACGCCAAAGAAGGACTTTCGATTGACGAAATTGCAGAAAAGACAAAACTCTCTCACTATGCTGTACAGTGTTTGTTGGAGTCGTCGCTTACAATAGGCACCATTCTTCTCAAAGACGAGAAATTCTTTATAGCCAAAGCGGGTTGGTTTCTTATCAACGATGACATGGCACGCGTGAACATGGAGTTTAATCACGATGTGAATTATTTGGGATTATTTAACCTTGAAGAAGCATTACTCAACGGAAAACCGGAAGGGTTGAAAGTTTTTGGAACATGGAAAACCATATACGAAGGCTTGTCACAACTGCCGGCTCAAGTGCAAAAGAGTTGGTTCGGTTTTGACCACTTCTATTCTGATAATTCATTCAAACAAGCTTTGGAAATTGTATTTGCAAACCATCCTCGCACATTGCTTGACGTTGGCGGAAACACTGGCCGTTGGGCACTGCAATGCGTTGGTTTCAACAGCGACGTAAATGTTACCATCATGGACTTGCCACAACAGTTGGAAATGATGCGTAACCAAACCAAAGGACTTTCCGGTGCTGAAAGAATTTTTGGTCATGGTGCGGATTTACTTGACAAATCAGTTCCTTTCCCATCAAATTTCGATGCCATTTGGATGAGCCAATTCCTTGATTGTTTCTCCGAAGAAGAAGTTACCAGCATTCTTACGCGTGCGGCAAAATCAATGACTGGGAATACTCGTTTGTACATTATGGAAACGCTTTGGGACCGTCAAAAATTCGAAACAGCTTCATATTGCCTTGCACAAATTAGTATATACTTTACGGCTATGGCAAACGGCAATTCAAAAATGTACTACTCAGGCGACATGGTTCGCTGCGTAGAAAATGCCGGACTACAAGTTGAAACAATCCACGACGGACTTGGCTTAGGACATAGTATTATTGTTTGTAAATTGAAATAATATGATTAACATTCCAATTCTCGACCTTATACCACAGCGCCCGCCTTTTGTAATGGTTGACAAACTCCTTTCTTGTGAAGGCAAAGTTGCCACCACGTCGTTTCTAGTGAAATCGGATAACGTTTTGCTTGACGAAAACGGAATACTTTCGGCAAGTGGAATTATTGAAAACATGGCTCAAACCTGCGCTGCACGTATTGGATACATAAATAAATTTTTGGAATCAAAAACCATTAAAATTGGTGTTGTAGCATCGGTGAAAAATCTTGAAATCACTGCATATCCAAAAATTGATGACGTGCTGACAACAACCGTTGAGGAAACTTTGGGCGGAATTCTCAATATGACATTACTCTCCGCTATAACCGAATGCAATGGCAGAATTATAGCGCAAGCCGAAGTAAAAGTTGCACTTACCGACCAAGAAACGATAGAACAATGAGTGAAAAATTTGTCTTGCAAGCCGAAAAAGAATTCGACATCAGATTTAGCGAAGTTGATGCCATGCAAATAGTTTGGCACGGCTCATATGCGCTCTATTTTGAAGATGCGCGCGAAGAATTTGGCCGTAAATATCATTTGGAATATATGCGTATGTACGAGTTCGGATTTTACGCACCGCTTGTTGAATTTAAGGTAAATTACAAACAACCACTCAAATACCAAGACAAAGCAAAAATCGTCATTAGATTTCGCAACACAGACTCGGCAAAACTCATTTTTGACTACGAAATTTATAACACCGAAACCAACGCGCTTTGCGCAACAGGTCACACGGTGCAAGTTTTTCTTGACACCAATTACCAACTTATGTGGGCGCTTCCTCCATTCATCAGCGAATGGAAGAGAATGAACGGTTTATCGGAATAAATTACCGAGAGTATTCTAGACTTTTTATACCTGTTGCTCCCGTAACGGCACTAAATACGCAACCACTTTGCGGATATTGAGCCAAAACCGAATCGGGTAACCACGCAGAAACCGTGGTAATAAATAACGTATCGAGATTTTCTCCTCCAAAAGCCACGGAAGTAACGTGTTCTGCTGGAACTTTAACTTTTCCCAAAAACTCTCCATTTTCCGGATTCCATTTGGTTACATACGAACCACCCCAATGTCCTATCCATAAATTTCCATCGCTGTCAATAGTTGAACCATCGGGATTGCCATATTCTTCAGGGATTGTTATGGTAACTTCCCCGTTGGAAATTGTGCCTTGCGCAGCATCAAAATCGAATGCTTGTACCGTGCGCGTAGGTGTATCTATGTAATACATTCGTTTGCCGTCGGGACTCCACGCTATGCCGTTGGAATTAGTAACACCATCAAGCATTTTTTCTATTTTCCCATCGCCAACGCGATATAATGCACATTGTTTTTTATCTTCGGCATACGTTCCTACCCACAAGCACCCGTCAGGACCACATTTCCCATCATTGAAGCGGCTGCCAATTGTAAACTCGGGATTGTCTACCATTTTCACAAAAGAATCCGTCTGACGATTGAAACGATACACGCCATCGGTGAGAGCAACGAGAAACTCATCGTTATTTGCCGTTGGTACAATCGTTCCTATTTTACTTGGCATTGCATACGTTGAAGTCGCACCATCTTTTGTAACATGGAGTTTTTTACCTTCTATGTCTATCCACAACAGTTCGCCATTGTGCCACAAAGCTCCTTCGCCCAACAGCGCGCGTTCTTCTATGCAAAGCGCGGCATTCCACGTTTGCGGCTTGGTTTGTTTATTTTGACAAGAAATTACACTCATAATCAGTACTCCAACAGAGAGCAATCGTACCTTCATTTTTGCTTATTTTAATTCATAACTGATAAATGCAAACTTAGTTCCGCACGGACTCCACGAATTGACATTCAACGAACCTTGACCACCAAACAATTTGACCAACGTGCGCAGATTTTTACCATCAACATCCATCATGCGAATTTCCACGTTTTTGTTTGCCGGATGATCTCCCGGAGCCACGTCTCCCTTGTGATACGAGATAAAGATTACTCGTTTCCCATCAGGCGAAAGATGTGCAAACCAATCATTCATGCCGTCGTTGGTCATTTGCATTTGTTCAGAACCATCGGCGTTCATGCGCCAAATCTGCATCAAACCACTACGCACGGAATTAAACCAGATATAATTACCACAAGGCGAAAATTCAGGTCCGTCGTCAAGACCTGCGGTGTTGGTTAATTGACGCTCCACACCACCATTCACATCTATCGTGTAAATATCGTACTGACCATTTCGTTCGGCACAATACGCAAGCGTTTTCCCATCAGGACTCCAGCCATGCAAATAACTTGGAGCCATAGGCGTAACGAGCGTTGGCGTTCCACCTTCTATCGGAAACGTGTAGATGCGACTTTCACCGTCTTCGCGCGTATGATGACTTACCGCCACACGCGTGCCATCAGGCGAAAGCACATGGTCGTTATTGCAATGCGCACAAAATTTACTATCAATTACTTCACTCTGTTTTGTGGCAAGATCAAATCGATACAACTTGCCAAGACTGTTGTACACCAGTTTTTTGCCGTTTGGTTCCCAGTTGGGAGCTTCGGCAAGCGCATCTAGCACGGCAATCGTTTCCACCGATGCGGTGGCAAAATCATATACATTAAGAAGACTGCGCACATTGCGAATCTCCATTTGTTTTGGTTCTTTAAGGGTTTTCATAGTTATTTTCTAAATATTTGAGCCCAAGCTGGGAATGTTGCGGCATATATTTTTTTCACTTCCCCGTCTACCGTTCTAAACAATAATTTAGGCGAAGCATCCTCCACAGAATTATCATATATGTATGCTCTATCAACCTCTTTAATTATTTCAACAGCATTAGTAAGCGACTTATAATAACGTGACACTATTTTTGACATTGGCACTTCATGACCACCTTCCAAATAGCGAGAAAATATACGAGAAACATTTATTTCTGGAGATTCAGTACACACAAAAAAGAAACGGATAAAGTATCCTTTCGTTTTTGCCAAACGAATAAAATCTATCTTCTCTTGAGTTGAAAATACCGTTTCAAATACAAAATCTTTCTGCTGTTCTAAACATTCATATCTCAAACGAGTTGATTCTTCTGCTGCTTTTTGTACTGCCTCAGAAGAATTCCAATCCCCATATTTTTCTTGAGCTATGTTATCAGGATTTATGTACACAGCATCAGCTGTCCACTCATTTTGCAAAAGCAATTCTGTAGTAGAAGTTTTTCCAGATCCATTCGGTCCAGCAATTACACATAAGACAGGACGACGTTTCATACTTTTTTATTCTTTTTAACTTTTTCTATAGTTTCTTGCAAAAGCCTATCAAGAACTTTCTTTTTATTCGCCGTGCTTTTTCTTCCTTTTTCACCAATGCCGTCCATCAATGATTGCAATTGTTCATCGGTTGGTTCTTGCGTTGATGTTAAATCAAATGTTCCCATAATTGCTTTGGTTTGTTACAAATGTACAAAATAGAACAAATCCGTATAGTATTTATAACCACAATTCGTTTGATAATCTCCAAGTTTTTGACGAAATTTGCGATAAACAAAGAACGAGTGATACATTCTATTGCGCATAACATAATTTCACCCTTAGGCTTATCGTCTGCCGAGAACTACGCTGCGGTAAAAGCCGGTAAAACTGAACTTGCCTTGTATCATTCTTTATATGGTTTGCCCGAATCGTTTGTAGGCTCTATTATAGACAGCGAAAAACTCAACGATGCGTTTTTGGCAATCAATAGCAAAAACGGCCGTTACACGAAATTTGAACAAGCGGCAATTCTTTCTGCGCACAACGCTCTGCAACAAACTGACATAAACCCTGCGGCGGAAAATGTTATTTTTATACTTTCAACGACAAAAGGCAACGTGCATTTGCTTGAAAACAGCGACGGCTACGAGCCCGAACGAATTCACTTGTGGCGCTCTGCTCAGTTAATTGCTCAATTTTTTGGAAATCAGAACGAACCATTTGTCATTTCAAATGCGTGCATTTCTGGCGCTTCGGCACAAATCACTGCAAAACGACTCCTCGAACGTAAAACATACGACTACGCAATAGTTATCGGTGCCGACATGCTTTCAAAGTTTGTCGTTTCGGGATTTCAATCGTTCAAAGCATTGTCGCCGGAGTTGTGCAAACCGTACGACAAAAATCGCTGCGGGCTCAATCTTGGTGAAGCTGCAGCGACTATCATTTATGAACATACAGAACAAGCTTTGCCAAAAAATTCCATCGTTCTTTCTGCCGGTTTTATGGCAAACGATGCCAACCACATTTCAGGACCATCGCGCACCGGTGCAGGATTGTATTTAGCAATAAAGAAAACATTGAGTGATACCAATATAGAAAATATTGCGTTTATCAATGCTCACGGCACCGCCACTGCATTCAACGACGATATGGAATCGCTCGCGCTCACGAGTGCGAATTTGCAAAATTGTCCCGTGAATAGTCTCAAAGGATATTTCGGGCACACGCTTGGCGCTGCTGGCGTGGTGGAATCAATTATTTCATCACTTGCCATGTGTGACAATACAGTGCTCCAAACGAACAATTTCACCACTCCGGGAACCGTTGCCCCAATCAATGTGACGCAAGAAAATGCCACATGCACAAAGCAACAATTTCTCAAAATACTTTCGGGATTTGGCGGTAGCAATGCTGCTCTTTTGTTTACTAAAATAACAGAATGACATGAGTGAAACAATTGCTTCATATTGCCGAATAACGAACAATTCCGTTACAGTAAACGGGAAAACGTGGAACGTCGCTGCAGGCGAAGGCTCGTGGTTGACTAACATTTATCATTCGTTAGAAATCTCATATCCAAAGTTTTTCAAGATGGACAATCTTGCAAAATGCGGATTTTTGGGAGCAGAACTTGCATTACGCGATATTGATTTTGACAAAACCGTTCTCAAAGAATATGTGTCGGTGGTGTGCTGCAACCGTAGTTCTTCGCTAGACGATGATAGCGAATATCAAAAAACGATACAACACGCCGACAATTATTTTCCGAGTCCGGCAGTATTTGTCTATACCTTGGCAAATATAGTCACGGGCGAAATTGCCATTCGCAACAAAACTATGGGCGAAACTTCTTTTTACGTAATGGAATCATTTAATCCACAAAAAATTTGTTCCTTTGCTAAAGATGCGTTTAGTGACCCATCTATAAATTCGTGCTTATGTGGTTGGGTTGAATATTTTGAAGGGAATTGCGATGTGCTTTTTCTTTACATTATGCGCAACGGAAATGGTGCTATTGAATTGAATACAAATAATTTACATAACTTATATTACTAATTAGAATGGAAGATTTGATCTTAGAATTAAAGAAAGAAATTATTGAAGTTTTAAACTTGGAAGAAGTTACCCCAGAAGATATTGACTCTGATGCTCCTTTGTTTGGCGAAGGATTAGGCCTCGATTCAATTGATGCATTGGAACTTATGATGTTGATGCAGAAAAACTACGGTATAAAGATTGAAAATTCTGAAAAAGGAAAAGAAATCTTTAAGTCAATCCGTGTGATGGCTGAATACATTCAAAAAAATAGAACGAAATAATTTCTTTCTATGAGTAGCGGATTGGTTGTTTCCGGAATGGGTATCATTTCGGGCTTGGGAATTGGTAAAGAAAAGACCTTGAATGCTTTGCTAGCCGAAAAATCGGCCATTGGGAACATTCGATACCTGCAGACTATGCACACCGATATTCCGGTTTCGGAGGTTCCTCTTTCCGATGCTGAAATGAAGCAGCAATTACAAATCCCTCAGCAACAGCTAATTACCCGTACACCGCTCATGGCTATCGTTGCAGCAAAAGAAGCAATTGAACAAGCGAAACTGACCGAACACAAACCGAATAGAATTGCGTTCATCAACGGCACAACCGTTGGTGGTATGGAGAAAAGCGAATTGTATTACAACGATTTTCTTGAAAACAATAATCACTCGGAATACATTGCAGCGCATGATTGTGGAGCCGGCACCGACCAAGTTGCCGACTATTTCAACATATTTGACACAACCTACACCATTTCTACGGCATGTTCGTCGGCTATCAACGCAATAATTCTCGGTGCAAATCTTATTAAAGCAGGCAAAGTTGATGCGGTTGTAGTTGGTGGCACTGAGTGTTTAAGCAAATTTCACCTCAATGGTTTCAACACCCTCATGATTTTGGATAGAGAACCGTGCAAACCTTTCTCTCGAAATCGCGCAGGACTAAACCTAGGTGAAGGCGCGGCTTATTTGGTGATAGAAAAAGAAGACGCTGCAAAAAAACGTGGCATCACTCCGCTCTGTGAATTAGGAGGCTACGCAAATGCCTGCGACGCATTTCACCAAACGGCATCGTCTCCGGACGGACAAGGCGCATATTTGGCTATGCAAGGAGCTCTTGCCGATGCAAATATGTCTCCCGCCGAGATTGATTACATAAACGTACACGGCACCGGAACACCAAACAATGACAGTACGGAAGGTATTGCACTTACACGAGTATTTGGAGAACACGTTCCCGATTTTTCATCAACAAAAGCCTACACTGGCCACACGACAAGTGCAGCGGGAGGCGTTGAATCGGTTATTTCTATACTTGCATTGCAACATGATTTTGTGCCACCCACGCTCAATTTCTCTGAACCTATGGAAGAAGTTGCCACCGTTCCGGTTACGAAAACAAAACACAAACCAATGAAGCATATCATGAACAACTCGTTTGGATTTGGCGGAAATGATTCTTCATGTATTTTTTCTAAAATCAACTAACTATGAGCGTGTATATACAATCGGCAGCACAAATTTCATTGCAAAAGCCACTCTGTGAAGAATGGTTTGAAAATCCAATTCTCCCTACCGAACGATATAACCGTTCTATAGAACCCGATTACAAGGAATTTATATCGCCTATGGCATCACGACGCATGGGGAAACTTATAAAACGCGCCATAGCAACATCATTTTCTGCAATACAACGTGCTGATGCTCAAAACATTGATGCTATAATTACCGGAACAGGGCTTGGCTGTATTGAAAATACGGAAAAATTCCTTTCGGCTATGGTCAAAGAAGGTGAAGAAATGCTGCAACCGACATATTTCATGCAGTCTACGCACAACACCATTAGTTCACAGATTGCGCTACAACTAAAATGTAACGGATACAACTGCACCTATTCACATAGAGGCACGTCGTTTGAATGCGGGCTATCAGATGCGTTTCTCCAATTTGCGTTAGGAAAAATCAACAACGCGCTCGTAACCGGTCAAGACGAAATGACTCCTGACTATTTCAATATGCTTGAAAAAATCGGCTATTGGAAAAACGGTGAAATAAACCAAGAAATCTTGCGCAAAGCAGAAACAAACGGCTCATTTGCCGGAGAATGTTCGGCTGCGCTCTTTCTACAAAAAGAAAAAAACGATTCTACACTCTGCACATTGGAAAATGTAGAATTACTCTATACACCAACGATAGAAAAAGTACAAGCAACGCTCCAACGAATGTTGCAAGAGGCAAACCTCACGTTTGACGACGTTGACGCAATTATGCTTGGCCTAAACGGCGATGCCGAAAATGACAAAATATACCACGAGTTTGCACACACAATTTTCCCAAATAAAACAATTGCGTGGTACAAAAACATATTTGGGGAATCATTCACCGCTACTGGGCTTGGCGTTTATGCTGCGGCTACTTGCCTCAAACAAGGAAGAATTCCCCAGCATTTGCAATATAACGAAGACGGTAAAAGCGTAAATCCAAAACACATCGTTGTGTACAACCATTTTCAAGGCAAAGACCACTCACTAATTCTTCTGTCAAAATGATAAAACTAATCCTCTTATCTGTCATACAGTCGATTTGCCTTGCCTCCGGCAACTTGCTTTTGAAAGTTTCGCTAAACAAAATGCCTACATTTTCTTGGACACGAGATTATTTTTTCGCACTCCTCACCAATTGGTGGTTTTTATTAACGGGCATTGTTCTTGGATCTGCAACAGTTTTGTGGTTTCATATTTTGAAAAATTATCCTTTTTCGGCAGCCTACCCACTCACTTGCATGAGTTACGTGTTTGGAATGCTTGCCGCATTAATTTTCCTAAACGAAGCCATTCCACTCACTCGTTGGATAGGAATTGGTATCATTATTGTTGGTGTTTACTTTGTTGCAAAATAAAACTATGAATAAGTTTTTTACCGCCATATTCGCTTTTCTATTGTGCTTTAACGCTATGAGCCAAAGCGATTTTACGCAAATTTCCGGCAACAAAAAACAACAAACGATTCAAGCCATAAGCAACGCTTCGAAACAAACGAAAACGATTTCTTGTGACTTTGTGCAAGAAAAAACAAGCACACTCGTTGCCGAAAAAGCAGTATCAAAAGGAAAAATGTATTTTCAAAACCCACGTTCGTTACGCTGGGAATACACCTCTCCTAACTCGTTTGTTTTAATCATGAAAGGAACAGATGTAACCGTAAAAAACGCCCAAGGCGTGGTTACACAAAACACACGAATGTTCAAAGAATTGGCAAACATTATCGTAAGCATTGTAGATGGTTCAGGGTTAAATGACAATAAAAACTTCACCTCGCAAGTGTACGCCAACACCAATGAATACATGGTAAAACTTATTCCAACCAACAAACGCTTAAGTTCCATGTATTCTGACATTACACTCCTGTTCAACAAGCAAACAAAATATGCCAAAAGCATTACTATGCACGAAAAAAACGGAGATACAATGACAATCACATTCTTGAATCACAAGATTAACCAACCGATTGATACAAAACTATTTATTGCTCAATAACATGCTTGAAAACAAACTATACATTATTGAACACAAAGAAGAAGATGGCGAGAATATAACATTCACTATTCGTCAAAACAAAAGCAACGAAATTTTTAAAGCTCATTTCCCCGGAAATCCAATAACACCGGGTGCTTGCTTGGTAGAAATAGCCCGCGAACTGTGCGAAAAACATATAGGAAAATCTCTCAAAATACGTTTTTTGAAATCAGTGAAGTTTCTCAATATTATAACACCTATCGCAAACGAATTTTTGAAGTTTGACATTTCACTCTCCCCCGCAGATGACAACGCATTTGATGCCAAAATTCAAATCATCTCAGACGAAAACGTGTACACAAAAATCAATTTTAAATTAGCATAATGAAGATTGCCGCCACAACGTGCATAATTATTCCGACGTATAACAACGAAAAATCAATACGTTCGATGGTTGAATCGGTGTTGCCGTATTCACCAAACGTAATTGTGGTTAACGATGGCGCAACAGACGCAACAGGCGACATTCTCAAAGAGATACCAGGAATTACCGTTATTGCATATAACCCAAACAGAGGGAAAGGATATGCCCTAAAACAGGCATTTTCCGAAGCTCGCAAGCAAGGGTTCTCACATGCAATTACTCTTGATGCCGATGGACAACACAAAGCGAGAGATTTGCCCATATTTGCCGAAGCAATCAACGAATATCCATCATCGCTCATAATTGGAAGCCGCTCTTTTGACCAACCGAATATGCCGGCAAAAAACACATTTGCCAATAAATTTTCAAACTTTTGGTTTACAGCACAAACAGGCATTTCGCTTCCCGATACGCAAACAGGATATCGCGCATATCCACTCAAAGCAATGAAATATCGTGGACCAATAAATAACCGCTACGAAGCAGAATTAGAACTATTGGTGCGTTGCGCATGGCGAAATATTTCAATTAAGCCAATAACCATTGACGTATATTATCCACCCAGAGAAGAACGCGTTTCGCATTTTCGCCCGACTCACGACTTTGTGCGCATAAGTCTGCTCAATACTGTTTTATGTTTTCTGGCAATATTCTATGGATACCCGTCAATGGGCTTACGGAAGTTTCTGAAACTTATCGTATCATAATTCTTCCATTTTGTTCTGTCACCATTGCATCTTTTACAAGTGCGGTAACGATTTCAAGAGTCAATTCATACTCATAATTCTGAATATCGGCAATTTCTTGTACCGTTAATGGTCCGTGCTTTAGCAAACAGCGTAACACACTGGCACGTTTCTGACGGAAAGAGCCCTCAAACTTCGATTGCGTAGTATGCGTGGCAGAATAACGATTGAAGTTACCCTCTGTTTTTTTCAAGTACGTTCCATAGTCCATAAGAGCCCAGTACCACGCTCGAGGATTTTCGCGATAGAGAACTTGTTCTGCCAGTTTGCGCAATTCCGAATCAGAGATTTTTTCAGTAACGTCGTTGAAAAAAGTGTAAATCAAAACCGTTCTCACATTTGTTTCCAAGAAAACCAATGGCTGATTAAAAGCATAGACCAGTATAGACGCGGCGGTGTTTTCACCTATGCCCGGACAGGCACGTAATTCCTCTACCGTTCTGGGAAAATCCGGTTTCGCTGCGATTTGTTTTGCCGTTTCATGTAAAAATCGAGCACGACGATTGTATCCCAACCCCGACCAATGTTGCAACACCTCTTGAAAATCAGCATGGGCCAAATCGGCAAGAGTGGGGAAAGCCGAAAGAAACTCTGCATACTTCTGCAGAACCCGCGAAACCTGCGTTTGCTGAAGCATCACCTCCGACAATAAAATAGAATAAGGACTTGTATCAATACGCCAAGGCATATCACGATATAAGTCCTTTCCTTTTTCTAATACCGTTTGTTGAAATTCTGCTATTTGCGAATCGGTCAACTGCACGTTATTCCTGTTGTTTTGTTTTTGCTACTTTCTTTTGTTGAAATACCGAAGCAATTACACCAGCACCGATAATAACAACGATGGCTAATAAAGAAATGCCGATTGAAATATGAACAACGTCCATTAACAACATTTTCACACCAATGAACAATAGCAATACGACCAAACTGTATTTGATGTATTCGAATTTATTCATGAACGAAGCGAGCACAAAATACAAAGAACGTAACCCAAGGATTGCAAAAATATTCGAAGTGAATACAATAAATGGATCTGTTGTGATAGAGAAAATTGCCGGCACTGAATCTACGGCAAACATCACGTCGGTTGTTTCAATAACAATCAACACAACCATCAATGGTGTAACGGCCTTTACTCCATTTACAATAGTAAAGAAACGTCCTCCATCAAGTGTTGAACTCACCGGATAGAATTTACGCAATATCTTTATTACCGCGCTCTTATCAGCATCAAACCCATCATCTTTGCCTAACAACATTTTGAGAGCAGAAATGATCAATAAAACGCCAAACACATACATTATCCATGAGAAACGGTTTACCAATGCAGCTCCCAACACTATCATTATTCCGCGGAAAACCAATGCACCGATAATTCCCCAAAACAAAACTTCATGTTGATATTTTCCCGGAATTTTGAAATAGGTGAACAACATTGCCATAACAAAAATGTTATCTAAACTCAATGCTTTCTCTATTAAATAACCGGTTAAATATTTTAACGCAGCATCCCAGCCGTTTGCAATAGTATGGTCTGGGGACTCCGACAATAAATTAAATGCATCGTGTCCGTATGCAAAACCAACTAATACGTTGAAAACTAAAGCACAAGATATCCATATGCAAGTCATTTTGAGAGCCTCTCTCATAGAAATTTCGTGCTGAGTCTTATTTAAAACACCTAAGTCTAATGCTAACAAAGCAAAGACTATTACTAAAAAAATTATCCAAACTAAAAAATGCATCAAACTCGGTTTATATGGTTACTAATTAAAATCTATAACGAGCTGACACCGTTGGGAAGAACGAATTTGCTAAAACTCTTGTATTGAATGACACGCCATCATTAATATATGGACCTACAAATGGACGAACATCAGCTGATAATTCTAATGGAAAATCAAATGTATATTCTAATCCAAACATACCGGCTACACCCATATAACAACCTAAATTTCCATTATCATTGTATGCATTATCCCAATTTAATCCCATCAAACCACCAACACCTAAATACCAATTCCATTCTCCTTGACTTGTCCAATTTGGAGAACCAATAATCCAATTGTGAATAATTGAAGCTTGTGCTCCTTTACCTGAATTCCAAATACCACCGTCTAATTCCCAAAAATTCGGTTTTGCTGCATCGAATTGATACGATACTTCAAGCACATTTGAAAATCTCACACCAATTGCTCTTGATTGAGCAAATGCCCCCATTGTGGCTAAGTTTACTAGTAAACTTATTAATAAAACTTTTTTCATTTTGTATTAAATATTAAAATTAAAAATTATATTCATCTTCATTAACGATAATTAGTATCGTAAGGTATAACACCTCTATTTTTACTTCTCCTTCTATCCATCAAAGTGGCACCACCTTGTTCTTTTTCGCGTCCTACTTTTTGTACACTTCCAAATACCATATTGCAACCTACTCGTAAACTCAAGGAACGTGTATTTGCAGGGAATAGTATTGCTCCTATCAAATTATCGGAAACAAAAAACCACTGTATGAATCCCGGATGAACAGTAAAACCTAACCCTATATTATCAAAATTACCATCGATATACGAATAGCTGAGTGTGGCAGCTGTGAACTTAAATGGTTTGAAATTCGCCGTCAATGTTACCGAAGGATTAATTTTGTGTGGCAAAAATTCAAATCGTGCCAAGGCTCCCAAATTTATTCGTTTTGCTACTCTATACCGAACTCCGGCATAGACTTTTGTCGGCAAATAGGTTTTGTACGCGCGTTTTTCGTAATTAATTTCTTTGAAATTCTCAACTATAGAATCCAAGTTGATGTCATCCGTAATGTCATCTATGTTAAATGAATTTATTTCCACGCCTTCAAACTTCATTGAATCTTCGTCGTACAATGCAAACTTCGATGCATTTTGACGCCAGCTAATATATCCCAAATCTTCAACACTACCAAATGCGGTAATTGAGCTATTGATGTCTTTTGAAAAACCAAAGTCAATCGCACCACCATAATTCCCGGTCATTAATGCATATTTTTTCAAAATAGAGCCTGTAGATTCTTCATCAAAATTAGTAAATTCTACGTCTTCAACAAATCCTTCCTCGTTGAGAGTTACTTCTAAAGGTAGATTTGTGTTTACTATATATTGAGATTCAACATTGATGTAATTCGTTTTTTGAGCCGTAGTTAAAACCAATTTAGAAGAAGCTGTGCTTACGTTTGCTACACCTATCAAGAATTTTGCACGTAGTCCTAATGCAAATGTTTTTGAAACTTGCTGTTTATACCCGAATCCTAATTGATGATAATACATCGTATTTACGCCCAATCCTCTAAAGTCGGCATTGCGCACCACATCATTTCCTTTTGCCGCAAATTCGAATAACGACTTTGGTAAACCTACGTTACCAAACATTCGTTCAGAAAGATCAAAGGTAAAGAAGCCTTTTTCTCCTGTTCTAAAACCAAACGTTAACAAACTTAATTGAACGTCTGTTGAGATATAATTCACCTTCCGTAATTTGTTCAAAAAGTCGTCAATGTTTGCTGTTGGGTGTAATGGTGTAATTAACGAATCGGCATATTCGCCTTCTCCATGAAAAATAACATCATTATAATCTACCGGAAGATTAATTCCGAGCTCTATTGATGGCATCATTTGGCCGGTAAAAGGAACCAACAAACCTCCCATATAAAACTTACAGTCGGGTGTTTGTGCAGGATTAATCAATGTTGATTGAGGCAACCTATCCATGAAATACATGGTATTGCTTATCTGAGCAGAAACTCGCCCAAAAAAACTCATGGTTAGCAACACTATAACTATAGTCTTCTTCATGGCTATCTCGATGTATAAATAAATTTACAATCGGCTGCCAAATTGAGTTTTAATCCATAATATGAATAAAAGACAACCGGAATTTCTCCTGCTTTTTCTGTATCAAGTAAAACTTCAACGCGTAATTTGTTTGCTTTTAATAAATTTTCAAGTATTGGGTCACCTTTTTCCAATGTTACTTCATCTTCGTTTGTTTTTATAACTTCACGAGCGACTTTACCGTCTTTTGTTGGAGCTGATTCCAAGACTATCATATCAAGTACGCCAAGATTTTGTGCTATGGCTGGTCTTGTTGTATCAAGCATTGTCAAACGAAGTGTTGCATTCACTGGCAATTGATGTTCGGCATTTATATAAATACGCATTCTCTCTACGGCAGACAAGTCTCCCAAATCAGACATATTTAAATCAACATCTTGTTTTAGTATGAGATTTTTTGCCGATAAATTTAATGGCAATTCTATTTCTACTCCCAACCGCGCTTCTCCTTTATTTGATATGCAATTATGTATTGGGGTGCCATCTGGTACATCAGCGTTCACATGCAATACGCCAGAATAGTCAATTGTATTGGGTAAAAGTTTTATAAAATCAACAATGTTTGACGTTTTATTATTTATCTCTATGTCTGAATTTACCGGTGAACCTTGCTCAACCATAGAACAATTGGGGCGAATTACGGTCCACTTATTTGAATAACCGCTAAATACATTTACCGAATTCCCTTTTGCATCGTGTCCTACAAAATTCAACTCCAACTCTCCTCCAATTCCAACCGGATTGTGATAACTTATGTTAATTTTCGGGTCATAGAAAACGATATCACCTTCTATAAAATTGGGAATGTATTTTTTTAAATCGAATTTAAATGTTTCGTTAAACAGTTCTTGATCGAATTTCCCCAAATCTCCTTCCACATATGCAAAGACAACGCTATCAGGGTTGGTTATTTCTATTTTTATATTTTGTTCCGGGCCAAAATAGAGCATTCCACCAGTAGTATGAACCCGATACCCCAACTTTATAGGCAAGGAGTTGTATGCTATATCAGGATTTTGAGTTAAATCAATATTACAATCTTTCAATGACCAAGCGTCAGAGTAGGTTGGATGCTCATTTGTCATTGTCGCTTTTTTGCGTATGGGAGTTACCCCAAGAGAATCAATTGTTGGGAACTCTGCTATAAATTCAGTTGCGACACCTACCGTTGATGTGATATTGTAATTCAACCGACCTTTTTCTACCAATACTCGGTACAACTTGCGATCGGCTTCATTGTCATGCATGGTCATATAAGTGATGGTGTCCATACTCACTGTTTGCTCCGGTACATAGGCCTTACCGGAATATGCAACCATATCTTCCATTTTAAGATTCAAAAGGAGCCCCATTTCATCTAAATCTGTTGTGACATTGGTAGATTGAGCTATTCGCAAATTTCTAAAGCTGAAATAGAAATCGCCATTCAAATAAGAAGAATCGGCATACGAAACTCTATTTTGGGGTCCGCCATGACTGATCCAATTTGGGAAATTAGAATAATCAAACGTTGAGAATTCAACATAGTCTCCATTATCATTGTACGAACCAATTACAACATCGCAATAGAACTCAAAACCACTGGAATTGGTACAAGACAACGTAAGTTTTCCAGACTTCAAAATCACATATTCAAGCACATCATGCACTGAAATTGTTTCGCCAAAATTAGCCTGAATATAACTATTTAAAGATTCGGGAATAAGTCCTCCTATTGGATAACGATGTTCGGTGATTGCAGACTTTTCGGGCAACGTAACTGAAGATCCCTCATCTACATAATCTTGATAGTCGCTGGCAGAAAAATTGTCTTGCAGTAATGTACGCAAAGTTACATAGCCAATAGGAAACGAAACATTGCTCAACTCTATTGGTCTCATTTGCAACGTCGTATCATAGGGGTCAATGATAGGTAAATGCATCACATCTATGACACGTGCGGTATCTATCACATATTTGAATTGGATTACTTTGTCGTTGGAATTGGTGCCATAGCCCAATTTCGTCTCACTGATGTATTCTAAGGTGTCTTTACGTTCTTTCGCTATATTTGCTAATGTTACATCAGCATGAGCTATTGGCAAAGCCAAAGAGGGATTCCATTCTATATCATCGGAAAACTTTTCTTTTAAGTCAAAGTTATCTTTAAGGCAGGAAGATAGTACGCAAATACATACTATCGGTAAGCACAATGGTATATAATGCATCTTCATTTTCCGTTGAATTTGATTATTTTATAGTGTAATTATACAATAAATTTCGTTCTCCTCCAACGATTAGATTAAAACCTTTTTCTACTTTACTGTCTCCAAACAAATCATAATATGATTTGCCATCTATTGGAAATCCTTTGTACAAAGAGCCATCGGGGTTTACTACGTATACTTTGCCATTCTTTGATTCCGACACACAGATTTTTTTCCCGTTGCCAATATCTTTCACGATTGGATTGGTCAATGTTTCATCGGTTGAGTATGAAAACATTTTTTTCGCCGTGTGTGAATACGCATCTATCTTGTTTTCATCAATGAAGATGTAATCTAAATTGCCATCTTCATCAATGTCATCGGCTATAAAATAATGTTGAGCCGAACGTTTTCCATATGTTTCCGATGACACAACATGTCCATCTAAATAAATTTCTTTTAGAATTCCATCGACATCGGTAGTAATAAAACGGGACAAAGAAGTTTCTGCTCCAGACTCAAAAGCAATGGAAGCATTAGGAGCTTTTTCTAGTATCTCATTTATAGCTATTCGTGTTTCTCCCTTGCGATTTATAACATATACATGATATTGGTCGGCAAACACAATATAATCCTTTTTCTGATCAGTGAAATGTTGCAACGGACCTTTTACATCACTTTCGGTATGTAACTGATTCCAATCGGACAAACTTGCCGACAATCCCATTTCCAACGAGAACAAACGTATTGTATGGTCCTGACAAGGTACGGCTATTCTGTATTTTTTCACGTTGTCATAATCAAACACAGCGATTTCTGCTGTAGCAGGAGATTCCATACGAATCGGGAAATTCCCAACAGATTCGCCGTTCCTATCAAGCAAATAAATTGAACTCGACGTATTAAACAAATATTGCATTTTGTTGTTTCGCAACGCGTCTACAAAATAGATTTTCCCCATTATTTGACCGTCTAGTTGCTTTTTCCACAAAATTTTGTTGGTGTTGTTATCTATTAAATACAACGAATTTTTTACGTCTTGCGCAAGCGTAAGAATTTCATCGCGATGCGACATAAAAATAGTTGGATTGGTTAGCAATGTTGTGTCCAACAAACACTTCCACTCAACTTCCGGTACCTCTGATTTTACAGAATTTAAAGAAATGTATATGTCATTGTACAACTTGTCGCTCCCATCGGCAACCAATTGATAAGACAATGCATCCATGTTTTTCAATGCGTTGGAATTTCTCTCTATAATAGAAGCGGGTTCTTCTCCAAAGAAATCTTTGAATAACGAAATGGAATATGGAATTGAAGCATACGCATACAATGAATATGAGGTTTTTACATTGTCATCAAATCTCGCATAGTTTGGATCTGACGAAAGCACTTTCCCTTTTGCATTATCGTCAATGAATATTTGAGCAGATTCTGCTGAATTGGAAAATACCATATAAGAACCTACAAACGTGACGTAACGAGCATTCATATGAGAGAACAAATTTCCCCATATCTTTTGAGGAATGCGCCCGAGAGGTTCTAATGGCAATTTATAAATTGTAAAATTTTCGTTCCCCGCTGCTGTATATACAACCGGTTCGTCAATTTTTATTGATTGTTTTGTACAGTCTGCCAAACGAGCCTTTAGAATTTCCTCCATTTGTTTGACATTCAGCACCTTGATTACGGCATAGGTGTTTTGGAAAGGATTTTCGGTATAGCTTGGCAACATTACAAAGGCAAGCTCTTCATTGACCTGTGAATAGAAATCGTTGACAAAAGTCATTGTTAATTCTTTCAATGTGCTGCTATAGGAATTGTAATAACTATTCTGAGTAAGATACGCTTCATAATTTTGGCGATATTTTTCTTTATCGCTCACATTCATTGCAATGAAATTTGTTACCGACGAAGGAATAACAGAAAATACTTCACCTCGAAGTGCTTTTTGCCCGTTAAACAAATTCATATATTCGGCAGTAGCCTTTTCAGAATCTGTGGTTACGTACCCATTAAATCGTAACGATTTCGCAGTATATGAAAGATCTAATTCTGTCCAGCTACCTATTTTAGGGAATTTCTGCGCAAGGCTCTTGTAATCCTCCGAAGCAAACAATTCAAAAATGGTTACCATCTTGTCATAATGGAAAAATACCCGAACCGGCACTTTTGAAGCATTGGGACGAACTTTTTGAAAATCGGCATCACTCTCTAAATTTTTACCTTCAGTCAAACCTTTTATAGCACTCTCCACTGAAACTTTTGATTCGCTAATAATAACCGTGTTTTGACAAACTGCATACGAGAGATTTTTTCTATCAGAACTATTATCTACATATGAAAATACGGTCGTTTTATTAAACGTATACGAAGTAGAATTATTCACCGTAAAAGCATCTTCAACCAAAGACTTCACCACATCCACGTCCTGCTTGTTTTGCAAAGGCATGATGAAAAGAAAATCAAGTTTATTTTTACCTATTTGCTTAACCGCAAAGAGTAATTCATTGGTTTTAAAAGGAACGTATGCGTCATTTGTAGACACTACAGAGTCAATTTTAGTAAGAATTTCGCAGCCGTTTTTCAATATTTGCAACTGAGAAATTCCATTCCACACTTCATTTTTAGCAGTAAAGTATTCCGAAGCTTCACTGAGATTATTAATTTGCACCACCAACGCTGCATCAACAGGAATAGCTCGCATAGAATTATTGGGGACACTCTCGTTATTCCTCAAAAAAATCACAAGAAATACCGAAATTCCTATCAAGCAAAGTAAAATTATTGAAATTAAAATTCGCCGTTGCATACCACATACTTTTACTGCAAAAGTAACAAAATAGATTCAGTATTTAGGCAATGACTATAAAATTATTGGAAATTAATTTAAGGCATTGTTATGGTAATCTCAAGAAAATGAGTATTTTTGCGAAAAATTTTTACAAACTAATTAAACAATACAATGGCTGTTAAAATCAGATTATCAAGACACGGGCGAAAGGCGAGCCCTTTCTATCACATTGTAGCTGCTGATAGCAGAAGGTCACGTGATGGCAGATTTATCGAGAAAATCGGTACGTACAATACAACTACCAATCCAGTAGTTGTAGAATTGGATTTCGAAAGAGCACTTTATTGGTTGGAAGCAGGAGCTGAAACAACTGATACAGCACGTTCTATATTGAAACACGAAGGAGTTTTGTACATGAAACACCTTAAAGGTGGTGTAAAAAAAGGTGCTTTTGACGAAGCTGCTCTTAAAGAGAAATTCCAAAAATTCTTAGATGAAAAACAAAAGAAAGCAGAATCATACACTTCAAAATTACAATCAAGTGCTGCTGACTTTGCTAAGAAAAAACTTGACGAAGAAATTGAAATTAACAAACAACGCGAAGCTAAAATAGCAGAAAAACAAGCTGCTGTTGCCGCTGCAGAAGCTGAAGCAAAAGCAAAAGCTGATGCTGAAGCAGCAGAAGCACCTGCTACAGAAGAAGCTCCAGCTGCTGAAGCTACAGAAACTGCAGCTGAATAATTTGTTAATCAACAAATCATTAAGGGTGTTCAAGGCAATTTGAACACCCTTTCTTTTCATTAGCCATGGCATACAAGGAAATTCCAGACATAAAAAAATGTATTGAGATTGGGACAATATCTCGCCCTCACGGGAAAGAGGGTGAAGTTCTTGTTTCTACCAAAAACATTGATATTGCTGAAATTACAGAATATGAATATGTTTATTTGTGCCGTCAAGAACGATTGGTGCCTTTCTTCATTGAATCTGCTTCTATCAAAAGTAATTCCTTGTTTGTGAAATTTGAAGACATTAAGTCTATTGAAAAGGCCGAAATATATTGCGGCACAAAAATATACGGAGAACTATCCGAAGATGCGGAAGAAGATACTATTGACACGAATTTAGTGGGGTTTTCGGTAATCGATAGCAACACTCATGAAATCATTGGTACAATTCAAGAAGTGATTTCGTACTCCATGAACACGGTTTTTGATGTAAAACAAGCAAACAATAATTCGGTACTAATTCCCTTCGCCGAAGCGCTTTTCAAAGGCATCGATGAAGATGCAAAAACTATTACAATGGAAATTCCTGATGGAATTTTAGAAGCATAAAAAAAGCAGTAAGTCTATAAGCCGGATTCTGTTCTCTCGCGAGATTCTATCATTTATCTAACGCAACCTACCCTCCAACTCGGGCGAGCAGCCCTCAAACGTTGGTATACATGGTCTTGCAACTTGTCGGTGGCACATCTGCACAAATCGCTTTGCACAATGGTGGTCTCTTACACCGCCTTCTCACCCTTACCGTAATTGCTTACGGCGGTTATTCTCTTCTGCCATACCATACGCTCACGCACATCTGTTCTTTCAACAGGCACAATGCTCTTTGTTGTCCGGACTTTCCTCCCCCTTTCGGGAGCGATAGAACGACCTACTGCGCGACAAAAGTAAGAATTTTTATGAGTAATAAATTGGATTGTCTATTTTTCTTGATTCCCTTTGGGCTTATGATGGAAAAATCTACGCTTTTTTGATGCTCCTGCATCTTTTTTAGCTCCATTCTCTTGCTGGTCCTTAGGTTTTCCCTGCGAAGCATTTTGTTTGTGAGAATGAGATTTATTCTTGAAATTTCTATGTGGCTTACTTGGGGCACTTGTTTTTTCTTTCCAAACAGGACCTTCTCCCAAATCCGCCGGTAATGGCAACTTTAGAACTTCTCGTTCAATGAGTTTTTCTATTCTTGAAAAACTAAACATATCTGTTTCACTCACAAACGTAATGGCCTCGCCTTTTGCATCAGCGCGGGCAGTACGACCTACACGATGAACATAATCGGCGGGGTCTTTTGGAGCATCAAAGTTGACAACCAAATTGATACCTTTAATGTCAATACCACGACTTAGTACATCGGTGGCTACAAGCACCTTGGCTTGTTTTGCTTTGAATCGCAACAACACATCCTCTCGCTGATCTTGCTCAAAATCCGAAGAAATTCCTTCAACCGTAATGCCTCGAATTTTCTTTTTAATGGCACTCACTATTGATGTTATGGCTTTTTTCGTTGATGTAAAAATCAAAATGCTGTCATACTCAGGATTTGCTTCAATAATATGAGTTATCAAATCTATTTTTTGATATGGATGCACCAAATATGCTGACTGGGTTACTCCTTCTGCCGGTTTTGCAATTGCTATTGATACCAATTCTGGGTTGGTTAAAATAGTATTGGCCAATTTGCGAATTTCTGGTGCCATAGTCGCACTAAACATCATAGTTTGGCGTTTAGCCGGAACATACGAAAGTATTTGGCGAATGTCGTCTATAAAGCCCATATCGAGCATTCTATCAGCTTCATCAAGTATAAGATGGCGTAAATGATTAAATTTCACATATCCCAAACGCAAATGAGCCATCAATCTGCCCGGCGTGGCTACTATCACATTGGTTCCTTCGGTAAACGCAGCTTTTTGTGCATCCCAATCTCCTCCTTTGTCACCGCCATATACGGCTTTGCTCGTAGTATCAGTAAAATATGAAAAACCTTGTAACTCTTGGTCTATTTGTATAGCTAACTCGCGTGTTGGTACGATAATCAACGTTGTTGTTCCGTGAGCACCGTTTTTTACTAAATCTTGTAAAACAGGTATCACAAATGTGGCAGTTTTTCCGGTTCCCGTTTGTGCGCAAGCCAAAAGATCCCGACCTTCTAATGCTACCGGAATAGCGGCTTCTTGTATTGGCGAAGCTTTTTCAAACTTCATGTATGAGATAGCTTCAAGTAAGCTATCGTCTATATTAAATTCTTCGAATGTCATTTTTAAATTAATCTGTAAGTATTAGTAGCAAAATGCGACTTTGGGTTCTCCCTTTTTGCTCTACAAATGTACGAATTTGCATTAGTTTCACCAAATGGAGAAGAATTCTTCTCTTTGCTTTGCGATACAGTCAGCGTTCAATGGTCATAGCAATCATTGTAATTGCTTAAATATTTCTTGAGCAGAGAAACCCTATAAAATAGAAGAGCCGCTATGCGGCTCTTCTATTTGAATTTTCTCATGTATTTTTTAAAATCAAAATACGTTATTGCTTAGATACTTTCTTTTTTCGCTCTTTTGCGAATCATGTATCGAACAATATAAAACAACGCAACAGCCGCAACAATTGCTATTATAACATATCCTATTTCGTTACTGTATTTGTTAATCAAATCTTGCTGACCATGAGCAAAATAGCCAAGCATAGCCAACACCG
>DAIOSV010000029.1:0-2979 GCA_036752345.1 Bacteroidales bacterium | reverse complement strand
AACCATAATGCAAGGAAATAATTAATCAAAGCACCTAGTAACGAACCTAATGTTCCAAAAAGAACAACAAGTATGATATTCATATTGTTGTCGTCGTTACACGAAACATAGGCAGCAGGAGGTATTACAAATTCAGATGGGAATGGAATAAACGAACTTTCAATAGTCATTAAAGCCGTTACAGTTCCATAATTCATATTGTTGCTGTACCACTCCTCTACATATGAAAATACCGACTTTTCCGTTTTGGAAGAGTCGGTATTTATATCTGATGCCAACGCACTACTGCAAACAAGCATTGCAGCAAAAAACAAGCAGAGTACGTTTGCTTTCTTATGTATTGCCATTATCCGAAATTATCGAAACGTATCATTTGATCTTCTACGCCTAAGCTATGCAATAAATCAAGCACTGTCTTAGCCATCATAGGAGGACCGCAAAGATAATATTCAACATCTTCTGGTTCTTCATGTTGTTTCAAGTAGGTATTACCAAGAACTTGAGCAACAAATCCTGGAGTATATTTTACACCCATGCTGTCTGCCTTTGGATCTGGGAAGTCAAGAGCCAAATGGAAATGGAAATTAGGATATTCTTTTTCCAAAGCAAGGAAGTCTTCCATAAAGAATACTTCGTCAATACCACGTGCTCCATAGAAATAATGCATTTCACGGTCACTAGTATGTAACGTTTTAAGCATATGCATAATTTGAGAACGAAGAGGAGCCATACCTGCACCACCACCAATCCAAATCATTTCACGTTTGCTATCAAATACTGGGTGGAAATCTCCATAAGCTCCACTCATATATACTTTGTCGCCTGGTTTTAAGCTGAAAATATATGTAGAAGCAATACCACAAGGAACGTTTTGGAAACCTGGACCTTGTTCTTTCGGTTTAAACGGAGGTGTTGCAATTCTGACTGTTAATGTAATAATATCACCTTCGTCAGGATAGTTAGCCATAGAATAAGCACGAACTGTAGATTCAGTATTTTTCTGTTTTAAACCGAAAAGACCGAATTTTTCCCAAACCGGAACATACAAATCACCAATAAGGCTCTTGTCCATATCGCGACCGTAGTCGATGTCATACTCTGGAATTCTAATTTGAGCATACGAACCCGGGATGAATTTCATGTGTTCACCTGCAGGAAGTTTTACTTTGAACTCCTTAATAAAGGAAGCAACGTTCTTATTAGAAATTACTTCACATTCCCATTCTTTAATACCAAGAATTGATTCTGGAATTTTGATATGAAGGTCGTTTTTAACTTTTACTTGACAAGCCAAATGCCAATTGTCCATTTGTTCTTTACGTGAAAAGAAACCCTTTTCTGTAGGAATACAGTCGCCACCACCTTCAGGGATTTGCAAACGGCACATACCGCATGCTCCACTACCACCACAGGCAGAAGGCAACAAAATATTTTGGCCTTGCAATGTTGACAACAACGTGTTGCCTTGAGAAACATCAATTGGTTCTTTGTCATTTATAAACAAGCGTACCTTACCAGAAGGTAACAATTTTGCTTTGGCAAGTAGAAGCACTGCCACTAACAAAATAATTATAAGCAGGAATACAAGAACACTTGCACCGATAATCACACCTGCTGTTGCATTTAAGATAACCATTGTACTATCTATTTAAATTAAAATTTAATTCCCATAAAACTCATAAATGCAATACCCATAAGCCCGGTAACAATAAATGTAATACCAACGCCACGTAATCCTGCAGGTACCTTTGAGTATTTGATTTTTTCGTTGATTGCTGATATTCCAATAATTGCAAAAGCCCAACCAAGACCTGAACCCAAACCATATATTAACGCAGCAAGTGCACTTTTGATAGCTTTAGGATCTGTGTCAGGAAGACCAACACGAGTTTGCATGAATAATGAACCACCTAGAATTGCACAGTTTACAGCAATAAGTGGTAGGAATATTCCTAGAGTAGAATACAATGCTGGTGCATATTTTTCTACAACCATTTCAACCAACTGCGTAAATGAAGCAATCACCGCAATGAAAATAATAAAGCTCAAGAAACTCAAATCTATATCGGCAAAACTTTCGCTTATCCACGATAAACCTCCAGCTTTCAATACATATTCATTCAATAAATAGTCAATAGGAACAGTTAAAGCCATAATAAACGTAACGGCGACTCCCAATCCTGCTGCTGTTTCTACTGTTTTAGACACAGCTATGAATGAACACATTCCCAAGAAGAATGCGAACACCATATTGTCTATAAAGATTGAACTGACAAATAAGTTTAATAAATCCATAGTATTACTCTTTTAAATCCTTATTTCTTAATTAGTTCTTTGTTTCTTGTACGTTGAATCCATATAATGATTGCAATGAGAATCAACGCCATTGGCGACATAAGCATAAACCCGTTATTCTCATATCCCATTGCATAGAAACTCTCTGGAATTATTCTACACTCACCTATGATTGGGAATGTAATGGTTCCAGCTCCGAAAAACTCACGAATAACTGCAATTATCACTAATATTATTCCGTATCCCAAACCATTTCCGATACCATCCAAGAATGAAGGCCATGGTTTATTTCCTAAACCGAAGGCTTCCATACGTCCCATCAAGATACAGTTGGTAATAATCAAACCTACATATACTGAAAGTTGTTTACTTACACCATAAGAAAACGCTTTCAATATTTGGTCTACTATAATTACTAATGTTGCAGCTACCATCAATTGAACAATAATACGAATACGGTTAGGTATTGTATTTCTTATTAATGATATTGTCATATTAGCAACACCAACTACAATCGTTACTGCCAAGGCCATCACAATAGCTGACTCGACTTTTGCAGTTACTGCCAATGCAGAACATACACCTAACACCTGAACTGTGATAGGATTTTGAGAACCTAGCGGTTCTGTGAGCAATTTTAAATTGTTTTTAGAAAACAATGATTCTTTTTCGTTTGCCATTGCC
>DAIOSV010000028.1:0-29124 GCA_036752345.1 Bacteroidales bacterium | reverse complement strand
TCTTTTTTTACTTGAAGGTTGTATGAGTCATTTCATACAACCTTTCTTTATTTCTTTCGGTACAAAGCTAATTTCTCTGTTTTGCTTCTTTAGAGTCACAGAAAATTTCTTTACTTTGCACTGCAAATAAAGAACGTTCTATGAAATTCAAATTAGATTACATTTGGTTGGATGGTAGCAAGCCTACTCAGCAACTGAGAAGCAAAGTCCGCATTGTGGAAAATTTTAGCGGAAAAATTGAGAATTGCCCAAAATGGTCTTTTGATGGATCTTCTACACAACAAGCGGAAGGAAATTCTTCTGAATGTATTTTGAAACCGGTTTTTCTTTGTAAAAATCCTTTGCAAATAAATGGCTATATCATTATGAATGAAGTTTTACGTTCCGACGGAGTACCTCATTCTACTAATGCTCGTGCGACAATAGATGACGATGATGATGACTTTTGGTTCGGTTATGAACAAGAATATTTCCTTATTGATTGTAATACTAATTTACCTCTTGGCTTTCCTGCAGATGGAACTCAACCAGTTCCACAAGGCCCTTATTATTGTGGGGTAGGTGCACGTATAGCTCATGGTCGTGAAATTGTTGAAGAACATCTTGATGCCTGTATTGAAGCAGGTTTGAATATAGAAGGAACAAATGCCGAGGTTGCTTGTGGACAGTGGGAATATCAAATTTTTGCAAAAGGAGCAAAACGTGCTGCCGATGAAATATGGGTTTCTCGTTATATTATGGAACTTATTTGCGAAAAATATAATGTTTTTTTGGAGTTACACCCAAAACCACTTGGTAAAGATGCCGATTGGAATGGTTCGGGAATGCATGCTAATTTCTCAAACAATGTAATGCGCACATGTGGCGAAAAACGAGTGTTTGATGAAATTTGTGCAGAATTTGGCAAACATGTTAAAGAACATATGGATGTTTATGGAGCCTACAATTCTGAACGACTTACCGGAAAACATGAAACTGCTTCAATAAATGATTTCTCATGGGGAGTAGGCAGTCGTGGAGTTTCGTTGCGTATTCCTATAGGAACAGTAGATGATGGTTGGCGAGGAAGAATAGAGGACCGTCGCCCGGCATCAAATGGCGATCCATACAAAATAGGCGCAGTTATTGTGAAGTCGGTAAAGGCAAGTGGTCATTTTTAAAATGAACTAATGTAATAA
The DNA here is from genome assembly GCA_036752345.1 of Bacteroidales bacterium. Lineage (GTDB taxonomy): Bacteria > Bacteroidota > Bacteroidia > Bacteroidales > UBA1715 > UBA1715. Next base: position 27,946 of record DAIOSV010000028.1, on the reverse strand, counting down.
TGAGACGCCTCTAAACTATATGTTTAAAGGCGTTTTATTGTTTTAAAAGAAAACTAATTTGAGTTAAACCAATTATGCGAAATACAATATATACGATACTATGTTTTTTGTGTATGACTGTAACAACCTCGTATGGCCAATATGTTAGTGTAGGTACTGACCCTACGTCTATTCGCTGGCGAGAAATTAACACAAACCATTTTACGGTAGTTTACCCTGAAACATGTGATAGCATAGCACAAAATTTTACACGGAAATTAGAATTCTCGTATGATTTGTGTGGAAAAGGTTTGAAGCATAGTCCAAAAAAAATTCCGGTTGTCATACACCCCAAAACGAACATAAGTAATGCATCAGTCGCGTGGTGCCCCAAGCAAATGGATGTATATACTATTTCTCCACAAGATCAAAATTCGCAAGAGTGGTACGAAAACCTTTCGTTACACGAATCTCGACATGTGGTTCAAATGGATAAACTCAATCAAGGAACAACGCGTGTTTTCTCTTTTATTTTGGGCGAACAATCGGTAGGAATTGTTTCCGGCTTATATATGCCTCGGTGGTTTCTTGAAGGAGATGCGGTTTGCTCTGAAACGGCACTGAGTCATTCCGGACGCGGCCGTCAGGCAGATTTTTCAATGGGACTCAAAGCGCAATGTTATGACAAAGGTGTGTATTCCTATAGTAAAGCATATTTTGGTTCGTACAAAGATTATGTCCCGAATTACTATGAAATGGGATATTTTCTACTTGCCAATTCTCGTAAATATTATGGACAGTCATTGGAGGCTGATATAATTGACCGCAGTGCGCGCCATCCGTTTAGCTTTCGCCCCGTAAATCATGTTATAAAAGAACGTACTGAAATGTCCAAACGAGAATGGTACACTTCAGTTTTTGAACGACAAGCAAATGAGTGGAAACTTGCTCATGATAGGGAAATACAAACGTCGTATGATACGATTGCGAAGGCAAAAAAGGTATATACCAATTATGTGAATGGTATTAAAATTTCTGACAGCCTCTATTTCGCAGAACGAAAAGGCTTAAATACAATATCCCAATTGGTGCGTATCCGAAATGGAAAAGAATGTGTTGTTGCTAATACCGGTTTTAAGCCGTCAAATGATAGAATTCAATCAAATGGTAAAATGATAGTTTGGCAAGAAACAAATTTTCATATTCGGTGGGAACTGAAACAGAATTCATATATCTATGTATATGATATTCAGAATAATAAAACGCGGAAAATACGCACCAAACGTCATGTGTATGCTCCTGCTATTTCTCCTTCTAACGAACGAATTGTTGCATCGGAAGTCTCTGAAGATGGGAAAAATTTTTTGACAGTTTTTGATAGACAAAGCAAGAAAGTTTTACGACAAATACCGATACCAAATAATGATGCAGTGCAAAATGCGTCGTGGAATGAAAATGGATCAAAAATAATCTATGTGGGGTTGAATAGCCAAGGTAAACGAATAGTAGAATACGATGTCCAGAGTCAATTGTTTACAGAAATTTTGCCGTATTCTTACGAGGATTATAAATTACCTATTTATTGGAAAGAATATGTGCTTTACACATCGTCGTACTCTGGTAATGACAACATATATGCCTATAATCCACTGACAAATCAAACGTCGCGCGTTACCGTTGGAGATTTTGGATGTAATTATCCTTCTACGACTGACAGCACCTTGGTTTTTTCAAATTACACCTCAAACGGATATCAACTTGCAGCAATGCCATTGAATCCCAAGTCGTGGCATGATATTCAAGTTGTGAAAAAAGAAAATTACAATTTAGCACAAATGCTTTCAAACCAAGAAGGCTTTGTGGATTTTTCGCACATGCCCGATACCGTCTATGAGTCAAAAAGTTATTCAAAACTATTACACGCATTTCGCATACATAGTTGGATGCCATTTTACATGAATTATGAAAATAGTACCGTGAGTGAATCAGGAAATGGTTTTCAAGTGCTTTCACAAAACCATTTGGGTACACTCATTTCACGCGCTGGTTATAGATCTTTGCCGAGCAGTGGGCAGAAAGATTTTTTCGCAAACATTTCATACAGAGGTATTTTCCCTGTCATAGAAGCCGAAGCAGCAAAAGGTGTTCTGCAATATTCAGAATTGCCACCTTCGGGATATAATTCTTCTGACACGGTGTCGGTTGATTATAGCGCAACAAATTTTTTTGCCAAAATATATTTCCCATTGAATTTTTCTTCAAAATCATATTATCGCTCAGTGGTTTTGGGAAGTCAGTTTCAAGCATATAAATATGTTAAAAACAAGATAACACCTATTATATATACTGACAACTACTATGATGAAATTTCGTCAAATTATTTTGCGCATTTCATTACTCTTTCAAATTATAGGCAAAAAGCAACGCAGGAAATTAATCCACGATTTGGTCAAATAGTGAGTGCGGGAGTTGAACATACTCCTTTTGCTTCACAAAAAACATACAACGAATATTTATTTGCAAAAGTATCTCTCTATTTGCCGGGAATCATTCGAAGTCATAGTTTGTCGTTGGTCGGTGGGTATGAGACCAATAAATATCAAACAGATGAGACAACGTATTTTCTTCGTCAAATTCCTGTGCCACGAGGATACACCGAAACGCTTTCGGCATCAAAAGAAATGATGTCGGTACAATTCAATTATTCTTTTCCGCTTTTGTATCCTGATTTGGAGCTTGGTGACATTCTGTATATAAAACGAATTCGTTGCAATCTCTTTTGCGACTATGCCGAAGGGACTTTTGCCAATAGTGTAACGAAGAATTATTTGTCGTATGGTGGTGAACTCACAACCGATTGTCACATAATAAACTTTGTGGCTCCCTTCAATACCGGTGTGAGAATGTCGTATATGCCGAATAATACATCATTTTACTTTGAATTTATGTTCGCTGTAAATTTCGATACTTTATAATTTATACATTTGCAGAAAACATCGGCAAAATAGATGAAGAAAAGCAAACACATAGTTATCCAAATTCTTATGGTATTAAGTGCTTTGTTTTATAGCCAATGTACTGTGACGCATCATTTGCAAGCCGACCAAAAGTTGCTCGTTAAACATAAAATTACTGCAGACAACCGAAAAATCAATAAGGCTGAAATTAGCAATTATATAAAACCCAAACCGAATAGAAAATTTTTGGGAACGCGCATGCGATTGTCATTCTACTATACATTTGAAGACTCTGAGCGAAAGTTTGGAAGTTGGATGCGCGATATAATTGGCGAACCGCCGGTGTTGTATGACCAAACGTTGATTACAAAAAACGAAGAACAGATTCGGTTGTTTCTCAATGAGTTGGGTTATTATGATGCCGCAGTTAGTTCAAATATTGAATACCGAGGCCTGCAAAAGAAAAAAGTAGTTGCTGACTATTCGGTAAAAAGCGGAAAATTGTTTGTTATTTCATCCGTTTCGTATGCCATAGAAGATAGTGCATTGTCACCGATAATAAATCGAACGAAAAATCTATCGAAAATACGAGTTGGGCAACCGTTTGCTATTGGTTTGTTGCAAGAAGAACAAACTCAGATCGTTCGTATGTGCAACAATTCCGGATATTATGCTTTCTCTAAAGATAATGTGATTTTTTCTGCCGATACCATCCATGGACCTGATAGCGTGGCATTGGTTATAAGTATCAAAAAAACGACAGAAAATTCTCTTAAGCAACATCGCATTAATAAAACAACCATAAACCAAAACTATAAGCCAACGAATCGACGGTCACGTCAGCAAAATCAGCCGTCCGAAGCTGTTGATACGTCAAAAGCAACGTATATAAAACCGGGCACCATTCAGCAAGCGAATTTCATTGACGAAAAAGAACACTATAGTTTGTTCCGCGTGGAGCGTACTCAAAGAATTATGAGCAGTTACCCGTTGCTTAAATTAGTCAATATTGAATTTAAGGAATCTGCAGAACAACCAAATCCGGATACCGTGGACCTTGACTGTTTTATAAATATTACTCCCGGCAAGCGTCAGTCTATCAATTTTGACATAGAAGGCACAAATACCAGTGGCGATTGGGGCGCAGCTCTCAATACTTCATACATTAACCGAAACTTGTTTCATGGAGCAGAATATCTCAATTTGAAGTTCAAATTGGCAGAGGAATACAATAATGTGTTGAAAACGGAGAATGAAAATATACGAATATTCAACTCTCAGGAGTATGGCATTTCAGCAGATTTTTCTACTCCAAAATTCCTCGTGCCATTTAGTATGAACAAGTACAATAAAAAATTCCGCGCAAGAACAAATTGCCACGTTGAATATAATTATTTGCAAACGCCAGATTATACACGTCCAACTACCGAAGTGAATTTTGGTTACACATGGTATGGGCAACGTTTTTTTACTTATAATTTCAATCCGGTTGATTTTAGTTACATTCGGTACTACAATATTTCTGACCGATTTCATGATTTTATAAATAGTAGAAATTATTATAAATACAGCTACGAAGATTATCTTTTGTTTTGTAACAATTTCTCAATCCTGTACTATAGCAAAAGAAAAACAGAAAATAAAGATTATCAATATTTAAAAATTTCAGGAGAAACCAGTGGAAACCTTATGTACTTATACTGCAAGGCAAGTGGCAAGGAACAAAATACGGGAGGGCAATATGAAGTGCTCAATCTTCCGTTTGCCCAGTATATAAAAGGTGAAGCCGATTTTAGATATTATGATGTAATTTCTCCTAAAACAACCTTTGTATATAGAATATTCGGAGGAATTTCTGTCCCGTATCTCAACTCCGAAGGACTTCCGAGTGTGAAGAAATATTACGCAGGAGGTGCCAACAGTATGAGGGCATGGGAAAGTCGCTCATTGGGATTGGGCTCATACTTGGATACAATCAATTCGTTTAAATATTATTTGGGCGATGTTAAGATAGAAATGAATGTAGAAAGCCGTTTTCATATTATTGGAATTTTAAACGGAGCATTGTTTGTTGATGTTGGAAACATTTGGTCGTTCCGAAACAACGAATTGAAAGGTGCCGAAATTCATTTAAATAATTTTTATAAAGATTTAGCTGTGGGAGGAGGATTCGGGTTGCGTTTCGATTTCTCGTTTCTCATAGTTCGTTGTGATTTAGGAATGAAAATACGCGAACCATATACCATAAATAATACAAAGTCACATTTAATTTGGGGAACCCGAAGCCTAACACGCGATGATTTTAGTCTGAGTGTGGGCATAGGATATCCATTCTAAGACATGAAAAAAAATAATCAAACGTGGGTGCGTTTAGGTAAAAACCTAACGACCCTCATTGTTGTTACGGCATTGGCCATCTTTTTTTATGTATATAAACCACAAAAACCGGTCGAGTATACAGCCTCCGATAGTTTGGTAAACCAACCAACTCAAACCGTTTCGACAATTGCACACCAGCCCGATACCATAGTAGATCCAAATACTGCAACAGTCGATGAATTGATGCGCATAGGTATGTCGCAAAAACAAGCATCACAATGTGTTAATTACAGAACAAAAGGTGGTGTGTTTAAGAAAAAAGAAGATCTGAAGAAATTATATTCAATTCACGAAACTGATTATGCAAGAATAGAGCAAAGAATAGAAATTTGTTCTCCAAAATCAGTTGCCAAAAGACAACCAGAGCAATTTTTCAAACCGAGTCAAGAACACAAAATAAAGTCAGTTCCACATCGCGTAAACTTGAATACCTGTGATACGAATGATCTCAAACAATTGCCACAAATTGGAAGTTTCCGGGCGAAAAAAATTATTGAAACGCGTGACCGCATTGGTGGTTTTTATACAATAGACCAACTTCGAGCAATATACTCGTTAGATAGTGTAACTATTTTGAGTATTGCACCCTATTTAGTTATAGACACTTCCTCTATTCAAAAAATAAATATAAACACGGCTACTTTTAAAGAACTTAATGCCCATCCGTTGGTAAGTTATGAGCAAACAAAAAAAATATTTAATTACAAACGAATTGTGGGAACTATAAAATCGCCGAACGAGTTGCAAAACAATAACATATTGACCGCCGAAGAATATGCGATTTTGAGGTTCTATTTAAAAACAATTGATTAAAAACTTGCTCTTTATCTAAAAGTTTATACATTTGCAATCCATTTATTAAACATTCTAAATAAGGAGAATAATATGATTATCGTACCGGTAAAAGAAGGCGAAAACATTGACAAGGCATTAAAAAAATTCAAAAGAAAATTTGAAAAAACTGGTGTTGTCAAAGAATTAAGAAACAGACAAGCGTTTACAAAACCATCTGTAGTTCAACGCGAGCAACTTATTAAGGCTATTTACAAACAAAAAATGCAGTTGACTGATGAGCAATAATTCCCATAATGAGGAATTATTACAATCATTTTTGAACTATCTTAATTATGAGAAAAAAAGTTCAAAATACACAGTCATCTCGTATCAAAACGACCTTTTGCATTTTTTGCAGCATATAGGGCAAAAACAAATTACGCAAATTGATTCCAAAGATATCCGTCTTTGGATCAGTGAATTATCAGAAGAAGGAATTGCTCCACGATCTATTAATAGAAAGATAACGGCAGTTCGTTCTTTTTTTTATTATCTTCAGAAAGAAGGAAAGTTGCAACAAAACGTAGCACGCAAAGTGCATATGTTGAAGGTGAAAAAACGTCTTCCTTGTTTTGTTGAAGAAGAAAATATGAATAAATTGCTTGACGAAAATGTCTTTGCAAAAGACTTTTCGGGTTTGCGAGATAAGGTGGTCATTGATTTATTATACACTACAGGAATTCGTAGAGCAGAATTGTTGGGTTTGGAACTTTCATCAATCAATTTTACCGAAGGAACTATCAAAGTTTTTGGTAAAAGAAGTAAAGAAAGAATTGTGCCAATCTTGCCAGAGTGTTCGGCGCTTCTCAAGACATATATAGAGGAACGAAATAAAATAGCTTTGGAACACACTATGCTAATTGTAACCGACAACGGTGGGAAAGCGTACCCAAATCTATTGTATAGAATCGTACATAAATATTTGGGCGAAGTAACAACAATAGATAAAAAAAGCCCACACGTTTTACGGCATTCATATGCAACACACTTGCTCAACAATGGTGCGGATATTAATGATATAAAAGAATTATTGGGACACGCATCTTTGGCTGCAACGCAAATATACACGCACAATTCATTTGAAAAACTAAAAAAAGTATATAAACATTCTCATCCGAGGAATTAAAACACAGTAATTATGGAAGTAAAGATTCAGTCTGTTGGCTTTAAGGCCACTGAAAAACTAAGAGAGTTTACCACAAACAAAGTGAACAAATTGGACACATTTTCTGATATTTTACAATCGGCAGATGTTTTCTTTAAATTAATAAACACAACAGACGAAGAAAATAAAGAAGCTGAAATAAGTATAAAAACACCGGGAAAAGAGTTATTCTCGAAGAAAGCAGCAAAATCTTTTGAAGAAGCAGTAGATTTGGCTATCGATGCACTTCGCAACCAAATAGAAAAAATGAAGGGGAAACAAGAAAAAAAGTAAATCCTTTTGTTTTTTAGAAAAATAAACTACATTTGCAGTCCGAATTTTCGAGCAGAAGGTTCTGTATGGATTTGAGTCTTGCCGATGTAGCTCAGGGGTAGAGTGCTTCCTTGGTAAGGAAGAGGTCATGGGTTCAATTCCCATCATCGGCTCTGTGGAAAAATGAAATTTTATATGTTGAATAATTTAAATAATAAGTAGAAATGGCAAAAGAAAAGTTTGATAGATCCAAACCACACGTAAACATTGGTACTATCGGTCACGTTGACCACGGAAAAACAACTTTGACAGCAGCAATCACAACTGTATTGGCAAAGAAAGGTCTTTCGGAAATGCGTTCATTCGATTCTATTGATAACGCTCCTGAAGAAAAAGAAAGAGGTATTACAATCAATACTTCACACGTTGAGTATCAAACCGCAAATCGTCACTATGCACACGTTGACTGTCCGGGACACGCTGACTATGTGAAGAACATGGTAACTGGTGCTGCTCAAATGGATGGTGCAATTCTTGTAGTTGCTGCAACTGACGGACCTATGCCACAAACAAAAGAACACGTTCTTTTGGCAAAACAGGTAAACGTTCCTAGAATCGTTGTATTCCTTAACAAATGTGATATGGTTGACGATCCAGAAATGTTCGACCTTGTTGAAATGGAAATTCGTGAATTGTTGTCAAAATACGATTTCGATGGTGACAATACACCTATCATTAGAGGTTCAGCACTTGGTGCATTGAATGGCGAACCACAATGGGAAGAAAAAATTATGGAATTGATGGATGCAGTTGATACTTGGATTCCTCTTCCAGAACGTCTTATTGACAAACCATTCTTGATGCCAGTTGAAGACGTATTCTCAATTACTGGTCGTGGTACTGTTGCTACTGGTCGTATTGAAAGAGGCGTTGTACACGTTGGTGATGACTTAACTGTTATCGGTTTCGATGCTAACTTGAAAACAACTTGTACTGGTGTTGAAATGTTCCGTAAACTTCTTGATGAAGGTCAAGCTGGTGATAACGTTGGTTTGTTGCTTCGTGGTATTGAAAAAGACCAAATCAAACGTGGTATGGTAATCTGTAAACCAGATTCAATCACACCTCACAAGAAATTCCAAGCAAAAGTTTATGTTTTGACAAAAGAAGAAGGTGGTCGTCACACTCCATTCCATGACAAATACCGTCCTCAATTCTATATCAGAACAACAGACGTTACTGGAGAAATCGCTCTACCAGAAGGTGTAGAAATGGTAATGCCAGGTGATCACATAGAAATCACTGTAAATCTTCTTTCACACGTTGCTCTTAACGAAGGTTTGAGCTTCGCAATTCGTGAAGGTGGTAGAACAGTTGGTGCTGGTCAAGTAACAAAAATTTTAGATTAATACAGAATCATGGGATTGGCTTAATGCCAATCCTTTTTAGGGGTATAGCTCAGTTGGTAGAGTAGTGGTCTCCAAAACCATTGGTCGAGGGTTCGAGCCCTTCTGCCCCTGCAAATAAAGAATTACTATGGGACTAAAGACATACGTAAAAGAATCATACAATGAATTGGTCAATAAGACGTCATGGCCAACAATGTCTGAATTGCAGTCAAGTGCAATTGTTGTACTAGTGGCAATGTTCATTATTTCACTTATAGTTTTGGTAATGGACTTGGCTTTTTCATTTATTATGAGAGATGGTATCTATAACTTACTTGGATAAACAAACATCGCACAATGGCAGAGATAGAAAAGAAATGGTACGTCGTTAAGGCGATGAGTGGAAAGGAAAAGAAAGTCCAAGAAAGGATTATGTATGAAATATCACGTAATCATTTGGAAGATTATGTATCGCAAGTACTTATCCCAACAGAAAAAGTAGTACAAGCAAAGAATGGTAAAAAAATAAGTAAAGAAAGAAATTACCTTCCAGGTTATGTTCTAATAGAAGCAATGTTAGAAGCAAATGTGGACGGTACAAAAATTAATATTGCGGGAACCATAAACAACATTGACGGAGTTATAGGATTCTTAACGGCTGAACGTCATGGTGGTACACCAATGCCTTTACGATTAAATGAAGTAAATCGTATTTTAGGGAAAGTTGATGAACTTGCCGAATGTGAAGAAGAAACCTCCGTGCCTTTTGTTGTTGGAGAAGTTGTTAAAGTTACCGATGGACCATTTAACGGATTTTCAGGAATCATTGAAAAAATCAATGAAGAAAAGAAAAAATTGTCCGTTGAAGTTAAGGTTTTCGGTAGAAAAACACTTCTTGAATTAGGATTTATGCAAGTAGAAAAGGAATCTTAATAAATAATAATAAATAGCATTATGGCAAAAGAAGTAGCAGGTCTAATCAAATTACAGATTAAAGGTGGTGCTGCAAATCCATCTCCCCCAGTAGGTCCAGCACTTGGAGCAAAGGGTGTGAACATCATGGAATTCTGCAAGCAGTTCAACGCAAAGACACAGGATCAAGCAGGAAAAGTCGTTCCAGTAATTATTACTGTGTACACTGACAAGTCATTTACATTTGTTCTAAAAACATCTCCTGTAGCAGTACAGTTGTTGGAAGTAGCAAAGGTAAAAAGTGGGTCAGCAGAACCAAACAGAAAAAAAGTTGCGAGTGTAACTTGGGATCAAGTAAAAGCTATCGCTGAATCAAAAATGCGTGATTTGAATTGTTTTACAGTTCAATCAGGTATGGAAATGGTTGCAGGTACAGCACGTAGCATGGGTATAACAATTGAAGGTGAAAAACCGACACTCTAAAACATTGAAACGATGAAGCTTACGAAAAATAAAAAAATTGCTCTAAGTAAAATAGAAGCAGGAAAAGCGTATGCCATTGACGATGCAGCAAAATTGGTGAAAGAAATCACTACTACAAAATTTGATGCATCAGTTGATATGGATATTCGTTTGGGTGTAGATCCTAAAAAGGCAAATCAAATGGTACGTGGTGTTGTTACCCTTCCTAACGGAACAGGTAAAAAAGTTCGCGTATTGGTTCTTTGTACACCTGATAAAGAAAAAGAAGCAAAAGAAGCTGGAGCAGACTTTTATGGTCTTGACGAATACGTTGAAAAAATCAAAAATGGTTGGACTGACGTTGATGTAATCATTACCATGCCAACAATTATGGCAAAGATCGGTGCTCTTGGTAGAGTTCTTGGACCACGTGGTTTGATGCCAAACCCTAAAAGTGGAACAGTTACCATGGATATAGCAAAAGCTGTAGCTGAGGTAAAAGCTGGTAAAATTGACTTTAAGGTTGACAAATTTGGTATTATCCACGCATCAATAGGAAAAGTATCTTTTGCTCCAGAAGCCATTGTCGGCAATGCGAGAGAATTTGTTAACATGGTGAACAAATTAAAACCGGTGTCTGCAAAGGGAACTTATGTAAAAAGCATCTATATTTCTTCTACAATGAGTCCTGGCATTCAAGTAGATACAAAATCATTAATGTAAAACGAGGATTGTTATGGATATAGCACAAAAAAGAGATATAGTTGAAAGTATCGTTGCCAAAATCAATGAAAACGGTCACTTTTACATCGCTGATATTGAAGCATTAAATGCCGAAGATACGTCAGCACTTCGTAGAAAATGTTTTGAAAGCAATATTGAAATAATTGTAGTAAAAAATACTCTATTAAGAAAAGCATTAGAACAAGTAGAAGGCGAATTCGAAGAACTTTACGGCGTTTTAAAAGGAACATCTTCTGTTTTATTCTGTAAAACAGCTAACGTTCCTGCAAAAATGATTAAAGAACTTCGCAACTCAGGAAAAACAAAACCTGTACTTAAGGGTGCTTTCGCAGAACAATGTATTTATATCGGCGACGATCAATTAGATGCATTGGCTACAATCAAATCTAAGGCAGAACTTGTTGGAGACATTATTGCTCTTCTTCAATCACCTATGCAACAAGTTATTTCTTCTTTGGAATCAGGAAAGAATACTATTGCAGGAGTTGTAAAAACATTATCAGAAAAAGAATAAATAAATAATAAGTAGTAACATTTTTAATTAAACACATTATGGCAGATTTAAAAGCATTAGCAGAAGAACTAGTAAATCTTAGCGTAAAAGACGTAAAAGAGTTAGCTGACATTCTTAAAAACGAATATGGTATTGAACCAGCTGCAGCAGCAGTAGCAGTAGCAGCTCCAGCAGCAGGTGCAGCAGCAAGTGCAGCTGAAGAAAAAACTGAATTCGATGTAATCTTGAAGTCAGCAGGTGCAGCTAAATTACAAGTTGTAAAAGTTGTAAAAGAACTTACTGGTCTAGGATTGAAAGAAGCTAAAGATATTTGCGACCAAGCTCCAAAAGCAGTGAAAGAAAAAGTTTCTAAAGAAGAAGCTGAAAAAATCAAATCAGAATTAGAAGCAGCAGGAGCAGAAGTTGAACTTAAATAGGATTAAATAATCTTATAATTTCATAGGTTTTAGCCACATTTGTGGCTAAAACCTTTTCTCATACAATTAAGTTCAATATTTCAACTTTTCGCAATGAAGACAAAGGAAAGAGTTAACTTCTCATCAATTAAAAATAAATTAGACTATCCTGATTTCCTAGAAATTCAGTTAAAGTCTTTTAACGAGTTCTTCAAAGTAGATTCAACCCAGGAAGAACGTAAAAACGAAGGTTTAAGTGAAGTTTTCAATGAAAATTTCCCAATCGCTGATACCCGCAACAATTTTATCCTAGAATTTCTTGACTATCAATTAGATCCTCCAAGATATTCAATAGAAGAATGTTTGGAAAGAGGATTAACATTTAGCATTCCTCTGAAAGCGAAATTAAAGTTATATTGTACAGATCCCGAACACGAGGATTTCGAAACAGTTGTACAAGATGTGTATCTTGGCACAATACCATTTATGACCCCACGAGGAACATTTGTTATAAATGGCGCTGAACGTGTTGTTGTATCTCAACTACATCGTTCTCCGGGTGTATTTTTTGGACAGAGTATCCACTCTAACGGAACAAAATTGTATTCCGCTAGAATTATACCTTTTAAAGGTTCTTGGATAGAATTTGCCACAGATATTAACGGTGTAATGTACGCATACATTGACCGTAAAAAGAAATTACCAGTAACCACTTTACTTCGTGCCATAGGTTTCGAATGTGATAAAGACATTCTTGAAATTTTTGACCTAGCCGAAGAAGTGAAAGTATCAAAGGCCGGCTTGAAAAAAGTTGAAGGTCGTAAATTAGCTGCGAGAGTTCTAAAATCATGGATTGAAGATTTCGTAGATGAAGATACCGGTGAAGTTGTTTCAATTGAAAGAAATGAAATCATTGTTGAACGTGAAGTTATCATAACGAAAGAACATATCGATATGATTCTTGAGTCTGGTCAAAAAACTATCTTGTTACACAAGGAAGACCAAAACTCATCCGACTATGATATAATTTATAATACATTACAAAAAGACCCTTGTAACTCAGAGAAAGAGGCAATTTTCTACATCTATCGCCAATTGCGTAACGCTGAACCACCTGATGAAGCTACCGCTCGCGATATTATTGATAAATTATTCTTCTCTGACAAGCGTTATGATTTAGGTGAAGTTGGTCGTTATAGAATCAACGCCAAATTGTATAGCAATTTAGGTCCTAACGAAGAAAAAGAAACAACGCGAGTTTTAACAAAGAAAGATATTATTGAAATCATCAAATATCTTATCCAACTTATAAACTCAAAAGCTGATGTTGACGATATTGACCACTTAAGTAACCGTCGTGTTAGAACAGTGGGCGAACAATTACGCAACCAGTTTGGCGTTGGTTTAGCTCGTATGTCAAGAACCATTCGTGAAAGAATGAACGTTCGTGACAACGAAGTGTTTACACCAATAGAATTGATCAACTCAAAGACACTTTCTTCAGTTATCAATTCATTCTTTGGAACTAACCAATTGTCTCAGTTTATGGATCAGACTAACCCTCTTGGTGAAATGACTAACAAACGAAGACTTTCAGCACTTGGTCCTGGCGGTTTGTCAAGAGAGAGAGCTGGTTTCGAGGTACGTGACGTTCACTATACTCACTATGGTCGTCTTTGTCCTATCGAAACTCCAGAAGGTCCAAATATTGGTCTTATTTCTTCATTGTGCGTTTTCGCAAAAGTAAACGATCTTGGATTTATAGAAACTCCATATAGAAAGGTAGCAAATGGTAAAGTTGATCTTTCAGAAAGTGGTGTTGTTTATTTGAGCGCAGAAGAAGAAGAAGAAAAAACTATTGCACAAGCAGATACCCCATTGAAAACGAATGGAGAATTTGCTACCAATAAAATCAAAGCTCGTAAAGAGGCCGATTTCCCTATCACTGGTCCGGAAGAAATTTCGTTGATGGATGTGGCACCAAATCAGATTACCTCTATTGCTGCGTCTTTAATTCCTTTCTTGGAACATGATGATGCTAACCGTGCGTTGATGGGATCTAACATGATGCGCCAGTCTGTGCCACTATTGAGGGCAGAAGCACCTATTGTTGGTACCGGAATAGAACGTCAGGTTATTCATGATTCTCGTGTACAAGTAATGGCCGAAGGCGATGGAGTTATTGAATATGTTGATGCTCGTGAAATTCGTGTTCGTTACGATAGAACGGAAGAAGAAACTTTCGTAAGTTTTGACGATAACTTAACAGTATATCCAATTATCAAATTCAGAAAAACGAACCAAAATACTTGTATCAATCTTCGCCCAATAGTGGAAAAAGGAGAACGAGTTGTTAAGGGACAATGTTTGACTGAAGGATATTCTACTCAAAACGGTGAATTAGCAATAGGACGAAATTTGAAAGTTGCGTTCATGCCTTGGAAGGGTTACAACTTCGAGGATGCTATTGTGATTTCAGAACGTATTGTTCGTGAAGATATAATGACATCAATTCACATTGATGAACACATATTGGAAGTACGTGATACAAAACGTGGAAGTGAAGAATTCACATCAGACATTCCAAATGTGAGCGAAGATGCTATTAAGAACTTGGACGAACATGGACTTATTCGTGTAGGAGCTACAGTAAGACCTGGTGATATTTTGATTGGAAAAATCACTCCAAAAGGAGAATCGGATCCTTCACCAGAAGAAAAATTGTTGCGCGCTATATTTGGTGACAAAGCCGGTGATGTTAAAGATGCATCATTAAAAGCTCGTCCATCATTATATGGTACTGTAATCGACAAGAAATTGTTCACAAGAACGGTTAAGGATAGAAAAACAAAAGCAAACGAAAAACCAATTCTTGAAGGTTACAAGGCTGAATACGAAGCAAACTACAAGAAAATAAAAGACATTCTTGTTCAAAAACTTTTCAAACTTGTTGAAGGTAAAACTTCACAAGGAGTGAAAGATTATGCAGGAAATGTTCTTATTTCAAAAGGTTCTAAGTTTACTCAAAAATCACTTAACGAAATTGAAGATTATACATCGGTTATCACAGATAAATGGACAACTGATACTTCAAAGAATGATTTGATTTCAAGTTTACTTCACAATTTCTGTAAGAAACAGAAAGAAATTGAGGGCAATTATAAACGTAAAGAATATGCCATCTCCGTTGGAGACGAACTTCCTGCAGGAATCATGCAGTTGGCTAAAGTTTACATTGCACAAAAACGTAAATTGAAAGTCGGCGATAAGATGGCAGGTCGTCACGGAAACAAAGGTATTGTATCTCGTATCGTAAGAGATGAGGATATGCCTTTCTTGGAAGACGGAACTATAGTAGATATCGTTTTGAACCCTCTTGGTGTGCCTTCTCGTATGAACATCGGACAGATTTATGAAACTGTTCTAGGTTGGGCTGGAAAAGAATTAGGTTTGAATTTTGCAACTCCAATCTTTGATGGTGCATCACTTGAGAACATTACCGAATACACTCGCAAAGCAGGTGTACCTGATTTTGGTAAAACATATTTGTACGATGGTGGAACAGGAGATCGTTTTGACCAACCTGCAACAGTAGGTGTAATCTATATGCTGAAATTGGGACACTTAATTGATGATAAGATGCATGCTCGTTCAATCGGTCCATATTCATTAATTACGCAGCAACCACTTGGAGGTAAAGCTCAATTTGGTGGCCAACGTTTTGGTGAAATGGAGGTTTGGGCAATCGAAGCTTTCGGTGCATCAAATGTGTTGCAAGAAATTCTAACGTTAAAATCTGATGATGTGATGGGACGTGCTAAAGCATACGAAGCAATCGTAAAAGGTGAGCCTCTTCCAACACCGGGATTACCGGAATCTTTCAACGTATTGTTGCATGAATTACGAGGATTGAGTCTCAATATAGATTTTGAATAAGCAATTGCATTAATAAATTTTAAAGTTCATAGGATATGGCTTTTAGAAAAGACACAAAAATTAAAAATAACTTTTCAAAAATTAGCATCAGTTTAGCGTCTCCAGAAGATATTTTGGATCGTTCAAGCGGCGAAGTTTTGAAACCGGAAACAATCAATTACAGAACATATAAACCAGAACGCGACGGTTTGTTTTGTGAAAGAATTTTCGGTCCGGTAAAAGACTATGAATGTCACTGCGGTAAATACAAACGTATTCGTTACAAAGGAATTATCTGTGATAGATGTGGTGTAGAAGTAACAGAAAAGAAAGTTCGTCGCGAAAGAAGCGGGCATATTAATTTGATCGTTCCTGTTGCTCACATTTGGTATTTCCGTTCGTTACCTAATAAAATCGGATATCTTTTAGGCTTGCCTACAAAGAAACTTGATTCAATAATTTACTACGAACGTTATATTGTTGTTCAAGCCGGAATTAAAAAAGCTGATGGTATTTACGATATGGATCTTCTTACAGAAGAAGAATATTTAAACATTACCGAAACATTACCAAAAGAAAACGAAGCATTAGATAATAGCGATCCAAATAAATTCATCGCTATGATGGGTGCTGAAGCATTGGAAGAATTGCTTAAACGAATCAATCTTGATGAATTGTCATATTCATTGCGTGACCAAGCAAGCAAAGAAACTTCTCAACAAAGAAAGAACGAAGCCCTTAAACGTTTGCAAGTAATTGAAGCGTTCCGTGAATCAGTTGGAAAAAACAAGCCAGAATGGATGATTTTGAAATGTATTCCGGTTATTCCTCCTGAACTTCGTCCTCTTGTTCCTCTTGATGGTGGCCGTTTCGCTACATCAGATTTGAATGACTTGTATCGTCGTGTTATTATTAGAAATAACCGTTTGAAACGTTTGATTGAAATCAAAGCTCCTGAAGTAATTTTACGTAACGAAAAACGTATGTTGCAAGAAGCTGTTGATTCTCTATTCGACAACTCACGTAAAACAAATGCAGCAAAAACTGAAGCAAACCGTTCACTTAAATCATTAAGCGATAGTTTGAAAGGTAAACAAGGTCGTTTCCGTCAGAATTTGTTAGGTAAACGTGTTGACTATTCAGCTCGTTCAGTAATTGTCGTAGGACCTACATTGAAATTGCACGAATGTGGTATTCCTAAAGACATGGCTGCTGAACTCTATAAACCGTTTATTATTAAAAAGTTAATAGAACGAGGTATCGTAAAAACTGTAAAATCTGCAAAGAAAATCGTAGATAGAAAAGATGCAGTTATTTGGGATATTTTGGAAAATGTATTGAAAGGACATCCGGTATTACTTAACCGTGCCCCAACATTGCACCGCTTGGGTATTCAAGCATTCCAACCTAAAATGATTGAAGGAAAAGCTATTCAACTTCACCCACTCGCATGTACGGCATTCAACGCCGATTTCGATGGTGACCAAATGGCTGTCCATCTTCCATTGGGAAATGCTGCTATACTTGAAGCACAAATACTTATGTTGTCATCACACAACATTTTGAACCCAGCAAATGGAGCTCCTATTAAGGTGCCTTCTCAAGATATGGTGCTTGGTTTGTACTATATTACCAAGGAATTGAATGGAGCAAAGGGAGAAGGTTCTGTGTTCTATTCTTCAGAAGAAGCTATTATCGCTTACAATGAGAAAAAAGCAGACCTCCATGCTAAAGTTAAAGTAATGTTCACCGACATGCATGGTAAAAAATCATTGATTGATACCACAGTTGGTAGAATTATCTTCAACGAAATAGTACCAGAAGAAGTTGGGTACATCAATAAGTTGTTGACCAAAAAATCATTACGTGACATTATTACCGACGTATTGAAAGTTGCCGGAACTCCAAAAACTTCAGATTTCTTGGATGATATCAAGAATCTAGGATACAGCATGGCTTTCAAGGGAGGCTTGTCATTTAATTTGGCTGACGTTATTGTTCCTACTGAAAAGGTTGAATTGGTTAACGCTGGTTACCAACAAGTAGAAGATGTGATGAATAACTACAATATGGGTTTCATAACTAACAATGAACGTTACAACCAAATTATTGATATTTGGACACATACCAACGCAAACTTGACTAATATCGTGATGAAGCAATTGAGTGAAGACCGTGGTGGATTCAACTCAGTATACATGATGTTGGATTCTGGAGCTCGTGGTTCTAAAGAGCAGATTCGTCAGTTAAGTGGTATGCGTGGTTTGATGGCAAAACCTCAGAAATCAGGTGCTATTGGAAATGAAATTATTGAAAACCCAATCTTGTCAAACTTCAAGGAAGGTTTGTCAGTCTTGGAATACTTCATTTCTACTCACGGTGCTCGTAAGGGTTTGGCCGATACCGCTTTGAAAACAGCCGATGCCGGTTATTTGACAAGACGTTTGGTTGACGTTTCACACGACGTTATAATTACACAAGAAGATTGTGGAACATTGCGTGGTTTGATTGCAACGGCCGTTAAGAACAATGATGAAGTTGTAGAATCATTATATGATAGAATTCTTGGTAGAACTTGTGTTCACGATGTATATCATCCACAAACCGGAGAATTGATTGTGAAAGCCGGAGATGAAATTACAGAAGAAGTTGCCCAAGCAATAGAAGATTCTCCAATTGAGCAAGTAGAAATTCGTTCGGTATTGACTTGTGAATCGCGCAAGGGAGTTTGTGCAAAATGTTACGGTCGTAACCTTGCCACTGCTCGCATGGTTCAAAAAGGCGAAGTGGTTGGTGTTATTGCCGCTCAGTCAATCGGTGAGCCAGGTACGCAGTTGACTCTTCGTACATTCCACGTCGGTGGTACTGCTTCTAACATTGCTGCCGAATCTTCTATCGTTTCAAAATACGACGGTATTGTTGAAATCGAAGAACTGAAAACAATAGAGGGTGAAGATGAATCAGGAGCAAAAGTTGATATCGTAATTGGTCGTCTCGCTGAATTAAAAATAATTGACAAGAATACAGGAAGCGTTTTGACAAATCAAAACATTCAATATGGTTCTAAGTTGATGGTTAAAAACCATACCGAAGTGAAAAAAGGTACTTTGATTTGTTCTTGGGACCCTTATAACGCATCAATTATTTCTGAATCAACAGGTAAGATTTCTTTCGAAAACGTTACAAAAGATGTAACCTATAAGGCTGAATCTGATGAACAAACCGGTTTCGAAGAAAAGGTTATCATAGAATCAAAAGATAGAACTAAGAACCCAATCATTAAGATTGTTGACAAGAGCGGTGAAACACTTCACACATACAACTTGCCGGTAGGAGCCCACATTACCGTTAACGAAGGTGATAAAGTTAAAGCTGGCCAAATTCTTGTGAAAATTCCACGTGCTATTGGTAAGTCTGGTGATATCACTGGTGGTCTTCCTCGAGTTACTGAATTGTTTGAGGCTCGTAACCCATCAAATCCTGCAGTAGTTTCTGAAATTGATGGTGAAGTAGCTTTTGGTAAAATTAAGAGAGGTAACCGTGAGATTATTGTAACTGCAAAAACAGGAGAAGAAAAGAAATATCTTATCCCACTTTCAAAACAAATTCTTGTTCAAGAGAACGATTACGTAAAAGCTGGAACAAGCTTGTCTGACGGTTCTATTACTCCTTCTGATATTCTTGCTATCATGGGTCCTACCAAAGTACAAGAATATATCGTAAACGAAGTACAATCAGTTTACCGTCTACAAGGTGTGAAGATTAACGACAAACATTTCGAGGTTATCGTTCGTCAAATGATGAGAAAAGTTCAAATTGAAGATCAAGGCGATAGTAAATTCTTGGAAGGTGAAATCGTTGATCGTTGGGAATTCATGGACGAAAACGATAGAATCTACGAAAAGAAAGTCGTTACCAATGCCGGAGATTCAGAAGAATTGAAACCGGGACAAATCATTACTGTTCGTCAGTTACGTGATGCAAATTCACAATTGAAACGTAAAGATTTGAATTTGGTTGAAGTTCGTGATGCGCATCCTGCTACAGCTAGTCAGATTTTGCAAGGTATTACAAGAGCTTCTCTACAAACACACAGTTGGATTTCAGCATCTTCATTCCAGGAAACAACTAAAGTTCTTAACGAAGCTGCTATCAATGCAAAAGTTGATGACTTGGAAGGCTTGAAAGAGAACGTAATCATTGGTCATAAGATTCCAGCCGGAACAGGTTTGAAGAAATATGATGAATTGATTGTTGGTTCTAAAGAAGAATATGCAAAATTAAGAGACAAAGAATAGAAATTCGTCTTAAATAATAAAAGAAGACAAGGAGTATAATTTCCTTGTCTTTTTTTTTATATATTTCACAATCAAAAAAGAAATACTATGGAAAACAAAGAACAACAACAGCAGATCAGTATAGATTTACCATCAGATGTAGCTGACGGCATATATTCAAATTTAGCAATTATATCTCATTCAAATGCCGAGTTTATACTTGACTTTGTGCGTATGATGCCGGGAGTACCAAAGGCAAAAGTTATGTCAAGAATTATTTTGACGCCTGAGCATGCAAAAAAATTATTGATGGCATTGCAAGATAATGTTCAAAAATATGAGCAACATAATGGCCCAATAAAGGAAACCAATAATTTCCCGTTGCCAAACCTTGGTTCTGGTTCTGCACAAGCATAATAGCATGGAAAAACAAGATTTTATATACGGTCCTCATGCTGTGCTTGAAGCCTTACAAGAGGGGAAAACTATAGACCAAATATTCATAAAGAAGCAGTCTGACAACGAGCAAATTAGAGAAGTTATTTATTTGGCACGGAAACGAAACGTAACCGTTAAAAGCGTGCCAATTGAAAAACTGAATAGAATCACTCGAAAAGCACATCAAGGAATCGTTGCTTTCGTTTCTCCAATTGAATTTCAAGACATCGACCGCATTGTTCCTTCCTTGTATGAAGAAGGCAAGGTTCCGTTTTTGGTTATTTTAGACGAAATATGTGATGTGAGAAACTTTGGCGCAATTACCAGAACGTGCGAATGTATGGGCGTTGATGCTATTATTATTCCACAAAAAGGAGCTGCGCAAATAGGTGCAGATGCGGTGAAAACATCAGCGGGAGCTTTGTTCAAAATTCCAATTTGCAAGGTGTCGTCTCTAAAAAATACGATTACTTTTTTGCAAGAATCGGGCATACAAGTAATTTGTGCCGCAGAGAAATTTTCTGAAAATTGCTATGATGTTGATATGACGCAACCTGTAGCACTTGTGTTTGGTGCAGAAGAAGATGGAATTGAATCTTCCATTATAGAAAAAGCCGATGCTTGCATTAAAATTCCAATGAAGGGAGAAATTTCTTCATTAAACGTGTCTGCCGCTACCGCTATGTGTGTGTATGAGGTGTGTAGACAAAGAAAATAAGAGCCTAACGGATTTTGATGATTAGAATTTCTTTCAGTCAATAAAAGAACTCTTTTCATAGTTAGTTTCTTATAATTTTTTATATTTGTTCCATAATTGTTAGGGGTGCCATGAGAGTGGCTGAGATTATACCCTGTGAACTTGATTTGTATAATTACAACGAAAGGAAACAATCACTCAGGCTGTTTAGCCAAACGTATTTCTCTCCTTTCGCTTAAAAATGTGAAAAAATGAAAGTATATGATGAGTATGCAAAGGAGTATGATGCATGGTTTCTTGAAAATCAAAATCTATTAAATTCCGAAGTAAAATTGGTTGCGCATTTTATGCACAATCCCGGTAACGTATTGTCTATTGGCTGCGGTAGCGGTTTGTTTGAAATGATTCTTGAAAAAGAATATGGTATCAACGTGAAAAAGGGAGTGGAACCTTCTACCAGCATGGCGGAAATAGCTCGCAAACGAGGCATGAAAGTAACCATTGGCTCTGCCGAACAAGATATTTTTGGCTCTGACCAATATGATACCTTACTTTATAATGGTTGCCCAAGTTATATTCCAGACCTTAAGCGTTCTTTTGAGAATGCCTATAAGGCCTTGCATAACGGAGGAAAAATTGTGGTGATAGATGTTTCGAAAGAGAGTGCGTATGCTACTTTGTATAATTTGGCGATGACATTAGGCACGTGGGACCATCCTCTGTTGAAGGACGTACAACCTCCGCATCCGTATCCTATTGAATTTGTAAAATCGGCAAATTGGCGCACTACGGGCGAAAAAGTTGAAATATTAAAACAGGTTGGTTTTAAGAATTTCCAATTCGCTCAAACACTTACAACACATCCGTGTTATTCGAATGATGCAGAAGAGGAACCATCTGAAGGCTTCTCTCGTGGTTCATATGTTGCTATCTGTGCTACAAAATAAATTTTTACTGGCATTATGGATAAACAAATAATCATACATGATTTGCAAGCAATTCGTGCGCAGTCTCCACTGGTTCATAACATTACGAATTATGTGGTAATGAATAATACCGCAAATGCGCTACTTGCAATAGGCGCATCGCCTGTTATGGCTCATGCAACTGAAGAAATGGAAGAAATGACATCAATTGCATCAGCATTGGTATTAAATATCGGCACACTGAGCCATCATTGGGTTGACGCAATGCTCATAGCCGGTCGTACAGCTAAGAAATGTGGTATTCCTATTGTGCTCGATCCCGTTGGCGCAGGAGCTACAAATTATCGTACAGAAACGTGCCTTCTTATTCTAGAAAATTGTAAGCCTGACATTATTAGGGGGAATGGCTCTGAAATCATGGCATTAGTGAATAGTGAGATTAAAACCAAGGGCGTCGATAGTAGTGCGTCTTCGTCATCGGCGTTGGATGCTGCAAAATATTTGGCGCAAAAATATTCCTGCGTCGTGTCGGTGAGCGGTGCGGTTGACTACACTACCGATGGCACAAACGTTATAGAATGCCATAATGGTGTGCCGTTGATGGCAAAAGTTACCGGACTTGGGTGTACAAGTTCTAGTTTGGTTGCTGCCTTTGCTGCCGTCAATAAGAATTATCTTGAAGCGACTGCAGGTGCTATGGCTATTATGGGAATTGCAGGAGAAATGGCTGCTGAGAAATCAATAGGAACGGGTTCTATGCAAGTGAATTTTCTTGATGCTTTGACCATAATTTCAGAAAACGACATAAACCAACGATTACGATGAGTAGGATACAATTTGACCCCAAACTGTATTTAGTTACCGACCGTCCGCTATGCATGGGACGTGAGTTAGAATGGGTTGTAGAAGAAGCCGTAAAAGGTGGCGTTACACTTGTTCAGCTGCGCGAAAAGGACACAGACACGCGTCAGTTTATAGAATTGGCTATTCGTTTGAAAAAAACGTTGGCGGCATATCAGGTTCCATTGCTCATTAACGACCGCATTGATGTTGCATTGGCTGCCGATGCCGATGGTGTTCATATTGGGCAAAGTGATATGCCATACGAAATGGCTCGTCGTTTGCTCGGCAATGATAAAATTATTGGTCTTTCAATTGAAAATGATGCCGATGCAGAAGCTGCAAATGCGTTAGATGTAGACTATGTTGCAGTTTCTCCGGTGTATCTTACAAATACCAAAACGGACACAAGTGCAGCACTTGGTTTGGAGGGTGTGCGGCGAATTTCTGTGCTCTCAAAACATCCGGTTGTTGGCATTGGCGGAATGAATCAAACAACGGTAAAAGATGTGATGGCGGCAGGCGCAGACGGCGTGGCTGTGGTTTCGGCAATTTGTTCGGCCGAAAGTCCTTTGTTGGCATCGCAACAACTTGTTGAACAAATACAGAAAGGGCAATTTAAAAAAGAATAAATGGAAAAATGGAGCGAAAAGGCCTGGAAACATTCGTTGCCAACCTATACTAAAATTTTGCAAATGCCATATATCAAGGAACTTATGGCCGGAACGTTACCCCAACGGTGTTTTACATTTTATATTCAGCAAGATGAGCTCTATTTGAAAGACTATGGTAAGGCCTTAAATGCGATAGTAGAATTATTGCCAAAACAATCGCACAAAGAACTCTTTACATTTTTTGCAGAAGAAGCTGTGTTTTCTGAGCAACAATTGCATGAAAGTTTTATCAAAAAATTACAAATAGAATCACAAACTCAAAAATCAAAAGCATGTGAGAGTTATACCACCTTCTTGACAGACTGTACACGTCGAGGCGATTTGGAACTGTCGTTAGCCGCAATTTTGCCGTGTTTTTGGGTGTATAATGAGGTTGGTAAATATGTAGTTGCCAACCAAAATAAGAATGGAAATAATCCCTATCAAGCGTGGATAGATACCTATTCGTGCGAAGAATTTGACAATGAAGTTCGTCAATGTATTGATGTATGTGATGAATATGCGTCGGCTTCTCCCGAAAAACAGGAGGCTATGACAGAGGCGTATGCTATTGGAACTCTTGCCGAATTCAACTTTTGGGATAGCGCATATAGATTAGATTTGTAACAACAAGATAGAAATGAATTTAAAAGAAATAGGAGAATTCGGTTTTATTGAGCGGTTCCGACCAATGTTTGACGACATTGTTTGCGAATCAGCGCTTGGCATAGGAGACGACTGCGCCGTAATTGCGGTAAATAGTGAAACCGATTGGCTCGTAACTACTGATATGCTCGTTGAGGATGTCCATTTTTTGCGTAACGATATTTCGCCATACGAACTCGGCTACAAATCTGCAGCCGTGAACATTAGTGATGTGGCTGCAATGGGTGGAAAACCATTCTGTTCTTTTTTGTCAGTCGCAATTCCTGAGGATTGTTCGGTAGAATATTTCGATGAATTTATGCGCGGATACCATGCTATTTGTAAAAAACACAACGTGGCTTTACTTGGCGGAGATACTACAAAATCGGCAAAACACTTGACTATAAATGTTGCCGTAATAGGAAGCATTGCGCACGGAAAAGCAAAATTGCGTTCTGCTGCGCGTGTTGGTGATTTGATATGTGCCTCAGGTTTTTTGGGAGACTCCGCCGGTGGTTTACAATTAATTCTTGCAGGGGAAAAAGATACTTCTCAATCAGAAAAAAAATATTTGTTAGAACGACATCACGTACCGGAACCTCGTGTGGATGAAGGAATGTTTCTTGCTGACTATCCGGCAGTTCATGCTATGATGGATATTTCAGATGGTATTGCATCGGATTTGCGTCACATTTTGGAGCAAACAAAAAACATTGATGCGGAGGTCGATTTGGAAACAATACCAATGTCGTCGCAACTTGTTGCTGTTGCTCAAGAAGAAGGATGGAATGCGGTGGAATTGGCCACGAGCGGTGGCGAAGATTATGAATTATTGTTCACCATTGCTGAATCTGATTTTGCTGAAATAAAGCGGGAATACGAGCAGAAATTTAAAACGCCGCTGTATTGCATTGGAAAAATTGCCGAAAAGCAAGACGCAAAGTCTTCCGTAGGAACTATCAGATGTCGGGAAAATGGCAAAGACGTGGCGTTTATGAAAGATGGATTCAATCATTTTGCATCATAAAATTAAAAAATAAAGATAATGAAAACATATAAACGAGTGTTGACAATAGCCGGAAGTGATTCGGGTGGTGGAGCCGGAATTCAGGCTGATATAAAGACTATCTCTGCTTGTGGGTGTTATGCTGCATCGGCAATAACGGCTATTACGGTGCAAAATACCGTGGGCGTGCGTGCTGTGCAAGATTTACCGGTAGCCATAGTGCGAGGTCAAATTGATGCCGTTGTGAGCGATATAGGTGTAGATGCTGTAAAAATTGGTATGCTTAGTTCTTCGGAAATTATCAGGGGAATAAAAGAGGAATTGCTCGCTCACAAACTTACCAATGTTGTGCTCGATCCCGTAATGGTCTCAACTTCGGGGCACAAATTGTTGCAAGACGATGCTATTGATACGCTTAAAAATGAGTTGTTGCCTTGCGCACGAGTTATTACACCAAATATTCCGGAGGCAGAAATATTATTAGGCAAAAAAATTGAAATGCAGAATCAGTTGCCAGAATACGCGCGTGAGTTGGCAAAAATGTATGGCACTTCGGTATTGATGAAAGCCGGTCATTTAAGTGAAAATGAGCTTGTTGATGTGTTTTATAATGCAGAAACCGACGAAACTATTTTTTTGAAATCGCCACGACAATACACAAAAAACACGCATGGAACCGGGTGTACACTTTCAAGTGCATTTGCTTCTTTTTTAGCAAAGGGCTATTCGCTTAATGATGCAGCGCGAAATGCAAAAGACTACATTTCTCAAGCCATTACTGCAGGCGCCGATTACGAAATTGGTCACGGTCATGGACCGGTTTGCCACTTTTGGCAATGGTGGGGGAAATAAAACCGTTCGTAAAATTGTTACGTTTTAAGTAATTAAGCGCAAAAAATTCTTAAAACAAACTCGGAATGGCAATATGTTTTTTTTGATTTAATTAACTTAAACTCAAAAGGAGTGGAAAGTAATTAGATTCGGGAAAAATTTTCTATCTTTCGCCCACAAAAAATGAATGTATAAATTTTAAAGATAAACTATGAAATACGGCTATTTCGATGACGCAAACAGAGAGTACGTCATTACAAATCCCAAAACTCCTTATCCATGGATCAACTATTTAGGAAACGAAGATTTCTTTTCTTTGGTTTCAAACACAGGAGGAGGTTACACGTTTTATAAAGACGCAAAATTCCGTCGTTTAACTCGTTATCGTTACAACAATGTGCCAACAGACGATGGCGGAAAATATTTCTATATTAAAGATGGCGATACTGTTTGGAATCCAGGTTGGAAACCGGTAAAAACTCAACTAGACAGCTACGAGTGTCATCATGGTATGAGTTATACTCGCATCAAAGGTTCAAAAAATGGTGTAAGCACAGAGGTTCTTCAGTTTGTTCCACTTGGATTTTGGGGCGAACTTTTGAAGGTTACATTGACCAACGACTCAAAAGAGACAAAGAAATTGAAATTGTTCTCTTTCATCGAATGGTGTTTGTGGAATGCTTCCGACGATATGGAAAATTTCCAACGTAACTTCTCAACTGGTGAAGTAGAAATTGAAGGTTCTGTAATTTATCACAAAACAGAATTCAAAGAACGTCGTAATCACTATGCATTCTATTCAGTAAATACTCCAATTCAAGGATATGACACTGACCGCGAATCATTCGTAGGTTTGTACAATGGTTTCGATTGTCCTGACGCAGTAATGGAAGGAAAACCAAGAAATACGGTAGCTCACGGATGGTCTCCTATCGCTTCTCATTATATTGAAGTAGAATTGGCTCCGGGTGCAAGCAAAGATTTCATCTTCATGCTTGGCTACGTTGAAGTTACTCCGGAAGAAAAATGGGAAAGCAAGTTGGTTATCAATAAGAAACCAGCTAAAGCAATGATTGCGAAATATGATACAGCTGAAAAAGTAAAAGCTGCTTTTGACGAACTTCGTTCATATTGGGACAATCTTTTGGGCAAAATTACTATTAAGTCTAACGACAATCGCTTAGACAGAATGGTAAATATTTGGAACCAATATCAATGTATGATTACTTTCAACATGAGCCGTTCTGCATCGTTCTTCGAATCAGGAATTGGCCGTGGTATGGGCTTCCGTGATAGCAACCAAGATTTGATTGGTTTCGTACATCAAATCCCTGCTCGTGCTCGTGAAAGAATCCTCGATATTGCTGCAACTCAGTTTGAAGACGGATCTTGTTATCACCAATATCAACCACTTACCAAAAAAGGTAACTCGGCAATTGGTGGCGACTTCAACGATGATCCACTTTGGTTGATTTTGTCAACAACAGAATACATCAAAGAAACCGGGGATTATTCAATTCTTGATGAGCAAGTTCCTTTTGACAACGATGAATCAAAAGCAAAATCTCATTTCGATCACTTGAAAGTTTCTTTCTATCACGTTGTGAACAACTTAGGTCCTCACAAATTACCATTGATTGGCCGTGCTGATTGGAACGATTGCTTGAACTTGAACTGTTTCTCTAACGATCCAAACGAATCATTCCAAACAACTGGAAACAAGAAAGGAAGAACTGC
>DAIOSV010000027.1:0-29491 GCA_036752345.1 Bacteroidales bacterium | reverse complement strand
CAAAACAACAGACATGGATGGAGAAACAGGAGCAACTGTTGAAGACCAAGATCAATCAAATTCTAACGAAGACCAAGATCAAGACGAATAAGAAAACCTCTGATTATACAACAAAAAAAAGACGCGATATGCGTCTTTTTTTTTGTCCTTTATTCTAGAGCCACAGGGTTTGTGGCAACCACATTGAGAGCTGATTTATTGTATGATATTCATCTCGTCTAACAAATACCCGGCACCTGCAAATTTATCAATCAAGAACAACACATAGCGTATATCTACGGCTATGGTGCGCTGTACCTTTGGCTCAAAAATAATATCGCCGCTCATGGCTTCCCAGTTGCCATCAAATGCAAGCCCTATCAATTCTCCATTGGCATTCATAACCGGACTTCCTGAGTTTCCGCCGGTAATGTCATTGTTGGTTATAAAACACAACGGCATTTCTCCATTTTTATCGCTATAGCGGCCGTAGTCTTTTTTATTGTACAATTCTATAAGTTTTGAAGGAACTTGAAACTCACGATTGGTGCTATCCATTTTCTCCATCACACCTTTTAATGTTGTATAATAATGGTATGAAATACCATCTTTAGGCTCGTAACTTTGTACTGAGCCGTAGGTCAAACGCAGCGTAGAGTTGGCATCAGGATACATAAGTGAATCAGGATACATTTTCATAATTGCATCAACATACAAGGTATTGAGACTATCAATTGCGGGATTATCTATGTGATTTCGTGCTGAAAAATATTCCATTAGCGTATAACGAAGCAAATTGAACATTGGATCTTTTGCTATGAGTTTTACACTTGGTTTTTCAAGAAATGCATTGAAACGAGCCTCATCGGTAAAGAATGATTTTTTAAACACGTCGTCGGCATATTTCGCCACGTCTTTTTTGTATTTTTTCACCAACGGGAATGATTTATCGGAATAAATAGGATAATTCAAATAATACCATGTTGCATAGGTAAGTGCAACATATTGCGATTTGTCAACCGTTGCATCGTAATCTTTATAGAATTTCTTTGCTTTGTCGCGCAAACGCACCTGGACTTCACGTAAGAACACCGGATCGCCTGACTTCAACGCATCTATAATGTCCAAACAGTCGTATGCAAACATGAAAACTTGTACTTGATCGAGCAATCCTACATTAAGCATTGTGTAGTACGCATTAGAAAACGCATTGTTTTCATAGTAAAGTGCTAACGAATCTATCACGCCACCATATTTTGCAACACGGCTAGAGTCGGCAAAAATCCATTCGCGCAAAGCTTTTTCTTGTTCTAGTTTTTGGTCAACTACATTCAAGTCTTTAATGCCTTTGCTCTGTCCAATGCTGTATTTCCAATAATTGCTCAAATTGTCATACTTCGAAGCATATTTTATACGAATCAAGGAATCCTGATTCATGTATTTCTTATAATTCGCCAATACAATGTCGCCAATCAATTTTACGGTACTGTTGCTCATTGATTGGAAATACTTAATGTCGGCTGACGTGCGATAGCGGTCGGTAGAACCTGGGAAACCCATTATCATAGCATAGTCATCTTCATTATATCCTTTGAGAGAAACCGACAAAAATTGTTTTGGCACAAGCGGTTTGTTTTTCAAAGAATACTCTGCCGGCATACCTGTTTCGTCAACATATATGCGCAACACGCAGAAATCGCCGGTATGACGAGGCCACACCCAGTTGTCTGTTTCGTCACCAAATTTACCGATAGTTCTTGGAGGTGCTCCAACTAAACGCACGTCCCGGTATGTTTCATACACAAACAAGAAATACTGGTTGTCATTGAAAAATGGTTTTACCATAGCACCATAGGCGCACGTGTCAGTTACCGATTTTTCTATTTTTTGAAGAATTGTCCCCAATTTATTTTCGGATGATGCCGTATCAACAGTGATGTCTTTTTCATTTTTCAAACTTGCAAAAACTCTTTCCGTTACATCGTACATAGCAACCATACGCGTAGCAGTTATACCTTCGTTTTCCAATTCTTCGCCGCTGTTTTGTGCCCAAAAACCATTGTCTATATAATTGTTTGTCAGGCTGGTATGTTTTTGAATCATATCAAAACCGCAGTGATAGTTGGTCAATGCCAAACCTTTGGGAGAAACCAATTCGGCTGTACAAAAGAAATTAGACGGATGATCGGATTCGCTCAATCCAAGCACAGCATCTTTCAACGAAGAATGGTTAATGCTATAGATTTGTTCCGGTGTCAACTTGCATCCGTTTTGCTGAATATTCAATTTATCCAACATGGTAAGCAACCACATTCCTTCGTCAGCAAAAATGGGGTTTAAGCAACACATACATCCAATAGCGAGCAGCAATTTTTTCATATCTTTGAATTTAATGGTTATACGTAATTTGTTGTGCGTGGCGCTCTTCTGACACGTTACCATCGGCATAGACACACGCGCCGTTCAAGAACGTTTTTTCCACTTTTGAGGAGAAAATAGTTCCCTCGAGTGGTGACCACCCACATTTATAAAGAATTTGATTTTTTGTTATTTCGGTAGTTTTTTGTAAATCAACAAGTACCAAATCGGCAAAATAGCCTTTGCGAACGAACCCTCGTTCTTTGATTCCAAACAATGTTGCGGGATTGTGGCACATAGTTTTCGTCACCATTGGTAACGAAATTATTCCCTGTTTGTATAGTTCCAACATCACCAGTAGCGAATGCTGTACCAACGGCATTCCCGAAGCCGATTTTGTATAAGAACGAAGTTTTTCGTCGAGCGTATGGGGAGCGTGGTCTGTAGCAACTACATCAAGTTTACCTTGTTGTAAGGCTTCTCGGAGTGCTTCTCGGTCGGCATGCGATTTTATAGCAGGGTTACACTTTATAAAAGACTGTTTTTGTTCGTAATCTTGGTCGGTAAACCAAAGATGGTGAACGCAAACCTCAGCAGTTATCTGTTTTTGTTGAATATCAGAGGCGGTGAACAATGGCATTTCTTCGGCAGTTGACAAATGCAACACGTGCAATCGCGTTCCACATTGTTTAGCCAAATCTATTGCCCTCTTGGTTGACTTAAAGCACGCTTCGTTGCTTCTAATTTTCGGATGACACGCAAATGGAATTTCGTCTCCATATTGAGCCATATATCGCACAAGGTTCGCTTTGATAGTTTCTTCATCTTCACTATGAATGGCAACCGGAATCTTTACTTCAGAGAATATTCTACGCAATGTTTCTTCGTCGTCTACAAGCATATTGCCGGTGCTAGAACCCATAAACACTTTCACTCCGCACGCTAGCGATGTGTCGAGTGCTCGAATTTGGTCTATATTCGTATTGGTTGCGCCAAAATAAAAAGCATAATTGGCATAGGCCGTTTCGGAGGCACGACGCAATTTATCTTCCAAATTCTCTATGGTTGTTGTTTGCGGAGCTACATTTGGCATATCCATAAATGTGGTAACTCCACCGGCCAATGCTGCACGCGATTCGCTTGCAATTGTAGCTTTATGGGTCAATCCGGGTTCGCGAAAATGAACTTGGTCGTCAATAATGCCGGGGAAAATGTACAATCCCTTGCACGGCACAATGTTGACTTGAGAAAGTAATGATTGGGGGACTTCACCACGAAACACTTCAGCAATTCGGTCACGATGAATTAAGATACTGCCAAAGAATTGTTCTCCTTCGTTTACAATACAACCTTCGTGTAACAGAGTGTCCATTTTATTTTCCAAACCAGCTATTGATTTTTAAGGAAACAACGCCACACACCGCTTCTTTTATAATGCCACCATTCATCTTGGAAGAACCCTCTTTACGGTCAGTAAAAATAATTGGTACCTCAACAATGTTGAAGCCTTTTTCCCATATTCTAAATTTCATTTCTATTTGAAATGCGTAGCCTTTGAATCGGATTTTATCAAAATTGAGAGAAGACAGAGCTTTTGCAGTATAGCAAACAAAACCTGCAGTAGCGTCACGCAATGGCATGCGAGTAATAAACCGCACATACATTGAGGCGAAATACGAAAGCAGCACTCGCTTCATAGGCCAATTTACTACATTCACACCGGTTACGTAGCGTGAACCAACCGACATATCGGCATGGTCAACTGCACAGGCAGTATATAGTCGTACTAAATCATCGGGATTGTGCGAAAAGTCGGCATCCATCTCAAAAATGTAGCCATAGCCATTGTCCAAAGCCCAACGAAATCCGGCAAGATAGGCAAGCCCAAGACCTTGTTTTCCGGGACGTTCAAGCATGTAAATTCTTTCGGGAATCTCTGTTTGCAGTGATTTTACGATTGATGCGGTTCCATCAGGAGAATTGTCATCAACCACAAGTATATCGAACTGTTTTTCGTATGAAAGCACTCGGCGAATAATCTTTTCAATATTTTCCTTTTCGTTATATGTGGGTATAATTACAATGCTCTCTGCCTTCATACTTCATTTTTTTTCAAAATTACAATTTTTACTGATTTTGAGTCTTTAAACTGATGTGAATTGAGAACGTAGCAAATCTTTTTTTATTTTTCACGTCTCAT
This sequence comes from Bacteroidales bacterium, assembly GCA_036752345.1. Taxonomy (GTDB): domain Bacteria; phylum Bacteroidota; class Bacteroidia; order Bacteroidales; family UBA1715; genus UBA1715. Next base: position 24,954 of record DAIOSV010000027.1, on the reverse strand, counting down.
TTATTATTATGTTTTGTAAGAGATTCTTAGAGTAGAAATTTTGGTATAATTGAGCGTAGAGGTGAGGGAATAAGGAACTTGCTTACACGTTTTTACGAACCTCCTCAAACACAAACGGAATTGATACAAACTGTTGGTATTCCATGCCCGACTCTTTCATATCTTCATCGTTGGCAAAATATTTCCAATGAACAGCAACAGGAATATCATGTTTCTTCTTGTAATCTTCTATAATCCGCATCATCTCCAACAGATATTTTGACGATGTGGTGTTATAATATTCCAACTGAATTTCCATATAAAAGCATTTCACGCACTCTACTATATTGTTTTTAAGCCATTTTTCTATAGGAAGATAGAATGCCGACACATCTTCGGGAAACGAACGTCCGAGTATGCACAATTTACTATCGTCAATATTAAAAAAGACTTCAGGAGTCCGTCCCGATGGTTCTATATATAGATGTTCCATGGTTATTTGTTTTTTCTAAAAATAGCATCTTCAACCAAACCGCACAAAATATGGCCGACAAGTATATGAACTTCTTGAATACGAGCGGTTTCACACGAAGGAACAACAATTGACACATCACACAATTGTGCCATTTTCCCCCCATTACCACCGATCAATCCAACCGAAAAGATATGCTTTTCTTTGCAATATTGCAATGCTTTTACAATATTTTCCGAATTTCCCGAAGTTGAGATACCAATAAACACGTCGCCTTCTTTACCCAATGCGGCAATTTGACGTGAAAACAAAAAATCATATCCGTAATCGTTTGCAATAGAGGTTATTACCGATGTATCGGTTGAAAGAGCCAATGCAGGCAATCCAAGACGGTCAATACGAAAACGATTCACCAATTCAGCAGCCAAATGTTGCGCATCAGCAGCACTGCCACCATTACCGGCAAACATTGTTTTTCCTCCTGCCTTGTACGATTCTATCATTTTTTGTGCAACAGTTTCAATTTTTGCAATAGCACTCTCATCATTTAAAAACATTGTTTTAACTGCTATTGACTGTTGTATTGTATCTTTTATACTTTGCTTCATTCTTATCACATTTGTACACAAAGTTATTAAGTTTTCCAAAAATCAAGATACTCGTTCGCTGAAATCTCTATATTTGATTTGAAAATTTAGACAATGACTTATTTAGAACAACCTATAGCTCACTATTCATGGGTAAACAACGAACAATGCATTGCGGGATTTTCTACCCGCAACGGCGGCGCAAGCACCGGAGTGTATGCAAGCATGAATACCGGATTACATTCTGCTGACAATCATGCACTTGTACTACAAAACCGCGCTACGTTTTTTAATGCACTTGCCCCACAATGTACGGTTGCCAATTTGCGACAAATTCACTCTGCCGACATTGTGCGTGTTGATTCTTCGTTTGTAAACGATACCGAAGCCGATGGATTTTTTACCACCGAAAAAGGAGTTATTCTCTCTATTTCTATTGCTGACTGCGGTTCGGTTTTGTTTCACGACAAACATTTCTCACTTGTTGCCGCGCTCCATTGTGGCTGGCGAGGCACTCGCGATGGCATTATTCAAAATATGCTGGCGCAACTTTCAAAGTTTGTTGATCCGTCAGAACTCACGGCCTACATTGGCCCCATGATAGCACAAGAAAACTACGAAGTAGGAGACGAATTTCTATACTATTTCCCTAAAGAATTCCTTGCCATGCAAAACGGCTCGTTGCACCTCGACCTCAACGGTTGTGTGGAAGAAATACTAGAAACGGAAGGTGTGGGCACCATTCACAATGCGAAACTTGACACCTACGCAAATCCCGAACAATTCTTTTCGTACCGAAGAGACGGGCAAACCGGACGAATGTGTTCGTTTATAGCACTAAAATAAGAATAGAAGTATGAGTTTTCACTAAAACCGTGACTATTTATACGCGTGCAGTCCGCCAAGGAATAGATTCACGCCGAAATACGTCATCAGTACGGTGGCCAAAGCGGCAATCATATAGAAATGGAAGAACATTGGTTTATTGAACCGAGTAACTGACTCGCTGTGGAACGCTCCGGCATAGAGCAGAAAGGTAATCAACGCCCAAGTTTCTTTTGGGTCCCATGACCAATAGCCGCCCCAAGAGATATTTGCCCACACTGCTCCAAGAAAAATGCCTATTCCCAACAAAAATGTGGCGGGATACAACATTGCCTTGCTCAAAATGGTGAGCGAACTTATTGACGACGCATACGCACTTTTGTCTTTCAGATGAAGTGCAATTGCCAACAATCCGTTAATGGCGGTAAACGCCAAAAGCGCATACGACAGTATGACACACGAAACGTGTATACTCAAAATTGGGGAACGCAATACCGGCATGAGTGGCGTAATTTGTAAGTCTCGCAATCCAAACCAAGCAACTAGCAAAGTAAAAACGGCAAGCAAAAAGCCGAACGGCACAACAATTTTGAATTTCTTTTGCAACAATAAGGCAATCAGAGCAATACACCACGAAAGGAATAACATGGTTTCATACATATTGCTCAACGGAATTCTGCCACATTCATAGCCATAGAAAGCAATACCAACAGTCTGACTCACAAACAAAAGCACCAACACGATTGAAAATATTCGTTCTCCATATTTTGCCATATTTGTTTGCTCTGATGTATTGGGACGTTTCAGTAATTTTCTAAAACCACATTTTTTGGAAATCAACAGAAACAACATAGCCAGCACCAGCAAGGCATAGCCGGCATATGATACTCCTACACCCACTGGGTCGTAGTTGAGAGAGAGAATTGAGCCGTGTCCGTCTTGGTCAAATGAGGTTTGATAGAGCCGATAGCCTTGTACTTTAAGAATATTATTCATTGAAATAGTGCGGCTCATTGCGGTATGACTATCGGTCACAAGCACATGACTCTTATAGTCTGCAGGTGAATTAGTTCCCGGATAGTACGAGACAGAGAATTTCTGTAACTGCAACGAAAACGGCAAAGGCTGAATAGTGCTGTCGTTTGTACGAAAAAAGGTATTTTGTACTTCTCCTTGACGCACATGCAGCACTCCTTTTTCTCCAAAAATCCAAGTAACACCTGCGCCCAATAAAATTACGATAAATGCCGTATGCAACATAAGCGCTGCCGGTCGTTCCCACAAATGCCGTTGGAACACATACACCATGCCCCACAAACCAAGCACTGCCCACAGAGCAAAAAACCACGATGAACCATACACATATTCTTTTACCATGGGCGTACCATAGAGAGATTCAAAGAACGTTGCGACCATCAACACTATGGTAATCAAGCAATAAAGTATGACAAGAATTTTCTTCATTATGAAACAAAGGTAGAATTTTCTATGAATAACTAATCGTGAGAAATATTTCGCGAAACATACTTACGTAGAAAAATTTTCTTAATACCTCCATTTAATGATTGCTAAAATTGAAAATAGAATACTTTTGTAATGATAAGAAAGGGGCACTAATGAATTTATCTGAGTTACAGAATGGCGAAACAGCCGTAATCGTAAGAGTTTCAGGACACGGAGGATTTCGCAAACGCATTATGGAAATGGGATTTGTGCGCGGGCAAAAAGTTACCTCCGTCATCAACGCACCCATGAACGATCCCATTAAATATAAAATAATGGGGTACGACGTATCGCTCCGACGAAGCGAAGCGAACCTTATAGAAGTACTCTCCGAAGCGGAAGCCGATGCGAAACTTTCGGCTGAAGATGACCATGCACCCTACTATTATGCCTGCGGAAAATGCGATAGCTGTCAGTCTGGGTGCTTTACTAATTTGCACAAGACTACCCAACGAAATATTATCAACATAGCATTTGTGGGAAATCCCAATAGTGGAAAAACCTCGCTATTCAATGCACTTTCTGGCGGGAACGAACACGTGGGCAACTATAGCGGCGTAACGGTTGACATTAAAACCGGGCATTTCAACTACTGCGGATACCACTTTAACGTGACCGACCTGCCCGGCACATATTCGCTTTCGGCATATTCGCCCGAAGAAGTGTATGTTCGTCAGCATTTGCAAAAAAACATGCCCGATGTGATTGTTAATGCGGTTGTGGCTTCAAATCTTGAACGAAATCTCTACCTCACCACCGAACTCATTGACTTGAACCAACGTGTGGTGGTGGCACTCAACATGTACGACGAATTTGTGGCAAGTGGCGCTACGCTGGACTATGAGAATTTAGGTTCCATGATGGGTATTCCTATGGTGCCAACTATTGCGAAAAACGGACAAGGCCTTGACAAGCTTCTCGACACCGTGATAGAATTGTTTGAGGGAAGAAATAAGATAGCACGCCACGTGCACATAAATTACGGAAGCGTGATGGAGCCCGAAATCACAGCGTTGAGCGAAATAATGCGCAAAGCCGACGATTTACCGCAACAATTTCCTGCACGTTACTGGGCTATCAAAACAATAGAACACGATAGCGAAGCTTTGAAAGCTTTACAGGACTGCGCAGACTTCCCGAAATGGGAACAAAAAGCGAAGGCTTCCGCCGAATTGATACAAAAACACCTCCACAAAGATGTGGAGATGTCTATCAGCGATGAAAAGTATGGATTCATTTCGGGCGCACTTCACGAGACGTTTGTTGTTGGAGGAAAAGACATTTATAGCAAAACACGCAAAATTGATATGCTCGTAGCCAATAAATGGCTTGGATTTCCGCTATTTATCTTGGTTATGTGGCTAATGTTTTTTGTCACCTTCAAAATTGGCGCATATCCGCAAGGCTGGATTGATGCAGGGTTTACGGCTCTCAGCGATTGGCTTAACAATCTTTTGCCTAACAATGCCTTTCGCTCCTTGTTGGTTGATGGCATGCTTGCCGGTATTGGTGCAGTATGTTCTTTTCTTCCAAACATACTATTGCTGTTCTTATGCATCTCATTGATGGAAGACTCCGGCTACATGTCGCGCGCCGCTTTCATTATGGACAGCATAATGCACAAAATGGGGCTTCACGGCAAATCATTTATTCCAATGCTTATGGGCTTTGGTTGCAACGCACCGGCCATTATGGCAACGCGCACCATTGAAAGCCGAAGCAGCCGACTTATTACCATGTTGGTAATTCCCTTCATGTCGTGTAGCGCACGGTTGCCAATATATGTTTTACTTGCCGGAACGTTTTTCCCTGACAATGCCGCCACGGTTATGATTGGGCTATACCTCTTAGGCGTTTTGGTCGCTGCCGCAAGTGCCAAAATCCTTCGACTCACAAAATTTGGAGAAGACGAAACGCCATTTGTTATGGAACTTCCGCCATATCGTATGCCGACAGTTTTTGCTGTTCTCAAACACATGTGGGACAAATGCATTCAATATATCAAGAAAATTGGAACGGTTATTTTGGGAGCAACTATTGTGATATGGCTCCTCACCTATTTCCCACGTCCAATGGTTGAAACCACGAACGAAAGCGGGAAAATAGAGATGAGAAACGCCACTGCTGAAAAAACCGATTGCGAACAGTCGTATCTAGGTAGTTTTGGCAAATTTATAGAACCTGTAATGAGACCTATCGGGTTGAACTGGAAAGCAAGTATAGCTGCGGTGGCAAGCCTACCGGCAAAGGAAATAACCGTGAGCACATTAGGCGTGCTATATGGCGAAGACGACGCGAACACCTTGAGTGAAGCTTTGGCAGCAGATTCCACTTTTCCACCGGCATCTGCTATGGCCATGATGGTATTTATGTTGCTCTGCTTTCCTTGCCTAGCAACACTCAGTGCTATATATAGCGAATCAAAGAAAATCAAATGGGTATTTTTCACAATAGTGTATAACACCGCAATAGCATGGGCATTAGCTTTTATAACATATAGAGTTTGTAATTTTATTTTATAAAAATATTGTCAATAATGATTTTTACTACATTTGCATGTTATTAATTACCTCATATGAAAAAGGCATCTCAACTATATAAAATATTCCAGCCAAAGAGAATCGGAATGTGCATCACCTCGTTCCTTCTACTTAACTCATTTTCAGCCTGCAGCAAAGAAGAAAACAATATCAAGATTGAAATCACTAATGGAACCGGTACTACATGGACACAAATAAGTGTTACTGCTTACGATAGTACAGCAGTTCCCGTCTTTTTTGAGAATGATTCATGCAAAATATATATGCTCAGAGGTCGCAACAACAAAAGTATTTCCATATCACAAAAAACATGTGAAAGTGGGAAAACACTTATTGGGAAAACAGATGAAGGCTCAATAGCTGCATGGTATGAAGTTCGATATGTCAATAGTGAAAACAAAATTCAATACGCATATTACAAAACAAATTATCCTAAAGAGCACTCATTTACTATCACTGCCGATGACTATGGACGTAATTTTCCTATACAGAACAATCCGCTACCCACTGATACATTGCGTGTGCTAATGATAGGAAACAGCTTCACCGACGATGCCACAGATTATTTATACGACATTGTATTAAAATCAGGCATAAACCTCAATACCTGTTGTATATACAAACTTACCCAAGGAAGTACTACACTCAAGAATTGGGAAGATAATTACAAAAACGATGCTACTAAATCTATTATTCGGAAAGCAGGAAATATTACCATGCCTATCACCAATGGTACGATACAAGAACTTTTGAGCCAAGACTGGGATGTAATTTCGCTCCAACAATTGTCAACGCAATCTGCCACTTTCTCTACATTTTCTCCATATTTAGACAATCTCATTTCTTACATCAAAACCGACTGCCCCAATAAACAAGTAAGTCTGTGTTGGCATATGACATGGTCGTTATGGTCGGGTTATGCAGAAAATTCGCCGAGAGGTGAAGAAGGCTGGAAAAGCATTGTTGCTACTGCCCAACAAATGCAAACAATGTATGGTATCGATATCCTTATTCCTACAGGAACTGCAATCCAAATTGCAAGAGGCACAGAGTTGAACACAGTCCATTCACTCACTCGCGACGGCCGACATTTATCGTATGGCGTGGCTAAATATATTGCTGCTTGTAGTGTGTACGAATCCTTAATTGCACCTATATATGGAATAAGTGTAGTTGGGAATCGTTCACGACATACCGTTACAAATACAGAAAAGGAAGAAAGCTATTATAAAAACGATTATAAAAACGTAACGGACACCAATGCAGCGGCATGCCAATCCAGTGCGGCACAAGCAGTAGCACATTGGGACAAGAAATAGCCTTTTGCAAGACTCTGATTCTGTCACAGTCTAAAATTTTTAATTGCGAGAATAGAACAATTAACAAACGGGAAGAACTATTTTGTTGGGAAATTTTAAATTTAATGGGAATAGACTCTTACAAACGAATAAACCTTGATGACAAGAAAAGTTTTCGACGGATATGCTTGTCTCTTTTTTTACTTATATTTTTAGGTAATCTCATTTTTTACCAAAACGATTTAGCGAAAGCTCCCGCTGATAGTCCACATACATGGCTCACGGGTTCTACCGTAAAATTTGTGCAAAATTGGTTGGAAAATGGCGCTGGCACTTTGGGATATCGTATGTACGAATGGCCAGCATCAATTGAGAGTCCCGTACCCGATATGGGACTATATGTTTCGTACCCTTCGGGCTGCTTGATACCAATTTATTGTATTGCAAAAATTGGCACTCTCATTAAAGGGAGCCCGCTCTCTACAGATAGTCTTGTTGTTATAGTGAAAGTATATTCACTATTTCTCAAAAGCATAATTGCTCTGTGCCTATTTGGTATTCTCTTTTTGTTTTTCAAAAAACACACAAGCAAGGTCAACGCATTCATTATGGGTTGTATAGGAATACTATTTTTCCATAGTTTTAATTTTTCCAACTACTATCATTGCAACGTTTATTTTAGCGACCAAGCAGTGTTGGTTTTCTTCGCCATCTCAATTCTTTTGGAAATTATACGAAACAATAGCGATTCCGATACGAGAAAGAAACGCCTCAATGTTGCCATACTTATTGTAAACACATTAGGAGCTTTCACCGACTGGCTTTTCTTTTTCTATATCTTCGTTATCTTCATTCAACGAGTAATTTCAGGAGATTTCGGGAAATTTGGAAGCATAAAATTCTTTTTAAAAGCGGCTGTTTTCTCTCTGCCTATAGTGATAGTTGCAGCGACTTTTTTACTGCAAATTTTATCGGTAACCGATTTTAGAAACCTTATCTTCAAATTCAAATTTAGAACCACCGATTATCACGAATTGGGACAAAATCCTCTTGCTAAATACTACCGACACATTACCAGGGGATATGGATTTTTTGCCGGATATTTATTTTTCATTTCCCTATTTTTCTATTTGTATAAAGTTGTACAAACAATACGAGCAGGCAAACGAGACTACTTTGTTGATTTCTACTCAATTTTATTGTTGCCTTGTCTATTCCAAATTTTATTCTTTTCAGCTCACTCTGCGCAACACGAATTTTCTATGGTAAAATTGGAATTACCCATCGCGTTTTTCATGATGACCTTCCCCTTTGAAATTGCCAAAATCATAAAAAAGGAAACAGTTAGTTCAGAAATTTTCAGTTCCGTTTATGTTAAAAATAAACAACGGCCTTTTTTCTTTATCTACCTTGCGCTTTTTCTGCTCGTAGTAAACATTGCCGTTTCTGCCCCTGCCTACTATAAGATTGGGAAAGACTACCACTACAAGAATGAATGTTTTGTACGGGAACATGTGACATACAACGACGTAGTTTTTTCATTAGACTACGAAATGTTCGGATTCCCTCCCAAAATAGCCTACTCAAGAAAATGTGTTTACAAAATTGATAATTTACAACAAATAGATACCTTTGCCAAAAGGAGAAACTTGCATAACGCAAACTACCTTGTGTTCACAGCAAAGAATAGTGAATTCAACTATTCGTCAAGCATGAAATTGCTTGCTATTGATGGAGAGAAGGCTCTTTATTTATATAAAAAAAGTAAATGAAAAAAATAGTTATTATAGGTGCCGGCCCGGCAGGTTTAACGTTAGGATACGAGATTCTCTCAAAATCTAAAGAGTATCAAGTCATAATACTTGAAGAATCAAATAACATTGGTGGTATATCAAGAACGGTTCGCCACAAAGGAAACCGTATGGATATTGGCGGACACCGATTCTTTTCTAAAGACACTCGCGTAAACGAGTGGTGGCAAAGCATGATGCCGTCACAAGGAGCACCTTCGCTTGACGACAAAATTCTCAATAGAGAAATAGACGTAACACCCAATGGCCCCGATCCAGATAAAACTGATCGAGTAATGTTGAAACGTAGACGTGTTTCAAGAATTTATTATCACAAAAAATTCTTTGACTATCCTGTGAAAATGAATATGCAAACCATTAAAAACATGGGGTTTGGCACAACTATTATTGCAGGATTCAGCTATTTGGGAGCAATCGTTAAGAAAAGAGAAGAAACTTCTCTTGAAAATTTCTATATCAATCGTTTCGGCAAGAAACTATATTCCATGTTTTTTGAAGGATATACCGAAAAACTTTGGGGACGACACCCAAAAGATATTTCTGCAGACTGGGGTTCTCAACGTGTTAAAGGACTTTCAATTGCTGCGGTATTAAAAGATATTTTACAAAAAGTACTTCCTGTCAAGAACAAAGAGGTAGAAACGTCACTTATAGAAGAATTTTCGTATCCAAAATTTGGTCCCGGACAATTATGGGAAATTGTTGCAGACGAAATACAATCACGCGGAGGAACAATTATAAAAAATGCCAAAGTAGTAAAGATGGCAACCAACGGCAATCAAATCGCATCGGTTAGCTATTTAGAAAATGGAGAAGAAAAAACTCTTGAGGGCGACATATTTGTTTCTTCTATGCCTTTGAAAGACTTGATAGCTGCTCAAAATGATGTTCCTCAAAATATTCAACGCATTGCAGAAGGACTGCCCTACCGCGACTTCGTTACGGTTGGATTGCTTCTTAATTCATTGAATATTAAAAATGAGACCAAATTGAAAACTCTGGCCAATATAGTACCTGACAGTTGGATTTATGTACAAGACACGGGCGTAAAACTTGGACGCATTCAAATCTTCAACAACTGGTCGCCATATATGGTAAACGACCCTGAAAAAACAATTTGGATTGGCTTGGAATACTTCTGTACCGAAGGTGACAAGTATTGGGACATGACAGAAGACGAATGGAAAGAAAAAGGTGTGAGCGAACTTGTTACTATGGGAGTGATAAACCAAAATGATGAAATAAAAGATTATCACTGCGAAAAGGTAAAGAAAGCGTATCCAGCATACTTTGACACATATTCGGAGATAGACACTCTCATCACATATTTGAATGGTTTTAATAATCTCTATTGTATAGGACGTAACGGACAACACAGATACAACAACATGGACCACTCAATGGCAACTGCCTTTGAAACGGTTGACAACATTTTGTCGGACAAAACAGACAAAACGAATATCTGGAACGTGAATACGGAGAAAGAATATCACGAAGAAAAATGAATCTGCAAAACATTGTTTCTAACGAACGCATCAAACACTTGATGTCGTATTTCGTTGTTGGATTGCTTGCCACACTTGTAGAATGGGGCTCTTTTTGGGTATTGGACTACGCAATTGGCATTCAATATCTTATTGCCACCATTATTGCCATGATTATCTCTACGTTCTCCAACTGGCTATTTGGTAGATTGCTAACCTTTAGAAACGCAGAAAAGGGGAATACCCTTCTTGAAATAGGCAAAATCTACATTACTAGTTTTGCCGGCATTGGACTCAACGTTCTGCTCATGTGGATAATGGTTGACAAATGCACGATGAACGAAATGTTGTCGAAAGTAATTGCTACAGGATTTGTATTCTTCTACAACTACTTTATTCGTACCCTTTACATCTACAAAAACAAGTAATTTTATTGTACCGGAAGATTGTTCAATGTTTTTCGACCTTTAAGATCACACGCAACATTCAACCCTTTTGGTTTTATGATTAAATTATCAAAATAGACAGGTTTGTCAAGCATAACTGTATTATACAATTTGATGGTTAAATGTTGCGAATCGCTTGCTATTGGAAGTTGCAATTGAATTAAACCCCAATCATCAACAATATTTTTTACATAGTTAAAGACATCTGTCTTTTTGTGAAAGGTTATTTCTCCCTTAGTATTTTGTATGAAAAACTCTATTGTAGTTCTCCCGTACAAATCTCCAGTATAGTTATTGCCCATCATAAAGGAAACTTCCACCGTATCGGAACCACGCACAGGAATTTCACCATCATACAACACGGTTTGCTTACTAACGATGCCCTCTAATGCACCAGCTCCTTGATAGGTAGCACTTGATTCTAAGCTGTCCCATCCTTGGAAGTAATAGTTCGTTTTAATTGAATCCTGTAATTTTTTTGCGTTTCTATATTCTATTGACAATTGCTTTTGATAATCACTGCACAACTTGCGCAAGGAATCTACCTCTGTTTTATAAAAATTGATGCCATTTGCCGAAAATAAAAATTTCGAGTACTGTAGTATCCGTTTCTCATTTTCGTTTAGAGAACTTTTTTCTGCATTCGTAATCGTCAATATCGGTTTTTGCGAAGGTAAATCTTGTAATACCGGATATTCGCGATAAGGCTCCCAGGTAAAAGGAATATTCATATAAGCCTGACTTATACATGACCGAGCAGCTTGAGCGTTATGCATTGGTAAACCTGTTTTCATTGACACGTATACGCATTTCGTAAACATATCGTCCTTTGCCTCTATCCACACATGCTCTGTTCCTAAATTGAAATATGGTAACGCCAGCAACGACTGATAGTCGGCGGTGTGCAAACTATCTATCCATGCATTTTGTGGCAAGGTATTGTTGTAATCAAAGATATCTGCATTGTCGTTACGAATATTTTTTGTGCTTGCATACGAGTATGCTTCAAACGAATAACAAAGCACAACACTCAATGTAATTAAGGCTTTTACAAGTTTTGATTTTCTCTCTTGCACAAACTGCGCCAACAAATATATTGCTATTATGTTCATAACATAGTAAAACAGCCATCCAAAACGTCCCATAGCTCGCATTTGGGCCAATGGTCCCACATAATTCAAATAGCGTTCGGGGAACAATGGGAGAATAATGGCACATGCCGTCAAAAGTACTGACGTCCAAAAGAAAAGGTTAAGACCTGAATTATCGGTTACTTGCAATATTGATTTTGCGTTTCCCGTAAATAATTTTTTACATAAAACTACTACGAGAGTAATAAAACAGATATCGGCAACCAAGCCAATGTATGAATATGCTTCCCAACGAATTGAAGGGAGAAAATCAGGATAATATAGCCGACCAACCGGAAGCAGCAATCCTTCTATACGAGCTCGCGCCACTTTGAATCCCCATGGAATGCTTGTGCGGTCGAGTGCCGGATCACCAAGTTTGGTAAGTAAGAAGAAACAAACTATTGGCAGCACAAATTGAATCAACATTGAAAACACAAGTCGTTTTGTGTCACAAAAGCCATCACGTGTAATGATTTTGACCAACCAAAACATACCAAACACAACAGCATAAAACACCAAAAAATATGGATGCACTATGCCACTCACAAAGAATGTAATTCCCAACAAAATACTATACCGATATTTCGGTTGCTTTGAAAACTTTAAAAAAAGTAATAAAACGAGTGGAATCAAACACTCATATGCCAAGGTTAAATGAGCCGAAATTCTATCAATTTGCGGAGAAAGGAACGTAATTGCTATAGCGCCAAAGATTGACACCAACATTGATAGATTCAATTCTCGGAACAACAAAAACAAAAACAGAACACACAGTATAACAGACAGATACACAAAGAAGTTTACCAATCCGGTAATATAATTTGATAGATTGGCAATTCCAGCCTCCTTCATACACTTTACAGGCCACGAAACGAATATTTGATTTCCCGTATATGTATAATGGTCTCCATAGGGATAATTCATGGAATTGTTTTGCAAATATGCAGTATCATATTCAACACTGTAATAGGTGTTGTAAATGTCTTTTAATGCGTCGCTACCAGCCGATGTGAAATTACTATTGATATGAGATACTGGTTCTACGCCAAAAACTAACAAAAACGTAATGCTCCCTATAATGAGAGCACTCAATATCCCTACTATATTATTTTTCTTCATTCTCAGTAGATTTGCTAATCACCGTATTTACAAGATATATAGGACGGCCTTTTATCTCATCAAAAATATAACTTATATATATGCCAATAATACCCATAACAAATAATTGAATTCCTGCAAATGCACACAATGCAACTACAAGCGTTGTGTAGCCTGAAATTGGAGTATTCAGTATCCACATTATAAGTGAATAAATAAGCAAAATCACACTGGCAAACATAAAAAAGAGACCGGTGACAACGCCTATCTGTAAAGGGAGTTTTGAAAACGATGAAATAGCAGCAAGAGAAAGTTTTAGTAATTTAAAAAACGAATAATTGCTTTTGCCTGCAAACCTTTTTTGCGCTACATATTCTATTGAGGTTTTCTTAAAACCGACTGTTTGTATAATGCCTCTCAAAAAACGAGTTCTCTCACGATAGTCGGTTTGTAAAATAGCTACAACTTTCTTTGAAATGGCAAAAAAATCCGATGCGTTTTCATCTAAAGTAACGTCGGACATTTTGTTCAATATTTTATAAAATGTTCGGGAACGGAATTCTTGGAAAGCACTTGCATCTTCTCGTTTTTTTCGAACCATAGTTACAACGTCATATCCCTCATCCATTTTTTCTTTTATTTGAGAAATAGATACTGGCGGATGCTGCAAATCACTATCCATGCATATTACAAAATTTCCAGCTGAGTGATCTATTCCTGCTATCATTGCAGCTTCATGTCCGTAATTGCGTGAAAAATCAATTACTTTCACATGAGCATCATTTTCTGCAATCGCCTTTAAAAGTTCCAACGAATTGTCTCGGCTTCCATCATTCACAAATAGTATTTCGTATGAAATCTGCAATGTTTCCATTGTGGCAGAAAGCTCTTTGTAAAAAGCTTCTATGCCTTCATGCTCGTTAAATACCGAGGCAACGATAGAACATTCTGTTGTTTTTATAGTATTCATTAATGTTACTTTAACTTAAGAAACAAAAATACGGCAAATTCATAAGAACTACCTTACTTTGTTTCAATTTTAATCACATCTTTCTGCGCTGTAACATGTGGTAAAAAATTCACACACAATGGTATTAAGCCAAAACATATGGTTAACACCACGAGAGCCAATATATATGGATTGTCAACTCCAAATTTCATAAGGAGTGGCTTCGTAAATTTCCGTACCAATTCATGTGTGCAAAGTACTATGATGGAATATCGACCAAAATAAGAAATAACAGGAATATGCTTGAATACTTTACAGAAAAACAACACTGCCATAACCGACACAACGCTTATAAGATATGCCAATAGCACGTTGCCATAGATTTCATTCATTTCAAAATTAATATTTGAATGTTTCCAATGAAGTGTAATGGTAGCAAGAACATATAATCCTACCGAAATGAAAATATTGAATTTATCATATTTGTTGGGATACAACAAATCGGTTTTTTTGAGTAGATATCCAAAATAGAAAAATGGCAATGCCGAAAAAGCATTATCTACACAGGCATATATTTTTATATCTACTACATCTAATAAAACCCCAATTGCACCGACGCAACAAACCGCAATGGCACGTTTCCATTCTTCTTTGAGCGTTACAGCAATAAAACAAAAAATTAAGTTACACCAAAACAAACATAGTAAAAACCAAATTGGGTTATTAAATGTCCACCGCTGCGTAAATATATCTAAAATGCCTCGTGCGCCAGAATGAGAGAACTGCGGTGCAAAATGAAGCATGAGATAAAAAATCAAATAACTCAGGAGATAAAAAAAGAGGAATGGAATAAATATTTTATTGACTTTTTTTAGAAACAAATTCTTAAAACCGCCATACGTCTTGAAGAACAATCCCGAAAGAATGAAGTACAACGGCATACGAATGCTTCTCAGTAATGGAACTGCGTTATCAATAGGCAAATCCATGTGCAATAGAACAACTAAAATAATACAAACCCCCTTTGCTAGGTCAATGAATTCGATTCGTTTCTTTTCATTCATATCTTCCGTTTTTTCCCGGCAAACTTACTTTATTTTTATTACATTCAAAAAACTATATTTTTGCCATAAAATTCGAGTAAATGAAAATTAGAGAATTATTGCATAAACAATCGGTGCAGGAATTACTGCGGTGGGGCATCATTGGTGTTATTGCTACTGCTATTCACTATGGTATATACTATGGTCTCAACCTCATACTGTACACAAACGTTGCATACACCATTGGGTATATTGTTAGTTTTTTTGCGAATTTTTACCTCAACTCACACTTCACTTTCAAAACTTCGGTTAGCGTAAAAAAAGGTGTTGGATTTGGAATTGCTCATATTGTAAATTACTGCATGCATATCATTTTCCTAAATCTGTTTTTACATTTAGGTTGCTCCGAAACTATTGCTCCAATTTTTGTATTTATCGTGGTATTCCCAATCAATTTTATATTGGTACGATTTGTATTCAAAAATGATTTCAAAGAAACCGTTTCCAATATTGCATTAAAGATGAAAAGGAATCAGTAGCTATTTCTTTTCAAAAACGGTAAAATTTACCTTATCTATCAAAAGAGTGGTCTTGTCGTAATTCCACAAATACACATCAAAAGACTCGGCTTCGTTGATTTCGGAGTCAAAAGGGACAGACATTCGACAACGAAAAACTTCACTTTTCCCCGTGTTTAGAGATTTCCCAGAATTATCTTTCATTGGACGTTGCATGCTATATTTTTTGCTATTCCTCGTTCCAAACACTACGTGTGGCAATTTTTTTGACGTATTGAGACTTTTTACTTCAAAACTCATATCACAAACGATTCCTTTGCAATTTTTCGGCAAATCAACGGAAGCAAGAACTATAAAATTCCTGGTAGAATCTATACGAATCCCTGTATTTTGACACTCTACTTGTTTTGCTTTTGAATCTTTTTGTCTCAAATCTTTGTATATAGTGTGAAGCGGCACCATTCCCAAACTATCCTCAGGTTTCAAGTAATTGCTATTTACCGCATATTCGCTAAGAAATTGATATTGAGAAAGTTGTCGTTTTAGACTATCTCGTAACACATCATTTCGTACTCGTTTTGCAACTAAACCATCTTTTACTACATACAACCGTCCGCAATCGAACAACATAGTATCAGACAAGTATGTGACCACGCTCCGATTATTGAGCATAAAAGCTTGTTTCTTATTGCATCGGAAATTTGTAGATGTATCGAAAGAATTTCCTATCCAATGGCAATACGTATCGGTTTTGAATGCATAATTTTGGCGAAGAAAAGCTTCAATTGATGGCGTTATGTCATATTGAGAAACGACTCCCTGCATAGTTTTTGTAGACTTCAACAAAGGAGAGTAAATAATCAATGGTATGCTGTATTTAAAGAGTGGATTGGCATCATTATCAAGGGGAGACATCCGATGATCGCCGGTGATAACGAAAATGGTATTTGCAAAATCTTTACGTGTCTTATAATAGTCAAAAAATTGGCGCAGGCAGTCATCGGTATAGAGGAAACATGCAAATTTACTGAGATTCTTTTGAATGTTTCTGCTTTCCTTGGAGTCATCAAATGCGTATGTTTTCAAAATTCGCTGCTCGTATGTTTCTATACTTGGAAAATTGAATGGCTCATGAGATGTAAGTGTAAGATACACATCAGCATACGGCGATTTTGTTTGCTCTTGTTTTCGTTTTTCAGCAAAAGCGAAAAGGTCGGCGTCATCTACACCCCATGAATATTTTTTTTGCTTCTTTCGTTGCGTATAGTTCTCTGTAAATACGTCATTTGAAATATATGAAACGTTGTTCGTTTTCATAAACAAATTTTGTGATGTAAAGGAAGCATTACCACCATAGAAAAACGAAATATCATAACCATTTTGCGCCAAATCTTTCAATAGCGAATTATGGTCTGCCATAGGATTACGATAATCGGCAAAACCATATTTACCGTGAGGAACTGATGCAAAAACTGCCGGAAGCACACCAAACGTGCGTTGCGCCGTTGCCAAACAATTTTCCCAATATAAACTCTGCTGAGCTAAACTATCCAAAAACGGCGTAAAAGAATACTTGGGGTTGTCAACACCGGTAAGCCTACGACCTAGACTTTCTACTATAATAAACACAATGTTCGGCGATTTTCCATCAGCAGTTTTATTGAAAAAACCACCCAATACATCAACGTCGTCTGCCTTACGCCAAAACGGATATTCATTGTTTACATAGGTTCTATTAGGATAAAGGGAATGATATTGTTTTGCCACATTCGATATAGCCTCAGCGGTAAACGGAGTTTGCTCCTCATTCAGGTAATCCGATATTGTTATAAGAGAATACGAGAGTTGATTGGTCGCAGTTAAGAAATTTTTGTGCGAGTCATAAAACATTTCATTTCTCACCAACGATTTATAATTCACTCCGCATGAAACTACAATAGCGGCCACAATACACGCCAAAGAGAATCTCACTCTCAGTTTCGGTTTAATGAATATAATCATTAAAATTGACCCTATCAGTGCCAATACCGGGAACACGACCTGAACAAACGAAAAGGTTACCGATGCCAGAACCGTTTCCTTCAACTCTAACGGCGTATAAGCTAATACCACGTGGTCTAATGGCGATGACGTATTGCAAAAATATTCGGCAAGCAAAGCTGTTACCAAAGCGTATAGCACAATGGCTATATACCACAATGCTGTAGTAATTTTCGGGAAAAAGTAATACAAACAGAGCAACGGAATACAGAGAATTGCAAGCACATTAGCAGCGAGCAACACATCATATATGAATCCGGAAAGTATTATAAAAAAATCGGACCACTCAACATCGGTACGAATCAGCAATTCTATGCCAAACAAGACCCTGACAACAAACATTACTGATAAGAGTAGTAAGAAAAAAGAGACACTACGGTTTACAGAATTCGAAATTTTCTCTCTTGTAAAAATTTTTGTTATCTGTTCTTTATTCATCACCCAATTTTTCACAATGCCGAACATTAAAACGACTTTGCAATTATACTTATTTTTTGCCCGTTTAGTAAAAACATCAATTCTTTAATCCTCCTACTCTTCTCTCAAAATTCATATTGTGTTCGCGAAAAATCATGACCATAAATATTCAACAAACTTTGGCCTGAAAAAAATCACGTTATAATACTAATTCGCTTGTATAGCTGTTGCTATATTTTTTGCAACACGCTCACGACCTGATTGTATATAATGTTCCGAAGGAAATTTTCTTTCTATAAATTCGGCATCAGACAAAACTGTTTGATTATTCACGACAATTACCCCAAGCGGAGCATAGCGATTGATTATATATTGTGCATTTTGATTCATTAACGTTACCAAATCATTCCCTACCAGTCGCTGTATTTGTTCAACGTTGTCAGGAAGAATATTGAACACCAATTTCCAATTGCGCTGCTTACATAATTTCACAATCTTGTCAAGATCTTTTACGCGAGGATTATCTGCATTGAGCTGATACGCAAAATTTTTAATGTAATGACAAGCAATAGTGATTGAATCTTGAGGCATTGATGTTTTGCTCGACATATTTAGATCCCAATCATATGCATTTCGGAAAGGGAATTCGTATGGTAAAGAAAATGTTTGCTTCTTAAATCCATTTACAACCAATTCCATTCGCTCACGCTCACTCCAATGATTATAGGCCTTAAACGCAATCAATCCTCGTTTAATAAGTGGAGGCACTTTTTTCATGAAAATTTGTTCCTTTTGCAATGCCGTCTCCAATTCCGAATATATCCATTCACTACTAAAAGAACGCATATTTACCGTTACTACCGCAATTTTTACTTGACTTGAATCAGGTATATTTCGGAGAACATCATAATAAACTCCGGCATGGCAAGCACTTTTTGACAAACTGCTTGTAACATATTGAGGAAAATTTTTTCCTAAAAATCCACTAATTCTACTGTTATCTTTGTCATTCTTTGAATACGTTATGTCTGAAGATTCTCCAATGTAAACGATATCTGCTTTTTCTTTTGCCGCCAATTCCGACAATGGCATTAACGTACAATTTTCTTCTAAGTCTTTCAAATACAAAGTCTTTGAATACAAGAAGTTTAGAGCCACAAGAACGACTACTAACAACACAAACTTTAATCCAAGTTTATATATACTATGTTTGGTTTCTTCTTTCATTAGAATTGGAAATAAATAAACGGATATTGTATGACACTTGAATATGCAAAAATGGCGAACAGCAATACGGAATAGCAAAGCCATCTAACCACCATGTTTTGATTTCCGCACCATTGATCAAATCGAGTTTTACGTATTGCAATATCCAAAACAATGAAAAGCAATAATACAAGGTACGTAATTATGTCAATATGCAAATTATTTGGCATTCCACCATTATGGAATAAGGCAGAAAATACCTGATGCAAATTCTCAAAAGTTGGAGCTCTAAAAATACTCCATAGCAGTGTCACTATGGAAAATGTAATTAATATTTTAACACCCTTTGCAACCTGCCTCAAGCTTTGGTTTTCTATATTTTGCGAACGATCAAGTTTTCGAATGTATTTTTCAATTACCAGTATAACGCCATACAAAAAGCCCCAAATCATAAAAGTCCAATTTGCGCCATGCCAAATACCACAAACAGTAAATACAATAAGTGTGTTGAGCATCCACCGTGGAATAGTAACCCGATTGCCACCAAGAGGAATGTACACATAATCTCGGAACCATGACGACAAAGAAATATGCCAACGACGCCAAAATTCCTGAATACTTTCTGACAAATATGGTGTCTTAAAATTATCAATCAATGTAAAGCCCATTAATAAAGCACATCCCAAAGCAATGGTTGAATAGCCAAAGAAATCACCATAGATTTGAAATGAATAACTCACCATTCCTAATAAAATGTCCAAAGAACTGTAATCTTGTGGTGCTGCATATATTTTATCGACATACGTCCCTAAATTGTCTGCAACTACCATTTTAAGAAACAATCCAAACAATATCAAACGCAAGCCGTTAGCTACATTTTCGTAACGTAACTGTTTCTCTTCATGCAGCTGACGCAACAAATTTTGCGGCCGTTCTATTGGACCCGTCACTAATTGTGGGAAAAACATTACATACAAAGAATAGTATCCAAAATGATATTCCGCTTTTTGACGCCTGTTATATACTTCTATAACATAACTTAAACTTTGGAATGTATGAAACGAAAGTCCAATAGGAAGAATTATGTGTAATACTTTTGTCGGGTGACTTAACCCAAAATAACGTGCAAGTTCAACGAGATTTTCACTACAAAAATTCAGATATTTGAATACAAACAAAACGGAACACGTTGATAAAATACTAACTATCAGATACAAACGCGCATTTTCTCCTCTTTCCAATCGTTTCTCAATTAAAATTCCTGCCACATAGTCTATTGCAATTGTTATCAATAGAATTAAAATATATTTGGGAATAAACCACATGTAAAACACACAACTGGCCGCTAAAAGCATCGTCCAACGATATGTATGCGGTATTAGATAAAATAAAATGGTTACTATTGGGAAAAATAGCAAGAATTCAAAGGAATTGAATAACATGACTTTCTATTTCTTTTGTCCACAAAAGTAGTATTTTTTTTAAGTTTCCTCTCTTCTCACAAAGATGATTCACTTCACCTATTTCTGAAACCATATTTTAAAATTGGTTTAAAATCTTATAGACTCACTATTTTCCCTCGATAAAAATCAACCTGAATTTCATGTAAAAAATCAGTAAGCATTTGTGTCAATTCTCTATATTTGCAACGCAAAAAATAATGACTATGAAAGTATTAAAATTTGGTGGAACCTCAGTTGGTTCGCCAGAACGGATGAGAAACGTTTCCAAGCTAATTACCGACGGAGACAAAAAAATTGTTGTCCTTTCTGCTATGTCAGGCACAACTAACAATCTTGTAGAAATAGCCGATTATTACAAAAAAGGCAATACCGATGCTGCATCAAACCTCATCGGCGCTTTAGAGAAAAAATACGCCGAAGTTATAGAAGGATTGCTCACAACGCAAACATATCGTAACAAAGCTTCATCTATCATAGCTTGCGAGTGCAATGTAATTCGGTCGTATGCAAACAAACCATTTTCTATTCAAGTAGAGAAAATAATTCTTGCTCGTGGCGAAATTATGTCAACAAATTTGGTACAACTCTATCACGAAGAAAACAAGATTCAATCTACGTTGCTCGATTCATTAGAGTTTATGTACGTTGACGCCGATGGCGAACCGGTTATGCCTAAAATTGAAGAAAAACTTGCAAAAGTTTTAAAACAATATCCTGACGAAAAATTATTCATCACACAAGGATTCATTTGTCGCAACGACAAAGACGAGGTTGACAACCTAAAACGTGGCGGTAGCGATTATTCCGCATCACTTATTGGTGCAGCTATCAACGCTGACGTGGTTGAAATTTGGACCGACATTGACGGAATTCACAACAACGATCCGCGCATTGTAAAAAATACCCACCCAATTGCTGAAATGTCGTTTGACGAAGCAGCAGAACTTGCGTATTTCGGAGCAAAAATTCTTCACCCATCTACCGTGTTGCCTGCAAAAGTTAAAAACATTCCTGTTTTGCTAAAAAACACGATGGAACCTAATGCAAAAGGAACAGTTATTTCTAACAAAGCAACAAACACCGGCATCAAAGCTATTGCTGCAAAAGACGGATTGACTGCCATCAAAATCAAATCGGGACGAATGTTGCTCGCATACGGATTTTTACGTCGCGTATTTGAGATTTTTGAAAAATACAAAACGCCTATCGACCTTATTACAACATCGGAAGTAGCACTTTCACTTACCATTGACAAGACTGATTATCTTGCACAAATTGTTGACGAGCTCAAAGCTCTTGGTACGGTTGAAATTGACAAAGATCAAACTATCATTTGCATTGTAGGTAATATGATTGCCGAAGAACAAGGACATGCAGTAGAAGTGCTCAAAGCATTGAAAGAAATATCGGTTCGCATGATTTGCTATGGCGGCAGCGACCACAATATTTCGGTGCTCATTGACACCAAAAACAAAGAGAAAGCGTTAATCGCATTAAACGATAATTTATTTTAACTAACAACATGGATTATAAAATAGCAGACATACAATTAGCAGACTGGGGACGAAAAGAATTAGACTTGGCAGAAATAGAAATGCCCGGCTTAATGGCGCTTCGTGCCGAATACAAAGGCCAAAAGCCATTAGCAGGTGCAAAAATCAGCGGTTCACTCCACATGACCGTTCAAACAGCCATCTTGATTGAAACGTTGGTTGAATTGGGAGCAGAAGTACGTTGGGCATCATGCAACATATTCTCTACACAAGACCATGCTGCAGCAGCGGTTGTTGTAGGCAAAAAAGGGACAAAAGAAAATCCGCAAGGCGTTCCGGTTTTTGCATGGAAAGGCGAAAATTTGGAAGAATACTGGGACTGCACGGCAAAAGCTCTTACTTGGCCGGATGGAACAGGACCTACCATGATTCTTGACGATGGTGGCGATGCTACGATGCTTATTGTTCGCGGTTCAGAATTTGAAGCTGCTGGAAAAGTTCCTGCTCACAATCCGGAAACTGACTCTGAAGAATGGGGCGTATTCTTGGAATTGTGTCGCAAAACAATGGCGCAAGACAAACAATTTTGGACAAATAAAAAGAAACACATACTTGGCGTTTCAGAAGAAACAACCACTGGCGTTCACCGTTTGTACCAAATGGCAGAGCAAGGCATTTTGCCATTCCCTGCTATCAACGTAAATGATTCGGTTACAAAATCGAAATTTGATAACCTCTATGGCTGTCGTCACTCATTGACTGATGGAATTATGCGTGCTTCTGATGTAATGCTTGCCGGAAAAGTTGCCGTTGTGTGTGGCTACGGCGATGTAGGTAAAGGTTGCGCTCAATCACTTCGCGGACAAGGCGCACGCGTCATCATTACCGAAATTGACCCGATTTGCGCACTACAAGCATCAATGGAAGGCTACCAAGTTTTAACCGTTGAAGACACATTATCATACGGCGACATTTACGTTACCACCACCGGGGACTGCGACATTATTACTGCAGAGCACATGAAGAAAATGAAAAACATGGCAATTGTTGGTAACATTGGTCACTTCGACAACGAAATTCAAATGGCAGAATTGGCAAAAATTCCTGGCATTAAGAAAACCAACATCAAGCCGCAATACGACAAATGGACGTTCCCCGACGGCCACAGCGTGTTGATTTTGGCCGAAGGTCGTTTGTTGAACCTTGGTTGTGCTACGGGACACCCAAGTTTCGTAATGTCGGCATCATTTACCAACCAAACATTGGCACAAATTGAGTTGTACACCAACCACAAAAACTATGGTATAAACGTGTACACATTGCCTAAGAGACTTGACGAAAAAGTTGCGCGCCTACATCTTGACAAACTTGGCGTAAAACTTACCAAACTCACCGAGAAACAAGCAAAATATCTTGGCATTCCCGTTGAAGGTCCATACAAATCTGATATTTATAAATATTAGTCAATTGACATATATCCACAAAAAAGCCTCCCCATCAAGGAGGCTTTTTTGTTTATAAAATCGTCATTTTGGCTGTCCTAAAAGGCTGGACAAGCCTTCGCATAAAAACATAACTATCAAATAGTTATGCCGCAAAAAATATTTTTTTGCTTTTGTAAAATCAAAAAAAATTCATACATTTGTATACTATCAAAATAGTAAATGTGTTATATATAAAGTAATGCATTAATCCGTTTGAAACTACCGCAGACTGGGTTAACAAAAATATACAAGTATGAAGAAGAGATATAGCTCCTCCTCACAAAGCAAGAGAATCTGCACTGTAATAACAGTCCTACTTGTTATATTTTTATTTAGACCTACTGTATATGCTACAATCCAAAAGATGACTACTCTTACTCTAAGTAATGGTGAAGTATATCCAATTTCCCCAAATGACACATTGATTGTTGGGAAAATTGTATTTTCAAAAAATTCCACATTGCAAAATAATGGTACTCTCATATTTAATGAGGCGAATGTCATATCAGATTTTTCAATAAGCACAAATAGCAATGGAGATCAAGGAACAATATCAATATTAAACTACGGAAAAATTGAATGTAAAAACTGTACTTTAACAAATCCTGATCCGACAAAAGAGACTTTTATTTTGAAAATAATGGAGCAATAACCTGTAAAGGAAATTTTACGGCAACCATCGATAGCAAAACAACATACACCTCTTCATGTGGTTCTAAAACACAAGCACAAAACATAACATTCAAAGGTGGTGCAGGGTTGACGTACAAAGGTATTTACATTGCTAAGAATTTCACTATAGACATTGCAGGAGGTGCTCCTTCAACAACGGTTAACATTGGCGAGAATTGTGGCTATTCAAAATTTGAGGTAGAAGAATTACTACTCAAAAACAATGTGACCCAAATAAACATTAACGAAAAAACACGATTAGATTCACTTGATATTAGTGGGATAAACGGGAATGTAGAAATGCATGTAGATGGCATTCTCACCCTTGGAAAAGTTACAACCGGAGGAAAAAATTTATTTTTAACGGGTATCAAGAAGTCTGCTGTTATGAGCCTTTGCTATAAGCCAACGGGCAATGATGCTTTCGCGACCAAAGCATCATCAACCTATGCAGGTACGGTATTATACTTGCAACATAATGAGAATAGCACCT